>NZ_FOIL01000071.1 GCF_900101295.1 [Clostridium] aminophilum | reverse complement strand
TATCAGGGCAGAAATGACGGCGCACGCTCCGGCGGCTATCAGGGCAGAAATGACGGCGCACGTTCCGGCGGTTATCAGGGCAGAAATGACGGCGCACGCTCCGGCGGCTATCAGGGCAGAGACGGCGGCGCACGTTCCGGCGGCTATCAGGCAGGCAGAGACGGCGGCGCACGCTCCGGCGGCTATCAGGGCAGAAATGACGGCGCACGCTCCGGCGGTTTCCAGGGCAGAGGCGCAGCTTCACAGAGCGCTTCCCGCGGAGGATACGAGGAGAAGCCGCTGCAGAAACAGCAGAACTCCAAGCAGAACCGCAACAACTATAAGGGTGAGAAGGGAAGCCGTTTCGACCGCGAGGAAGAGAAGTTCGCAAAGGGAAGAAACGGACAGGATCAGAGAGGTCCGGTAAAGCCGCAGCGTAAGCCGGAGCCGAAGGAAGAGAAGATCAAAGTGATCACCATTCCGGAGCAGCTGACGGTTCGTGAGCTGGCAGAGCACATGAAGATGAAGCCGGCTACCCTGATCATGGACCTCTTCAAGCAGGGCAAGGTTGTTACCATCAATACCGGTGTCACCTATGATCAGGCGGAAGAAATCGCCATGGCCTACGATATCCTCTGCGAGAAGGAGAAGGTTGTCGATGTCATCGCGGAACTCCTGAAAGAGGATGAAGAGGACGAGGCCGATATGGTTGAGAGACCGCCGGTTGTCTGCGTAATGGGTCACGTCGATCACGGTAAGACATCCCTTCTGGATGCAATCCGTAAGACAGCCGTAACCGAGAAAGAGGCCGGTGGCATCACCCAGAGAATCGGTGCTTATCAGGTTGAAGTCAAGGTTGCGGACGGCAAGAAAAAGATTACTTTCCTGGATACTCCGGGACATGAGGCATTTACCGCCATGCGTATGAGAGGCGCGCAGTCGACCGATATCGCGGTTCTCGTCGTTGCAGCGGACGACGGCGTAATGCCGCAGACCGTGGAGGCGATCAACCATGCCAAGGCGGCAAAGGTTGAGATGATCGTTGCGATCAACAAGATCGATAAGCCGAGCGCAGATCCGTCCAAGGTTAAGCAGGAGCTTTCCCAGTACGGCGTTCTGACCGAGGACTGGGGCGGAGATGTTCCGGTTGTGGAGGTTTCCGCAAAGTCCGGTCAGGGTATTCAGGACCTTCTGGAGGAACTCCTTCTGGTTGCGGAGATCTCCGAGCTGAAGGCAGATCCGAAGAGAAATGCAAGAGGTCTGATCATCGAGGCGAGCCTTGACAAGGGCCGCGGTCCGGTTGCGACCGTTCTGGTTCAGAAGGGTACGCTTCACGTCGGCGATCCGATCGTTGCGGGCCACTGCTACGGTAAGGTTCGTGCAATGACCAATGAGAACGGCCGCAGATTGAAGGAAGCAGGTCCGTCCACTCCGGTTGAGGTCATCGGTTTCAACGATGTTCCGGCGGCCGGTGAGGTATTCATGGAACTCGACAGCGAGAAGGAGGCAAGAAGCTTTGCCGAGACCTTTATCGCAGAGCATAAGAACAAGCTGATCGAAGAGACCAAGATGAAACTGTCTCTGGACGATCTGTTCAGCCAGATCAAGGCCGGAACCGTAAAGGAACTGCCGATCGTAGTCAAGGCGGACGTTCAGGGTTCCGTCGAGGCGGTTCGCCAGTCTCTGGAGAAACTCTCCAACGACGAGGTTCTGGTAAAGATCATCCACAGCGGTGTCGGCGCGATCAACGAGTCCGATATCAGCCTTGCATCCGCATCCAATGCGATTGTCATCGGATTTAACGTACGTCCGGACGCGACCGCAAAGGCGCTCGCCGAGCATGAGAAGGTTGATGTGCGTCTCTACAAGGTTATCTACCAGGCAATCGACGATGTCCGCGACGCGATGAGCGGTATGTACGAGCCGGTATATGAGGAGCAGATCATCGGTCACGGCGAGGTTCGTCAGGTATTCAAGGCATCCAAGGTCGGCATGATCGCCGGTACCTATGTTCTGGACGGAAAGTTCAGCAGAGGCTGCAAGGCCCGCGTTTCCCGCGGCGGCAAGCAGATCTTTGACGGCAACATTGAGTCCCTGAAGCGTTTCAAGGACGATGTCAAGGATGTCAATGCCGGATACGAGTGCGGTGTTGTATTTGAAGGCTTCAGCGACGTACAGGAAGGCGACCAGATCGAGGCTTACGCGATGGTCGAAGTTCCGAGAGATAAAGTAAAGGCAGCCAAGGCGGCGCAGGCAGCTGCAGCAGCGAAGGCGGCTCAGGAATAAAGACAGACAGCTTGCAGGGAGTTCCGGGAAAATGTAGAGTGCAATTTCCGCAGGGACTCCCTGCAAAGCAAATGGAGGAACGATTATATGCGCAGAAACAGCGTGAAAAATAACCGGATCAACGGGGAGGTTGCGAAGGAACTCAGCATGATCATCCGCGACCTGAAGGATCCGCGGATCAGCCCGATGGCCAGCGTTATGACCGCAGAAGTGACCGCTGATCTGAAATACTGCAAGGTGTTTGTCAGCGTTCTCGGCTCGGAGGAAGAGCAGAAGGCGACCATGCAGGGACTGAAAAATGCGAACGGCCACGTTCGCTCCGAACTGGCAAAACGTCTGAATCTCAGAAACACTCCGGAGCTTTTGTTTGTTCTGGATACCTCAATCGAGTACGGCGTCCGCATGTCGAAGCTCATCGATGAGGTGACGGAGAATGACCGTGCAAACAGCACCGGAACCGATGCGGAAGAGGAAAATGAATCCGAGGAATAAAGATGGGCAATATTCTGATTTCCGCGCTGGAGAACCGTGAGAACATTGTGCTTCTGGGGCATCTTCACCCGGATGGCGATGCCATCGGTTCGACGCTCGGATTGTACAATTATCTGAAAGAGAACTATCCGGAGAAGAAGGTGGATCTCTATCTCGACGATCCGGCGAAGAAATTTTCCTATCTCGCCGGTTTTGAGGAGATTCGGACCGAATATGAAGAGGGAAGAACCTATGATCTCTGCATCAGCCTGGATTCCAGTGATACCGAGCGTCTGGGCGTGTTCCTGCCGTATTTTGAAACGGCAGCCCACACCCTGTGTATCGATCATCACCGGACAAACCCGGGATTCGCGGATGAGAATCTGGTGGTTCCGGAGGCGAGCTCCTGCGCGGAGGTACTCTTTGGCCTTCTTGACGGGGAGAAAATCAGCCGCTGCACGGCAGAGTGCATCTACACCGGCATCATTCACGACACCGGCGTGTTCAAGTATTCATCCACATCCCGGGCGACCATGGATGCCGCGGGATTTCTGATGGAGAAGGGAATTCCCTTCGGCGACATCATTGACGGCAGTTTTTACCGCCGGAACTTTGTGCAGAACAAAATGCTGGGCATCGCGCTCTTAAAGAGCCGCCGGATTCTGGACGGCGACTGCATGATCTCGGTTGTGACCAGGAACAATATGGAGGACAATGGCGCCGGTCCGCAGGATATGGACGGCATCATTGACCAGATGCGCAACACCGACGGTATCGAGTGCGCGGTGCTGCTCTACGAGGGAAAAGAGGGCGAATTCAAAGCCTCTCTCCGCTCCAATCACTGGCTGGATGTCTCTGCCATCGCGCAGAGTTACGGCGGCGGCGGACATATCCGTGCGGCGGGATGCACGCTGAGAGGTGATGCGGACACGGTGACCGCGGTGATCACCAACGCTGTTGCGGAGGCAATCAAAAAGGATAAACCGAATGTTTGATGGTGTAATCAATATTTACAAAGAGCCCGGCTTCACGTCGAATGATGTGGTGATCAAAATGCGCGGGATTCTTCACATGAAGAAGATTGGCCATACCGGGACGCTGGATCCGGCGGCCGAGGGAGTGCTTCCGGTGTGCCTCGGAAAGGCAACCAAGCTGGTGAGCATGCTGACGGACGAGACACACAAGACCTATCAGGCCGTGATGCTGCTCGGGCAGGTGACAGACACGCAGGACACGACCGGGCAGGTAACTGCCTCTTCGGATGTGGATGAAATGATCCGGTCCGGGGCACTCACGGAGGAGGCGGTGAGAAACGCCGCTTTGTCATTTATCGGCGATTATGCGCAGATTCCACCGATGTATTCCGCTTTGAAAGTAAACGGAAAACGTCTCTATGAGCTGGCCCGCGAGGGAAAAGAGGTGGAAAGGGCGGCCCGTCCGGTGCATATTTATGACCTGACGGTGGACAGCATTGCGCTGCCGCGCGTTACGATGACCGTGACCTGCTCCAGAGGAACCTACATCCGGACGCTCTGTCACGATATCGGCGAAAAACTCGGCTGCGGCGGCTGCATGGAACATCTTCTCCGCACGAAGGTCGGAAACTTTGCGGTTGACCGCGCGATCCGGCTCGGAGAGCTTGAGACGCTGGCCCGGGAAGGGCGCGCAGAGGAAGCGGTGATCCCGATTGACGGGATCCTGGCGGATCTTCCGGCCGTTTGCTCGGAGAATGAGATTCTGGACCGGCTTCTGGATAACGGCAATCCCTTCGGCGCGGAGTTTCTGGACCCGACGGGATACGGAGACGATGCCGAGGTTCGGATGTATGACGGCCAGGGACGTTTTATCGGTGTCTACGGCTATCGGCCGGACGAAAAAAAATGGAAAGCAGTACGGATTTTTAAATAGGAGACAGGAATGCAGTATATAATCGGAACAAGAGAGTTTCAGATAGAAGAGCCGACCGCGGTGACCATCGGTAAATTTGACGGGCTCCACCGGGGGCATATGAAACTTCTCGATGAAGTGTTCCGTTTCCGCAAGGCGGGAATGAAGACTGCGGTGTTTACGTTTGAGACGGCACCGGGTTCGCTGATGTCGGGCCGGATGCAGACGATGATCACAACCAACGAAGAGCGGCGCAGAAACCTTGAACAGGCGGGAATCGACTATCTGGTGGAATATCCCTTCAACACGACGGTTGCTCACATGTCTCCGGAAGATTTCGTACGCAAAGTTCTCACTGACCAGATGCACGCGAGAGCCGTGATTGCCGGAACGGACTGCAGTTTCGGTTATAAGGGTGCGGGTAATGCGGCCCTTCTCCGAAAGCTGGGACCGGAATACGGTTTCCGGGCCGTGATCGTGGACAAGCTCATGGACGGCGAGAGGGAGATCAGCAGTACCTATGTGCGGGAAGAACTGGCGGCAGGTCATATCCGGAAAGCCAACGAGCTCCTCGGATATGAATACAGCATTTCCGGAGAGGTGGTGCACGGTCAGCATCTTGGCTCGACCCTGGGCTTTCCGACGGCGAATATCCTTCCGCCGGCGCAGAAACATCTGCCGGTATTCGGCGTCTATCTCTCCGAGACGGAAGTGGACGGAGTGTGGTATCCGAGCCTGACGAATATCGGGCGCAAGCCGACCATTGAAGGGCTTCATCCGGTCAGTGCCGAGACCTTTCTTTATGACTTTGATCAGAGCATTTACGGGAAAACGATCGAAGTGCGGATGCTGGATTTTTTCCGGCCGGAGATGAAATTCGACAGTCTGGATCAGCTCCGCGCGCAGGTGGATTCCGATAAAATCCGCGGAAGACAGGAACACGAAAAAAGAAACGTTTGAGATAAACGTTTGCTATAATATAAGAAGTACAGTTCAGAATCGTTTTGGGGGCAGATTCAGGAAGGTGCCCCGATTCAATCAGGAAGGATGTCTGCCTGCGCAGACCGAATCCGGCGCGAAGGGACCCGTGAGCGGGTGGCGAAAGGAGAAGAATCGGTATGAAAGAATTTGAGTATGTAATCAAAGATGAGATCGGAATTCATGCACGTCCGGCCGGAGTTCTTGTAAAGGCTGCCAAAGAATTTTCCAGCCGGATCATCGTGGAAAAAGGCGATGAGAAGGCGGATATGCGGAAAATGATCCAGCTGATGCAGCTCGGCGCGAAATGCGGCGATACGATCAAAGTATGCATCGAAGGCGAGGATGAGGAGCTGGCAGCGGAAGAGATCGGGAAGAAGATCGCCGAGAATCTCTGAAGAGAGAGCGGAAGAAAAATCGTAAGAAAGATCGGAAGTTTGAAAGGGATCTCTCAAATGAAACTGGACGGCTCAGATACGAGCACGGATCAATCTGTCTTGTGCCAGAGCCTGGAGGGAAAAGTTTGAAAGTAAACTTTCAAACTTTGATTGACGGCTCCAATGGACAGGCAAGCTTGTCTGTCAGAGCCTGGAGGACAAAATATGCAGGTAGTTACAGGAAAAAGCGTACTGAACGGCATCGCGGTGGGCAAGATCAAGGTTTACAAGGCGCCGAAGTTCGAGATCAGTGAAAAGACCGTTGACGATGCGCAGGTCGAGATGGAACTCGGACGTTTTGAGGCGGCCCGTCTTGCGGCGATTGACCAGCAGAACGAGCTTCACGACCGCGCCGTCGAGAGCGCGGGGGAGGAGAGCGCGGAGATCTTCAGCGTCCACGCAATGCTTTTGGATGATGAGGATCTTGTGGATGCGGTCAATGAGATTATTTCCGAGGAAAAGCATACGGCCGAGTATGCCGTAAAGACCGCGTTCGACAATCAGGCGAAGGTGTTCGCCGAGATGGAAGATGCCTATTTTCGCGCGAGAAGCGCCGACATTATCGACATTGAAAATGCCGTTCTCGGCGTGCTGCTGGGTATGGACCTCGGAAGCAAGCAGGGAGGCGAGCCGGCAATTCTGGTTGCGGATGATCTCGCTCCGTCCGAGACCGTTCGTCTCGACAAGTCTCTTCTCCTCGGCATGATCACAAAAGAGGGAAGTCTGAACAGCCACACCGCCATTCTGGCCAGAAGCATGAATCTTCCGGCACTGGTGCAGTGTCAGGAGATCTCCGATGACTGGGACGGTCACGAGGTGATCATCGACGGATACAATGCCTGCGCATATATCGATCCGAACGACGATCTGAGGAAGAATCTTCTGGCAAGAAAGATCGAAGACGACAAGCAGAGAGCCCTTCTCCAGGAACTGAAGGGCCGCACCAACACGACCATCGACGGAACGAAGATCAACGTTTACGCCAACATCGGCGGCCCGTCCGACATTGAGGCGGTAAAGCTGAATGATGCCGGCGGCGTGGGACTCTTCCGCTCGGAATTCGTCTATCTGAACAGCTCCACCGCTCCCACCGAGGAACAGCAGTTTGCGGCATATAAAGAGGCAGTCGAGGCTCTGGCCCCGAAACTGGTCATCATCCGCACCTGCGATATCGGCGCGGACAAGCAGGTGGATTACATGAATCTGGACAGGGAAGAGAACCCGGCGCTCGGCTACCGCGCGATCCGCATCTGCCTGACCAGAAGAGATTTCTTTAAGACTCAGCTCCGCGCCCTTCTCCGGGCGGCGGCCTACGGCAATCTGGCGATCATGTTCCCGATGATTATCAGCGCGGCGGAGCTCAATGAATGCCGTAAGATTCTGGATATCTGCCGCAATGACCTGATCAGCGAAGGCAAGAAGGTCGGCGATGTTCAGGTCGGCATCATGGTGGAGACTCCGGCAGCGGTATTCTGTGCGGATGAACTGGCGGAGAACTGCGATTTCTTCTCCATCGGAACCAATGATCTGACACAGTATATCTGTGCGATTGACCGTCAGAATGCAAAACTTGAGCCGTTTGCCGATACCCATCATCCGGCAGTGCTCCGGGCGATCCGCATGACGGTGGAGGCGGGACACCGGCACGGCATCTGGGTCGGCATCTGCGGCGAACTTGGCGCGGATCTCTCGCTGACCGAGAGCTTCCTGCGCATGGGCATCGATGAGCTCAGCGTCAACCCGACAAGCGTTCTGCCGCTTCGCAAGAAGATCCGCAGCATTGACCTTTCCAAACCGCAGGAGCAGTAATGAATACGAGGGGAGAAAATGAAGCCGGGCGGTCTGAACGCCGATGGCCGGCTTTTCTTCTGACGGGAATTCTGGCACCGATTTTCCTGAACCTCGAGTATCTTCCGAGGCTTCTGGTGCCCAGTTTCCCCGGCACGGTTTTATACGGTATCACGACGCTGATTCTCGGCATCGTGATGCCGTTTGTGTTTTATGCGTGCTGCGGAATGGCGTTCCGGCCGGAACGGGGCCTCACCGACGGCCGGGAAAACGGGCGCAGAACGTCCGGCGAAAGTAAAAAAACGTACGGAAATGCACAGAGATCTCCCGGCGCAGCTTTCCGGAAGGCGTATACACTGCGGAATTTCGGTGTGGGGATGCGGGAATTGTTCCCTGTTTTCGCGATTTCAGCCGGGACAGTTCTCCTTCATATCGGCAGCCGGACGCCGCTCCGCAGGGGGGAGGATCTTTTCTGTGCGCTGGCCGTGACTGCCGCCGCGGCTGCCCTGACGGAGGAAGCGGCATTCCGGGTCTTTGCGATCCGGCTGTGCATGAGAATTCTGAAACCGACGAACAAGGGGGACCATCGGAAGGATATTTCCGGCGGAAAAGAGAACGGGAAGGGATTGCAGAAGGATGATCCTGTAGGAAAAGAGAACGAAGGCGGGATCGAGAACGGGGAAGACCGCTATGACTCTGCCGCGGAACGGGCACAGATCTCCGTCTGGATCAGTGCTGTTATCTTTGCGCTCTCGCATGGGGGGAATCTTTTCGCCGGTCAGCCACTTCTCATGACGGTTCTACAGATCGGATGGGCGCTCGGAATGGGCCTTCTCATCGGAGGAATTTTTATACGGACCGGAACCATCCTTCCGGGGATTGCCGCCCACGCGGTGAACAATGCGGCGGATGCATGCTTTCTTTCCGTGCAAACTGCGGGCGCAGAGCTCATTTTTCAGGCGGCGGCCAGCGCATTTCTGCTCCTTGTCGGCATCCGGACGGTAATGCATAAAAATCCCTTGATTTATCAGAAATATGAGTTATAATTCATATTCAGTAGCTTGACGAATAAAAGTTGCATTTATGCAAAGAATGTGCATAAAAATGATTCTTCTGCGCAGCAGATGACCCCAAAAGTTCATGAAGCAGAGGAATCGAAGACTATCTGAGGAGGAAATACTATGAAGAAACAGATTTTTGCCGGTGCAATGGCAGCAGTAATGGCACTTTCCATGGCAGCATGCGGCGGAAGCGGCGCGGCAGCAACAACCGCAGCGGCATCCAAGGCAGAGGAGACAACTGCAGCAGCAGAGTCTCAGAGCGGTGAGGAGAAGAAGGCAGAGGTTTCTTTCGAGACCATCAAGCCGGGAAAACTCGTGATCGGTACCAGCCCGGATTTCGCACCGTATGAGTTCTATCACATTGAGAAAGACGGCGAGCCGAAGCTGGCCGGTTTTGATATTGCGTTTGCGCAGAAGATGGCAGATGATTTCGGCCTCGAAGTTGAGTTCGCAACCATGGATTTCGACGGAATTCTGATGGAGCTTCAGAACGGAAGCATCGATCTCGGAATTTCCGGTTTCTCCCCGGATCCGGAGAGACAGAAGGTATTTGACTTCTCCGACATCTACTACAAGGGCGGACAGAGCTTCTGCGTATCGAAGAAGAATCTGGACAAGTACAAGGGCTTTGAGGATTTCAAGGGACTTGCAGTCGGCGCTCAGACCGGTTCCATTCAGTACGGTCTCGCAGAGAAGAATACTCCGGATGCCAACATCATCGGTCTTCCGAAGGTTACGGACATCGTATCCGAGCTGACCACCGGAAAACTGGAAGGTGCGTTCATGGAGACTGCGGTAGCAGAGCAGTACGCAAAGAATTACCCGGATCTTGCCATTGCATGGGAGGTTCCGTATGATACCGAGGGTTCTGCAGTTGCGGTAAAGAAGGGCAATCAGGCGCTTCTCGATGCGGTCAACGCAGAGATCAAGGCTCTTCAGGCGGACGGTTCTCTGGACAAGTTCGTCACAGAGGCTCAGGAGCTTGCTTCTGATGACGCCAATGTATACCAGGGTCAGCTTGACGAGAATGGCAAGGTGAAGGCAGAGTCTGAGGGAGAGACAACAGAGGCTGCCGCAGAGACCACCAAGGCTCAGTAAGCATTTTTCAACATTTTTTACAGAAATAATGTATCAATAAGATCACTTTTTGTCCGATTCTCCCCGGTTTCATCCGGGGGGAATCATTGTGTCTATAAAGGAGGCCGCACCCATGGTAATCAGCATGGAACATCTTCTTTCTGTCCTTGATTACGGGAAAATGCTTCAGCAGGGACTGATCGTAACCGTACTTCTGTCCCTGTGCACCGTATTCTTTGGATTTTTCCTCGCATTCGCTCTGGCGATGATGCTGTTATCGGATATCCGACCGTTCCGCAGTTTCGGAAAGATTCAGACCGATAACATTGAGCAGATGAAGCGTCATGAATTCTTCGCCCGTTTTAACCCGGTCAGGATGATCGCGGGAGCGTATGTGCAGTTTGTTCGATGCACGCCGATGCTGGTGCAGATCTTCCTTGTCTACTATGTTGTATTCGGATTCATCACCCTTCCGAAGTTTACGTTCCTCGGATTTATCCAGTTCGAGCGGTTTTTCCCGGCGGCTGTTGCGCTTGCACTGAACAGCGGCGGATACATGAGTGATGTCATCCGAGGCGGTATCGAGGGCGTCGATGCCGGACAGACCGAGGCGGCGCGAAGTCTTGGCATGAGCAAGAAGCAGACCATGATGACAATCGTTCTTCCGCAGGCGGTCAAGAATATTCTTCCTGCGGTAGCCAACGAGTTTGTCACCATCATCAAGGAGAGTTCCGTCTGCTATACGATCGGTGTTCAGGATATCATGTTCAACATCAAGAGCATCCAGTCCGCAAGCTTCATTATTCCGGAGCCGCTGATTGTTGCGACATTCCTGTACTTCTGCCTGTGCTTCCCGACATCAAAGATCATCCAGTATTTCGAGAGGAGGATGCGTGCAAGTGACAAACGCTGAGAAAATGATTGAGGTCCGCGATCTGAAAAAACACTATAATTACGGACAGATCAAGGCTCTGGACGGCGTGACCGTCGACATCAACCGCGGCGACGTCATGGTTGTAATCGGACCGTCCGGAAGCGGAAAGTCCACATTTCTGCGCAGCCTGAATCTTCTGGAAGAACCGACCGGCGGTTCCATCGTCTATAAGGGCGAGGAGATCGTCGGCACCAAGATTGACATTGATAAATTCCGCCAGAATATGGGAATGGTGTTCCAGCATTTCAACCTCTTCCCTCACAAAACTATTCTGGAGAACCTTGTGCTGGCGCCGGTTATGGTAAAGCATGCGGACCGCGCGGAATCCGAGAAAAGAGCAAAGGAGCTTCTGGCGAGAGTCGGTCTGTCCGACCGTGCAAACGCTTATCCGGTACAGCTTTCCGGCGGTCAGAAGCAGCGTGTGGCGATCGTCCGGGCCCTGATGATGGAGCCGGAAGTCATGCTCTTCGATGAGCCGACCAGCGCGCTGGACCCGGAGATGGTCGGCGAGGTTCTGGACGTTATGAAAGAGCTTGCCGAGGAAGGCATGACGATGGTCTGCGTGACCCATGAGATGGGATTTGCCCGTGAAGTGGGCAACCGTGTCCTGTTCATGGCAGACGGCAGACTGATCGAAGAGGGAACTCCGGACGACATCTTCAATCACCCGAAGAGCGAACGACTGAAGGATTTCCTGAGTAAAGTACTGTAAAGATGATGCCGTCGGCCTGTGTCTGGCCGGCGGCTGTTTTTGTTTCATAGGAAATTTCTCCGAAATTCCCTATGAAACAAAAACGCTCCGCAAGGATGCGCACGCCGCTGTAAGGAAGCTGTCACCTAACGGTGACCAGCGGCGGCGCGCAAAGTCCGCGGGGCTCCCCTCAGGACTGAGGGGATGGGGGAGCCGAAGTCCGCTTGCGGACTTTGTTCTTTTATAGGAAATTTCTCCGAAAATCCTTATACCACACAAAAAAAAGGAATTCGGGGAGGGACATACCGGGCTCCGTTTTGGACCGGCAAAAGAAAAAGAGCAGAAGAGGAGAAGATATGGACAGCATTAAACAGTGTGCAGTGGAGTATATTGACAGGAATAAAAAGATTTTTACGGGCATC
>NZ_FOIL01000030.1 GCF_900101295.1 [Clostridium] aminophilum | reverse complement strand
GGGATAGCAAGCATGAAGAAGAACATCGACGACATCAATGGATGGCTCTATCACAGAATCCGTATGTGTATATGGAAACAATGGAAGAAGCCCAAGACAAAGGTGCGAAATCTGATTAAGATGGGTGTGCCCGAGGACTTGGCGCATATTGCTGGCAACAGTCGGCGTGGATATTGGTTTACCACACATACAGTCGCAGTCAACATGGCGATGACAAAAGATAGACTGATAAACAGTGGCTTCTATGATTTAGCCACAGCCTATCAGTCTGTGCACGTCAACTATTGAAAGCGCCGTATACCGAACGGTACGTACGGTGCTGTGAGAGGACGGCGGTTAGTCACCGCCTCCTACTCGATTAGTTTTTGAAATCCGTATGTTACAGGAAAGAGAAGCGAACTGCGAGCCAAAACCTGTGCCGGCGGGAGATCCCGGCGGCTGCCGCGAAACGCCCGCAATTCGCAGATCATGGTTCACCTTGCCGGCACAGGGATATTCACGAAAAAGCAGAGAGTCTGCCGTGTAGGAGCAATGCTGTCAGGAAATCTCTTCGTCGGCATCGCGGAAATCGTTCTGCTTCAGATATTCTTTCATCTTGAAGGCACAGAAATACGGGAACGTATAGACCGCATTGGCGTAGCCTACGTTGAAATCGCCGAGCTTGATGCCGAAAGTAATATCATGGTAGGCCTTGTTTTGAATCAGAGAGGCCAATGATTTTGAACGGTCAGTGTTGGATTTCACTTCCACCGGAATCAGGTTATTCTGTGTCCGGACAAAGAAATCTTCTTCCAGAGAGGAGTTTTCCTTCTTATAGTAAAAAAGACCAAGTCCCTGCTTGAGGAACGCTTCCGCTACAAAGTTTTCATACAGTGCACCCTTGTAGACACCGAGGTTTTTATTGATGCGGAGATCGTCCTGGGCTTCTTCGTCTAAAGCGGATACCAGAAGACCGGTGTCGGGATAATAGAGTTTGTATTTGCTCTCTTCAACATTTCCTTTCAGGGGAAGTTCCGGATATTGCAGGCAGCTGCACTCTGTGATGACGCCGGCGTCTTTCAGCCATTCGATGCAGCCGTTATATTCCCGGGAACGGGCATTCTTAGCAATTTTATTGAATTGGAATTTTTTGTTTTCCTTTGCCAGTTGAGCCGGAATACTGCGATAAACGCTGATAATCTTTGCCTGATCCAGACCTTCCGCATATTTTCGGACATCCTCTTCATAGTCAAGGCGGATCTGTTCCTGAACATCCAGCGTGCCCGAAAAGGTTCCTGTTTCTATGTAAAGACGGATCACATCCGGCATTCCGCCCAGAACGCAATAGTCCAGAAACAGTTTCTTAAAAACGGAAAGTTCATTTTCATTGAACGGACGGTTTTCAAGCATATGGGTGAGAATGGAATCGATCTGTTCCTGTGAGTATCCTTTGGCCCAGAGGAATTCTTCAAAATCCATGGAATACATTTCATAATCGGTCTTGGCACCGACACTGTTGCTGTGAATCTTCCGGTAATTGATCCCTAACATGGATCCACTGCAGATGACATCGTATTTTCCATCGATCTTAAAGGACTTCAGCGTCGTTGCAATATCCGGATTTTCCTGAATCTCATCAAACAGAAGGATGGTTTTGCCGGGAATGAATTTTTTGGATGGATCGGCCAGAGAAATGTTCCGGATTACGCTTTCGACATCGTAGCCGTCAGCCAGAATCTGCATGAATTTTTTTTCCAGCGCGAAGTTGAGATAGACCACATTTTCGTAGTTGTCCCGGGCAAAATGCAGGATGGATTCGGTTTTCCCGATCTGACGGGCACCTTTCACAATTAACGGTTTATGATTTGAGTCTGCTTTCCAGCTTTTTAAATAATCGTCAATCTTTCGTCGGTAGTACATCCTTTCACCTCCGAGTTTACAGTATCACATAAAATGAGGGACTTCAATGACTTTGATCACATTTTATGAGCGAATTATAAACATATATTCACATTTCATGAGCGAATTTAGAAGCAAAGATCACATTTCATGAGCGACTTTTAAAACGCATCATCACATTTTGCAGCAGGCAAGAAAAGTGGACACAAAAAAATTGTTTCGGTTGCGGATGCCCTTATGGGGGACAGTGATAAGGAGTCAGAAGATACGGACTTTTGAAAGCCTGGTAACTGCCGGGCGGTGTATGTTGCCGTGGGACAGGTCCCGGCTTCGCCCGGCATAGAGATGGAAGAAAGTTAAAACGAACGTAAAGATGAACTGCGCGATGAGAATAGGAAGAGGATCGCGCGTTTTTTTATTACTGAATCAGTTTTTCCAACACATCGTACATGGCGTCATTATGGACTGCCTGCTTTACCGTATCAATCGCCGGTTTTGCGGCTTTGCGCATCTCTGCGCGCGTTTCATCGGTGAGACTGCATTCCGTCAGATGATATTCACTGATCAGACGGTCGTGGAAGTGCTTTTCATCCAACTCTGTCACATCATAATCGTATTTTTCCAGATCTTTACAAGCCCGGAGAAGTAACTTCTGATACTCTGCCGGCATGGAGTCAAATTTTGTCTTATTCATGCAGACATCCAGACTTGGCATCATGGACTGGGTTGGGATGAGATATTTCTGGACTTCGGCTGCACCGGACACAACCGCGTTTTCTAAGTTATTATCCTGCGCGTCGACGGTTCCGTTCTGAAGTGCCATGTAGAGTTCACTGAACGCAAGCGGGGTCGGGTTTGCTCCGAGCGCGGACCAGACTGCCATGCGGGATTCCGCCTGAGCGGTGCGGATTTTCAGCCCCTGAAGATCCGACAGACTGGAAACCGGACGGTTTGAGGTCAGATTCATGGATCCCCAGACGCGGAGCATCAGGCACTTTAATCCTGCTTTTTCGTTTGCTGCGTTGTACATATCCCGGAATTCGCTGTCCGTGATGATGCTCATCACCTTGTCTTTGCTGAGACCGGAGAAGAGGAACGGAGTGTCAAAAATCTGTGTCTCCGGAACCTGGCTGGAATGTGTTGATCCGGACTGATAGGCAATATCAATGTCTCCTTTCAGGCAGGACGTGATGATCTCCGCATCGCTTCCCAGCTGGCCGTTCGGGTAAACCGTCACGCTGATCTTGCCATTGCTTTTTTCTTCGAGCGTATGTTTCAGCGCGTTCATCAGAACCTGTTGACCGGAATTTTCTGCCCCGGCATGTGCTATTGTCAGTGAAATATTCGGTCCATCTGCGGGGATGGAGGGATATTCTGCAGACAAATATTTCCTGTAATCCAGGGATGGTTCGGCAGAAGCGTTCTCTGTCTGAACGGCGGCTGACTGCTGCGAGCTCTGGTTGGACGGTTGGGGTGAACCACAGGCCGCCAGACTGAATAACAGACTTCCGGTTGCAATGAGAGCATGGACAGAACGCAGTTTCATAGTATTTGATCTCCTTTCGTGTTTGCATTTCTGAATTTAAATATGACCGATCGATATGCCGTCTTACAAAAGACACATGGAAAATTGAGGAACAAAGGTAATCAGAATAAGAGCCGCAAGAAATGTTGCGATAAAAGGCATCGCTCGTTTTCCTAACGCCATGGGCGGTTCGCCGACAATCGGAGCGGCGACAAACAGGGTTACACCGAACGGCGGTGTTACGAAACCGATTGCCATATTTACTGTCATGATAATGCCGAGGTGTACCGGATCAACGCCGAGCGCGGACGTCATCGGCAGAAGCATCGGACCAAGAATCATCAGTGCGGGTCCGGTATCCATTACCATACCGATGAGAAGCAGCATAAGATTCATGATCAGCAGTACCGCGATCTTTGAGGTGAAGTGTGTCATGATGAAACCGGAGAGCATCATGGGGATCTGAAGCAGCGTCAGAATGCGGCCAAAGGCGGTTGCCACCGCCAGGATAAGTCCAAGAGGAGCCAGCGTCTTACAGGCTTCCGTCAGCAGGTTCAGGACTTCAGACGGTTTTACCGTCCGATAGACGAAGATGGATACGAGAAGCGCGTAAATGACAGAGATGCATGCAACTTCTGTTGTAGTTACGATTCCGGAATAGATTCCGCCGAGAAGAATAACCGGAGTCAGCAGCGCCCAGATCCCGTCTTTGAACAGGGGCCAGAATCCGTTTTTCCGGATGTTTTCTGTGGCTTCCAGAATCCGTTCCCGGTTTTCTCCTTTACGGACACAAAAGATTACAGAATAGATCATCAGACAGAGCGCAATCACAATGCCGGGAATCACTCCGGCAATAAAGAGTTTTCCGATGGAGACTCCTGTCGCCGTGCCGTACATGATGAAGGGAACGGATGGCGGAATGATGACACCGAGCCCTGCCGCAGTTGCCACCAGAGCACCGGAGAATTTCGTGTCATATCCCAAATCCAGAAGGATGGGGATTGTCATTGCGCCGACGGCGGCGCAGGTCGCGGTTCCGGATCCGGAGATAGCACCGTAGAAGAGGCAGGTTACGATTACGGCACAGGGCATGCCGCCTGGAACTCTGCAGAGAAAATAGGCAAAGACATCAAATATTTTTCGGGAAATGCCGCCTTTGGCCATAATGATTCCGGAAAGAATAAAAAGCGGGGCTGCCAAAAGGCTGCTGGAGTCTGCCCCTCCGATGATACTGCGCAGCACAAACTGAACGTTTCCGATGAAAGAAGGGTCCATGGATCCCGGAACCATGGCGGAAAGGATCAGAACCCAGGCAAGAGGAAAACCCACCAAAAGTGTGATTGCAAAGCAAAGAAAAAGTGCAAGTGTCATGGTTAAGCCTCCTTTTCCCGATGTGTAACCTGCGGCAGGATTACCTGAATATATCGGATGACGGCAAGACCGAAACCGACGGGCATGGACAGATAGATATATTGTTTCGGAAGATGAAGACCGGTACTGATTTCTCCGGCGATTACGGATTCCTGAACGGCGGTGACTGACTGGAAGAACAGAAACGCCGTAAAGAGCAGACTTGCCACGGTCAGAACCAGTTTCAGGGTACGGTTTGCCTTCGACGGAAGCGCCGAGATGACAGCATCC
Source organism: [Clostridium] aminophilum (assembly GCF_900101295.1). GTDB lineage: Bacteria > Bacillota > Clostridia > Lachnospirales > Lachnospiraceae > Clostridium_R > Clostridium_R aminophilum_A. The sequence continues at coordinate 34,165 of NZ_FOIL01000030.1, read as the reverse complement.
ATACGCAGTTCACTTCCGAGCCGGATGCTGTAGGGAAGCGCAAGAAAGATGAACCAGATGAATGCGTATCGGCAGAATTCCTCGGACCAGCTCAGGGAGGCATTGAATATATATCGCCGAACGATTTGGTAAAGCATGACGATGACGATCGAGCATAGAATTGTGACCAGAAACAATTCTTCGACATAACGGTTAAGCCATTTCAGCAATTTCATGTATTCAGATCCTCCCTTTTACTATGAATTTTTAAAACAGCCCTGATAGTACATTGTCAGCTGACTGTCGCGGTACATTTCCCGAACTTCTTCCGGTGTCATTTTCAGAAAATCGAGAAACCGGTCTTTCAATTCCTGAAGAAATCGGTGCCATTCTGTCGGATCCAGAAACGGATCTTCTTCTCCCCGGCACCGTCTCATATATTTTTGGTAGATATCATTGTGAAACGGATGGTTTCCAAGCATGATATCTACCGGCTCATCCCAGACTTTCGCGATGGAGTCTAAAAAAGCATCCTGAAGCGAGAGCGGAAGATTGTTTTTACGGAGGGACTCCTTTGAGAGTGAGACGAACCCAGCGCCGCCGTATATCCCGATGTGGACGGTTCTGCCCCGATAATCCATATCCCAGAAATGTGACATTACTCCAACTGTGTGTCCCGGTGTAAGAACACAGCGAATGACGGTATTTCCCAATTCAATGGTGTCCCCGTCCTGCAGTTCGACATCCGGAACAAAAGATTCGTTATATGGTCCGAGATCACGGTTCATCGCAGCGACGCGCTCCGGATTTTGTCGCATATCCATTGCATCCGCCGCACTAAGAAATGTTTTGGCATGTGTGCGGTGTACCAGCGCATTGACACAGCCAAAATGGTCGCTGTGGGCGTGAGAGACGATAATGTATTTGATATCCCGGATATGAAAACCGAGATAATCGATATTGTAGAGAAGCCCGGGGAGGCCGGAGGCGGCCGGAACATCCAGCAGGATCAGTCCGGCGCCGGTGTCGATCAGATGGGAACAGCACCATTCGTTTCCGACAAAATAGAGATTGCCGGCAATCTGAAAGGGCGTTCGGTCAAGAAGATAAGGATGGGCCACTGCTTCGGGAGGCGGCATCATATTTCCAAATCGATTGATTGTTGTCATTTCATTCCCCCTTTGCTATAAAACCGGCTTTGCGCGCTTGCCTTGTTTTTTATTACAGATATAGATTAAGCCAAATACTGCATGCTTACAATTTCACCCTCGATATGCTATTATAGCCAAAAAGGAATAATAAAAACACGCGAACGATTGTGCAAAGAGAAAAGGATAAGACGATGGACCTCAGACAGATTCGTTATTTTATTGAAGTTGTACGGAATGAACACATTTCAAAAACAGCAGATTTGCTAAATATCACGCAGCCGACGCTGAGCAAGGCGATCTCTTCTCTGGAGAAGGAGCTCGGAGTTTCTCTTTTTGACCGGGTAGGAAATCGTATCCGGCTGAACCAGAACGGACGGCGGTTTTATGAAAACGCAAAACTTTCGATCAATTATCTCGATTCCGGTATTCTCAGTGCAAAGCAGACAGTATACGACGTCACAGGAACAATTACGATCTCGTGCTGGTGTTTTGCCCCCATTCTCTGGCTGTGCATCGATGGGTATTCACGACTGAATCCCAAAACGGATTTCATGGTTTTTCAGAGTTTTTATGATCAGAAAACGTCGGAAAGCGATCAGACCATTGATTTTATTCTTCGGAGTTATGCCGATTCCTCTGAGGAAACCACAGCGGATCAGTTTTGGGTCCGGCAAAAACTGTTTTCGGAAGATCATTATCTGGTAATCGGACCTGAATTTCCGGGATTTCATGAATTGACAGATCACACGGATACGGTGGATCTGACACAGCTGAAAGAAGCACCGTTTATCACGATGAAAGCGGACACCCCGTTTTTCCATGATATTACCTATCAGATCTGCAAGAATGCCGGATTTTGGCCGCACACGTATTTCCAGACCGATGATTTTTTGATGAAAATGCAGATGATCAATTCCGGAAATGCGATTGCATTTCTTCCGGAGTGCTGTTTGGATAATGCGCGCGCCCTGTGTCCCGGTATGAAGGCAATGAAGATTCAGGGATATCATGCAAGACGGAATGTTTCTCTCCTGCGAAAGAAAAGGGTACTTCTCTCAGAAGCAGCTGCTGATTTCTGGGATTATGTACTGGATTATTATAATCTCCCCCCGGATACACGAGAGTAAGCCCCGGACTTTCAAGCACCTCATCACATTTCATGTTTCGGTTGCGGATGCACCTTATGGGGGACATTGATAAGGAATCAGAAGATACGGACTTTTCGACAACATTTGCAGCGTTTTCTTGAATAGGGATTCATACCGAATTATAATAGAATTAAGAAATTATACATTTTAATGAGAAATTCTTTCATGAGCAAAACAGCCCGGATCTTCCATATAGGATGAGATCCGGGGATACAGGAGAATACAATGAGTTCCAAGAATAAGAATCTGATCCGCACGAAGAACGAAGCCAATCAGCCGACGGAGCTGGAGAAGGCCACTTTTGTCACCAAATGCATCTGCCGCAGGTGCGGCCGGGAGGTGAGCGTGAAGAAGCTGACCGGATGGAAGGCGCTGAGCATGACGTACGGGTTTGAGTGCCCGTACTGCCACACGCCAAACAGCAAGTTCAGCCTTGCCGGAACCTGCATGACCTTTGCGGTGCTGGCGGCGCTGGGTGTGGTTCTGAAGACCTTCGGGATGTGATGCGGACGTCCATGGCCGAAAGGTGTAACGGAAGGAATCCGGGATATCGGCGGAGGTATCGCTGACAGGTCCGGACCGAAAAAGGAAACCGTTTATCGGAACACGAAGACAGGCGAAAATGCGGAAGTATCTGACGATTCAGGAGGAAACCGATGATTCGTCAGGTGGGAAGGCAGGTATCGTGAAGAACAGGATCTACAGAAAGATAAAGGATAACAGCGGCATGTCGCTGATTGCGGCTCTGCTGTATTTTGCATTCTGCACGATTATCGGTACGGTTCTGCTGGCAGTCGCCGGAACGGCGGCGGGCCGGATTTCACAGGTCGATACCGGCGCGGAGGAGCGCTATCAGCTGGTATCCGCGGCCAATCTCCTGTCAGAGAAGATGGGAGCGAGAACATTTCGCACGGCGCGGACACTCAGCAAGACGTATGTGGTCGATGAGACCGAAGATCCGCAGAATGAGGATTTTACCGGGGGCGACGAGCCGTACCCGGAGCGCGGAGGGGACCCGCTGAACATTTCCGGAACGGCGATAACGGAGAAACTCTCGGAACTTGCGGACAATATGGCGCGCGAGGTCGTGGATGAGAAGTGGGGCAATGGCGACGGCCAGCTTTTTCATGGCTGGGAAGACACGCTGGCTGATTCCGTGACGCCGGCAAACCGGTCCTGGGACAAAGGTGACGCCGGAACGGAACCTGTGAAATATCAGGTTGTCTGCATGACGCCGAAGAAGAACGGTTCTGCTTCGATCGACGGGGTGGAAAGTGTCTATGCCAGGGTTGAGATGGATGAGAATCTGGGGATCACGGCGTACCTCTACACGGTGGAGGGAGCAACGGAAACGGAGCGGAACGCGCTGGCAAAAGAAGAAGAGGCATACCGGAAATCACCGATGTACCTGATCGTGCGCATTCCGGCGAAAAACATCAACGTGAAATATGAGCAGATCGTAAAGATCGAGAAGGTGGAGCCGGAGGAAGACGACGGCGAAGAAGATGACGGAGACGAGGATGAGCCGGAGCTGTATTCGGTTCGTGTAACCCGCAAGGTGGGACTCAGTGAGATTGGCTGGAAGGATGCGGTTATCACGGTGATCAATCCGAAGGACGCGGAGGATGGAGATTAAAGACAGGGAGTGAGGACGATGAGAATTCGAAAATTGAGATCAAAACGGGGAGAGACTATCCCTGAGACACTGGTTGCACTCTTATTTGTCACGTTCGGATCTGTGATTTTCGCTTCGCTGGTGATGATTTCGAAAAAGGTGATCAGCAACGCGGAGACCGGTTATCAGATGTTTATGCGGGCGCATAATACGATGGAAATGAGAATCGGCGGGGACGACCCGGACAGTGAGCCGAATCTGACGAAGGATAATACGATACAGAAAATCAATATCCGCAGCGTGGACAGCAATCTGGCTCACTCCATGATCAACGGTACCCTCGGCGCATCGGAAGATATATCATTTTACAGATATACACCGCGAACCCAGTCCGGCGGGACAGACACGGAGGCTGCAAGCCGGTATCCGTACTATTTCTACACGGTGCGGTAATTTCTTTACAGGAGAGGCAGGGATCGAATGAAGATGAGAGAATTCTTTAAAAACAGAATATGGCATTCTTCGACGGGCGTCTCTCTGGCGGAACTGCTGACCGCCATTCTGATCATGAGTCTGGTTATGACCGGCGCGGCAGCAGGCCTGACGACGGCGATCCGCGTTTACCGGCAGATGACGCTGAAGGCGGATGCGGAGACGCTTCTCGGAACGACGATCACGGTGCTTTCCTCCGAGCTGAGGACATCGTCGAAGAGCAATCTGTCGGAAGAGGGCGGAGCACAGACGATGGAGATTTACTGCGAGGATCAGAAGATGTATCTGACATTTTCCAATGATCCGGTAAAAGGAATTCAGGTCACGGCGGATACCGTGACGGCAGAGGAGAGAGGACTGGATGATCCGGCGGCGGAATTTCCGCTGGTCTCTGCGCGGACAAAGACGGACGGCCTGTACAACGAAGTGACATGGGATGACTGTGAGAACGGACAGTTTCTTTTTACCGTTACGGTCCGGGCGGTCGGAGCGCCGGCGGATTCGCAGCTTGCCAGTCAGGCCGTTGTCGTGCAGTCGATGGTGACGCAGACGGCGTTCGATTGATTTTTATAAATAACAGGAAAGCCGGAGAGCATATGCAGAAGAGAAAGAATCGAAACAGATGGAAGATGGGATATTCCCTCGCGGAACTGTTGGTCGTTGTCGCAATCCTGATTATACTCGCGGGGGCAGGCGGCTTCGCCTTTGTTCAGCATCAGCGGAAGGTGCGGCTGTTCGGACTGAATAATTCCGCAAAAGAGATTTTTCTTGCCGCGCAGAATCATCTGGCGGTGGCGAAGGCCAGCGGCAAATGGAAGCAGCTCGTCGCCCGGGATAAGGCGCTGGAGGAAGATGGAGGCGAACGACTCTCCAAGGCGATGGCGGAGCCGTCGGATTTTCCGGATGATATCGCGTGGAATGACGATTCATTCCGGTATCTGACCAGCGACGATCTGAGTTACCGTGGCAGCACGGTGGCCCGGGATTACACGAATGCGATTCTTCCGGCTTTTGCGGTGGACTCGACCATTCGCGGAAACAGTTTTGTCATCGAGTATGACGAGGAGACGGCGGTTGTCTACGGCGTGTGGTATACGGATGTCATGATGCCGGACCGGAAGCACTGGAAGAAGTTTTCCGACATTGAGGATCCGTCGTCCGCGGCCTATCCGGGATTGAATGAATCCCGAAAGGATGAGAATCGAGACAAGCGCTATCAGTATGAGAAAGAGGCGGGCGGAGCTCTTCTCGGATACTATGGCGGAGCGGCGGCTGAGTCCAGCGAAGGAACCGTGGAGATTCTGAAGACGCTTGCGGTCACAGTGGACAATGAAGACGACCTCGTCGTAAATATCGTGAATCCGAACCGGTCTGAGACGAAGATGACCATCCGGGGAGAGACGAGCGGCAATGAAGTCAGCCGCACGATCCAAAGTTCGGATTTCGATGCGGGGAATCTGGCGAGAGTGACGCTCGATAACCTGATTATTTCGGCGGATCCGGACCGGCCGTCGGAGAAACATTTTGCGGATCTCTTCCCGGGAATGATTCCGGGAGAGAATCTTATCATTACTGTTACCGTGACGGATTCAACCGGAAAAGAAGAGTCGGCGACGGTGGAGACGAACAGTCTGTTCGCGTCCGTTGACGACGCCGGGGATGCGTCGAGCCCGGCAAAAATTGCCTACATCCGGACGGCGCGGCATCTGCAGAACCTGAGCGTGGCATTTTCCGGCGTGAACAGCGCCTCGAGAGATCAGATCCTGATTACGGAGGCGTCGCTTCAGGACAGCTTCAACTGGAATGAGAGCGGTCATGCGCCGGCGCTGCGAAGCATCGAAAATGATGATCTGAAATTATTTGACGGAAACTTCTACACGATAAAGAATCTGGAGATCGCGTCGGATGCGGCCGGGAAAGTCGGCATGTTCGCCGAACCGCCGGTACTGACGGACGGGCTGGGGAACCCCGTGCCCATGGAGATTCTCCGGCTGACACTGGATCACGTGACCATCGATACCCCGGGAAGTTCTTCCGACATCGGCGTTCTCGTCGGCCGTGTGCCGGTGAACGGTCAGGTATCGCTGCAGGATTGTAAGATTGATACGGTCAATTTCCCGGCAGCCACGAATGTAGAGAACATCGGCGGATTTGTCGGTTATGTGTCGGAGCATGCGTCGCTCTCGATGAAGGACTGCACGCTTTCGGCCAGCGAGGACCCGGCGACGGCGACGCCGGCGGCTCCCATCCGGATCCGGACGGAAGCCGGTTCGGCGGGCGGCATCGTCGGCATGATCGCTCCGCATGCGGAGGCGACGTCGCTGGAGAATGTCCGGATTTTAGTCCGTCAGATGGAGATCAATGCGAAAGGCCGCGACAGTTTTGCGGGCGGCGTGATCGGCGACGGATGGGGAGAATCTCTCTCTCTGAAATCCGTTGAGGCGAATGCGACCGAAGGATTTTCGATCGTATCGACCGTGGAGTCGGCGGGCGGCCTTGCCGGACGGATCCGGGCAAAGGACGTGACCGTGGAGAGCAGCTCCTTCCTTGCAAGAACAGAAGAGGGCTGCAGCACGGATGCCGTTTATCCGGATATGATAAACGGCGCAAGGGCGGCAGGCGGTCTCATCGGTGACTGCTCGACCGATAGCGGAACCGCGCCGAAACTGGTGATGACGGAATCCTTTGCGAGCTGCTATGTGAAGTCCGGAGGAACGCTGCTGAGCAGCGTGAATGCGGCTGCCTTTGAACAGGCGGCGGGCGGTCTGGTCGGTTCCATGAAGGTTTCGGCGGGATCTCTGATTGACAAATGTTATTACGGCGGAAGAACGGCTGACGGCGCGTTCCGGACGAATGCACCGTATACCGCCGGGAGCGCGGCCGATTACGTGCAGGGGCGCTGGAATATCTGTGCAAAGACGTCCTCTGTTCATCCGAATGTGAAGACGCTGGCGGCTGGCGGTCTTATCGGTTATCTGAAAGGACCGGTGGAGATCCGTCACTCATACTCGACCGGATCGGTTTACCGCGAAAAGAATGTGACGGAGAACGGCTCCGGCGGTCTTGTGGGCATCATTGCCGACGGATCGGGAGCATTTGCCGTTGAGACCTGCTACAGCACAGGCCTGGTATACACGTCGGACGGACTCAATGCGGTGGGCGGATTTGCCGGCGCACAGCCGGGAACAGGAACCTTTACCGGAGATTTCTTCCTGCAGGGTGTGAATTATAACCAGACACTGGAAGGGGCCGGCGCAGGAGCCATCTCCGGCGTGACGAAGGCAACCACCGGCGACGGCAGCGCTTTCTTTGCCACCGCAAGAGCGGAGGCGAAGTGGAAAGATAAACCCTATGACGCGACGCTGAAAGACGCGGGCGGAAACGCGCTCTTCCCGTACAAGACGGTGGACCAGCTGGACGGCGGCGACACCCGGAATGAGGTGAAGTATCACACCGGAGACTGGACGGTGCCGGAGCCGATAAGCGTTACACCGAGCGAAATCACGGGGGACTTCGGTCTGATCTATTACGAGTGGATTGAGGGTGATCCGAATATCTATTTTGAAGGTTACACCTGTGAGCGGAAAGATCCAACGGCCGGATACACACTCGGCAATATGGTTTATCACTATGTATCCTCGGCCGGAAACGATGAGTCGCTGAGGGGCAGTGTTTTCGTGACGGAACACGGGAAATATATCAAGCAGGATGGATATCTTCTAGTTGAGAAGAATGATCTCACAGATCTGAATCTGGCAAGCCTGAAGGTTGGATATGCCGGCCGAAATGAGTTCAACAACGGTGCGACGAATGGTTACTGGATGCAGGAAAGCCATCTGCTGACGGATGCATTTGTTGAGTACACGGAGATGGAGTCTCTGCTCTCACTGAGCGGATATAAGGTGTATGCGTATCGTTACACACCGAATTACACCTATCAGGCCGGGCAGGACGGAACGGTGATGGAGTTCGGAAATGATCCCAACCATCCGTTTGCAGTATTTGAATTTCTTCCGTTCTTTGCCGGCGAGGTCAAGGGGCCGGATGAAACGGGAATTTATATGGAAAAGGCCGGTACTCCGAACGGGGACGGAACCTATTATCACCGGATCCGGAGCGCACATCAGCTGAATATGCTTGCTCAGTTGGACGGCGTGAAGATCAGCGGTTCATATCTGACAATCACCGGCGGCGGACACACTACGGTAAAGCAGGATCTGGATATTACGTTCGATCCGGCAAAAGTCAGCTTCACGATGTGCGGAAGCGGCGGAACTACGGTGCCGGCAGACGAGAGCATCGCAATGCCGAAGAACGGTGACGGCTCTTACGAGAACCAATCGTTCCTTTCCATTGCAAACGGAGCGGTGTTCGAGGCAGACAAGGGACCGGACAACAAGTACTATACGCTGGATCATCTGAGCAAGCCGATTTTTGCAGGCGCGGTTCAGGGAACCATTCAGAATTTGCATATTACGAATGCAACGTTCCCTTATCTGGCAGAGGTAATGTATGAAACCGGAGTTATCCGCGGTGTTCATATTACGGACTCGTCCTTCACGTCGATTCTTTCCACGTCGATGCAGGGACGGATTGAAGATCTGCACATCGCAAATTCCACCGGTTCTTATCTGGTGAATACGATTTATTACGGCGGCGCAATTGACGGGCTTCATATCTCGAATTCGAACATCAGCAATCTGGTCGGTACCAGTCAGGGTACGGTTCGGGATGTTCATATCACCGGTTCAACGCTCGCACAGCTGATTCAGAGTAATCCGGGTGTGCTGACGGTCATCCGGATCGCGAACTCGACGCTGGATTATCTGGTAAAGACGATCAATTACGGAGGAATTGTTTCGGACTATCAGTTTACCGACACGACGTTTCAGCACGGGCTGTACGAGACAAATTTGGGACAGATGATAGAGAACCCATAAGGATGCAGTTTTCTTGTGGGAGATGAAAATCAGTTGTATTTGATTTTGCGGAGGCAGGAAATCCTGCCTCCGTTTATTCTGTCTTAAAAATATTAGCACTCATGTATTGACAGTGCTAATAAACGGTGATATTCTGAAGACAACAAGGAACTGTTCTATAATAGATAGAACACAAAAGAGGCGATGAAACGTGAAAGAAAGACAACACGGCAGAGCTGCATAGAATGACAGTCATTGAAGTGGAAGGATCCATGAGATGGCAAAACATCACAATGGCAGACACCAAGAGATGACAAGAACACAGTACACGAAGAACAACAAAATGATAGACAGTCTGAGCGGAAGGGAGGCTTGGAAATGAACATTCAGAAATTCACGCAGAAATCCATGGAAGCGATGCAGAATACGGAGAAGATCGCCGTGGAGCACGGCAATCAGGAGTATCAGCCGGAACATCTTCTTCTGGCGCTTCTTCAGTTGGATGACAGTCTGATCCTGAAACTGATCAAAAAGATGGGAATTTCGGCGGAGCAGTTCGCCGACGAGGTGGAGCGCGCCATCGGACGGCTTCCGAAGGTTCAGGGCGGTCAGCCCTATGTATCCCAGGATCTGAACAAGATTCTGACCATGGCGGAGGACGAGGCAAAGCGGATGGGAGATTCGTATGTCTCGGTGGAGCATATTTTCCTGACCATGCTGAAATACCCGAATAAATGTCTGAAGGAGCTGTTCCGCACCTACGGCATCACCCGGGACAAGTTCCTGAAGGTTCTGTCGGAGGTCCGCGGCAATCAGCGTGTGACGACAGACAATCCGGAGGATACCTACGACGCGCTGAACAAGTACGGATATGATATGGTGGAGCGGGCCAGAGAGCATAAGCTGGATCCGGTCATCGGTCGCGATATGGAGATCCGGAACGTGATCATGATTCTTTCGAGAAAGACCAAGAACAATCCGGTGCTGATCGGACAGCCGGGCGTTGGCAAGACGGCGGTGGTCGAGGGCTTAGCGCAGCGGATCGTCAGCGGCGATGTGCCGACGGGACTCAAGGACAAGAAACTTTTTGCGCTGGACATGGGGGCTCTCATGGCGGGGGCGAAATACCGCGGCGAGTTTGAGGAGAGACTGAAGGCGGTTCTCGACGAAGTGACAAAGAGTGAGGGAAGAATTATTCTCTTCATCGATGAGCTTCATACCATCGTCGGGGCGGGCAAGACCGAGGGTTCCATGGACGCCGGCAATATGTTAAAACCGCTTCTGGCAAGAGGTGAGCTCCACTGCATCGGTGCGACGACGCTGGACGAGTACCGCAAATACATTGAGAAGGATGCGGCGTTGGAGCGCCGGTTCCAGCCGGTGATGGTGGACGAGCCGAATGTGGAAGACACCATTTCCATTCTCCGCGGACTGAAAGAGCGGTATGAGGTCTTCCACGGAGTCAAGATCACGGACTCTGCCCTCGTCAGCGCAGCGACCTTGTCCAACCGGTATATTTCCGACCGGTTCCTGCCGGATAAGGCCATCGACCTGGTGGATGAGGCCTGCGCCATGATCAAGACGGATCTGGATTCCATGCCGGCCGAGCTGGATGAGCAGCGTCGTCGGATCCTGCAGATGCAGATCGAGGAGAAGTCGCTGGAGAAGGAAAATGATAACCTGAGCAGAGAACGTCTGGAGAATCTCCGGAAGGAACTGGCCGAGATGAATGAGAAGTTCAATTCGGACAAGGCGCAGTGGCAGAATGAGAAGGACAGCGTGGAGAATCTCTCGAAGATCCGTGAGGAGATCGACCGAGTAAACGGAGAGATCCAGACCGCGCAGCAGAATTATGACCTGAACAGGGCGGCGGAGCTCCAGTACGGAAAGCTGCCGGAACTGCAGAAGAAGCTGGCGGAAGAGGAAGAGAGAATCAAAGATGAGGATCTGAGCTTTGTGCACGAGAGTGTGACGGAGGAAGAGATCGCCCGGGTGGTATCAAAGTGGACCGGAATTCCTGTGACGAAACTGAATGAATCGGAGCGGTCGAAGACGCTCCATCTGGATGAAACGCTTCACAAGAGAGTGATCGGACAGGATGAGGCAGTGGAGAAGGTGACGGAGGCGATCATCCGCTCCAAGGCGGGAATCAAGGATCCGACGAAACCCATCGGTTCGTTCCTGTTCCTTGGACCCACCGGCGTCGGCAAGACGGAGCTGGCGAAGTCACTGGCGGCAGCGCTCTTTGACGACGAAAATGCCATGGTGCGCATCGATATGAGTGAGTACATGGAGAAATTTTCCGTGTCCCGTCTCATCGGAGCGCCTCCGGGCTATGTGGGTTACGATGAGGGCGGTCAGCTGACCGAGGCGGTCCGCAGAAAGCCGTATGCGGTTGTTCTCTTCGATGAGATCGAGAAGGCGCACCCGGATGTCTTCAACATCCTTCTGCAGGTGCTGGATGACGGACGGATCACGGATTCCATGGGTAAGACCGTGGACTTCAAGAACACGATTCTGATTATGACGTCGAATCTGGGATCCCAAGAGCTGCTGGACGGCATCGACGCGGCCGGAAACATTTCACCGGATGCCAGAGAGAGCGTGATGCAGGAGCTGCGCGGAAGCTTCCGTCCGGAGTTCCTGAACCGACTGGACGAGATCATTCTCTTCAAGCCGCTGACGAAGGACAATATCACGCACATCGTGGATCTGCAGCTCAAGTCTACGAACCGCCGTCTGGAGGATAAGCAGGTTCGGATCGAACTCACCGATGCGGCGAAGGCGTATGTGGTGGAGAACGGCTATGATCCGGTCTACGGTGCAAGACCGCTGAAGCGGTTCCTGCAGAAGAATGTGGAGACGCTGGCGGCGAAGCTGATTCTGGAGGATAAAGTCCGGGAGGGCGGAACGATCCGGCTGGATGTGTCTGACGGTGCGCTCACGGCGGAGGCAAAAAATTAATCTGTATTAATTTGTAGTTTGCATAAAAAACGTTATTAAGTACGAAAAGGCGACGATACTAATACCAAGGAATTACAACATTTCCCCTTTTCCTTTTTCGTTCATACTGGGAGGCCTGTCTCTTCGGAGGCAGGCCTTTTGGTGTTGTGGTGGATTTTGTATTTTTGATTACAATCAAATCCTTCCTGTTCTGCTTTCTTTACAATAGTGAACGGCAATGGGGAACGGCGGGCTGCGGACAGCGCGGTCATCGCGGAACCATGAAACGAACTATGAAATGAACTATGAGACGAAACGCAGGAAACAGGAAGGATTGGAAACCATGAAAACAGATATCCAGATTGCACAGGAAGCACAGCCGCTGAATATTTTAGAGATTGCAAAGGCGGAGAACATTGACCCGAAATACATCGAGCAGTACGGAAATGACAAGGCGAAGATCAGCTACAATCTTCTGAAAGAGGATCCGGACCGCAAAAACGGGAAGCTCATCCTGGTTACTGCGATCAACCCGACTCCGGCCGGCGAGGGAAAGACCACGACATCGGTGGGACTCGCGGACGGACTCCATAAACTCGGAAAGAAAGTAGCCGCAGCGCTCCGCGAGCCGAGCCTCGGCCCGGTCTTCGGCGTGAAGGGGGGAGCGGCCGGCGGCGGTTACGCGCAGGTTATTCCGATGGAGGACATCAACCTTCATTTTACCGGTGACTTTCATGCCATCGGCGCGGCGAACAATCTTCTCGCTGCCATGCTGGACAACCATATATATCAGGGAAATGCCCTGAACATCGATCCAAAGCGGATTACATGGAGACGCTGCGTGGATATGAATGACCGTCAGCTGAGAAATGTAGTCGACGGCATGGGCCGCCGCGTCGACGGCGTGACCCGCCAGGACGGCTTCGATATCACCGTAGCCAGCGAGATCATGGCGGTCTTCTGTCTGGCAACCGACCTCACGGATCTGAAGGAGAGACTGTCCCGGATCATTGTGGGCTACAATTATGACAATCAGCCGGTGACCGCCGGCGATCTGAAGGCGGCGGGTGCGATGGCAGCACTCTTAAAGGACGCGCTCAAGCCGAATCTGGTACAGACTCTGGAGCATACGCCGGCATTTATCCACGGCGGTCCGTTTGCGAATATTGCTCACGGATGCAACTCCGTTCTTGCAACGAAGATGGCGCTTCATCTGAACGATTATGTGGTGACCGAGGCAGGCTTCGGCGCGGATCTCGGCGCGGAGAAATTCCTGGATATCAAATGCCGCATGACCGGTCTTGTACCGGACGCGGTTGTGGTTGTCGCAACCGTTCGCGCGCTGAAGCATCACGGCGGCGCTGCAAAGGCAGAGCTTGGAAATGAGAACCTTCAGGCGCTGGAAGCCGGTCTTCCGAATCTTCTGCAGCATGTGGGCAATATGTGCGACGTTTACAAACTTCCGTGTGTGGTTGCCATCAACAGGTTCCCGACGGATACGGAGGCGGAGATCCGTCTGGTGAAAGACAAGTGCAGAGAACTGGGCGTCAATGTCGTTCTCTCCGATGTGTGGGCAAAAGGCGGCGAAGGCGGTGAAGATCTGGCAAAAGAGGTCATCCGTCTCTGCGAAGAGCCGGACAAGCGTCATTTTACCTTTGCGTACGATGTGAACGACTCCATCGAGGAGAAGATTAACGCCATCTGCACCCGGATCTATCATGCGGACGGGGCGGATTTTACCGCCGAGGCGAAGAAGCAGATCAGGATACTGACGGAGCTGGGCTTCGACAAGATGCCGATCTGTATGGCAAAGACACAGTACAGCTTCTCGGACAATCCGAATCTCCTCGGCGCGCCGAAGGGCTTTCGCGTGACGATCCGCAATGTGAAAGTTTCTGCAGGCGCCGGTTTCCTCGTTGCGCTGACCGGTGATATCATGACGATGCCGGGTCTTCCGAAAGTGCCGGCGGCAGAGAAGATTGATGTGGATGCGGACGGCGTGATCACCGGCCTTTTCTAAGGAAACACGGAGTATACCGGTATTTTCCGGGAGCCTCCGGCAGATGGCACAGTTTTTCCAAGGCGCAGTGTCAATCCGACAAGGGAAACGCTTGAATCAGTGTTTCCCTAAAATCCGGGGTTTCCTAATTCCGAAAAATCGTTATAATAGTCGGTGGACTGCTTTTTTGGAGGGTCCGCCGGCTTTTTATGAAAAACAGATTGCAGGATGCTGTTCAAATGGTGCCGGAGAAAACAGGAATCGAAATGCCGCCGAATGGCAAGAGGAGATCAGAATGAAGATTGTAATCGGAAACGATCACGCAGCAGTGGAACTGAAGAACCAGATTTCGGATTATCTGAAGGAGAAGGGATATGAGGTTCTCAATGTCGGAACAGATACGACAGAGAGCATCGACTATCCGATCTACGGTGAGAAAGTAGCCCGCGCCGTTGTAAACGGTGAGGCGGATTTCGGTATCGCGATCTGCGGTACGGGACTCGGCATCTCTCTTGCCTGCAATAAGGTTAAGGGAATCCGTGCCTGCGTATGCAGCGAGCCGTACACCGCTCAGATGTCCCGCCGCCACAACAACTGCAACGTGCTCTGCTTCGGTGCGCGTGTGGTAGGTCTGGATCTCGCGAAGATGATCGTGGACAGCTTCCTGAACAGTGAGTTCGAGGGCGGCCGTCATCAGAGACGAGTTGACCTGATCATGGATATCGAGAAGAGAGGCTGATTATAAAACCTCGAATATTGCGATAAATGAAAAGATCAGAATAATTGCAATAGTTAAAACAAATGCAGACAGGGGCGTTGGCCCGCTGCTCGCGTAAATATGAAACAAGAAAAGGGGAGGAAATCCGCAGTGAAAGCGGTTTTCTCCCCTTTATTCGTTGTTTCAATTTATAGAATATTCGTCACGTTTTATAGAGTATCCGTCACAAAGAGTGGGGATGCGCTCATCTCACGCATTCTTCCCCGGCATCTTTGCTTTCGGAAGACTGAAGGTGAACTCGGTTCCGACGCCCTCGGTGCTGACAACGTCGATATTTTCCCCGTGGGACTGGATGATCTCTTTGACGATGGAGAGACCGAGGCCGGTTCCTTTTTTGTCCTTGCCGCGGGAGAGATCAGATTTATAAAACCGCTCCCAGATCCGGGAAAGGCTCTTTTTCGGAATGCCGATGCCGCTGTCTTTGACGGAAATGAAATATTTTTCATTTCGCTCGACGACGGCGATCTCGATCACGGAATTGTCGTGGCTGAATTTGATGGCGTTGTCGATGAGATTGTAGAGAACCTGCTGGATCTTGCCGAGGTCCGCATTGACCATTTCAAGCTCGGTGCCAAAGGTGAGGTCAAAGGTGATTCCCTTGCCGCGGCAGGTTCCCTCAAAGGAAGCCGCCGTATCCTTGATCGTGCGGTTGATGTCAAAATTCGACCGGTTGAGGCAGTTCTTGCTGTCCAGTGAATTCAGGGTCAGCATGCCCTCCGTCAGCTTGGTCAGACGTTTGGTCTCGTTGATGATCAGCGTCAGATATTTTTCGTGGAGTTCCGGCGGGATCGTGCCGTCGAGGATCGCCTCCAGATAGCCCTTGATCGACGTGAGGGGCGACCGGAAGTCGTGGGAGACGTTGGCGATGAACTTCTTCTGATAATCTTCCACGTCCGCAATCTGATCCGACATCGTATTCAGCGTATCGGCGAGATAGCCGACCTCGTCCCGGCTCTTGACCGGAATATTGACCCGGAGATCACCGGCCGCGTATTGCTTTGCCGCATCCGTGATCTGATGGAGCGGACGGACAACGTAGCGCGAGACGATGAACAGCAGGACAAAGGACAGAAGAAAAAGTACAACGCCGGTGATGTAGACGATGGCCATGTACTGGTTTTCCCGGTAGAGGATGTCGTTCATCGGCACATGGATGACGACGTAGCCGAAGGTCTGCATATTGCCGGTGATCGGGGCCGCGACGGAGAGAACCTCATAGGGAAAGGTGCCGTAGAAATCCCCGATGCTGTAGATGTTGCTGCCCTTGGTGGTCGGATCAAAGGCGGAAATCGTCGTTCCTTCGCGTTTTCTTCCGCTGTCGGCGGTGATCCGTCCATTCCGGTCGATGATCCAGACTTCGGACTGGTGAAGCGCTGCGGACGCCTCAAGCCGCGGATATGTGTCCGCCGGATTGAGAACTTTTCCGCGGTAGGTGCTGCTGAGGTTGTCCGCGATCATGGTCGCCTCGCGGTAAATGCTGTCGGCGGAGCTTTTGACCATGTACCGGTGTGTTATCCCTGCCGAGAAAGTCGCAATCGTGAGAAAACCCATCACGGCGAAGATGAGATAGCCCCAGAATAATTTGCTGTAGAGTGAGTGAAACATCTCAGGTTCCTCTTGTGTTTCGCGAAGGCACGGTCATCCGACGCATGCTCTTATACGCGTGTCTCGAATTTATATCCGACACCCCATACGGTGACGATGGCCCATTCCCGGTGATCCTTGATCTTTTCCCGCAGGCGTTTGATATGAACGTCTACGGTGCGGGTGTCTCCCGCATATCCGTATCCCCAGATATGGTCGAGAAGCTGCTCGCGGGTAAACACCTGGTTCGGGGAAGAACACAGGAAATACAGAAGCTCCAGTTCTTTCGGCGGCATATCCACCGACGCTCCGTCGCAGACGACGGAGTAGTTGGTTAGGTTGACTTCGAGATTGGGATACTCCACGTATTTTCCGTTCTTTACCGGTTCCGGTGC
Source organism: [Clostridium] aminophilum (assembly GCF_900101295.1). Classification (GTDB taxonomy): domain Bacteria; phylum Bacillota; class Clostridia; order Lachnospirales; family Lachnospiraceae; genus Clostridium_R; species Clostridium_R aminophilum_A. Next base: position 17,162 of record NZ_FOIL01000030.1, on the reverse strand, counting down.
GGCGGCCGGCTCACTGCTGATGCGGGCCCGGCGGAGGATCGCCTTGATGCGGGCCACCAGTTCCTTGGTCTCAAAGGGCTTCACCATGTAGTCGTCGGCACCGAGCTCAAGGGCGAGGACTTTGTCGAACACCTCGCCTTTGGCCGAGAGGATGATGATCGGAATCCGCGGAGACTGCGCCTGAATGGCGCGGCACACCTGATATCCGTCGATTCCCGGAAGCATGAGATCCAGAACGATCAGTGCCGGATCAAATTCCGGGTATTCCCGGAGCGCGGCCTCGCCGTCATTGACGATTTTGGTCTCGTACTGTTCCTTCATGAGATACAGAGAGATCAGTTCCGCAATGTTGTTGTCATCATCAACGATCAGAATTCGTTGCTTTTCCATAACATTCTCCCCTTCATTCCCTTTAATCTTTGAATGTGACGATGGTTGCCCCGTTTCCGCCCTCGTTATAGTTTCCGTCACGGAATTCCTTGACGTAGCTGATCCGGCGGAGTCTTGCGTGGATCGCCTGACGGAGCGCACCTGTTCCGCGGCCGTGAATGACGCGGACTGTCTTCAGGTGGGCAATGTAGGCGTCGTCGAGGTATTTTTCCATCGCCGGAACGGCTTCATCGGTGGTCATGCCGATGAGTTTTACCTCCGATGAGACGGAGAGTGACTTCGACATGCCGATGCTGCCCTTTCCGCCGGTTCCGATGCCCTGGCGCTTCTGCTGTTTGCGCGAGAGATTTGACGGAATGTATCCCGGCGCCGAGATGCCCGATCCGGAGGAAACCGGCTCGAGATCGCGGATGTTGACCGAGGAGCGGAGAATTCCCATCTGCACGAAGAGATTGCCCTTCGCGTCCGGAAGCGTGTCGACGGTTCCGGTCAGATTCATGGAGACAACCTTTACGGTGTCGCCAAGGCGCAGGGACTGCGCTTCCACGGTCTTGTGCGGAATGGCCTTTTTCTTTTTCTCGATCTTTTTGCCGACGTCGTCGAGCTTTCCGCGGAGTTTGGCGCGTTCGGCCTCAAGCTGTTTGTTCACACCGGATTCCTTTGCCAGCCGGTTGATGCTGCGGATGGAAGAATCGGCGGTATCCTTGGCATCCTGAAGGATGCGCTGTGCTTCATTTTCGGCCCGTGAAAGGATCTTTTCACGCTGCTCGTCGAACTTCTGACGGCGGCTCTCAAGCTCCTGTTTCATGGCTTCGATCTGTGCCTTGTAGCTCTGAATCTCCGCTTTTTCGTTCTCGATGATGATGCGGTTATGTTCGAGCTGGGCGATGACATCTTCGAAGGATTCGTCCTCTTCGCGGATCCGTTTTTTCGCGTCATCGATGATGTAATCCGGAAGACCGAGCTTCTGCGAGATGGCAAATGCGTTCGATTTTCCCGGAATTCCGATCAGCAGGCGGTAGGTCGGCTGAAGGGTTTCGACGTTGAACTCGCAGGACGCATTTTCCACTCCTTCAGTCTGAAGAGCGTAGACTTTGAGTTCGCTGTAATGGGTGGTCGCCATGGTCCGGCATTGCATATTATGCAGGAAGTTGAGGATGGACATGGCGAGAGCGGCGCCTTCGGTGGGATCGGTTCCCGCTCCCAGCTCATCGAAGAGACACAGGGAGTTGGGATCCGCTTTTGCCAGAATCTCGACGATGGTCTTCATGTGCGACGAGAAGGTGCTCAGGTTCTGCTCGATGGACTGCTCATCGCCGATGTCCGCGAAAACTTCGGTAAATACGCTGAGTTCCGAACCCTCAAACGCCGGGATGTGGAGCCCGGCCTGACCCATCAGCGTGAAGAGTCCCACGGTTTTGAGCGAGACGGTCTTACCGCCGGTGTTCGGACCGGTGACGATCAGAAGGTTGAAATCTTTTCCCAGCCAGATGGTGGTCGGAACGACTTTTTCCGGATCCAGAAGAGGATGGCGGCCGTCCTTGATCGAGATGTAGTGATCGGTGTTGAACTTCGGCTCGGTTCCCTTGTAGGAGCGGGAAAGCTCTGCCTTTGCGAAGATGAAATCCAGTTCTGCCAGAATGTTCTGGTCTTCCAGAATGGTGTCGGAGTACGGGACGATGTCGCCGGAAATCGCGGCGAGAACAAATTCGATCTCCCGCTTTTCCTGTCCTTCCAGCTCGCGGAGCTCATTGTTCAGCTTGATCACCGCCATCGGCTCGATGAAGAGGGTGGAACCGGTGGAGGACTGGTCGTGCACCATGCCCGGCACCTGTGCCTTGTATTCGGCGCGGACCGGGAGACAGTAGCGTCCGTCACGGGTGGTGATGATGCCGTCCTGAAGATAGGCGCGGCTGGCGTTCAGAATCTGGTTAAGCTGCGAGTGAACCTTTCCCTCGATCTGCCGCATTTCCCTGCGGACTTTCGCAAGACCCGGACTCGCGTCATCGGCCACCTCGTCCTCAGAGAGGATGCAGCGGCTGATCTCGGCGGCAAGAGAAGTGCAGGGATCAAGCCGGCGGAACAGATCGTCCAGCGAGTCGTCCGGAATCTCTTCGCTCGGCTCGTGATAACCGTAGGCGATGGCTCTTTTGGCGACGTTCAGGACGGAACCGACCGCAAGAATCTCCGGGATGCCGAGGGCGCCGCCGATGTCCAGACGCTTCATGGAACCGCGGAGATCGCGGGTTCCGGAGAAATTCAGGCCGCCCTTCATGCGGATGCGGTCGACGGCGTCGGAGGTATGGGTCTGATCGGCGCGGATGGTGTCCGGGTCGATGGACGGCACGAGATTCCGGCACAGACTCCGGCCGAGGTCGCAGGTGGCGAAGCCGGTCAGACGGTCACGGATTTTGAGAAATTCAAGGGTTCTCAGTACTTTAGCGTTCATATATGGTAATCCTTTGCAGATGTAAATGGTTTGTGCCTGAACAGTGCTTTTCCGGCTGCGCTGCCTTATCCGTACGGCGTGCACGTCTTGCGGCACAGGAAAAATCTGCGTATGACTGCAAATGGATGTGGTTTTCATCCGGAATGAGGGGATGAAAGCCGGCAGTCCGGTTAAGCAGCCTGTTCTTCGTGAGAGCATAAAATATCAGAATAATTATAAGCGAGGGACGGGGGATATTCAAGGGCGCCGATCGTCGCTTCCCTGCGGGCGTATTGTAAATTTTCACTTCAGACCGTATAATATCACTATGTATGCTCACCGGCAGAAGGAGATCAATCTATGGCAGATTTACATTCCACGGGAAGCGACAACGAAGGTTTCGACAGCAGAGAAGACGCGGATTTTATAAGAGAAAAGATCGTGAGGCCCCCTCTGACCAAACGGCAGGTGGCAAAACGGTGTCTGATCGACGCAGGATTCGGTGTTCTGTTCGGCGTGTCCGCCGCGGTTGCGCTGTGTGCCGCAAAACCGGTTGTAGAGTCAGCGTTTGGCAGGCACGAGAAAAAGACGCCGATTGCGTTTTCGGAAGATAATCCGGGCGAAGGAACATTATCGGGAGAAAGCGCCTCGGAAGAGGAGAACCCGTCTGCATCGGATGCCGCTGCGCAGGCCGCGCAGGAATCGGCGGAACAGGCACAGCAGGAGAAGATTGATGAGGCGGCAGCGAAAGCGGTGGAGAAATACCGCAGTTCAAGCGATTACGCCTTTGCGGTCGAGGAAGTGATGCGGACCGCGGCACGCGACGCGGATGCGGGGATCGTTACGGTCAGCCCGGCTGACGCGACGAATGATATCTTCGGCAATCCGGTTTCGATCGAGAAAGCGTATGCGGGGGCGGTCATCGCAAAGACCGAGCGGGAACTTCTGATCCTGACGGATCTGGATGCCGTGAAAGATACGTCTTCCGTCACGGTCACATTCGGCACCGGGGACAGTGCGCAGGCTGTGCTGAAAGGAAAGGATGCGCTGATGGAGATGGCGGTTATTTCCATTGATCCGTCCGCTCTCCGTCCACAGACCGTCGGCACGCTGAAGGTGCTGGAACCGGGAAATTCCTACGCCGTGCAGAAAGGCGACATGATCGTTGCGGCAGGTGCGCCCATCGGCCGCGTTCATGCGGTGGACTACGGCTCGGTGGCGCTGACGGAGGACAGTGTGATCATTCCGGACGGAACGATCCGGGCACTGCATTCTTCCTGCAGCTGCAATTATGAGAAGGGAACATTTCTGATCAACCGGGAAGGAAAGCTGGTCGGTTTCAGCAGTCCGCTTCAGGGACCGAGAGACGGAGAAAACGGAAGTGTTTTCTGCGGAATCTCCGAGTACAAACAGACGTTGGAGAAGATGTCGAACGGTGTCCGTGTTCCGTGGTTCGGCGCGTATTATCAGAACGTGACGGAAATGATGCAGGAGAACGGAGCGCCGGAAGGCGTTTACATCACGGAAGTTGTTAACGGAAGTCCGGCCTATGCGGCGGGAATCCAGAGCGGAGATGTTATTGTCGGCGCAGGAAAGAAGATTATTGCCCGCCGGACAGACCTGCAGGATACATTGTCCCGGACCGAGTCCGGATCGGAACTGTCGATCACGGCGATGCGGCCGGGAAGAGACGGATATTCAAAACTCAGCTTCAAGGTAACGATCGGCGAGCGTTGAACCGGCAAAATACTGCCGGGAATGGACTGAGGCGTCCGTTGTGAAAGATTTGCGGCACGCGGGGAAAGCGGTGCCGTCATAGGGAAGGAATTAAGAACATGAAGTATATCGGACAGTTTACCGAGGGATGCAGAGTAGCGGACGTGTACCTGTGCAAGCGCAGAACGATCGCGGTATCAAAAAACGGAAAAGAGTATGCAACCGTCGTTCTGCAGGATAAGAGCGGTACCATCGACGCGAAGATCTGGGATCTGGCATCCCCGGGCGTGACCGATTTTGACAATCTGGATTATGTCTATGTGGAAGGTGATGTCACCGTATTCCAGGGAAACAATCAGCTGAACATCCGACGGATCCGCCGGGCGGAGAGCAATGAATACGAGCAGGGAGATTATCTTCCGGTATCCACCAAGGACCTGAAGGCCATGTATCAGGAGATCAAGGCGATGGTGCTTTCCATCAGCGATCCGTATCTCAAAAAACTCTGCACGAGCTATTATGTGGATGACAAGGTATTTCTGAAGAAGTTCTGTTATCACTCAGCGGCAAAGAGCGTTCACCACGGCTTTGTCGGCGGTCTGATGGAGCACACTCTCGGTGTGATGAAACTCTGCGAGTTTTACGCCAAGGCATATCCGCTGATCAACCGCGATCTTCTGATTACGGCGGCGCTTTTCCACGATATCGGCAAAGTGAATGAGCTCTCGGATTTCCCGGAGAATGATTACACGGATGACGGACAGCTTCTTGGACACATCGTCATCGGCACGATGATGATCCGCGACCGGATCCGCGAGATTGAGGGATTCCCGAAGAAACTCGCGACGGAGCTGGAACACTGCATTCTGGCGCATCATGGTGAACTGGAATACGGATCTCCGAAGAAGCCGGCGCTTCTGGAGGCACTGGCGCTGAACCTTGCGGACAACACCGACGCCAAGATGGAGACCATGACGGAGGCGTTGAACAACGGCGGAACCGGTATGAACAAGGACGGATGGCTTGGCTTCAACCGTTTCCTGGACAGCAACATCCGCCGGACAACCGGCAACGAGGGACCGGTGCAGGCGGCCGCATCGAAAGATGATTTCGGGGCGCACATTGGCCGCGGTCCGGAGCGGGGAAACGGCGGAAGGGAACATTTTTCCAATACGCTGGATCTGAGCGGATTCAAGTTTGAGAACTGAGCGAGAAATGGAGTTGAATTGAGCGATAGAGCGGGAATGATACATTCGTGATGTCCCGTTCGTATAGTACAGATCGTGATCATAAAGGGGCTGCCGCTTGTGCGACAGCCCCTTGACATACGAAGAAGTGCTGTGCATCAGTTGAAAAACAACTCATGCAACATAGAGATACATCATAATGAAGTGGCACAGGCTTCCGCCCATCACAAACAGATGGAAGATCTCGTGCAGACCGAAGTTTTTGTGCTTTGCGTCAAAGATAGGAAGCTTCAGAGCGTAAATAACACCTCCGATGGTGTAAATGAGCCCTCCCGCGAGGAGCCATCCGAAGGCGGCCGGCTGAAGCGCCGTCACGATCTCATGGAAGGCGGTAATGCATACCCAGCCCATGGCGATATAAATGATGGACGAGAACCATTTCGGACAGTTGATCCAGAGGATGCTCACGAGAATGCCTGCCGCAGCGATTCCCCACACCAGCTCCAGAAGCCGCAGACCCGACTCGTCGCCCAGAACCACCATGCAGACCGGCGTGTAGCTTCCGGCGATCAGAATATAGATCATGGTGTGATCGAGACGCTTCAGCATCCGGTTTACATTCGGAGAGATGTCAAAGGTGTGGTAAATGGTGCTGGCGGCATACAGCAGGATCATACTGATGATGAAGACCGCGAGCGCCGGCATCCGGACGGAACCGGGATCCCCTGCCGCTTTTGTGAGAAGCGGAACTGCAGCGATCGCGGAACCGATCATTGCAATGCCGTGGGTAGCGGCGCTGCCAGGGTTTTTGACTTTTTTCAGAAGATCAGTCAGCATGGAGGACTCCTTTCCGCGCAATGTGCGTGAATAAAACCATGCATTTCAAACATGCCGGATGTTGTTCCATAGCCGTCAGGATCAGCGGTGTATATGGCTTCATCGGAAATGCATTGGATGTTGTGTTTATAATTAAGAGGACAGATAAACGTGCGGTTGGATCTGCCGTCAGTCCACATACAAAAAAATATGGACTCGATAACAATACTATGTAGTTATTAAAACTACTTGTATGAACACTATATCTCATTCGAAACAGGAATACAAGGAGATTTGATGATAAAACTTAAAATTTTTTATGAAGATGAGGATATCATTGTGGTTCAAAAGCCGGCCGGCGTGGAATCACAGGAGGCCAGAGGTTTTGCACAGGATATGGTCAGCCTGATCCGAAATCACCGGATGTTATCCACACAATTATCAACCACTCCGTCCACACGCCGGACCCCGCCGTATGTGGGAGTTATCCACCGTCTGGACCGGCAGGTCAGCGGCGTGATGGTGTACGCAAAGACGAAGAAGGCTGCAGCGGTTTTGAGTGCTGCGGTTCAGAAGGGGGAGGTCCGCAAGATCTACCATGCGGTCGTATGTGGAAAACCTGTGGATAATCATGGGCAATGGGTGGATTATTTGTTGAAAAACGGAAAAACCAATACCACATCCGTTGTGGATAAGTCTGTGGAAGATGCGAAAAAAGCGGTACTGAATTACAAGGTGCTGGGGACGGTAAATGAGTCCGGCCGGGAACTCTCCCTTTTGGAGATCGGGCTTCTGACCGGACGGCACCATCAGATTCGGGTGCAGTGCGCATTCCGGGATCTGCCGCTCTGGGGCGATGTGAAATACAATCCGGCATTTCAGGATCGGCGCGGTGTGAATCCGGCGCTCTGCTCCGTGCAGCTGTCCTTCCGGCACCCGGTGACCGGAGAGCAGATGACATTTTCCATGAAGCCGGAGGCAGAGGTGTTCCGGCTGTTTCGGGAGAAAGACTGATTTTAGATAATAAGCGGGCAGGGCTTCCGGATCCTTTTCAGGAAATACTGGAGAAAAAGAGGAAACAGACAGAAAAAACGCCAGTTGGTAAGGGGAAGACGGTTTCGTGTCTTACAGGAGGATGAAAATGACAAACGATATCACTGAACATATGCGGTCGGCCTGGGCAGGAAAAGAACCGGTTCTGCTCGGCCGGGGCGGCATTCACAATGCGGCGGTCATGATTGCGCTGGTAAAGAACGGAGAAGATTACGACGTGCTGTTTGAAAAAAGGGCGGAGGATCTGGACCGCCAGCCGGGTGAGATCTGCTTTCCGGGCGGTGCGATGGAGCCGGGAGAGACTCCGGAGGAGGCCGCGGTCCGGGAGACGATGGAAGAGCTTCTCGTGCGCCGCGAACAGATCCGGGTGATCGCACCGCTCAATGAGATGGTGACCATCTCGGGGGACGACATTTTCTCCTTCCTTGCGGTGATCGATGACTATGAGGGGACATTTTCCGGAGATGAAGTCGGAGAGGTGTTCCGCGTGCCGCTGTCCTGGCTTCTGGCGCAGGAACCCCTCGGCGCGGATGTGGAGCAGACAACGATTCCGTCAGAAGATTTTCCGTATGACCGCATCCCGGGCGGAAGGAATTATCCGTGGCGTTCGAGCCACCGGACAATCTGGTTCTACCGTTGGGAGAAGGATGGAAGGATTTACGATATCTGGGGGTTCACCGCGCATATGCTGCGGGCATTTTTAAAGAGATGTCATTCGGAGATCCCGGGGGCGAATCAATGACCTCCGGATTCTCCCTGCTGTTTTTTTGATCAATGAAACCGGCGAGGGACTGGCGGAAGAGGAACCGTAATCGGCGTCAGAACTGGCGCTGGCCGGCAGAAAAAGAAACTGGCAAACGATGTCAGAACCGGCGCCGGATGACGGAAGAAAAAGAAGCGAAAACCCGCATAATCATTGACAAAACGGGCCTTGCGGCGTAAACTCAAAATGCTGTCTGTCCGCGGTATGCGGCATTGGCGGCAGCAGAAATACATATGATAAAAACGCACAGTGCATGGTGCACCGGGCGGTTTTCACAGGAAGGAAAATTATCATGGCTAACGACAAGAAACTTGTAGAAGCAGTAACATCCATGGATGTTGACTTTGCGCAGTGGTATACCGACGTTGTCCGCAAGGCGGAGCTGACCGAGTACACCAGCGTTAAGGGATTCATGGCAATCAAGCCGTACGGCTATGCGATCTGGGAGAGCATTCAGGGAGAGCTGGATCGCAGATTTAAGAAGACCGGAGTTCAGAACGTGTACATGCCGTGCATGATCCCGGAGAGCCTTCTTCAGAAAGAGAAGGACCACGTTGAGGGATTTGCACCGGAGGTTGCATGGGTTACACACGGCGGACTTGACCGTCTCGAGGAGAGAATGTGTGTAAGACCGACTTCGGAGACACTGTTCTGTGATTTCTACAAGAAGGATGTTCAGTCTTACCGTGATCTTCCGAAAGTATACAATCAGTGGTGCTCCGTAGTCCGCTGGGAGAAGACCACAAGACCGTTCCTGAGAACCAGAGAGTTCTTATGGCAGGAGGGCCACACTGCTCACGCAACCGCAGAGCAGGCAGAGGAGAGAACCGAGCAGATGCTGAATCTGTATGCGGATTTTGCAGAGGATTTCCTTGCGATCCCGGTTGTCCGCGGCCAGAAGACCGAGAAAGAGAAATTCGCCGGCGCAGAGGCAACTTATACCATCGAGGCGCTGATGCACGACGGTAAAGCGCTTCAGTGCGGAACATCCCATAACTTCGGCGATGGCTTTGCGAAGGCATTCGGCATCCAGTATCTGGATAAGGACAACAAGCTGAAATATGTTCACCAGACTTCCTGGGGCATGACCACCCGTCTGATCGGCGCGATCATCATGGTTCACGGCGACAACGACGGACTGATCCTTCCGCCGAAGGTAGCTCCGATTCAGGTTATGGTGGTTCCGATCCGCCAGACCAATCCGGAAGTTCAGGAAGGCATGAAGAAGATCGAGGAAGTTCTTTCCAATTTCCGCGTGAAAGTGGATGATTCCGACCGCAGCCCGGGCTACAAGTTCGCAGACTGTGAGATGCGCGGAATTCCGCTGAGAGTCGAGATCGGACCGAGAGACTGCGAGAACGGTCAGGCAGTTCTGGTTCGCCGTGACACTCACGAGAAGATCACCGTTTCCATGGACGAGCTGGAGGCAAAGGTTGCCGAGATGCTGGAGACCATCCAGAAGGATCTCTTCAACAGAGCGCTGGAGCGTCAGAGAGAAATGACCTACGACGCGCACAGCTTCGAGGAAATGAAGGAAATCGCCGACAACAAGCCGGGCTTCATCCGCGCAATGTGGTGCGGATGCCGTGAGTGCGAGGACAAGCTGAAGGAAGAGCCGGGCGTAACCAGCCGCTGCATGCCGTTTGCACAGGAGAAGATCGCGGATACCTGCGTTGTCTGCGGCAAACCGGCAGTGAAGATGGTTTACTGGGGCAAGGCTTATTGATGTAAAGGAAAGAACGCGGGAAATGATTGCCGCGTGAGGAATCATATCGGCATAACCTGTATCAAATCGGTGCGGGTTATGCCGATTTTGTAAAAGCGGCGAGCCAGGGCAGGGTACGCCTTCTGCGTGATCTGAGAAATGCATCAGGAGAACAAAGTTATGAAGATACAGATACCGGCGGATGTGGCATGGATTCTTGAAAAAATGCGGGAGGCCGGATATGAAGCCTACGCGGTTGGCGGCTGCGTCCGGGATGCGCTCCTCGGCAAAGAGCCGAACGATTGGGATATCACGACTTCCGCCAAACCCGAAGAAACCAAAACAATCTTTCCAAAGACTATCGATACGGGAATCCAGCACGGAACCGTGACGGTGATGAAAAATCATGTCGGATACGAGATTACGACCTACCGGATCGACGGCACCTATGCGGACGGAAGACACCCGGACAGCGTGGAGTTTACCTCCGATTTGAAGGAAGACCTTCGCCGGCGCGATTTCACCATCAATGCGATGGCGTACAGCGAAGAAACCGGAGTCGTCGATGAATTCGGCGGCATGGAGGACCTCGACCGGCATGTAATCCGCTGCGTCGGCAATGCGATGGAGCGGTTTACGGAAGATGCCCTTCGGATTCTCCGGGCAGTGCGTTTCTCCGCGCAGCTCGGCTTTGAGATTGAGGAAGAGACGTATAAGGCACTGTCCGTGATTGCACCGAATCTGAAGCATGTCAGCGCAGAGCGGATTCAGGTGGAACTGACGAAAACACTTCTCTCCGCGCATCCGGAACGGGTGATGCTGGTGGAGAAGACGGGAATGACGCCATTCATTTCAAAGACGTTTGGCCGTATTTTTGAAGAGGAAAGCAATTTCACGGGCACGGGACATGGCGGAAATACCGCAGTTTCCGGAAAAAGCGTGGTTCGATCTCTTTACGCACGTCTTGAGCGGGCAGCCGCGCTCCCGCAGGAAAAAGCGGTGCGCTGGGCGGCTCTTCTCGCAGAACTGGAGGACAAAACCGCGGTTCAGATTCTCCGTGAGATGAAGCTGGACAATGACACTATCCGCAGTGTAAAGACACTGGTGGGACATTTCACGGACCGTTTTGACTGGGACACCGATTCCGTGAGTCAGGCGGAACATAAGAATATGGCGGAATCGAAGGAGAGAGAGTACCTTGCACGGAAGTTCATGAGTGAGATTTCGCCGGAGCTTCTCGACCGTCTGTTTCTTCTTATCCACACGCTGGACCCGGATCGGGGGAAAATGGTGGATGACGCGGCGGCTCTTGTGGATAAGATCCGGAAGAGAGGGGACTGCGTCTCGCTGAAGACGATGGCGGTGACCGGTCAGGACCTGATCCAAAAGGGTGTAAAGCCGGGGCCGGAGCTGGGCCGGATTCTGGCGGAAATGTTTGAGAAAGTTCTGCGGGATCCGGCGGAGAATGAAAAAGAGAAGCTTCTGAGAATGCTGGGTGATGAAACGGCAGAGTGACGGCTGTTTTTGTGTCAGTAGGAATGTTCTCCGATTTTTTCTATGACGCAGAAGCGCTCCGCGAGGATGCGCATGCCGTTGAAAGGGAGATGTCACCTTACGGAGCTCCGCGGACTTTATTCAAGGGGACTGTCCGAAATTCCGCACACGTGTCAAGTATTGAATAAAACTCACAAAATAAATATAATATAGTCATACGATTTGAGGTGTTTCCGCAGGCTTTGGCAGATTAGTGAAGCCGCGAAACCGGTAAGTGAAAGACAATATTGCAGGAGGACAGCAGGAATTATGAAAGATTACATGAAGATCTATCAGGAGTGGCTGGACAACCCTTATTTTGATGAGAAAACCAAGGAAGAGCTGAAGGCCATCGCTGATGATCCGAAGGAGATCGAGGAGAGATTCTATAAAGACCTGGAATTCGGCACCGCCGGACTTCGCGGAATCCTCGGCGCGGGCATCAACCGCATGAATGTATATACCGTCCGCAGAGCGACACAGGGACTGGCGAATTACATCATTTCCCAGGGCGGACAGGATAAGGGCGTTGCAATCGCATATGATTCCCGCCATATGTCCCCGGAATTTTCGGATGAGTGCGCCAGAACGCTGGCGGCGAACGGCATCAAGGCGTACCGCTTTGAATCCCTTCGCCCGACACCGGAGCTTTCCTTTGCGGTCCGCGAGCTGGGCTGCATTGCCGGCATCAACATTACCGCCAGCCACAATCCGGGAAAATACAACGGATATAAGGTTTACTGGGAAGACGGCGCGCAGTTCACACCGCCGCACGACGAGGGCGTAACGAAGGAGGTTCTCGGAATCGAAGATCTCTCTTCCGTCAAGACCATGAGCGCGGACGAGGCGAAGGCAAAAGGCCTTTACATCACCCTCGGCAAAGAGATGGATGACAAGTACATTGCCTGCGTGGAAGATCAGGTTGCCAACATGGATGTCATCCGCGAGATGGCGGATCAGATCAGCATTGTGTACACACCGTTCAACGGAACCGGCAACATTCCGGTTCGCCGTGTGATCACAGAACTCGGATTTAAGAATCTCTACGTTGTACCGGAGCAGGAGAATCCGGACGGCGATTTCCCGACCACTCCGTATCCGAACCCGGAGAGCAGAGAGGCGTTTACACTGGCACTGAAACTGGCGGAAGAGAAAAATGCGGATCTGGTTCTGGCAACCGATCCGGATGCGGACCGTCTCGGTGTTTACGTAAAAGACGCGAAGACCGGCGAGTATCACGCTTTGACCGGCAACATGTCCGGCTCCCTCATCTGTGAGTATGTGCTGAGCCAGAAGAAGGAGAAGGGACTCATTCCGGCAGACGGTGAGGTGGTGAAATCCATCGTTACCACGAATCTGGTCGATGCGGTTGCAAAGAATTACGGCTGCCGTCTGATCGAGTGCCTGACCGGTTTTAAGTGGATCGGAAAGCAGATCCTGAAGGAGGAGACAACCGGAGACGGCCACTATATGTTCGGCATGGAAGAGAGTTACGGCTGCCTGATCGGACCGTATGCCCGCGATAAGGATGCGGTATCCGCAGTAGCGGCTCTCTGTGAGGCAGCGGCATATTATAAGAAGCAGGGCAAGACGCTGTGGGATGCGATGCTGGATATGTACGAGAAGTACGGTTATTACACCGATGCGGTCGTATCTCTGGAGTTTGAGGGAATAGAAGGACAGGCTAAGATGAAGCGCATCATGGATACGCTCCGCGGCGCTGCTCCGGCAGAGTTTGACGGCTTAAAGGTCCTCTCCGCAAGAGACTATCAGCTCGACACGATTCGCGACACCGCGACCGGAGAAGTCAAGCCCACCGGTCTTCCGAAGTCCAACGTTCTCTATTACGATCTGGAGAATAACGCATGGGTTTGCGTCAGACCGTCCGGAACCGAGCCGAAGATCAAGTTCTATTACGGCGTAAAGGGAGCATCTCTCGAAGATGCGGCAGAGAAGTCAAAGAGTCTCGGCGCAGCCTGCGAGAAGATCGTGAAAGCCATCGACTGATCTGGGATGGATTGAGACAAAAATGCCGGCATAAAGATGGAATGCCTGAAAAATGAATAAATGATGAGAAAAGACTCGAACTTCCGGAGGGGGAGGTTTGAGTCTTTCTTTTTTACGTGAGCAACGGGCAAAAGCCTGTGCTTGCACGAAACCTTGGCGACTGCCGCAATAACGAGCGAAACTCGCGAATATATCTTCCACTGATATCAGTACCATCCAAACATTGGGCTCTTTTCGCTGAGGACCTTCTTCTCAGTGAAGCTTAGAGATGATCTGCACAAAATGACCATTAGGTTTTTATCCAGCCACAGTGTATCGATGAATTTCCGCAGGATCGTTAACAGTGCTTTGTCTTTTCTGCCCAATAGGGCAGCTTGTCGATGATCAGAACGAGTTTCTTGGTGCGCTCCGAAACCTTTCTTGTTATGAGTTCAAAAACTGCCTTCATAGAGGAAAATGTTGCACCCAGATAATCTGGATTCAACACTTCCAATACCTGCTGGACGAACACTTCTAGGTTGCGTCCGGCGCCGACTTTGTTTGCGGTATAGAAGACGGCTTTTTTCTTTGAGAAATTCAGTGATCAAAAAGAACTTTCCGATTCGGCGTCTGCCATAGATTATGGTCATCCCGAAGCAGTCTTTGGAATAGACTTTTCCCAAAGCGTTCAATTCGCGTTCTCTGCCGACAAACATATGCTGGCACCTCCTTGCCTTTTTATTCAAATTATTTTTATTCAAATTGATTTTAATAAAATCTATTTGAATAAATGCAGCGCATGCTTTTGAGAAATGCAAATGGATTGAGTGGGAAAAAGATGTAGGTAAGCGGATGAAAGAACTGCGAAGATGAAGCAGAAAACACAGGAGAGAAATCTTATTCGCCAGCGTCAGGCGGAAGGTATAGCGGCGGCAAAGGCGAGAGGCGTTCAGTTTGGCAGACGCCCCGATCCCCTTCCGGAAAACTTTTATGAAGTGTGGAAACTAGGGAAAATGAAGAAGATATCGGTTTCAGAAGCGGCGAAACGGTGCGGAATGGAAAGAACAACGCTTTTTGGAAAAGCGAGATCTTATGAGATGGAAGATTTGGGAAAATAATGTTCAGAAAGGTGTACTTTATCGAATTGGTTTAATTGCATATATTCTTTTTGATTGGATTAATTTAAATTATGCTTTTCCTTGTTACCCAGCATATTATCTGATAAAATTATGATAGCGTAGATTCAGTATTATAATTCATTCATCAAATTACGATTTATCATATGGATAGATTGAAAAACTTAAAAGTGACCAGTGAACATTTTTCGGTTCCGTATAGGAATAAGTTTGAAGAAGGAGAATACCGCAAACGGATTCAGTTCATGAGAGGCGGAAAGATAAGGCGAGTGAAGTTTGAGTATTCTGGGTATTCAGTTGACGCGGTTCTGGATCGTCTTCCAACAGCTAGGATTGTAAGTGAAGATGAAGATAAATACATTATCGATGCTGAAATATTCGGCGATGGAATTGATATGTGGATAAGAAGTTAAGGCGACAATATCAAGTTGCTTTGAATAAGTAATGTAGTGGGATACTGATTAATAGGAGGTGATCTGAATGCTTAATTTTGACATTGATAGATTATTATTTCCTGAAAGGAGAAAGGAAGAAGAAAGAATATTAAAGAAAGCTAAGGAAAAAGGCGTAGATTCCCTTACAAAGGAAGAAAAGAAAATATATGAAGATTTGACAAGAAGAATGTTTATGGCATGAAATTATTTTCCATTTGGAGGTACATGGATGGCCAAAAAAAGAATACAAATAGCTCATCCAGGTGAAAAAGCTAATTTTGAACGAGCAAAATGTGATAAATATGATTATATGATAGCCGCTTCTTGTGGAGTGTTAGCTGGACTTGTGGATGTGTTCTTTGTTGGAGCGTCGGGACAGAGCGTGCTTCAAGGGACAGTCGATAAAGGAGCTGATGAATTAGTAAAAATGATATGTACCCAGAATCCTGGACACATATATTAAACTAGGCTGAACATATGGATGCTATCCTGACCTGTGACATTTTCTTTTGAACCAAGTTTATATGCGATATACATGAATATATTGCGAAGATCCTCTTTGGCTTCATCTGAATATCGGACAGAATAATTGCTCATATACCAAATTCCTCGGCAAGCATGCGATCAACATCTTCAACAGAATGAGTGCGGCCATTTTGGATGGAATCCACACCTTTTTGAAGCTCTGCATCAAACTCAGCCTGTGTGATTCCCTGCGTGGAAAAATGGTTTATTTCCGGAAGTTTTGACTGAAACGGCATGCCTCTCACAAGAACGATCTGGCTGTAAAGCATTTTTATCGCTTCGGAAGGAGAAATTCCAAGCTGAGCAAGGATCCCTTCTGCATTTTCTTTAAGATTCGTATCAATACGGGCATAAACAGGGGCAGTTTTTGCCACAAAATCACGCTCCTTTCGTAACCTTTGTTAAAGCAAAAGTAACATAAAATGCTTGCAAATACAAGCATATGCAAGCAACCTTTAAAACGTCTAATCCGCCATTATTTTTTGTTTTACTCGCATGAAGATTTGCGTTATACCTGAAGTATGTAAGGGCATGGAAAACGCATAATCTTGCTTGATAGGGAGACGGATATGGATTACAGAAAATTTGGAGAGACATATTACATAAGACTTGACCGCGGAGATGAGATCATTGGATCACTGTTGGATGTCTGTGAAAAAGAGAAGATACAGTCTGCGACATTTTCGGGAATCGGCGGATGCAGCTCCGCTGAGATACAGACCTTTATCCCTGAATCAGGGCAGTTTGAAGTGCGAAATCTGAAAGGAATGCTGGAACTTGTCTCACTGATCGGCAATGTTGTATCGGATGAGAGTGGAACACTGCATCATCATACCCATGCGGCATTTGCATATAAAGAAAACGGTGAACATCATATGGATGCAGGACATATAAAGTCGGTGGAGGTTCTCTATACGGCAGAAATCGAACTCAGACCGGTGGCCGGTGGAATCATCAAGCGAAAATCGGATCCGGAAACGGGAACCGGATTCTGGGATTTTTAAGGTCCTGACGATTACGCGCCTTCCTTCCGGATAAGCATAATCTCGATCTCCGGAAGGAACAGGCCATTCTCAAAAAAGGGGAGAGTCTCGAAATCGCAATGTCATTAAGTTAAGGTGACAAAATCAAAGATCTCAGTATTAGAAATAATACTGGGGTCTTTTTTTATAGTGCGCCTAGCGGCGCACGTTTCTAACGGGTTAAAGTCCCGAATCCGCCCGGTAGTGGGAAGGATATAGCCGAAAGCAAGGGCGTCCGTCGCGAGACGGAATCTGAAGGAAGCTGGATGTGGGGAACATACTAACCCACGGGCAAATCTCTGGTCTGACGAACAGAAATCTCATATGAGGTTATGCATGAGGGTAAGGCTGCTATACAAGTCGAAGCCCAATAACTACACGGAATCATGCATGATAAATGAGGCAGATGGATGGAGAGGAAGAAATGTGTGGTACCTAGGGAGGTCTGCGTGAAACGCTCTGAAAGGA
>NZ_FOIL01000018.1 GCF_900101295.1 [Clostridium] aminophilum | reverse complement strand
TAGTGAAATCTTTGCCAGACGAAACACAATACTCATTTAATTTTTCAGAAACAGCTTTTATCTCAGATAATAGAAGTTTTTTAAGATGTTTAGGTTTCATATGCGACCTCCTTGCAATCAAGATTCCCTTAATTACAAGGGCCGCTTTCGCTACATCATTATCATTCAATAGCGAAAGCGGCCGCACATTTTGATTTTTGTGTCAAGTGTTTATATAAAAAAAAGACCCCAGTATTATTTCTAATACTGAGATCTTTGATTTTGTCACCTTAACTTAATGACATTGACCGAATCGGTGAGAATCTCTTAAAAATATTATTCCATATCACAGGAAATCTTTTTTTGGTTACGCTCCGTCAGTACCTCATCAATCGCCGCAAAATCAAAAATGCGGTTGCTGATTGCGACAATGAGACAGGCATCCCGCACATCTTTCGAATACAATTCCCGAAAGCCGTATAATTTCAATGCCCGGTTCGTCTCCTTCAAGTCAAATTTGCCGGCAAGACAGAAACGCAGAATCAGATCCCGGTTTTCGGTATGTTTTTCCATTCTCAGAATCTGTCCGCCATAGGATTCCGAAACACCGGACGCAATGTATATGTCTTTCAAGGAAATCTTTCTCTCATCGAAAACATATTTCATATAATAATAAAAGGCTTTCTTCTCATCAATCAGATCTCTTCGATGAATTATCAGATAGTCGTTTAACTGCTCCGGTCTCATCTTTTCCAACATTCGGTTTAATTCATCCGTGGATTTGTCTTTCTTCAAGTCTATTCCTCGATTACTTCCGTTACATCCAATGCCTCTAGTGCCTCAATTACTTCTCTTGCTGTAAACCGCTGGTCTGCATCCAATCGGATACACCGCTCAATAACATCCCATATTTTTCCGGATGCCTTCTTCTCTTTTGGAAATGTACCCGTAAGCATCACATTTAACAACATACCTACAGCATAGATATCCGATTTCTCACAGGAACCGGACAATCCGTATCCGACCTGTTCCGGTGCAGCGTAGTTCTCGGTTCCAAGATAACGCGTATCCTCTGACTGATCCGGTTTATACCATTTTGCCGCATTCATATCCAGCAGATAAACCTCCGCATCAAATGAAAGAATAATGTTCGACGGTTTGACATCACGATGTACAATCGGGGTCGGCAGATGATGCAGTGAATCCAAAATCTCGCAAATTCTCTTTACAATATCTATCGCGTGTTTTGGAGATATCAGCTTGTCCTTCAGAAGTTCTTCCAGAGTAATCCCATGAATATACTCCTCAATAACGATTAATCCATTATCTCCTTCATATAGTTCCACAATCCGCGGCATATGTGCTACCGGATGCTCTTTCAGGTACTGATACACGCTTTTATCATAAATCCGAAGGAACTTCTTAACATAGATGATACCCTGCTCCCTGTTATATACAAGAGAAATGTCGTCTCTTCCGGCAAGAGGTTCCTCATCGGTATAAACCGACAGCATCAATACCTCATCATCCGTCATTCCCTTGTACGGATTGTTTTTTTCTGCCAGGAATTCTTCTTCCGTAACGTATATTTCTCTCTGATCGAGTTTGTTTTCATATCCACAGAATATACATTTCCACTGGCCGAGCGTTTCATCAAAACCAGGCTGATCATTCATGGGTTCACCGCATTGATCACAACACCAGACAATGTCCGATTCCGTTTCAATGTCAGGATTGATCAGCATCTGACCACAGCCTTTGCAAACCCAGTAATTCATGCTGGGATCGAATCCCTTCTGAAGCAAAAGCGAGGCAAAACAGCGTGTGCAATAATCAAAGGATCCCTCTTCTTTTTCCGAAGAAAAAGCAGACGGATCCACATATTTTATCTTTTGAGTCGACGCAGAATTCATTTTTTTATCTTTCGTATCAGTTCATCCGCAATGATATCCGCCATATACAGCTTATACGCCAGTCTTGTCGGCTGCGGCGGAACCTTGCAATCATAGCCTTCCGTCTGCTCTCCTGTTGCAATCGCAAAATACACTTTCCCCGGAACACTGTCCGGGTTGTTCGGATCCGTGTTCCCGAAGCTTCCCGTCACGCCGATCCCGATATCGGTTCCATAGAAGTCGCGGCATACCCTGGCCATTTCCGACGCGGTCTCCTTTGAATAGACACCATATCGGTCAATGACCTCCGCTGGAACACCCTGACGGATTTTCGCCTCATTGCTGTATGTGACAAATGCACCCTTCATAATCGCGGAGGCCCCTTCCGTGTCCGTAAGCAGAGACGCAATCTGCCCGGAAGTACAGCTTTCCATTGTTGTGATCGTAATTTGTTTTTCAATCAGCTCACGGACAAGAATGTCATATTTTTTTCGAACCTTATCATAATCGAGCATTTGATCCTCTTCTTTTCCTGCCGTTTCCGCTGGGGTCTGCCTGGCTGCGGTCCCGCAACCGACAGCACAAATACATCCTGCCGCAAACACAGCAAACATGCATTTCCTATTCACCGAAAAAAACATCCTCTCTGCCTCTTGATTTTCGCGTCTTGCTCCGTATTATCCGTCATATTCCGGCCGACGGTCACGAAACACCCCCCAGGACATACGAAAGTCTTCCAACTCATCCAGATCATAGGAGGCGGTCAAAACTTCTTCCTTATCCCGGCTGCCGTCCCGAACGATCGCACCGGTCTGATCCGTAATAAAGGATGAACCGTAGAATTGGAGAGAAGAATCCTGCATATTGTTCTCCGGACACGGAGTTACATGCTCCAGTCCGATGCGGTTTGCTGCCGCCACCGGCATCAGATTGCTGCCGGAATGTCCCTGCATACATCTTCTCCAGTGCGGCATGCTGTCCGTTTCGAGAACCGGCTCCGAACCGATTGCCGTCGGATACAGCAGCACTTCTGCGCCAAGGAGCGCCATCTTCCTTGCCGGCTCCGGGAACCACTGATCCCAGCAGATTCCGACACCGATGGTGCCGAACTCTGTCTTCCAGACTCTGTAACCGGTGTCGCCCGGCGTAAAATAGAACTTCTCCTGATAGAAATGGTCATCCGGAATATGCGTTTTCCGGTAGACACCCATAATTTCACCATCGGTCCCGATCATTGCAATGCTGTTGTAGAGCACCGTTCCGTCCTTTTCGTAGAAACTGATCGGCATCGCCACATGGAGGTCTTTGCATACTTTTTGAAAATGCCTCACAGCGGCATTATCCTGAACAGGAGACGCAAACGCATAATATTCGTATCGTCTTTCCTGGCAGAAATACGGGCGCTCAAAGAGTTCCGGCAGCAGGATGACCTGCGCGCCGGAAGAAGCTGCCTTTCTGGTCAGCTGATCCGCTTTTTCAATGTTTTCCTCCGGAGAAGCGGTCATCGACATCTGAACCGTTCCGATTGTTATATTTCTCATCTTCGTTTCTCCCACCGTTTTCACAGATCTGCACAGCTTCCGGCATAGCCGCCGCCAGCCAAAACCCGCCGCATCCATCTTATTCGAACTTCGCAGTATCCGTCTCATGTACGCCGTAATTTATATGGGATACATGAGACGGTCCGGAATCAGGCGCCCTGTCCGGGAGTTCCCGGAATCTGCTGGGTGATGCAGTGAATATTGCCGCCTCCGACAATAATCGCTCTCGCCGGAACCGGAATCACTTCCCGTCCCGGAAAAAGCTGCTTCAAAAGTTCACATGCGCTGACGTCATTCTCATCCCCAAACTGCGGAACAAGAACACAGCCGTTTCCTACATAAAAATTTACATAGCTTGCCGCAAGACGTTCTCCAACTTCCCGCTCGTCTTCTCCCGGTTCCGCCTGAAGTCCTCTCAGGTCTTCTTCGCCGATACGAACCGGCTCTTTGGGAATCAGAAGTTTATGAACCCGGATTCTTCGTCCCATCGCGTCCGTCTCTTTTTCCAGCACGTCCAGATCCCGCTTACTGAGTTCGTACTGCGGATCCTCCGGGTCATCGGTCCAGGCAAGAACTGCCTCTCCCGGTGCGGTAAACGCAAAGATATTATCCACATGCCCATCTGTCTCATCATGATAGATTCCGCTCGGAAGCCAGATGACCTTTTCCGCATTCAGCATCTTCTTCAGACGTTCCGTAATCTTTCCCCGTGTCAGTTCCGGATTCCGTCCAGGACTGAGAAGACATTCCTCCGTCACGACAACGGTACCTTCGCCGTCGGTGTGGATGGAACCTCCCTCCAGAACAAAGTCCTGCGCGTCATAACAGTCGATATTCAGCGCTTCGCAGATCGAACGGGCTGCTGCATTATCTCTCTCCCAGGAAGCATACAGACCGTTGTATTCGCCGCCCCACGCATTAAACCGCCAGTCGATTCCGCGAACCGTACCCTCGGCATTCACGACGCAAGTCGGGCCGACGTCCCGCGCCCAACTGTCATCGGTGGGTATTGTCAGTACATGAATCGGGTAGTAAACCGAATCCAGAAGACGTTCCGCCTGTTCACGATGCTCCCCATCGGCCAGAACCCATACTTCCTCGAAACGGGAGAGCTCATGTGCAATCCCCGCAAAGACCTTCTGTGCGTCCTTTCCGTCATACGGCCAGGATCCCGGACGAACCGGCCAAATCAGAACCGTACCACGATGGTTTTCATATTCCGCCGGCATGCGGAACCCGTCATCCGCCGGCATTTTATTTTGTATAAGCATATCTGACTTTTTTCCTTCTCAACCATTTAAAAAAATGGTTCCGTCCGATCACTCAAATAATTTAATTAACGTTCAAATTATCTCCTGCGCTATTCTCAGGATAGACGGTTCTTAAAATCTTCATATCCGAATCTGCGGATGAGACGGCAGTCTCCGCTTTCATCCATCGCCCAAATAGATGGCAGACCGATGCCGTTAAACGTATTGTTTTTCACCATCGAATAGATCGCCATATCCTCAAAATAAAGCCGCTCTCCCTCTTTCACCTCATGGTCAAAGGAATAATCTCCGATGATGTCACCGGAAAGGCAGGTACAGGAAGACAGACGATAGGTGAAAGCCTTTTCGTCCGGTTCACCCGAATCCCGCAGCGGCGGCCGGTACGGCATCTCAATCACATCCGGCATATGGCAGGCGGCGGATGCATCCAAAATCAGCGTCGTGATCCCGTTTTCCACCTGATCCATCACCTCGGTAACAAGATATCCTGCATTCAGCGCAATCGCTTCTCCCGGTTCGAGATAAACTTCGACACGGTATGTTTCTTTCATATGACGAACCAGCCGGATCAGACGCTGCCGGTCATAATCCGGCCGCGTAATGTGATGACCGCCGCCCATGTTGAGCCAGCGGATCTGCGGCTGTGAAAGAATATCACCGAACTTGTCTTCGACCGCCTGAAGCGTTGTCTCCAGATCATCGGAATTCTGTTCGCACAGTGTGTGAAAATGAATTCCTTCCACATACTTCCAGGCCTCAGGATTCCGCCGGATCGCCTCTTTCAGCCGTATGGACGTCACTCCGAACCGGGATCCCGGCGCACACGGATCATAAATTGCATGGTCCGTCTGCGTGGAACACTCCGGATTGATCCGGAGACCGATGCCGGTGTGTCCTGCCGGATGAAGAGATGCTATCGTCTCTCCGTATTTCTCAAGCTGCGAATAGGAATTTACCACAATATGATCGCAGATTTCCGCAATCTCCCGGATTTCCTCCGGCCGGTATGCGCAGGAAAAGATATGGTTTTCTTTTCCCATCTCCTCATGCCCGAGCTTCGCCTCGTGAAGACTGCTGGCGGTCGCACCGGCAAGATACCGGGCGATCAGCGGATACTCACAGAAACCGGAAAACGCCTTCTGGGCAAGCAGAATTTTACAGCCGGCCTGATCGGCGGTATCCCGCAGAATCTCGAGATTCTCCTTCATTTTCTTCTCGTCGATTACATAGGCCGGTGTCGGAATCCTGCAAATATCCATTCTTCTGTCTCCTCGTATATTATCTCTTATAACCGTTACATTTCATACATCGTATCGCTGAATCTGTGACACGACGATCTCGCGGCCGTGGACTTTTTCCTTCGAATCTGCCGCAGCTCAACCGCATTTTCCCCGGATCAGTCTACGAGAGTCGGATTTTCGACAACCTTCCACGGGAGACCCCATTTGTTCAGTGCCTCCATGTAAGGATCCGGATCAAACTCGTCGGTGGTAAACACACCCGGTTTTCTCCACAGACCGTTTGCAACCAGCATGGTTCCGATCATCGCCGGAACACCGGTGGTATAGGAAATCGCCTGAGAGCCGACCTCGCGGTAGCACTCCTGATGATCACATACGTTGTAGATGTAAATGCTTCTCTCTTTTCCATCTTTTTTGCCGGTGAAAATGCAGCCGATGTTGGTCTTTCCCTTTGTGCGCGGGCCGAGAGAAGCCGGATCCGGAAGAAGCTCCTTCAGGAACTGAATCGGGACAATCTCCGTACCGTTGAAATTCACCGGCTCAGTGGAAAGCATGCCGACATCTTCCAGACAGCGCATATGATCCAGATAACTCTGACCAAAGGTCATGAAGAAACGGATGCGCTTTACCTCCGGCATATTTCTTCCCAGTGCCTCAATCTCCTCGTGATGAAGAAGGTACATATCCTTCTTCCCCACACCCTCGAAATCATACTCGCGATGAATACTCATCGCCGGGATCTCAATCCATTTGCCGTTCTCCATGTAGGAACCCGGTGCGGAAACTTCACGCAGATTGATTTCCGGATTGAAGTTGGTGGCAAACGCGTATCCGTGATCGCCGCCGTTGCAGTCCAGAATATCAATGGTGTCAATGGTGTCAAAATAGTGTTTCTTTGCATATGCCGCAAACACGGAAGTCACACCCGGATCAAAACCGGTTCCGAGAAGTGCGGTGAGACCGGCCTTTTTAAAACGCTCCTCATATGCCCACTGCCAGGAATAGTCAAAATAAGCGGAGAATCCCTTTTCTTTGCATCTCTTCTCATAGATCGGACGCCAGGTCGGATCCTCGGTATCTTCCGGCTCATAGTTTGCGGTATCAATGTAGTGAACGCCGGTCTCCAGGCAGGCATCCATAATCGTCAGATCCTGATACGGAAGCGCAACATTGAGAACTGCTTCCGGCTGATAGGAACGGATGAGTTTGACCAGTTCCTCTGTGTTGTCCGCATCCACCTTTGCGGTCGTAACCTTCGTTCTGGATCCGCTCTTTTCAATCTTATCCTTTAACTCGTCGCACTTGGATAACGTACGGCTTGCAATCATCAGTTCCGTGAAGACCTCATCGTTCTGACATGCTTTCTGAATTGCCACCTGCGCAACACCGCCGCATCCGATCACTAAAATTCTGCTCATCCTCTATGTTCCTCCTCTGACAAAATGTCCTCTACGTATTTCGGAAGCATAAATGCTCCCTGATGAAGATTTGTTGTATAATACCAGGTTTTTAACCCGCGTGCATTCCATCGCTTCGGATCAAAATCACGAAGCGGATGATATTTCTTCGAGGCAAATCCAAACATCCAGTATCCCGCCGGACAGGTCGGAATGCTCGCCTGATAGACTCTGCTGATGGGGAAACTGCGGAATGCTTTCCGATGCATCGCCCGAAATGCCGCCTCGTCCTCATCATAGAATGGACTTCCGTGCTGATAGACCATCACGCCGTCAGCGTGGAGGGCACGGCTGCAGTTTCCGTAAAATTCCCTGGTAAACAGTCCCTCGGTGTGGCCGAAAGGATCCGTCGAATCGTTGATGATCAGATCGTATTTATCCGCGCATCGGCGAAGGTAACGAAGTCCGTCCATATTGATGATATTCACCCGACTGTCGTCAAACCCTTTGGCGGTTTCCGGAAAGAACTCTCTGGAAACCGAGATAAACATCTCATCCGGTTCCACCACATCGATGGATTCAATCTCCGGATACTGTGTCAGTACCTTTGCGACGCCGCCGTCGCCGCCGCCGATGATCAACACGTTCTTTACATTCGGATGGACAGCCATCGGTACATGAACAACCATCTCGTTATAGATAAACTCGTCTGCTTCCGAAAAAACAATGTCGCCGTCCAAAACAATCATTTTTCCATATTCATCGGACTGAAATACATCAATCCGCTGATAATCACTCTGCCCGGAAAACAGCTGTTTTTCAACCCGGACCGTTGTCTTGACATTCTCGGTGTCAAGCTGCGAAAACCAGAATTCCATTTTATCCTCCAGCCTCAGGCAGTCTTGCCAGTCTGTCTGAGCCTCCAATCAACGTCTGAACGCTTACTTTCAAACGTTCCCTCTTCTTCCTGTCCGAACCGTTCTTATCGGATCACATTGAGTTTCCGGCATTCCGGATCCATCGTTCCCTGCAGAGAACAGCCCCGTTCTCTGGAGAACTCGATATATTCCACAATCTCCGGAGTGATCCGCTCACCCGGTGTCAGAATCGGAATCCCCGGCGGATAACACATGACAATCTCTGCGCAGATCCGGCCGATGGATTCCTGAAGCGGCAGCTGGACTTTATCCGCATAAAACGCTTCTTTCGGATTCACCACGAGCTCCGGACTGATGAAATCCCCACAGTAAAGGTCCGTGGAGTCTTTGCCGTACCGCTCTTTGATGTCTTCCATCGCACCGACAAGACGCTCGATATCCTGAAGACGGTCGCCGATGGAAATATACGCCAGAATATTGCCGATATCGCCGAACTCGATCTGAATGTCATATTCATCACGAAGCAGGTCATAGACCTCAATACCGGTCAGACCGATTCCCTGCGTGTATACCGAGAGTTTTGTCACATCAAAATCATAGACATCTTTTCCGTTTACGAGTTCCCTGCCGTAGGCGTAATATCCGCCGATCTCGTTGATCTCGGAACGGGCATATTCCGCCATTCCAAACACTTTACCGAAGGACTCGCGGCCATGGAGGGCAAGATTTCTTCTGGAAATATCCAGTGAAACCATGAGCAGATACGATGCACTCGTAGTCTGGGTCAGATTGATGATCTGACGCACATACTCCGGATCGATGTTCGGTCCGGTGAGAAGAACGGAACTCTGGGTCAGACTGCCGCCGGATTTGTGCATGGATACCGCCGCCATATCCGCGCCGGCCGCCATACCGGAAATCGGAAGATTTTCTCCAAAGTACAGATGAGTGCCATGGGCTTCATCCGCCAGAACCTTAATTCCCCTTGCATGGGCAAGTTCAACGATTCCCTTCAGATCGGAAGCGATTCCGTAGTAGGTCGGATTATTGACCAGAATCGCTTTGGCATCCGGATGGGCATCCATTGCTTTTCGGACTTCCTCCAGTTCCATACCGGTTGCAATGCCGATCTTTGGATTAACCTGAACCGGAACGTAAACCGGAATACCCCCGCACAAAACCAGCGCATTGATCACACTCTTATGTACGTTTCTCGGAAGAAGGACTTCTTCCCCTTCCCGGATGTTGGTAAAGATCATCGCCTGAACGGCGCTGGTCGTTCCGCCAACCATCAGGAATGCATGATTTGCACCGAACGCATCCGCCAGCAGATCCTCTGCTTCCCGGATCACGGAGATCGGATGGCCAAGATTGTCCAGCATTTTCATCGAATTGACATCGATTCCAACGCATTTTTCCCCCAAAAAATCCAGAAGCTCGGGATTTCCGCGTCCCCTCTTATGTCCCGGCACATCAAACGGAACAATTCTTCTTTTTCTGAGTTCTCTCATGGCATCGAGAATCGGTGCCGAGCGCTGAGCGATAAGATCCATTTCCTTTTCCCCCACAAAAAACAAAGCGGACACGTCCACTTCATATTACAGAACAAAGTCCGCAAGGGGACTTTGAATCCCCATCCCCTCAATCCTGAGGTTTTGTTTCATAGGGATTTCCGAAGAAAATCCCATGAAAAAAAGCAGACCGAAACTCGCGGTCTGCTTGTGCATTCTTCTGTAATAGTAAACAGATATCGCATTCTGAGTGTCCTGCATGCGATGGTGCCGACTGCTCTTATTGACCGTTCTATAGGATTCCTATCCTTATAAAATTTGAGTCCTCCTGAAACGAATATCCCGTTCAGGGTTGGCCGGAATTTGTCATCAGCCAACAACTTAATCAATAAAAACTTCGACGTGGGCAAACCCACATCATTGTTTACTGCTACAAAAGAAATAGTATCATTTCTGTGCTGTATCGTCAACAGAATAGTGTCCGTTATCCGGTATGTCTCAGACAAGCTTTGTGGTCCATTCCGAACAGTCAATCACTCTGGTCGCCAGTCCCTCATAGAAATCCGGTTCATGACAAACCATCAGGATACTTCCGTTGTACTCCTTCAGCGCTCTCTTCAGTTCGTCTTTCGCGTCGACATCCAGATGATTGGTCGGCTCGTCCAGAACCAGAATATTGGAAGGACGGTTCATCAGCTTACACAGACGAACCTTCGCCTGCTCTCCTCCGGAAAGAACCTTGACGCGGCTCTCGATATGCTTGGTTGTCAGACCGCACTTCGCAAGAGCTGCACGGATCTCTGCCTGATTCCATGACGGAAACTCATTCCAGATCTCCTCCAGACAGGTCGTCTCAATATCCTGAGACATCTCCTGCTCAAAATAACCGATCTCCATATAGGGATCCTTCTCGATCCCGCCCTTCAGCGGACGGATCAGTCCCAGAAGACTCTTCAACAGCGTCGTCTTACCGATACCGTTCGCACCGGTGAGCACCAATTTCTCCTTGCGCTCCATCGTAAAGTCAATCGGTTTTGAGAGGGGCGCCTCATAACCGATCACAAGGCCCTTTGTCTCAAAAAGAATTCTTCCCGGCGTACGGGAGGTCTGGAATCGGAATTCCGGCTTCGGTTTCTCCGCCGCAAGTTCAATCAGCTCCATCTTGTCAAGTTTTTTCTGCCGGGACATTGCCATATTACGGGTCGCAACTCTCGCCTTATTTCTTGCGACAAAGTCTTTCAAATCGGCGATTTCCTGCTGCTGACGGTTGTAGGCCGCCTCCATCTGTGCCTGCTGTACGGCAAATACTTCCTTAAAATGATCGTAATCTCCCACGTAGCGGTTCAACTCGCAGTTGTTCATATGATAGATGATGTTGACCACACTGTTCAGGAACGGAATGTCATGGGAGATCAGAATAAAGGCGTTCTCATATTCCTGGAGATATCTCTGAAGCCATGCAATATGTTCCTGATCCAGATAGTTTGTCGGCTCATCCAGAAGAAGAATGTCCGGTTTTTCCAGGAGAAGTTTGGCAAGAAGAACTTTTGTTCTCTGTCCTCCGGAAAGCTCCGTGACATCACGGTCCAGACCGAGATCGAGAAGACCGAGGGCTCTTGCCACTTCCTCTATCTTAACATCGATCATGTAGAAATCGTGAGCTGACAGAAGATCCTGAAGAAGCCCCGCTTCTTCCATCATCGCGTTCATCTCGTCCTCGGAGACTTCCGGATCTGCCATCTTCTCGTAGAGTCCGTTCATCTCCCGTTCCATATCGAACAGAGAATCAAAAGCCTTGCGGAGGATATCCCGGACGGTGTTCCCCTGCTCCAGAACAGCATGCTGATCCAGATATCCGGCCTTCACATGCTTGGACCACTCGACTTTTCCTTCCTCCGGCTGCATCTTTCCGGTCACAACGCTCATGAAGGTCGATTTTCCTTCTCCGTTTGCGCCGACAAGACCGATATGTTCCCCTTTCAGCAGGCGGAAAGAAACATCATTAAATATCTGCCGGTCTCCGAACCCGTGTGTCAGATGTTCTACATTTAATATGCTCATTCACTTTTTCTCCCTGATTGCAGTCTATGCGGGAAACAAACCATACGTATGACGGAAGTTTCACCGCGAATCCCGCCGGAACCCACGCATATCGCAGAATAACCGATAAACCGCGATGCCTCATCCGGCGAAAATACCTCCGTGTCAAAGCGGCACGATCCAGACAGCCGCCATGGCATTATACAGGAAAGAACAAGAACAGCGCAACAAAAACCGAGAAAAAAGAGAGGGAAGAATTCACTGGTAATAGAACACCGTGAGATAATGCCCCCGGTGAACTGTCGTCCCCTCCATCTGATTCATCCTCCGGATCTCATCAATATAGTCATGATGACTGATGTTCGTATTAACATTATACTTTCGCGCAAGAGACCACAGAGTATCACCATCCTGAAGTTGAACGCTGGTATAATACTTCTTCAGATTCGAAGTGTTGTGGTACGCTTCTGTCTCAATCCGGCCGATCCCGATCACCAAAGATGCTACTGCGGTCAGAATCATCAGGGCAAAAAACTGGACGCGGTGTCTCTTCTGCCTGCGGATTCTGCAGGCCTGACGGACACGGATGTTCCTACGGATATACCGGCGAAACTTCGAATCTTTCACCTCTTCTCTGTCCGAATTCCTGTCTGCCAAAAGACGAACCGATGCTTCCATAACCTGCCTCCCTGTTCTGCCGCTCTTCCAGCCGGCCGCAAATCATTTTCAAACAATCATTTCCGGACAATCGTTCCGCACATCCATCTCAAACATCTGCCCCGAACAATTGTCTCGAACATTTGTTCCTCATGGCATCATTATAATTCCCGAACATTTGTTTGTCAATAAGATTTTCGAACATTTGTTCCCAGGGTTCCATCCGGATTTTCCGAATGTTCTGTCAGCCATATTCATCCAAAGCAATACCGGCCGGCATTTTTTCCGGACCGGCGGAAATATTACCGAACAGCCGTTTGTAAAAAGAGAGAATCTGTGATAGGATAGAAACGAACAGAATTTCGATCACAGGATCTGAAACGATCGGTTCCTATGCCGAAAGTGAGGTATTACATATGAGCAGAGGAAAAGCTCTTCTGAAACAGGAAGAAATATTGGAATATATCAAAGATAACCTTCTCAGCAAAGGTTATCCTCCGACGGTCCGCGAGATCGGCGAAAAAGTCGGTCTCCGTTCCACATCATCCGTTCACTCTCATCTTGAACAGCTTGAGAAGCAGGGCCGGATCCGCCGTGACCCGTCGAAACCGCGTGCAATCGAGATTGTCGATGATGATTTCAATCTGACCCGCCGTGAGGTTGTCAATGTGCCGATCGTCGGAACGGTTGCAGCCGGAGCTCCGATCCTCGCCGAGGAAAACATCGAAAACTATTTTCCGATTCCGGCGGAGTTCCTGCCAAATGAGAAAACCTTTATGCTGACCGTAAAGGGTGAAAGCATGATCGACGCCGGAATCTACAACGGCGACCGTGTGATTGTCGAACAGACCGGCACCGCCTCCAACGGCGAGATTGTTGTGGCACTGATCGACGACGGCGCAACCGTAAAACGTTTTTATAAAGAAAACGGTCATATCCGTCTCCAACCGGAGAATTCAACCATGGATCCCATCATTGTGAAGGATGTCCGGATCCTCGGCAAAGTCATCGGCCTCTTCCGCATGATGAAGTAATTCTCTGCTTGACCGCTTTCGTATCGATGTTTATACTTGAATACGAAAAAAGGGCAGCGTGGTCCGATCTCGGTCGGATTATTCTGCCCTTTTCTGTATTATTTTTTTATGTCACAGGATTGTTTTCATACATGCTTTGTGACGTGAAACCCGTTGTTTTCTTTTTAAAGGAGATCCTATTATGTCATTTTCATTAACGGGCGTACACGAAGAATGCGGCGTTTTCGGCATCTATGATCCCGAAGGGCGTTCTGTTGCCTCCGACATCTATTACGGGCTGTCCGCGCTCCAGCACCGCGGCCAGGAATCCTGCGGAATCGCCGTCACAGACACCTCGGGCCCTGCCGGCAATGTCTGCTACGACCGTGGTCTCGGCTTAGTCAATGAAGTCTTTCACGAGACCAACCTGAATGCACTGAAAGGCAATCTTGGAATCGGACACGTCCGTTATTCCACCACCGGTTCTTCCGTCCTCGCCAACACACAGCCGCTCGTAATGAAATACCTGAAGGGAACGCTGTGCCTTGCGCACAACGGCAATCTGATCAATGCCGCCGAACTCCGTCACGAACTGGAACTGGGTGGAACCCTGTTCCGGACCACCATCGACTCGGAAGTCATCGCCTGTCTGGTTGCCAAGAACCGCGTCACCTCATCTTCTGCCGAGGAAGCTGTCAAGAAGACCTGTGCTTCCATCCGCGGCGCTTATGCCCTCACCGTCACCAGTTCGCGAAAGCTGATCGGCGTACGCGATCCGTACGGCTTAAAACCTCTCTGTCTCGGCAAAAAAGGATCCGGCTGGATCCTCGCATCCGAGAGCTGCGCGATCACATCCGTCGGCGGCGAATTCATCCGCGATATCGAGCCGGGTGAGATCGTCATCATTTCCCACGACGGAGTCCACTCGGATTATCTGGAGGAAAAGCCGTCCCAGCGCGCTCACTGTATCTTTGAATATATCTATTTTGCCCGCCTTGACAGCACCATCGACGGAGTGAGCGTCTATGACGCAAGACTTCGCGGCGGACGTTTTCTTGCCAGGGAATACCCGGTAGAAGCCGATCTGATTGCCGGCGTTCCGGACTCGGGCCTGATCTCAGCCTACGGCTATGCTCAGGAATCCGGAATTCCGTTCGGTTTCATTTTCCACAAAAACAGCTATGTGGGAAGAACCTTCATCAAGCCGACCCAGAAAGAACGGGAAAACGCGGTTAAGATCAAACTCAGCGTTATTCCGGCTGCCGTCAGGGGAAAGCGGATCGTGCTGGTCGATGACTCCATTGTGCGCGGAACCACCATCAAGAATCTGATCCGGGATCTAAAAAAAGCCGGTGCACTGGAGGTTCATGTCAGAATCTCCTCACCGCCTTTTCTTCACCCGTGTTTCTTCGGAACCGACGTTCCGGGAACCTCGTCCCTGATCGCACATGAGCACTCCGTAGAGGACATCCGCCGCGAGATCGGCGCAGACAGTCTTGGTTATATGACGGTCAGTGCGCTTTCCGAACTCTCCGGCGGACTGCCGATCTGCAGAGCCTGCTTCACCGGATCTTATCCGATGACCGTTCCGGATCACGATATCAGTATGGATCTGGAACAGTCAACCTGATCAGAGATCTTTTACGTCCCCGATCATTTTTCCATCCATCCACATTCTCTCCAGATCGTAGAATTCACGTTCTTCGGTCTGGAAAATGTGGACGATAATATCCCCGTAATCTTCGAGGATCCACGTTCCCTGTCCGTATCCTTCCGTCTTATGGACGCCTTTCCCCGCTTTCGCGAGTTTTTCTTCCAGATTGTCCGCAAGTGCATGAACCTGACTGGCTGATGCGCCGTCGCAGATGATAAAGTAATCCGCTATCACGGAGATCTCATGAATATCAATGATGCGGATATCATTTGCCTTTTTGTCTTCCAGTGCATCCACCGCGATTTTTACATATTCCTTCGTTGTCATTTCAGCCATGCAGTGCGTTCTCCTTTTCTTTTCTGCAGTATTCAAATGATGCCAGTGAGTTTGAATCAATGAAACTTCCGGTGGTCCTCAGATAATCCAGAATATTCTCCTGAATCTCATAAAATGCCTCGTCCAGATCCGTAAATGCCATCACCCGGAATTCCTCCATCCGCGGCAGCATTTTGCGCCCCGGTTCAATATAATCGGCAATATAGACGATCTTATCGAGAAGCGACATGCCGGGTTTTCCCGTCGTGTGATTTGCGATCGCGGAGAGAATCTCCGGATCATGGATCCCGTATTCATGTTCCGCCTTCCAGGCCCCAAGTTTTGCGTGGATGACGGCCGGCGCGGCAAGTTCATCCGCGGTCAGCCCGATCTTCCGTCTTCGGCATTCTTCAACAATCGCGGAATTATCATAACATTTCGCGCAGTCATGGAGAAGTCCTGCCGTCTCCGCCTTTTTCAGATCCGCTCCCCAGCGCATCGCAAGCGCGCAGGCTGTGTAGCAGACTCCCAGCGTGTGCTCATAGCGCGATGGCTTCAGAATCTTTTTTAACCGTTCCCGGATTTCTATATTATGATCATTCATCCTTAACCCTCACCCGCGGTATAACCGATGCCCTTCGATGTATTCCAGCGTCTTCTCCGGTACCATTCCGGTAATATCCAGTCCTTCTTCCACCCGCCTGCGAATCTCGGCTGACGAAACATCGATCTCACGGCAGTGCAGGACGGAAATCTTCGCGCCGTATTTTGCCTCAAGATACCGGATATGCGGCGTCAGTTCGTCCGTCTCCGGTCCATGTGTCTCATCATCTTCGCGCTGGGCCGCCAGAAACGGCACATGGCTCAGAATATAATCCGGATGATACCAGGTTTCAATGTGCCGGACAGAATCCTCCCCGACGATAAAATAAAACTCATCCGCGGGATAGTCTTCCGCGAGAAGCCGGAGTGTATCCGCCGTGTAAGTATATTCCGCATCCCGTCGCAGCTCATAGTCCGAGCAACGGAAATACGGGCGGTCGGCAATGGCTGCGCGAATCATGGCAGTCCGATCCTCCTCGTCCGTGATGCGGTGATCTTTTTTGTGCGGCGGAATCTTGGACGGCATGAACCAGATCTGATCCAGACCGTACTCGCGGTAGGCCTGTTCCGCCAGAACCAGATGACCGACGTGAATCGGATCAAAGGTCCCCCCCATTATGCCGATTTTTGCCATGTGATTTACTCCGGAAGCACGATTTTTCTCTTTTTCTCGTCTTTTGCCGGTTTATAGAGCACGATCTTTCTTCCGATTACCTGAACCACCTCGGAACGGGTGCGCTCGGACAGCATCCGGGCGAGCACATTGCCGTCATCCGCACAGTTCTTCAGAATATTGATCTTAATGAGCTCTCTCTTTTCCAGAATCTCTGCGATAGCCTCGGTAAACTCCGGGGTCAGACTGGATTTGCCGATCTGGAACGACGGCTCAATGTTCATTGCAAGTCCCTTTAGATAGGATCTCTGTTTGCTTGTCATGGAAAAACCTCCGTTTTTTGCCCACAGACTCAAACTGGCAATCTTGTTTGTCTGTTTGAGCCGCCAATCAAAGTTTGAAAAAATGATTCTCAAACTTACTCTCTGTAATAGTCAAATGCATGTCCGTACATTCGAACCGTATCGCCTTCGTTGATGCCCATCTCCTCAAGTTTATCGAGAATGCCGGCTTTCTTAAGGAATTTCTGGAAGAACTGGAAGCCCTTCTCCGACTCCAGATTGGTATATCCGAGCATCTTTTCAATCTTCGGACCTTCGACAACGAAATTGCCCTTGTCGTCAATCACCACCGTATACGGAAGATCTTCCACCTGCGGCACATATTCATACTCGGACTCATAGAACATGGCCTCCTTCGGAACGGTCTTCAGAACGTCATTGACGTACCACAGCAGTTCTTTCACACCCTCGCCGGATACTGCCGAAA
The DNA here is from genome assembly GCF_900101295.1 of [Clostridium] aminophilum. Classification (GTDB taxonomy): domain Bacteria; phylum Bacillota; class Clostridia; order Lachnospirales; family Lachnospiraceae; genus Clostridium_R; species Clostridium_R aminophilum_A. The sequence goes on along the minus strand of NZ_FOIL01000018.1, from coordinate 37,538 downwards.
TCGGATACACCTTGAAGCCTTCCGGCTCAAATGTCTCACGGATACGGCGGATCGGGTCTTCTTCCCCTTCTTCCGTCACAATCGAATCCACCTTGTTGGCCGCGATAATCTGCGGCTTTTTGGAGACATCCACACTGTATTTTTCCAGCTCATGCTGAATCGCGCGGATATCCTCGATCGGGTCTCTTCCCTCCGTCGATGCGGCGTCCACCACATGAATCAGCACACGGGTTCTCTCGATATGGCGAAGGAAATCAAGGCCGAGCCCTGCGCCTTCCGCCGCACCCTCGATAATTCCCGGGATATCGGCCATCACAAAGCCTTCTCCCTGGGCGAGATCCACTACGCCGAGATGCGGCTGAAGCGTTGTAAAGTGGTAGTTGGCAATCTCCGGTCTTGCGTTGGAGCACCGGGAAAGCAGTGTGGATTTTCCGACGTTCGGGAAGCCCACCAGACCGACGTCCGCGATCATCTTCAGTTCCAGCACGACATAGAGTTCCTGTGCCGGTTTTCCCGGCTGGGCGTACTGCGGCACCTGCATGGTCGGAGTCGCAAAATGGTGGTTTCCGAGACCGCCCTTTCCGCCCTTCAGAACAACCACTCTCTGGTTTTCTCCGGACATATCGACGATCACCTGACCGGACTCCGCATCTCTGACCACGGTTCCCTCCGGAACCTTCAGGATAATATCCTCGCCGTCGGCACCGTGACGTTTTCTCTTTTCACCCGCGCCTCCGTCGCCTGCCTTGTATTTCCGGACGTGGCGGAAATCATTCAGCGTATTCAGGCCCTTATCGACCTGAAAAATGACGTCGCCGCCTTTTCCTCCGTCACCGCCGTCCGGGCCTCCCGCAGCCACAAACTTCTCACGGCGAAAGCTGACATGGCCGTCGCCGCCTTTTCCGGATCTGATATAAATTTTTGCATTGTCAGCAAACATGTCTTCTCCTCCGTATGTTTCGATCTATTCATTATTTTCCGTTGTTGTTTCGTTTTTGCGCGCAATGGCTTTTTTCTGTTATAGAAAATTCCCGTAATTTCCCATAACAGAAAAAAGCCCCGTACGCGCGAGACGTACGGGACTTCGGTTTGATTACTCGTTGATTGCTCTCGGGTAAACAGAAACCTGCTTCTTGTCTCTGCCTTTACGCTCGAACTTTACAACACCGTCAACCTTAGCGAATAATGTATCGTCCTTACCAAGACCTACATTAACTCCCGGATGGATATGTGTTCCACGCTGTCTGTACAGGATGTTGCCTGCCAGAACGAACTGTCCGTCTGCTCTCTTGGCGCCAAGTCTCTTGGACTCGGAATCACGGCCGTTCTTTGTAGAGCCGACACCCTTTTTATGAGCGAACAGCTGAAGGTTCATGTTGAACATAGTTTACACCTCCCTGTCAATTATCCTGATATACTCATCTCCGTACTGCTTTTCAATGCTCTCGAGACCGAGAACAAAGGAACGCGCAAGGAGAGCTGACTCTTTACTGATCTCACCGGTAAAGGAAAAGTGAAACACCCCGGAATCCTGATCCGCCGTGAACGGGTCCTCCGTGAATTCTTCCACCGAATTGGCAAAATTCAGAGCAAGAACCGAAACCGCAGCGCATACAATATCCCGGCCGTATTCGTCGAAACCGGCATGACCGTTCATCTCGACTTTTCTTACCTGACCCTCAGAGTCATAATACAACTTTGCTTCGACCATTTAGTCTCAAGCGTTGATCTTTTCGATCTTAACTTCTGTGAAGAGCTGTCTGTGACCGTTCTTCTTGTGGTAGCTCTTCTTCGGCTTGTACTTGTAGACAATAACCTTCTTAGCCTTGCCTTCCTTGACAACGGAAGCGGATACGCTTGCACCGTCAACAACCGGCGTACCGATCTTCAGGTCTCCGTCATTTCCGACAACCAGAACCTGATCAAAAGTTACAGTCTCGCCAGCATTTGCACCGAGCTTCTCAACGCGGATAACGTCGCCCTCGGCAACCTTGTACTGCTTACCACCGGTAGCTATAATCGCATACATCTGATGGCACCTCCTATTATAATTACTCGCCAGCTTTGGCGGCACCCCCAATGGGTGCACTTACAGCCTCGCTGTGCGGCATACTTTAGTAATATAACAATCGTGAAAATCTTTGTCAATCGTTATTTTTGTTTTTTTCGGGGAAATTTCACAGACAACGCCGGAACACTTCCGCAATCGGCCTTCTCTGTTTCTGTCGGGTAACCTCCACCAGCCCGAGTGCCGTCATGTCGACCACTACCGTTCGAACATGATCTTTCGAAACCGCATCCCGAAGGCATCTCAGAACTTCTTCCACGTCCTCTTTTTCTTTCATGTTGATGAAATCAATGAGGATCATTCCGGTCAGATTCCGGAGAGACATCTGCCGTGCCACCTCTTCTGCCGCTTCCAGATTGATTTTCCGGACGGCGTCGCGCATCTTTTTTCCGGTGATATATTTTCCGGTATTCACATCAACCACCGTCAGCGCCTCCGTGCGCTCAATGACAAGATTGGCGCCGGACTTCATCCATACAAGGCTTCGAAGCGCCCCGTCCAGTTCTTTTTCCAGCCCGCGCAGCTTTGCCAGAGGAATCATGGAGTCCTCGTAAAACCGAAGTTTTTCCAGTCCGTCCGGCGCTTCCTGCCGAAAATACTCTGCGATCCGCTCCCTGACTTCCGGCAGGTCCGTTACCACCTCTTCGAGAAAAGATGCCGTGTCGCGAAGCTGCCGGATGTACTCCGGATCACTGTCCCGAAGTCTGGTAAAGGGCGTGCGCATTCCGGCTTTCCGGACGGTTTCTTCCGCTGTCTTCCGCAGATTCCGGAGTTCCTCCGCAAGTTCCTCTTCCGGGACCCCGTCAGCGGCCGTCCGGATGATTGCCCCGTATTCTCCGTCAAGCAGCAGGCCGGCGATGCCCTTCAGCCGCTCCCGCTCCGCGTCGCTCCGGATTTTGGCCGAGACGCCGATTCCGCCGTCTCCCACGGTCACCACGGAATAACGCCCCGGAAAGGACAGCTCGCATGTCAGAACAGGATCCTTTGTCTTTACCGCCTCTTTTGCGATCTGAACCGGAAAGCATTCTCCGTTCCTCAGAGGACGGCCGTGGGCTTCCTTAAAGCTCAGATATCCGATTTTTCCCGGGAGATATTCGACAAATGCCGCATTGATGTTCTTCAGGACATTCTGAACTCTCCCGACAAAGATCTCACCGATTTTTCCATCTCCATCGTTTTCCTCCGGAATCAGGGCCATCAGCCGGCCGTTGTCATATCCCGCCGTGACCGTTTTTCCTTCGAGTTCCGTAATCACAAAACGGTTCAACGGATCTCCTTTCCGAAATCTTCCAGTGATTTCAGAACCGGTGCCTCCTCGGTACCGACATTGGCATAGAGTTCTTCCCTCTCCACCTGTATGTCAAATTTCGGATACTCCATTCCGATGGATGCGCAGTACGCTTCCAGAACCTGCTCCGGCTTCGTGTTGGCCGCGCTTCCGCTGGCAAGGCGCAGGAAATATCCGGATCTCTCGGACGGATCCGAAATCAGAACACGGTCAAAATCCCCGATCCTGGCATCGCCGAACATCACGGCCATAATACCGAGCGGTGTCGTCGGCCGCGCTTCCAGGATTCGTTCCCGGAGATCGAGTTCTTTTTCGCCCTTTTTCGTCTTCTTGACATAGGGGATGTGGTCCTGTTCCACAAATCTTCCGAATCCGGCCCAGAATTCCTCCTCGGATTCCGGAGCCGATCCCTCCTTGAACCAGACCTTGTAATCCGCAAACGCAACCTGACTCATCGCATTTTTAGTATTGTCATCGAGCTGGCGCCAGCTGAGAATATCCATACCTTCCGGCACACAGCTGTTCACCTGCTCCACCATCTCTGCGCTGGTTCCGCAATGTTCCACCTCGATATCCATATACTCGCCGTTACTGATCATTCCGACCGACAGCGGAGACGCAAAACTCATGATCTGATGCGGGCTGAAACCGCCGCTGTATTTGATCGCGACATCGGCTCTCTTCATGGTCTTCTGGTATGTGCGCATCAGATCCAGATGACCCACAAAGCGCACAAATCCCTGCTTACGAAATTTAATTCTGATCTTCAAAGCACACACCTCCTCCCATCTTCTTCATGCCGCAGCCGGAGCAGCGCTCCCGGCAGTTCGGCGTCACAATTCCTTTTTTCGCATTTGCCCACTCCCGTTCAAGGAAAGACCGGGTAACGCCGGCATCGATGAAATCCCACGGAAGAATCTCGTCCACCGGACGTTCTCTGCGGACATAGAAATCCGGATCCACACCGCACTCCTCAAACGAGGATGTCCAGTTTTCCAGCACGAATCTCTCATTCCACGCATCATAGATGGAACCTTTCCGGTACGCTTTTTCAATGACGTCTGCCACCCGGCGGTCGCCTCTGGCAAAGATGCCCTCCAGCACCGAGACATCGGATTCATGCCAGTGATAACGAAGACTCTTGCGGTTCAGCATTTCCTTCATCGCATGGTTGACGATGGCCGCCTTGTGAAGGAATTCGTCCGCCGAATCCATCTTTGCCCACTGGAACGGTGTGAACGGCTTCGGAACGAAGAACGAGGTGCTTGCCGTGACGGAACATTTACCGCTGCGCTCTTCTTTCGGAACGGTGTCGTAATAGAGTTCCGCAATTTTCTCGGACAACTCCGCAATTCCGCGGACATCGTCCTCATTTTCCCCCGGAAGACCGAGCATAAAATACAGTTTTACCTTATTCCAGCCGCCCTTAAACGCCAGCTCGGCACCGCCGAGAATCGTCTCTTCGGTCAGTCCCTTGTTGATGACGTCGCGCATCCTCTGGGAACCTGCCTCCGGTGCAAAGGTGAGGCTCGACTTCTTGATATCCTGAACCTTGCTCATGACATCCAGCGAGAACTGATCGATGCGAAGGGACGGAAGCGAAATATTGACGCCGTTTTTTCCGTGCTTCTCAATCAGATAATTCAGCAGTTCGTCCACCCCGCGGTAGTCACTCGTGGAGAGGGAACTTAGGGTGATCTCCTCATAGCCGGTATTATGAAGAAGGGCGTCCGCCAGTTTTTCCAAATGCTTCGGATCCTTTTCCCGGACCGGGCGGTAGATCATACCGGCCTGGCAGAAACGGCAGCCGCGGATGCAGCCTCGCATGACTTCCAGCGTAACCTTGTCCTGCGTTGCCTTGATAAACGGCACCACCGGCTTATCCGGATAAACCGCTTCCGTCATATCCATCCAGAGAACACGCTTCACGGTCTCCGGCACATCCGGCTCATTCGGTTTCATTGACCGGATCGTTCCGTCTTCCCGATATGTCACATCATAAAACATGGGGACATAGATACCCGGGATCTGCGCCGCAGCCAGAAGGAACTCCCGCCGCGTCTTGTTCTGCGCCCGGCAGAGCTTATAGGTGTCGAGCAGACGGTCATAACAGACCTCGCCTTCCCCGATATAGAACATATCGAAGAACGGGGCGATCGGTTCCGGATTCAGCGCACAGGGTCCGCCCCCGATGACGATCGGATCGTCCCAGGTTCTGTCTTCTGCATGGAACGGAATCCCCGAGAGATCCAGAATCTGCAGAATATTCGTGTAGCACATCTCGTACTGCAGGGTGATTCCGAGGAAATCAAATTCCCCGATCGGATCCTGGCTCTCCAGAGCGAACAGCGGAATCTTTCGCTGACGCATGATTTCATCCAGGTCCGTCCACGGCGAGTATACCCGCTCACACCAGACATCCTCTCTCCGGTTGAGCATATCGTACAGAATCTTGATTCCGAGATGGGACATTCCAATCTCATAGACATCCGGAAAGCACATGGCAAAGCGAATATCCACCTTGTCCTTCTCCTTCAGGACACTGTTGACTTCACCGCCGATATAACGTGCCGGTTCCGAGATCGAAAGCAGTATATCGTCCGTCAAAGCAAGTTTTCTCATATGTTATCCTCCAGGCTCCGGTGCGGGCCGGATTGGTCCGGCCCCGTATCCGAGCTGACAAATAAAGTCTGAACATTTGCGTTCAGGCTTTATCCTCTACAATTCTTCCGTATCATCCCTTGATTCGAGATCGCGGGCCAGCGGTTCCAGATAATGCACAAAAATCGCCCCTTTGGATTCGATTTTCCATGTCTTGTCCAGTTCCTCAAACGTGAAACTCTTTCGTCCGCCGTCTTTCATCCGATCCCAGAACCAGCTGAGATTTCGGAATGGAAGATAATACATTTCCCGTTTCTGTGTATAGCTGATGATCAGAAATGCCACTCCGCCCTGTTCTTCGAAGGCCCGCATGAATTCCACCTGATGTTCGTGAACATTGGCAAGGGGAAATGTGTCCTTCGCGCATTCCTTCGCGTCAAAGCAAACCGGCACCCCCTGAACCGCTCCGATGTAATCCACCGTACTCTGCTGGTCAAAATACGCCAGCGTAATCCGGCCGGTGCCGGAATCCAGCTGCACCGGCGTAATCGGAGTCGGAATCTTCTGAATCAGTGCCAGTTTCCGTTCCCCATAGATTTCATTTGTCCGGTTGATCAGTTCCTCCAGCGTGCTTCCGCGAAGTCCGTGTCCGTTCCAGGTTCCCATCCGCTCACCTCCGATTCCGAATCTCACGGATGAGCTGTTTCATCTTCAGCGGCGGTTCCGCCTCAAAGACCTTTCCGGAAAGCGCGTCCAGCCCCGCCGGCATGGTTTTCGGAAATTCCAGTCTTCTCGCATGAAGAAGCTGCATACGGACTCCGTAGCAGTCTCTCAGCATCCGGTTGAATGCGGCATCTCCGTACTTTGCATCGCCTCCGACCGGATGTCCCAGAGACGCCAGATGCGCGCGGATCTGATGGGTTTTTCCGGTAATCAGGCGGACTTCCATCAGTGTGGCGTAAACGTCTCCGTCCGGCCCAACCGGTGCAGTCAAAAGGGGCCGGTACGCCGTCTCAATCGGAACGGCATCCGGTCCTGCAGCTTTCTTATCCTCCGGCCCGTAAAGCCGGACCGTATTGCTCCGCTCATCCTTTTCCAGATATCCGCGGACGGTCATGCCGCGGTCCGATTTCCCGAGCACGATCGCATAATAGTATTTTCCGATGCTGCGATTCCGGATGAGTTCCGCCATTCCCTGAAGGCCCGGGAGTGTCTTTCCGCAGATCACAATTCCGCTGGTATTGCGGTCAAGACGGTTGGCCACCGAGGGATGAAACGTGCGAAATTCCTCCTCCGTCAGCGATCCCTGATCAAAAAGATACCGGATCAGATACTCATTCAGCGACTCATCGGTGTCCTTTGCCTTCTGTGTCAGCATCCCCTGCGGTTTGTTGACCAGAAGAATATGCTCATCCTCATAGATCACATTCAGCGGATGGGACGGATACCGGTCACGGATTCGAACCGCCGGAGTTCTTCGCCCATCCGGGGTTCCTCTCCCCTCCGGTGCTGCATCCGAAGCGGCACTGGAAGCCGGAAGCGGACTGCCGGAAAACTTCTCCATGGTCTCATCCGAGAAAAACAGCTTGATGACATCGCCGGCCAGAACCTTCTCGGTACCGTCGGCCTTTTTTCCGTTCAGCGTTATATTCTTTTTCCGAAGCATCTTATAAAGAAACCCCTTGGACGCGTTGGGAAGAAGTTTTGCAAGGTATTTGTCAAAACGCTGACCGGCGTCATTTTTTCCAATGATACGTTCTGTCATTTCTATATCCTTATTCTTCTTACGGATTCAGACGGAAATCTTTTCCAGAACTTCCACCGCGTAATTGACGGTACCGTCATCCTCGTATTCTGATGCCGGCTTCAGCGAATCAAACCGCTTGTCGAACACTTTCCTGTCCTTGATCACATGAAAATTCGGGTCCAGATGCATCGCGGCCAGTGTATTGTTGACATTGTCTTCCGCACGGTCCGTCACCACCTTCGGGTTGGTGCACCAGCCGTAGATCCCCGTCGGATGAACGACCAGCACATCCATCACCATCACGTCCTCCTTGGTTGTGATGATCAGATCATACAGTATGCGGAAATCCTTTTCCCGTGCGGAATACTGATCGTAATCTTCCTTCTTCATCGTCTTCCACGGATAAAGAACCACAAACGGGGACAGGATATTCGCGAGAGGAATCGCCGCCAGCACGGCCGCAATGGATCCGAGAGCCGTGTGATAGCTGAAATCCGCTAAAAAACGGACGCCAAGTCCCACCAGAATCAGCGCGCCGAAAAAGCTAATGTATCCGATCTGTCTCTTTTTATACTGGTCTCTGTACCCGTATGTTCCTTTCTCAATCCTGCTCAAGCATTTTCTCCTTTCATACTGCCTCCGGGCCGGGCAAATCCATGTTCCCGGGGCAAAATTTCATCCCATATTTCAAACCGTTTCCTGCCCGGACGAATCCGTATTCCCGGGGCGGAATTTCATCCCATATTTCAAACCGTTTCCTGCCCGGACGAATCCGTATTCCCGGGCGAAAATACATCCCAAATCTTCAATAACCATTCATGCGGAAGAATCGAGCACAGGAGACGAAATCCCTTCATGGTGATTCCGTACACCGAAATACTTTTCCCCGCCATACAGTCGCGGACAGCAGCCCTCGCGACACGCCCCGCATCTGCCATCACCAGTTTCTTGTAAACCGGAATCTCGCCGGTTCTCTCGGCAATGTCAAAGAATTCCGTGCGCACCGGCCCCGGGCAGACCGCCGTCACAGCGATCCGACGCGGTTTCAGTTCCGCTCCCAGAGCGCGGCTGTAAGAGAGAACGTATGCCTTCGTCGCTGCATAGACGGCAAATCCCGGCTGCGGCAGAAAAGCCGCGGCGGAAGCAAAGTTCAGAATACGGCTGTTCACAGGCATATACGGGAGAACCGTCTCCGTGATCCGCGTGAGGGATTCGCAGTTTACCCGAATCATGGACGCGGACAGGTCCGCGGAAATCTCCCCGGCCTTTCCGATGGCGCCGAACCCGGCCGCATTGACCAGAAAACGGACCCGAGGCGAAGTTTTTTCCAGTTCCTCCTGCAGAGTACGGACTGCCCCCTCTTTTCCCAGATCGACGGAAATTATTTTCGTCTTCACCGGAAGAGACTCAGACAGTTTCTCAAGCCGCTCTTTTCTGCGGGCGATGAGCCAGATCTCCGAGATACCCGAAAAACAGTCCGCAAGGATCTCCGCGCACTCTTTTCCCATTCCGGATGATGCGCCTGTGACAATGGCAATGTTCATTCCCGTTCTCCTTTCCGGAGTTTTCCTATCACAAAGGAAAGCCGGTGGGATAATCCCATCCGGCTTACTGTCGTTCGTATGCCTGAGAAGGAGCCAGCGGCCAATCTCGGTATGCGTTCCTATACGGCTGTCACATCAGCTCGCAAAATCCGCGGGCCTCCCATCAAGATTGAGAGGATGGCGGAGCCGAAGTCCGCTCGCGAACTTTGTCTGTCCGCCTGTTACCGGTTATCATCCGCTCCGGTGAGACTTCCGGCAAGCTCATTGCGGTTGCTCGAGACAATCTCATAACTGGACTGGAGAGAACCGCGAAGCGAATCAAAGCGGCTTTCCGCATCCTGAAGAGAATGCTGAATAATGCTCTGAAGTCCGCCGAGCATATCGTCCGTATATTTCAGAGACTGCTGTTTCAGCGTGTTGGCCTGAAGAACAGCGTTGTCCACGATCTCCTGAGCCTGTGCCTGCGCCTGGCTGATGATCTGCGCCGCTCTGGCCTGTGCCTGCTGTGTGATCTCGCTCTGCTCAACCATCTGTCCGGCCTGCGCCTGCGCTCTCGCAATCATGGTGTCCGCCTCTGTCTTTGCGGCATTTCTCGCCTTGTCGGCCTCCGCTCTGGATTCATTCAGAATCGCATCCTGATTGCTGATAATTTTCTGATACTGTTTAACCTCTTCCGGGGTCCTCATTCGAAGCTCGGTGAGAAGCTCTTCCATCTCCTCACGGTTAACAATGATCTTTTCATTGGAAAACGGCTGTGTTCTGCAGCTTGCAATATACTCCTCAATTTCTGAAATGATCTGCTCGATCTTGCTCATGACCCTTTTCTCCTCTGTTTATCGTTCTCCCTGGTATCCCAGGATTTTCCCCCTGAATTTATCTCTGACCTTTTTTGCTATTTCCGGATCAAGAAATGCGGAGATATCCCCGCCGTACATCGCGACTTCCTTCGCCATACTGGAACTGAGATAAGCATATTTGAGATTTGTGGTAAGAAATAATGTATCAAGTTCCGGTGCGATCACACGATTCATCTGCGCCAGCTGAAGCTCATACTCAAAATCCGTCACTGCGCGAAGCCCGCGGATGATGACATTGGCGCCGTTTAATCTCGCAAAATCAACGAGAAGCCCGTCAAATGACAGAACTTCGACGTTCGGAATATCCCTTGTTACGTACTTTAACATATTAACACGTTCTTCTTCGGAAAACAACGGAGATTTTGCGCTGTTGCGCAGAACTCCGACGATCACCTTATCAAAAATTTTTGCAGAACGCTCAATGATATCAACATGTCCCAGCGTCACCGGATCAAAACTGCCCGGATAAATCGCAGTCTTCATATACTATATATCCCCCAAACTCCGGAAAAATGAATCTTCATTTTTCCAAGCGATCACAGCAGTTTTCCGCTCGGAACGGTTCCGCTGTCTGCGTTTTTCACTCGTTCTCCGAAGCCTCCGCTGTGGCGCTTTTTCTCCGGAAGAACTCGTGCTTGCTGGATTTATACACTTTTTCTCTTTCCAGCTGATAGCCAAACTCCTGCGCGTAATCGAATTTGGTCTCTTTGGACGCCTCTACCACAATCAGGGTGGAGTCATCGACCAGCGATGAATTACTGAGCCGTTCGAGAACATTTTTCTCATACTCATGGTTGTACGGCGGATCCATGAAAATAATGTCCGCCTTCACGCCGCGGCCTTCCAGTTTCCGGATTCCGGCCATCACATCGCAGATCATCAACTCACCCTGTTCGGTAAAACGGGTGGTTTCCAGATTCTTCTGAATGCAGGCAGCCGCTTTCCGGTTATTCTCAACCAGATATGCCTTCTGTGCGCCGCGGCTCAGGGCCTCGATCGCAATGGCACCGCTCCCGGAATACAGATCCACAAAGACCGCACCCGGAAGTTCAAAATTAAGCATATTAAAAAGCGTCTCCTTGATCTTATCACCGGTTGGTCTGGTATCATTTCCATCCACCGTAACAAGAAGCAGACGCCTTGCAGATCCAGCAATAACTCTCATCCGCCTGTTCCCCCGCTCTGTCTGAAATTATGCGAGCAACGAGCCGGAACCCATACCCGCATGAGTCATCCGGCAACTGCCGCGAAACGGCCAAAAACCGCCATGTGGAATCCGGCCCGTCCGCATTCTGCGCATAGGTATCTTTATTATAAATGTTGCACCGGCTTTTCACAAGACCTTTCCGTTCTCAGAGCGATATTTACACGCGGAACGTGATTCACTGTCAAAACGAAAACGCATCCCGGATCAGGTGAATCCGGTTCCCGAGAATGGCCGCGACGTCAAACCGGATCGGCACATCGGGCGAAATCCCGTTTCTTGTCAGATAATACTGTGCCGTCATCCGAATCTTCTGCTGCTTCCGCGCGTCGACCGCCTCCGCTGGATCTCCGCTGCGGCCGTCCCTCCGGTATTTCACTTCCACAAAGACAAGATATTCGTTCTCCCGGCCGATCAGATCGATCTCGCCGAACCGGCTACGGAAATTCCGTTCCAGAATCCGGAAACCGATGGACTCTAGAAACACGGCACAGGCCGCTTCATATTTGCTTCCTTCTTTTCTTTGATTTCTGCTGGAACCCTCCGAAGCAATCGCCTTCTTTCTGATCAGTGGATGGTCTTCAGGAATGTCTTCCGGTGAATCGGACAAAGCCCGTTCTCCCGGATCGCCTCATAGTGCTGTTTTGTTCCGTATCCCTTGTGTTTGGCAAACCCGTACGCCGGCCAGACCCGGTCATATTCCTCCATCATGCGGTCCCTTGTCACTTTTGCCATGATGGAAGCGGCCGCAATGGAGACGCTCTTTGCATCTCCCTTGATGATCTTGATCTGCTTATCCTCCGGAAGTCCCGGCACAATCAGGGCATCGTTCAGAAAAAGATCCGGTGTCACGCCGAGACCGGCCACCGCTCTCCGCATCGCCTCATAGGTTGCCTGCAGAATATTCAGCGCGTCAATCTCCTCCGCGGTCACAATACCGACGGACCAGGCAACCGCCTTTTCGCGGATTTCGTCATAGAGCGCATCTCTTCTTGCCGGTGAAAGCTTCTTAGAATCATTCAGATGAAGGAGCGTGCAGTCTTTCGGAAGGATTACCGCACCGGCCGCCACCGGCCCTGCCAGAGGGCCGCGTCCCGCCTCGTCCAGACCACAGATCATTTCACAGTCCGGGTGCGCCTTTTCATATTCCTTCATACCTTCCAGCCGCACCAGTTCCTGTTCCAGCTTCTCACCTTTCAGTTCTCGCAATGCCATATACTTTCCTCCGGCGGTATCTCCAGTGTAACATGTCCCATTCTTCCCGCACGGAAATCCGTGAGAAAAAGTGCTGCCGCCCGGTCATAATCCAGCTCCGCGCCGGCCTTAAGGCAGCCTCTTGCCCGCGCCTCCTCGGTGAGCAGAGACGGAGCGTCCATCTCCTCCGTCAGTTCCGTCTTAAGCCACGCCCGGAAGGTGTCCGGATATGCCCGGCGCATATATTCGATCAGTTCCAGCACCAGTTCCGCCTGCGGAAGAACGTCATCGCTGATGGCACCGAGAAAGGCCAGATTGCGGCTGACCAGATTGTCATCGAATTTCGGCCACAGAATTCCCGGCGTGTCCAGCAGTTCCAGGGTCTTATCCAGGCGAATCCACTGATCGCTTCTGGTGACACCCGGCTTGTTTCCGGTCTTCGCTGCTGTCTTTCCGGCGATAGAGTTGATAAAGGTCGATTTTCCCACATTCGGAATGCCGGCTACCATCGCGCGGATCGGTTTATTCAGAATTCCTCTTCTGCGGTTGCGCTCAATCCGCTCCTTGGAGACATCCATAATGACCGCCCTCATCCGGCGGACGTCCTTTGTCACGCGGGAATCCAGCGGAACGGCGCGGATACCTCGTTTTCCGTACCACTCGATCCACTGTTTCACGAGCTGCTCATCCGCCAGATCCGCCTTATTCAGAAGAATCAGCCGGTCTTTGTTCGCGGCCATTTTGTCAATATCCGGATTGCGGCTTCCGAGAGGAAGTCGCGCGTCGGCGATCTCGATGACAAGGGTGACCAGTTTCAGGTCTTCGGTCATCGCACGCCGGGCTTTGGTCATGTGACCCGGGTACCACTGTATATTCATAGCTTCTCTCTTTCTATTCGCTTCTCGCGCAAACGGGTGAAACACTCTTCGCGTTTTTGTTTCATAGGGAATTTCGGAGAAATTTCCTATGAAACATTAAAGGAGGGACAATTTGCATTGCCCCTCCCCAGTCGTCACAGAAAAGTAAATTCGATTATCGGATAACTTCCTTAATCTTTGCAGCCTTACCGGTTCTCTGTCTAAGGTAGTTCAGCTTCGCTCTGCGAACCTTACCGTGTCTAACAACCTCGATCGCCTCAACGTTCGGGGAGTTAACCGGCCATGTTCTCTCAACGCCTACGCCGTGGGAAGACTTTCTTACGGTGAAGGTTTCTCTTGCGCCGCCGCCCTGTCTCTTCAGAACAGTGCCCTCGAATACCTGAGTTCTGGTGTTGGTACCCTCAACGATTCTTACGGAAACGCGAACAGTATCACCTACTGCAAACTCTGCTACTTCCTTTAACTGTGCTTCTTCGATCTTCTTAATGATCTCGTTCATCGGTATGAACCTCCTCAAAATATTTGATGCTCTTAATACTCATCCGTAACAGCGGAACATCTCTTCATTTCACGATTTAGTATATTATCATAAAACCCGCATAACTGCAAGCATTTTTCTTGTGCCGCAAAAGCGGATGCGAAGGCAGGGTTCCATGCCCTGCCGCAAAAATTTCAGCGTCAAACCTTCGGCTCTGACTCGCCGGACAGCGCTGCAGAATTCTCGGCGTCACGCCTTCGGCTCTGACTCGCCGGACGGTGCTGCAGAATTTTCGGCGTCAGCCGGTGTCTCTTTTTCCTTTCGGAGTTCTGCCAGAAACTTTTTTTCTTTCTTTGAAAGAAACGTTTCATCCAGCAGATCCGGCCGGTGTTCCAGCGTCCGCTCGATGGACCGCTCTCTTCTCCACTCATCGACCTTTTTGTGATCCCCCGAGAGAAGAATTGCCGGAACCTTCCGCCCCATGAATTCCTCCGGTCTCGTGTACTGCGGATACTCCAGAAGATTGTCGTGGAAGGTCTCAAACTCGGCCGAGACGTCGTTGTTTAGTACCCCCGGAACCAGACGGGATATGCAGTCGATCATCACCATGGCCGGAAGCTCGCCTCCCGTCAGCACATAGTCGCCGATGGAGAGATAATCCGTCACGCACATTTCCAGCGCCCGTTCGTCGATTCCCTCATAGTGACCGCAGAGAAAGACGAGATCTTCTTCTTGTGCCAGTTCTTGCGCAATCTTCTGGCTGAACACACGGCCCTGGGGCGTCATATAGATAACACGCGGTCTCTTCCGTCCCTCCTCGGTCACCCGGTTGCACACATGCTCCACCGCACCTACAACCGGCGCCGCCTGCATAACCATTCCGGCGCCGCCGCCGTACGGGTAATCGTCGACGTGATGATGTTTTTCATCCTCCGAGAAATCCCGGATGTTGGTGGCGTCAACGGAAATCAGTCCCTTGTCCATTGCCCGCCCCGTGATCGAGGTCGATACACCCTGATCGATCATTTCCGGAAACAGAGTCAGAACATGAAAATGCATAAAAAACCTCCAATAAGTGATGGGCAGCGTTCGTCAGGCCTGCCGGAATATCCGCTGAAATACTCCGGAATCCGCCCGCAGGACCTGACCGGAACTGTTTTTACAGATCCAGAAGCCCCGGCATCAGGTGAACTTCCACCAGTCCCGCTTCCAGATCAACCCGAAGTACGCAGTCCGGGATCACCGGCAGCAGGATCTCTTTTCCGCCGGCCGTCTTGACGATATAGACGTCATTTGCCCCTGTCTCCATGACATCCTTCAGAATTCCGAGTTCCTGACCGTCATCGGTCACAACCTTCAGCCCGATGAGATCCGCAATGAAGTATTCCCCTTCTTCCAGCTTCTGGGCATGTTCGCGGTCGACCATCAGATCGTTACTCTTCAGCAGTTCCGCCGCGTTCCGGTCATCGATGCCCTCCAGCTTCAGGATCACCATTTTCTTGAAATATTTGACATTCTCAATCCGGCGGATTGTCTCCTGCGCGCCCTTTTTGACAATGACGCTTTCCAGCTTCTCAAACCGTTCCGGATCATCGCTGGTCGGAAATACGTTAACCTCACCGCGAATGCCGTGTGCGGACGTAATCACGCCAACACGAAGTAAATCAACCATATTCTGTCCTTTCGGCGCATCTGTCTCAGAGCGCTTTTTCTGTCACCGCACGATATCCGAAGTAAGTGCCCGGTGATGTTTCTTTCCGCACTAAGCCTGAAAATCCCCCGCAAAATGCTCCACCAATGAAAAACCGCTGCCCCGAAAAAGGGCCGCGGTCTTTCCATTATTCTTCGATCTCTACCGTGACTTTCTTGTCGCTGCCGGAAGAAGCCGCTTTCACGACCGTACGGATCGCTTTTGCGATTCTTCCCTGCCTGCCGATCACTTTTCCCATATCGGAAGGTGCTACATGCAGCTGTACCACGATCTCATTATCCTGTTCGGATTCTGTGACAACAACCTCAGACGGGCTGTCTACAAGAGCCTTGGCGATGACCTCCACAAGTTCCTTCATGCGCACCACCTTTTCGTCAAGTCAGCAGTTGATTACTGAAGACCAGCTGTCTTGAGAAGACGTGCAACAGTCTCTGTCGGCTGAGCGCCGTTGGAGATCCAGGTCTTAACCTTCTCCTCATCGAACTTTACGGTAGCCGGCTCAGTGTTCGGATCGTAGGAACCGATCTCCTCGATGAAGCGGCCGTTTCTCGGATATCTGGAATCAGCAACTACGATTCTGTAGTACGGTGCCTTCTTCATACCAATTCTCTTCAGTCTCATCTTTACCATGATAATTTCCTCCTGATCATATCGATCTGTAATTTTCTTTATGTACAACGGCACAAAATGCCGATCATACGCTTATTTCTCTCAGAACGGGAACTTGTTTCTCCCGAACATTCCGCCCATGACGTTTAATCCGCCGAAGCCTCCGAAACCGCCATGTTTTTTTCCTTTTCCCATCATACCCGGAAGCTGTTTCATCATTTTCCGCATATCCGCAAACTGTTTTACCAGGCGGTTCACTTCCGCAATATCGACGCCTGCGCCCCTGGCAATGCGCTTTTTGCGGGACGGATTCATCAGATCCGGATGACTTCTCTCCTCCGCGGTCATGGAATGAATGATCGCCTCGATGCGGTGCATCTGTTTCTCACCGCTCTCAAGATCAATATCCTTCAGTTTTCCCATCCCCGGAAGCATTCCGAGAATGCCGCCCAGTCCGCCGAGTTTGCGGAGCTGCTGCATCTGTTTCAGGAAATCGTCGTAATCAAATTCCGCTTTGCGGATCTTCTGGGAAAGTTTCTTCGCCTCATCCTCGTCGACAATCGCCGTTGCCTTGTCGATCAGGGAAAGAACATCGCCCATTCCGAGGATTCTGGATGCCATGCGGTCCGGGTAGAACTGCTGGAGATCCTCCAGTTTCTCGCCCATGCCGACATAGAGAATCGGCTTTCCGGTTACGGCACGAATCGAAAGCGCTGCACCGCCTCGGGTGTCACCGTCAAGTTTCGTCAGAACCACGCCGTCCACGCCGATCTTCTCATCGAAGGTCGATGCGACATTGACCGCTTCCTGACCGGTCATGGAGTCAACCACAAGGATCGTCTCGTCAACCGCAACCGAAGCCTTGATGTTCTGAAGTTCTTCCATCAGCCTGTCATCAATCTGAAGACGGCCGGCTGTATCCAAAATCACCAGATTGCTTCCGGTGTTCTTCGCGTGTTCGATGGCCGCTTTCGCAATGTTGACCGGATCCGCCTTGCCCATGGCAAAAACCGGAACTCCGACCTTTTCTCCATTGCGCTGAAGCTGCTCGATCGCTGCCGGACGGTAGACATCCCCCGCAACCAGAAGCGGCTTTCTGCCGGCCTGTTTGAACTTTCCGGCGAGTTTTGCCGCCGTTGTCGTCTTACCGGCACCCTGAAGACCGATCATCATCAGAACCGTGATCTCGTTGGACGGGCGGAATTTAATCTCCGTCGTCTCCGAGCCCATCAGGCTGACCATCTCTTCATTGACGATCTTGATGACCATCTGTCCCGGGTTCAGGCCTTCCAGCACATCGGTGCCGACGGACCGTTCCTGAACTTTCTTTATAAAATCTTTGACAACCTTGAAGTTTACATCCGCCTCTAACAGCGCAAGCTTCACTTCCCGGAGACCTGCTTTCACATCTGCTTCCGACAATCTTCCCTTACCGGTCAGATTCCGGAAAATGTTCTGCAGTTTGTCTGAAAGACTCTCAAATGCCATATGTCCTCCTGCGGCTCACACGATATCAAGTATTTTTTCCGACAGCTCTTCAATCTTCGGAACAAGGGAAAGATCTCCGCTCCTGCGGCATTTCTCCGCCATCTCACGGATCTCCCCGGTCAGCTCCCGCGTCCTGCGGAACTTTTCATAGAGACCGAGTTTTTCCTCATATCCTTCCAGGAGCTTATCGCATCTGCGGAGCAGATCATGGACCGCCTGTCTCGTCACACCCTGCTCTTCGGCAATCTCGGCCAGAGACATATCATTCAGGACCAGATCCTCATACACTTCCCGCTGATGTTTCGTGAGAAGCTCGCCATAAAAATCATACAGGATTCCCTGCTTCACAATTTTTTCCAACTGCATCACCTGTGCTATCTTACAGGATAAAAAAAACGGTGTCAAGAGTTTTTTCTTGACACCGTAAAATATCTTCTAACCATCACAGGTACGGCCTTAATACTTCAATCAGTTCATAAACCTTCGTACCCGGGGCAGATGCGCTTGGTGTTTTTCCTGCGTTCATCCTATCGAGTTTTTTTGCATTTTCTATTGCAAAATCCATGTAAGGTCTAAGGACAGTATACATATCTTTCCTGTTTTTCTTATACTTACCTTTCCCTACGTAAGACAACCACTCCGTTAACTTGGGCCAATACTCTTTTCTATGAATATCGGTTTGATAAAATCCAAAATGAAGAAGAAACCATAATTCAATGCACTGATTGGACCAAATGGCATGAAACCGGGTGGTGTCTCCTTCCGTCTTTCTGCAAAGCTCTGCTGTCTTGTTAATACGTTCAGCCGGGAAATCATCCGTATCATAAACAATCCATACATGTTTATAATCATTTGGGCCAGTCGCACTTTGTCTTGCTTTTTCAAACAAATTCAAAGTATTGTCGCCCTTTCCTTCCACCTTGAGCACAATTCGGTCACTGTATTTTTCGTTTATGATCCTTCTGATTTCCTCAAAGTAATTTGGCTCGGTATCGGTTCCTTCCGTTACGATCAAATGATACTCCGGATTAATTCCTATCTTTCTGACATAACGATCATTTTTGACCCAATCCTTACCAAGATCACTCTTCTTTAACGGTTTTAGGCTCATAACCATTCTTCCCCGAGAAGATTCTCAAGATACGGATCCGCTCCATATCTTCCTTCCATGTACTGCTTATCGTACGCAGCAGAACTGCTGACATGCCGATCGTTTTCATCCCGAATATCATAGAGAGAATAGATCTTGCTCTCATGATTCCGATCCAATGCCGAAAACCAAATTTCATCCCTTCTGAAAACGCTGTTTTTCATCGTTGTAAGATCATGTGATGAAAACATAAGCTGTGCGCCACGACGATTAACCTCTGGATTTTTAAAAAGCCGGATGATGTATCGAAGAAGTTTCGGATGAAGTTTTGCATCAAGTTCATCAATGATGACAAGCCGTCCGTCCTGCAGTGCAATAAGAAGAATCGGAAGTGCGGCAAGTAGCTTCTTTGTACCGTCCGATTCCGAAGAAAATGGTAGTTCATACTCTTTTCCCTCAAGGATTCTTCTTGTATAAAGTTCCTTTTCCGCCGTGTCATATCGATAATCCATGATGTCGATATCCAGATCATTAAGAGCTCGTATAATTTTTTTCTTAAGCTCCACATTATCTGCCATCATGATTTGCCGGTCTACTTCAGGAACTGCATAGCTCTGAATAATGCAACTTTCAAACCAGGTAACAACCTCTGAAATGACCGGAATATTATAGTTGATCGCTAGAAACGACAGGTATGGCATCTTTGGATTCACAAGTCGGTTTACACTCACTTTATTTATGGTGCTTCCAAGTGTGATCTCAGACTTTTCCCGCTCAAAAACCGTCCCTGTCTTATGACCGCCTATCGCCCTCCAATACAGGCTTTCCGAAACAACCGTTCCATTTTTTACCGCAATATAGTAACGGTATTCATTCGTTTTTATCCTAAAGTATATTTGGAATTCGGTCGGCTCATTTTGCGACTCATCATCCAACAGATATGGCTGGCAGGATACATAATGCTGCAACACCAGGCTTTCCCTGTTCTTCTCCAGTTCTGCCACCGGTCGTACAACGATTGATATAAGACATGCAAGGGCCTGTAACAGGTTAGTTTTTCCGCCGCCGTTTGGTCCATACAGAACACTGACAGGTAATATATCCCCGTCCTTCTCCGATTCGATACTGCTAAGCAAACTTTCCTTGAATTCTGGGATTGCTGCTGCCTTAAAATCAAATATGGTTTCCGACCTATACGACTTAAAGTTCTTAAATGAAAAATATCGGATCATTCCCACACCTCGCGCAAGCCATGATGTTAATCAAAATCATCCTCAATGATACAATTGTATTTTAATCTTTTACAGATATCAATGTCAATCTGTATAATTTGTAATGCATATTTTTTTCTCTAAATTGATTTTATAGATTTGCTGCCGTGGTTTATGGCGTTTTTCGAGGTGGGAAACCCTACTCATCCATGTACCTGAAACGGGCACAGGTGGTGCCGGATTTGCTGAGAAATGCCGTCATCAAGCATCCGAATCAGGCATGGTCGCTCGGATATCACCTATATCCCGATCGAGCACGGCTTTCTGTATCTGACAGCCATTATTGACTATGCCGCATGATCGTCGGCCGGAACTGGATGACACGCTCCACACAAATGCCTGCATTCAGGCCTGCCAAAAGGTATTCAAGGTCGCAAGGCACAATATCCATAACTCGGATCAGGGATGTCAGTTCACCAGCGCGGAATACAAAGTGATGTCAGGAATCACTCCTTTGCAACTTGCAAATGATACTTATGAGCTCTCATACTGAATGCAAACTCACTACCTTCCATAACATCACATATTTCAGAACGTATTTCGGCTTGATCGAGCGTTCCTTCGTATTTCTTTTTTACAGAAACACTGTCTGAGTCCATTGAGGTTATGTACTCGGCATCGCCGTTTACCGGAATGTTTGCATTGTGTGTAATAACTATTATTTGACGATTACGTTTAGCTATCTTCAAGCGTTTTACAACAAGTTCATATACAAGTTTATTATCCAAATCATCTTCTGGCTGATCCAAAATTAACGGTACGTTCCCATAAGCCAATATAAAGGTTAATATAGCTGTAGTCTTTTGTCCTGCAGATGCCGTACTCAACGGAACATATTTCTTTCCACCTTCTGGTTTGTAACTTACGACGAGCTCGTCGTTAGGAATCAATTCCTCTAGTCTATAAAACTTATCCGTGTCCAGTTCTCGTATAGCCTTTTTAAATGTCGCTGAAAAAGATTCCTTTAACTCCTGATCCGTTCTTATCTGTCTTATGATATTACGATATTCATCAATACCTTTTTTACCAAATACAATTTCCTCAAGTTTCTGTATATCTTCATTTACTCTTACGCCATCTTTTCCGATCAGTTCTTTAATCTCTTTTTCAAACGATTCTCGATTAGCTGCAGGGATAAATTTTATCTGAACATTATCATCATCCCCCAAGACATTGCTGACAAATCCTTCTCTGGCATTTCTCAATACAATTAGTTGCTGCTCATATTGTTTTACCAACCTTCTGAGTTCACCATTTGCAGTCTTTAGTTTTTTCTTTACCTCTCCTATCTGTAAAAGTTGTTGCTCCTTCTCCGTTTTTAGGTTCATGAGCTCGCCTAACTTCGTTACTTCGATATTCTTTTCTTCCAAATCACTTTTTACTTTGTCAAATGCAACCTGTGTATCATTTTTCTTTTTTATCCACTCGCTATCCGTCAGAAACACGTCTATAGATTCTTGTATGTTCTTGATCTCAGCAATAGCAAGAAAGACCTTATTCAATTCATCTCCAACTTTTTGTGAAATAACATCATATACCCCAGCCAGCTCTTTCGAGCATTTATCCATCTCTATCTTCAACTCTAAAGAAGGCACGGAATTCACGGCATTTGTAAGTTTCGTCTCATATTCGCTTAACAAAAGCTTGATTCGATTTATTTCAGCTTCTTCGTTTGAGAAGTTCTGAACTGCTTCGATTTGGTCTGAAATACCACTTTTCTTAAATAACGTAATTTGATCATCCAAATCTCTAATTTCCGTCTTAAGCATTTCTTCGCCGGAACATAACAGTTCATATTCATGTATTTCTTTCTTTTTTCTTATTACCTCATCGAAAGCTTTGACACACTTCGCCTTTAGGGTGGCAGTTTCTTCAATTTCTTGATCAATAATCTTTAATAGGGCCTCTGAATCTTTTGCAATTTCAAAAATCTCTTTTTGCGTATAGACCTGAGCTTTCATAAACTCAAGGAAATTATCTTCTATTTCTATCCAGTCCTGTTCTTCGTCGTTATATCTATAAATTCTCCTAACCTGATCCTTAGATGATTTTATATTAGAAACAACGACTTTGTATAATCCGTTATTTCTAACCATTTCTATCACTATTTGAGATTTATCCTTTAAAATCCCCAATGATTCACCGGTTTTGGAATCTGTTTTTACACGTTTATAATAATTATCCTGTTCTGCCTGAATGGTTTCAGTCGATCTATCTGCCAATTGAAGGCCACCCGTCAGTGTTCTTACCACTGACGATTTTCCACTGCCTCTTCCACCAATAACACAATTTAACTGCGGGTTGAAATCAAGACTAATAGCTCTGTTTTGCGGATTTATCGTAGTATCGGTAATTGTAAGTGACTTAATCCATAATTCTGGAATTCTTTCAGGTATGGTATCCGAGTCAGTATCAATACAAACCCTCACATCAGTAGATAAGAAGGCTTGCCTTACACTTTCTAAACTAGGATTCTTATCCATTTTAATCCAAGTAAACCTACGCCCGATTCCCCAAAGACCATGCCTTGTTGAGCCTGCTTCACTGGGATTATCGGATGCAGCTATCATCGGTATTCTTGCTTTCAATACCTTCTCGTAAGTTTTTCTCCACGTTTCAATAGTCTTTTCATCCACACTTGGTCCGTATTTCTTTTTGAACGTATCAAACAGTTTTTGCTTATCCTTCGTTATCGCATACGCTTCCCATTCCATACTATTTACCACTTGAACAGCATCAACATAGTCTTCGTTCAAAAGCTTTTGAAGTTGCTGTGGCGCCATTTCACTTATGGAAGCCGGTTCATCTATATGAGCTGCAATAACCAAAGCGCCTTTTTCTTTTGCTAATTTACAAACATCAAAAACTGACTGTGAAGTCCCTATACTTTTTCCGATTAAGCCCGAATCAATATCTAATCGATTTAAAAAATCACGTACATTCTCTTGAGTTTTATCTACATCAAAAAGAATCAACATATGAATCTTGGATGTATCACAAGTAACCTCTACTCCAGGGAATACTGTAATTCCTTTTTTCTGTCCAATTTCTCGCACTGTGTCTATAGCACGATAATCATTATGATCTGTAACAGCTATGCAGTTTAATCCTTTTTTATAAACCTCTTCCATCCATTCTTCATATGTGTTTTTTTCTGCATAGCACTCACTACTCATTGTATGAATATGGAAGTCACATTTGTACCATCTTGTTCCTACGTATTCCATAGTATCCCCCTTACGCCGCTATCGCATTATCATTTATGCGTTCTATAACCTTCCGGATTCCCATCCAGACATTAAGATCTATAGATATCTCAACTACGCTGCCCTGATCTGTGAAGGAGATTCCTGAAGCACGGACAAATTCTTCTTTCTCACACGCTCGAGGATTCTCTTCCCGGCACTACTCAGGTTCATTATAAGGCGTTAAAAACTTGTCTTGAAAACTGACTCATTATAAATCTGCGCCGCTGGTTCGATCACGTTCATGGGATAATCGCAATAATCACACATGCGATACAAATTATGTCCTTCCACTAATTCGTTTAGCAGCTGCGGAGTCATTCGTTCATTTATGCTTAGCATATTTGCCAACATATCCTCATTATGACACCCTACAGCCTCCGCAAATAGTGTTCTACAACAGCAATACAATTTTCCATCATAAAGCATTATGTCATGTTTCCCAAACATACATTTTTGCTGAATGTCCCTATTCTCCTTCTCTTTTCTTCCATGTTTTCGCAACTCCCCATATGTCAACCATGATTCTGCCCTTGCATATATGTCACATGGAACCCCTTTTGCTGTGGCCTCATAAAACAATTCCTTCTTTTTATATGAGAGTTCTCCATAATTTGAGACACGAAAGATTGCGCCACACTCTCTCATTGCAATGCATGCTTCTTCTGATGGAACCATGGTACCATTGGTAGCCACCGTAATGAAAGCGATTCTTGGATTCTCCGCGTGTTTCCTCACCCACTTCGGAAAATACGGGTTCAACAATGGTTCCCCCCCTTGAATATTGCAATAAAGAATAGGTCGAATTGCAGTAATTAAATCTATACTATTCATCTGTTTTTCCATACTGATATGTTTCTTTTCTTTTCTATATGGAATCCCATTTGAACATTCCTTGCATCTAAGATTACAATACGTTGTTATAATGCTATCAATATTTGGAATACACTTATCCTCATCCATAGCTTTTATCGTTTTAGCAAGTTCTTCCCTGTCGCATGGACGATGAATAATCTCAGAAAGCCAAACGTAGTAAATTGCCAGGAAACTAAAACACGGACTACCTTGAAAGACTCGATCCGCTTCATTCCTCATACTCTCTCTGGTACTTTTTCGAATACCGCATAAAATTACAACTTTTTTGCTATCGGGAAGATATGTTTTTTCATCTTCTATTTTCCCTCCATCATACATGCGTGTTACATACCCACACCTTATATCTCGTAATGCTTGTTTTACAAGCGGGATGACGGAAGTTCTTCCATATAAGATAATCTCATCAGCACGATTAATAAGTATCATTTCATCTTCAAACTCACGTAGCCAATACTCTCTATCCGTGCCCATCGTCATCACCTCGTTATCGCTACATTTATTTGGATTCGACGTATTTTACCACTCTTTCAGTTCACACTGCAGTGCAATACCGTTATAACTTTACAAGATTCACAAAAACACTTTTACTTTCCTTTGGAAAAACATTGCATTTAAATCTTTTACTTTTAATCTCTTTATCCGTAGTAATAAAAACTTCGCCATCCGGAACCATAATATCCGCAAGACGATCCAAATCAGTTAAACTAATCCCATTCTTTCTAAACGGTTCTTCAACGACAATATAATGGTATTTCGTATTGCCAGCAAAGTTTATGACCTCGTCAATCGAAGCAACACGAGCTGTATGATCAGAAAATGCTTTCACTTCATCAAAGTATTTTTCATCCTGATCAACGAATGTTAAAGTCACGTCTATATTATGTCGTTTCTCTTTGTATAGTTCCCGTAGTTTCAGCGGATTTGCTCCAATTCCAGAATTGATTCCTAAAATTTCGATGTGCCCCTCAAATTTACAATCGAAGTCGCTAAAAATAGGATCATAGCAAAACCCTGTTCCCCAAGGATCAATACCGAAGTATTCTTCAAATTTTTTTCTATTCTCGGTATATAATCTATAACTTTCTTTCTGATCTTCTGTATGCTTTCCAGTCTCGTCCTTTATCGTAACACTTCCAAAATGGTAACAATACGCATCCTTTGCTAAGATTAAACGAAATCCCTTTCTTCTGTAGTTTAGTGCCATCGTATCATCCGGAAAAGAATATGATAACGAAGCCTCGGATAAATGATACCCTGTCGGTATATTATCTAAAATATACTCAGTACGGCCCATTTCAGCGGGATTGACCAATCTTGTTCGCTGCTCATGTCGGAAAGGATCATAAACATTGTTTTTTTCGGCCCACTTAATCATTTCTTCTATTCCATCAAATTCTGATGGAATGGACTGATAATTGCTTACATTAGGGGTTGTTGGCACCACAAGTGCAGTCTCAGGATCTTCCTTAAGTATTCTCATCATATTCTCAATAGCGTGCGGAGTTACGAGAACATCATTTGAAACCATGAGATAATACTCGCCCTCAAGAACCCTTTCCACTGGTCTGTGAATCGCCCGATTCTCCTGAATATCGAACTGTTTCGTTGGCATAACTGATTCAAAGTAGCCTTTTATATCTTCTGTACTACCATTATCAACTAAGATCAATTCGCAAGTTATATTCTTCGGAATATTATCGATCAAACATTCTATACACATTTTTGTTAATTCCAATTTGTTATATGCAAAAACAAAGATCGACAAATCATATTTATACCGCCCAGTTTTTCTGGATTCTTCTATGTATGGATTCCTTTGAAGCAAAGGCATCTCATTATTATAGTATTCTTCCCATTTCTCCTTATAAGGAAAGATACAAGTCCAAAAATAATACTCCGAGTACATATCGTTCACAAAAGGAATTAATTCAAATTCAATCTTGTGAAGAGCCTTGGATTGATTATAACAGGATAATCTCACTATTCTCGAAAGTGAATAGCGGCAACAGATTGCAGCTTTTTCAAGTCGCAATCCTTTATGATCATTATGTTGCAATACCCCTTCTTTTGAAAGATACTGCAAAATCACATCAATTCGTTCTGCCAACTGATAAAAAGTGTGTGTTTTCCCTGCTTCCAATTCCGTATGCATACTACTAACAGCGTTCTGAACCAGAGACAAAGAATGAATGGTTTCTTGAATTTTATTTCCTATCATAACATCTCCCATAAATCCCCCTGTTAGAACAAGCCCGATTTACCATATAATATCGTTTAAAAACATAACATCACATATTCCTGTTATCTTCTTGATCCATTGCATAACAAACAATGTCATGGCCAACCGTTGAATGTGCTCGAAGCCTTATCCTATATTCCGGATTCATTGATTTAAGAATAGCTGGCACCTCTATCAATTGTTTTAATCCGTGATAATTTGAGATCGCACATAGTGGTTTCTGTTCGGTGATAATCTTTCTAGCACCATACAAGGCCGGAATCTCACTATTCTCAATATCCATTTTCAAAAAGGTTACCTTCCTCCCTTCAAGACAATCATCCAATGTTTTCAACTCAACAATCTCACTTGCATCATATCCAATTGAATTAGTACCCATAACATAACTGGTATCGTTACGTAAATATGCCTTCATTTTCTCATTTTTATCATGCAATCCGCATCCGAACAATTCAATCCTAGAATGATTTTTTTCTATCTGGTAAATATTTGAACGAAGTCTTTTAAGATTTTTAGGGTCAAGTTCAAAGCCATAGTATTTCTCGTATTCTCCACCACTCCATTGGTAAAATAATTCGAAAGTATCTCCAACAAAAGCTCCACAATCTACAAAACACTCATCAGACCTTTTACCAACAAAATCTGTAAAATACTGATGCGGATCATAATACTCCTCAATATTATTTACAATATTAACGGTTCTATAATCGCAGAACAATTGTTCTAAGACGGCTGTAAAAACTCTTTTAGAAAAATCATCTTCACACCAATCAATAATTTGCATTACCCTGTCGAGAAAATACTCTTTGTCCACCTCCCCAATTTCGCGTAAAAGATAAACCATATTCTTCCATATCGGAGTGGATATTACATGGTCAAAGTTAGACTTTTGCAATTGGAGATTAATTGCCGTATTGGCTTTCACCGGTCCATTCGATGGACTTACAAATACAAGGCACTTGTCTTTGATTTTGCACAAATCATCAAAGCAAATCGGCTGAGGATTCTCCGAGAAACGATTTCTGATCTGTTCATAATTATTGTCACAAACATAATCTACCTCTAAACCAAAAGATTTTATCAAATCTATCATATCTATTCCGAGGGATCCTGCGCCAAATACGCAAAATGCACCATATTGTGTTTTTAGTTTTTTTAAATAGTCTCCAAACAAACCTTTTACAACCAGATCTTTCGAAACATCATACTTTGATTTGATCAGTTTAAATGCAATTTCTCTATAATCCACTTTATTACCTTTCTACAATGTACGGCCACATATTCTCTAATTCACCCGACATCATGGATCCATCTTTCGTGATGAATGCTTTAACTCTCGGGGACACGGTCTCTTCCGGATCAACCTTCAAAATGCATACGACGGAATTATCATCCCTCATAATCTTCGGCAAAAGCTGTTCCATCTCTTTTCCCGTTTGCAGAACATATGTCTCAAATCCGTAAGCTTCCGTGATTTTTGAAATATCCGGAAATGTGGAACCACTCTCCGCATCACTGGCAACATAGTGCCCGTCAAAATTATTTCTCTGCATGGAACGGATACTTGCATAACCGCCATTGTCCCAGATAAACATTTTAACAGGCAGACGTAGCCTGTGGATTGTTTCCAATTCCTGAATGTTTAACTGAAATGCACCGTCACCGTTGATCAGAATCGTCCGCCGTCTGTCATTTGCAAGACACGCACCGATCGTATACGGAACACCGAACCCCATGGATCCAAGACCGGCAGCATTTTTCATCTTCTGACCTTCCTTCAGCCGAAACGCCTGATAGGTGATCTCACCTGCCCCGCCGGAGCTTTCCGGAACAATAACGTCGTCCTCCCGAAGAAGCTCACAGAGGCAATCGATAAAATGATAAGCTGAAATACATCCTTCTCTGTTCCTGTGATCTTCCGTAACAACCGGATAACGATTCCGAATCTCTTTACAATGCAATATCCAATCCGCTCTCTCCGAAGCCTGTTCATTCAATAGAGTACCGTTCTCATCATCTGAACATGCTTTCATCATTTTTCGGAGAAATACTCCGGCATCGCTCGCATAATATGACGCATTCCGAAACTTCATTCTGGATAGCTCATGTTCATCGATATCAATGATGATCTTCGTTGCATTCTTACCGAAATTACCTTCGTCAAACGCGGTGATGCTGGTATCCAGCCTGCTGCCAATCGAAAGGATGAAGTCCGACTCCTGAAGAATCAGGTTTGCACCCCGGTCACCCATGATTCCCGGATGCCCCACGTATAGTTCATCCTCCTCTGCGAACATATCAATGGTCTTCCAGGTCGTTTCAACCGGAACTTTAATCTGTCCAATCAATTCTTTTAAATCATTATTCGCTCCGGATAACTTTATTCCGTTCCCAGCGATAATAAGCGGTTTTCTGCTTTCAGCTATTTTTTTCAGCGTATATCTTACTGCATCATCTGACTGATCGTTTAAATTCTCTTTCGGAAGATATCTCTTGAGTTTTTCCGGATCAATTTCGGCCGCCTGGACATCTAACGGAATATCGATCCACACCGGTCCCGGTCTCCCATTTGTCGCTCCGTACCACGCTTTTTCAAGCTCATACCGAATTTCATTTGGATCCAGAATCTGAACAGCAGACTTCGTGATCGGATGTACCATATCTA
This sequence comes from [Clostridium] aminophilum, assembly GCF_900101295.1. GTDB lineage: Bacteria > Bacillota > Clostridia > Lachnospirales > Lachnospiraceae > Clostridium_R > Clostridium_R aminophilum_A. The sequence continues at coordinate 8,485 of NZ_FOIL01000018.1, read as the reverse complement.
CGATCTGGACTTCCTGAGAGCCGATCTGCCGAACACCGCTGTCTCCGACCAGATCCGATCGTTTTGCCTGTCCGGAAATGATGAACATCGGCGTCGAATCGATCCATCCAGCTGTCACTCCGGTGATCGCATTCGTTCCACCGGGGCCGCTGGTAACCAAAAGAACGCCCGGCATGTTCGTATGCTGCCCATATGCTTCCGCAGCGATTGCCGCTGCCTGCTCATGTAAAAACGGCACATAGCTGATCCCAGATTTCCCCAAAGAGTCCACCAGGTGCATAGCTCCGCCGCCAGGAAGCATAAAAATATGTCTTACATTTTTTTCTTTCAGAAACTCAAACAGATAATCCGATAATTTCATAATTCCCGTCCTGTCTTTTCCCGGTAGCTGTCCACTTCGTTATTTCTAAGCCGATATTGGCCGATCGTAGCGCATATAATTCCCATATCATCAAATTCGCGAATGGATGATTCACCGTAATATACTCAAAAGTCTTCAATATAATCTTTTCCAAAAACGCTTCATCTGGTATCGACGAACCAAAACCTTAATCACCTTATAAACCAGAAAACCTGCAAAAGCCGACCCTACGCCAAACCATCGAGGTGTTTTTGAAAGCGCTTTGACGCAGGGCCTCTTTTTATCTAGATAATCGATCAATTCCCAAATGCACCCTTCACCGCCATTCTTTTGTAATACCACATCTGCTGCCGATCTGGCGGAATCAATGGCATTTGCCGGGCAAAATCCCTTTCCGGCATACCTCAGTGGCTCCACATCATACTTTCCGTCACCGATATAAGCGATATTTTTTGCAGATACTCCGGAGTCCTTCTCGATCCGTTTTAATGTCTCAAGTTTTTCTTTGTTCCCGCGGTAGAAATATTCCCACGGAAAACGCTGTTCAAACCAATCGACAATCCGCGTGTCTTCTCCGGTGATCGCTGCGAGCCGAACGCCGCGACGATGTAGTTCAAAAATGGCGTCCACATCTTTGAGATTGATTCGTTTCAATTCATTTCCATCAGCGTCTACAGTAATGCATCCGTCTGTAAGCACGCCATCAATGTCAAAAACGATCAACTCGATTTTCTCCATCATATAATCGAACCTTTCCGACTATCCTCTCAGTTTCTTTTTGGTGATAAGTTCAGACTCCGAAAGAATCTTTTCTCCCGAACCGAGCATGGTTTCAATCAAGCGAATATTCTGTACCATTTCCATCAACTCATTCGGTTCAATGGAAGCAGCCTGATCCGATCCATACATCGTTTTATCCAGTGTGATATGCCGCTAAATAGAAGTTGCACCCAACGCCACAGCGCATTCGCTGACCAGAATCCCCTTCTCATGACCGCTGTAACCGACATTGCAACCATATTTCTTCCTGAGCGCGGGAATGAGATTCAGATTTGCTTCTTCCACCGGCATCGGATAAGTGCTGTTGCAATGAAGCAGCTCATAGTTACATTTATGCTTTTCAAAAATCGCAACTGCATGATTGATCTCTTCCAGCGTACTCATCCCGGTCGCAATGAACGTGTACTTTCCCTCCGAAGCGATTTCCTCCAAAAGAGCATCATTCACCAACATCGCAGAAGCAACTTTGTTGTACTTGAGATGAAATTGTCTGAGAAAAATCTGAGAGTCCACATCCCAGGCCGAAGCGAACCATTCGATGCCTTTCTTTTTGCAATACTGGTCGATCTCAGCATACTCTGGAGCGCCAAATTCCAAGCCTTCCTTTTGAGCTCTCTGGGTCGTCCCCCAAGGGCTCTCGCGCGGTCCGTCTAAGTATTCCTTTGTATAGACTTTATCCACGGTGCGTTTTTGGAATTTAACAGCATCACAGCCCGCATCCACTGCGACATCGATCAGTTGTTTTGCAATATTGAGATCACCGTTATGATTGATTCCGATTTCCGCAATAATGAATACATGACTCATATTCGTTCTCCTCGTGTTCTATTATTCAGCATGGTTTTAAAACTAATCATTATTTATTCTAAATATCGACTGTGCAATATCACTGATAATCCAATCGTCATACAATTAGACAATTTAGGAAATATGACTCCACAGTTTCTCCGCTCGGGTGTTTAAATTTATCCGGCACTTTTCCTTTCCATATTCTATCTTTGCCGCCGGATTAATCCGATCGCGAAATATCTCCACATATTCCCGAAGTGGTTTGCTCTCCGGAGATGCCACATTGTAAATCCCCGCCGGAACGGTTTCCGCTGCCAATGCCACGAGCGCTTTTGCGCACTCGTTTTCGTGAAGATAGTTCCAGATGTGATTGCCATCACTGGAAAGAGAGAAATTTTTTCCATTTTTTAACGATTTCATCAACTGCGAATATAGAGTGTGTTCATCGTCATGCTCTCCGTATACGCTGAATATCCGACTCCAGACCAGATCCATACCAGAAAATTGAGTATATCCCTCACACAAATGTCGGGCCGCACATTTTACCGCGCCGTATGCTGTGACCGGTCGAAGCGGTGTTTCTTCTACGATGTTCTCCGACGTCTCCCCATATTCCGCCTGGGAGCCCGTGCAGATAAAACGTCTGCATCCTGCCTTTTCAGCCGCCCGAAGAGCATTCACAGTATGAGTGAGGTTTCGATATTGTTCGTCAAAGTTATTTCTTCCGCCGCTCCATGCGAGATGAAAGAAAACATCATACTTCACTCCAATTGGAAGCGAAAAATCCTCATCAATCGAAATGTCGATCCGATAATAGCCCGTTAATTCTCTGAGACGATTTGCTCGTTTTGATCCCGGCCGAACAAGGACAGTAACTTCATCACCGCGTTCCAAGAGTTCATGGGTAAGTGCCAAGCCGATAAAACCGGTTGCCCCAGTCACCACTGCTTTCATCATTTCACCTCACAGGAAAATTATCGCGATCCTTCCGTCATTCCCACTTGATCCAAGGCGCATTGCCATCCTTGATGAGCTGTTCCAGCATAAGTTTTTCCTGAAGTGTATCCATGCACTGCCAAAACCCTTCATGTTCATAACTCATCAATTGACCTTCATCCGCCAGTTTTTCAAGTGCATCCGCTTCAAATACAGTATCCTCTTTTAAATAGTCAAATACTTTCGGTTCCAGAACCATGTATCCGGCATTGATCGGTTCTGCATCCTGATGACTCTTTTCACGGAACGAACGCACAGAATGATCCATCCCGATATCCAGCATGCCCTTTGTCTGTTTTCGCGCTACGGATGTGAGCGTCGCAAGTTTTCCATGACTTTTATGAAAACGAACGATATCGCTGATATTCACATCGCAGACGCCATCTCCATACGTCATGAGAAACGGCTCATTTCCGACATACGGCTGAATTTTTTTGATTCTTCCCCCGGTATTGGTATCAAGTCCTGTGTTAATCACGAGTACTTTCCACTGTTCCGTACCGTTGTTATGGATCAGTTCCTGCCGGTTCGAAGAAAAGTCAAACAACATATCTGAAGTATAGTATGCGTAATCCGCAAACCATTTCTTGATCATATAGTGCTTGTATCCGGCGCAGATAATGAAGTCATTAAAGCCGTAGTAAGAATACTCTTTCATGATATGCCAGAGGATAGGCATCCCACCGATCTCGATCATCGGTTTTGGCCGCATCTCGGATTCTTCCATAATTCTCGTTCCACGGCCGCCCGCAAGTAATACCACTTTCATAACTGCTTTCTCACTCTCCATTTCCAATACGATTTCAAGTGCAAGAATTAAGTTTTCAAACAATAATGTTCTTTGTTGTTATTATACTGATTATTTGTCATAATTTCAATACAATATTAAATTTAACCATGTTTTCAATTTTTTCTTCATAATTCCTCATGATTGAATTCATTGATTGGTTGTCAGATAATGAAAAGCAACATTATTTCATCTGCATTTATTCAAACACACTTTCCAGCGCGTTCATATACCGGTGAACTCTTGGATCCTCCGGAGCGTGAATATTCAACCGATCCAGAATATTGATCCAACTGATATCGTTCTGTTCAATGAGTTTCTCCATCAGCGGAATATTCTTATCTACATCAAATCTTTCCGCTCTGAGTTCATTGATTGCCCGTCGCTCTTCAGAAAAGAAATTCATCCGCGAGTAATACCGTTCATCCGTATCATGTCTTATGATTCGTTTGATCTGAGCAAAAATTTCGTAATAGAAAGAATTCTCATAATGAGCCCCGTTCAGATCATCCCACTTATTGCCATCTCCGATGTAATACTTGGAAAGATCGATCACCCATGGATCGTATTTCCGGATCACATAATCCTCCAATTCTTTTAATCGACTATTGTACTCCGGATTCGGATAATGTCTGGACACATAGCGCTCCGGCAACGGCTTTATGATCCCATCTTTATCCAGGAACAGATGGTTGCACCGGAAACGGTTCAATATAATACGGTCTTTCCCGTATTTCTGAACCATTTTTTCAAAAAACAAATCCACATATCCGTACCATAGACATGGCGGGATATCGAGAAAATGCAGCAATCGGATCTCTGATTGATATTTTCGGTATAAACCGGTATTGAACAGCTCTCTTGCCGAATTCGAGAAGGTTGTCGTCGCCATGGCTGCAACCTCTGTCTGCAGATCATACAGATCGACAAGAAGCCATTCAGAGTCCGAATTCATCAGAAGAGAGACCGTTTCTTTTCGCAGGCTCTGCTTGAACGCACGGAGAATCTGTTCATCATGGCACCATAACTGATCCACTGTTATACTGTCGATCTCTTCATCGGTAAAGATTCGCGGCTGCATAGCGGAGACAATATTCTCCCTTTGAATAAAGTATCCAAGTTCCAGCGAATCATCCGCGATTCCGCGCTTTTTCGTATCTCCATCCAAAAGTGAGACGCGAGTGACACAGCTTCCCCATACATCTAATTTTGTCTTCATTCCAAAGGGCTCTCCTTTTTTGTATCAGCATTTATTTGCTGTCGATCAATTTATCCGACATTCGTATGGTTTTCTCTCACTAAAGTATATCGACAATTCTTTATGATAAAAAAGCAGTAAAGCATACCTTTCTTATTTTTTACGATCCAATGCATATGTAAGAGTCTTAGAACGACTCAGGCTTTATTACGGCTCGTCTAAACGTCTGGTTGTTCATGCATGACAGCTTTCAGCATGCCCTTTTTCTAGAACAAAGTCCGCAAGCGGACTTCGGCTCCCCCATCCCCTCAGTCCTGAGGGGAGCCCCGCGGACTTTGCGCGCCGCCGCTGGTCACCGTTAGGTGACAGCTTCCTTACAGCGGCGTGCGCATCCTCGCGGAGCGTTTTTCATAGGGAATTTCGGAGAAATTTCCTATGAAAAAAAAGCGGACAGTCGAAACGACGTTCTGTCGCTTCGCTGTCCGCTACTTATACTTATTCTGTTTTGCTTCCTAGTAAATTTTTACCATCGTAACTTATTTTACTTCTTCAATCAACCCTTAAACGGGATAACCGCACCGTTGTAGTTCTTGTTGATGAACTCTGTGATCTTGTCGGAGGTCAGAGTCTCAACCAGCGCCTTGATCTTGTCGGAAGATTCATTTCCTTCCTTAACCGCAATGATATTCACGTAGGTCTTTGCCGCCTCGGAATCACTCTTCTCATACGCGATGGCATCCTTGGATACGGTAAATCCCGCTTCCATTGCGTAGTTTCCGTTCAGAACGACAAAAGCGCACTCATTGACAACGCGGGCAACCTGAGCTGCCTCAAGCGGCTGAATTTTGACGTTCTTCGGATTCTCGGCAATGTCATTCTCCGTTGCGGTGAGGCCTGCGCCGTCCTTCATCTTGATGATGCCGTTGTCCTGAAGAAGCAGAAGTGCTCTCGCCATGTTGGTGGTATCGTTCGGGATTGCGATGGTATCGCCCTCCGCGATGTCATCCAGGCTCTTCTTGGTTCCCGGATAGATGCCGAACGGCTCATAGTGGATGCCGCCCGCATTGATCAGGTGGGTTCCCTTTTCCTGATTGAAGGAATCAAGGTACGGAATGTGCTGGAAGTAGTTGGCGTCAAACTCACCGCTCTCTACAACCATGTTCGGCTGAACGTAATCTTCAAACTCGGTAACCTCAAGATCGTATCCTTTTTCTGCCAGCAGCGGCTTCGCCTCCGCCAGAATCTCCGCATGCGGGGTTGTGCTCGCCGCAACCGTGATCTTCTCCAGTTCACCGGCCGCCCTGGTGGTCTCTGCCTCCCCTGCCGCTGCGGTGGTCTCCGCCTTGGTCTCCTTTGCGGCTGCGGTTGTGGAAGCCGCGCCGGATGCGCCGCATCCGGCCAGTGCCGCTGCAGTGATGATTGCTGCTCCGACTGCTGCAAAAAGTCTCTTCTTCATAGTAGTTCTCCTCTCTTATTAAAAAACTCTTTTATTTTCTCTTATCCAGCGATGCCGCCAGCGTCGTTCCGATCAGCTGGAAAATCTGCATGAGCAGGATAAGCAAAATAACGGTGACAACCATGATATCACCCTGATACCGGTAATATCCGTAACGGATGGCAATATCGCCGAGTCCGCCGCCGCCTACGGTTCCGGCCATGGCCGAATAACCGAGAATGGTTCCGAGGGTAATGGTCGCGCCCGAAATCAGGGATACGCGGGCCTCCCCAAGAAGAACGGTACGGATGATCGTCATGTCATCCGCTCCCATCGCCTGAGCCGCCTCAATCACGCCGTGATCGACCTCTTTCAGCGACGTTTCAACCATCCTCGCAATCAGCGGAGCCGCCGACACAGTCAGCGGGACAATGGTTGCAGTGGATCCGTAGCTTTTTCCGACGATAAGGATTGTGAGCGGAATAATCAGGATCAGAAGGATCAGGAACGGAATACTGCGGAGAATATTGGCCGCCGCGTCCAGCACCCGGTACAGAGCCCGGTTCGGCCGGATTCCGTCCTCATCCGAGACGGCAAGGGCGATTCCCCACGGAAGGCCGAGTACATAACCCGCAAGGGTTGCGGCTCCGGTCATGTAAAGGGATTCGAGGATACCTCTGATCAGCATATTGGTTGTTTCGCTGCTCCACATATCAGTTCACCTCCTCGACCGCAAGGCCTCTCGCATTCAGATAATCAATCATTTTCTCCTGAAGTTCCCGTTCATCCGGGAGTCCGAGAATCATCTCGCCGCGGGCAACGCCGTCCACGTCTTTGGTGTCTGCCTTCAGAATATTGACCGGTGTCCCGAATTTCAGGACCATGTTTCCGATGACCGGTTCAAAGGAAGAATTGCTGGTGAAAACGATGCGGATGCGCCGTTTTTCCCGAAGTTCCTCCATCGTCCGGTCTGCGGCATGTCTCCCTGCAAATGTCTCCGAAGTCTCGCTCCCCTCAAATACCAGTTCTCTTGCCGCCCGTGACTTCGGATGTGTAAAGATCTCCTCCACGGATCCGTCCTCGACGATGCTGCCGTGTTCCACGATGGCAACGTTGTGACAGATTTCCCGCACCACCGACATCTGATGGGTAATGATGACGATCGTGATTCCCATCTCCTGATTGATTTTTTTCAGAAGCTGCAGAATCGAATTCGTGGTCTGGGGGTCCAGGGCACTGGTCGCCTCATCACACAGAAGAATCTTCGGATCACTGGCAATCGCTCTCGCGATGGCAACTCTCTGGCGCTGTCCGCCGGAAAGCTGCGACGGATATGCTTTTTCCTTGTCCGCAAGTCCCACGGTCTTGAGAAGGTCTCTTGCCCGTTCCAGACTTTCCGCCTTTCCTCTTCCCTGAATCTTCAGCGGGAAAAGAATATTATCCAGCACGGTTTTCTGCATCAGCAGATTAAAACTCTGGAATATCATTCCGATGCTGCCGCGGATCTGCCGAAGCTCCCGATCCGAGAGGGCTCCCAGTTCCTGTCCGTCCACGATGACCGATCCTTCGGTCGGAACTTCCAGAAAATTCAAACATCGAACCAGCGTGCTTTTTCCGGCGCCGGACATTCCGATTATTCCGTATATGTCGCCTTCCTCAATCCGGATATTGATATGATTCAGCGCCTGTACGGTCCGGTCTTTGTCCTGAAATGTCTTGGAGACATCCCGGACTTCGATCATACAACTCATACTCATCCTCCCTGACTTCAATGGTAATCGAAATCGGATAGGGGAGATTTGACACTCCCCTTCCACACCACCGTACGTACCGTTCGGTATACGGCGGTTCAATAGTTTACACGAACTTTTAGATAGTGGGCTGATAAGGATGGATATCCGAGTCTGACCACTATTATCGTTTTGGTAAGCGCTGTGTTTAGCATCATCGCCGCTCTCCATGTGCCTTTTCTACAGTTAGCCAGTTCATGTACCTTCCATTCTGGCAAGTGTAGCGCCCTCAGCATCTTGTACCTCGTTCGCACCTTTTTCCATTGTTTCCAATACACTGCCCGGATTCTGTGGCGAAGCCACTCGTCCAGTTCCTCCATCAGGCCTTTCATGTCCGCATACCGGAAGT
>NZ_FOIL01000012.1 GCF_900101295.1 [Clostridium] aminophilum | reverse complement strand
CCGCCGGAGCGTGCGCCGTCATTTCTGCCCTGATAGCCGCCGGAACGTGCACCGCCGTCTCTTGTACCGCGCGCTCTTGCATCGCTGTTTGCATTGCCGGTGATGTTTCCGCGATTCAGCTCGGTTCTTCTCGCCTCACTGTTGAAATCACGGCCGATGGAAATCGGACCGGTGAAGACTCTCGGCTGATGACCTTCCTTCTTCGGTGCCGGTGCCGCTGCCGCTGCTTCCGGTGCGGCCTGCGGAGCTGCTGCCGGAGTCTCTGCCTTCGGCGCCGGCTTTGCCGCCTCCGCGGTCTGTGCGGAAACCTTTACTCCCTGTACCGCAGACTGTGCTGCCGGTGCACCGGCGTGCTGCGGTCTTGCCGGGCGCTTTGCGCCGCTGCCCGGATGTGCGCTCTTCTGTACGCTGTTCTGCGGACGGAATACCGTCGCGAATCTCTTCTTCGGCTTTACAGTCTCTTTATTCTCTTCCGATGCAGCCGGTTTTGCCGCTTCCGCCTGCGGAGCCTTTGCCTCGCTCTTCTGGACAGCGACTGTCTCTTTTGCTGCCGGCGCGGCCGGTGCTGCGTTAAATTCTTTTTTTACCACTGCTGCCTGTTCCTCCGTAATATTAGAGGCGTGACTCTTGACATCGAAATTGTGCTTCTGCAATACCTCAAGCACTTCCTTGTTTGTCTTTCCGAGTTCTTTCGATAACTCATTTACCCTCATACTCACTACCTCCGTTCTCAATAAGTAACTTTTCGATCTGTCTGGAAAAGCCCGGATCCGTCACGGCCAGCGTGGTGCACATTTCTTTCCCGATCGCACCGCCGAGCTCTTCCTTTCCTGCAAATAAATATATGGGAACTTTATAATGAGTACACATATTCAGGAAGGACTTCTTCGTATTATCGGAAGCTTCCTCGGACACAAGCACCAGGCAGGCTCTGTTCCCCTTAACGGTTTTCTCCGTCATGAACCCGCCGGGCGAAAGCTTTCCTGCCTTGCGCGCAAGTCCCAAAAAGTTCAGAATCTTACTCTTCGCTTCCAAGTGAATTCAACTCCTTTTCCAGTGCTTCATAGACTTCCTTCGGAATTGCCATCTTCAGCGAATGTTCCAGTCCTTTGTTCTTCTCCGCCTTTAAAAGGCACGCAGTATCCCTGCAGAGATAGGCGCCCCGGCCGTTTTTGCGGCCCGTGCCGTCCAGCTCCACATTTCCCTCTGCGTTTCGTATTACACGGATCAGTTCCGTCTTCGGCTTCATCTCATTGCAGCCGATACATTTTCTGAGCGGTATTCTTCTGGTACTCAATTTTTCACTTCCCGTTCGATGCAGATTTCCTTCGGAGTTTTCCGCCGGTCTTCGGCGGAAATGCCTCCTTCAGAATCTTTTCTTTCAGTTCTCGTCAGCCGGAATTTCCTCTTCCGCCTGTCCGTCGATCTCGCTGTCCTCCACAGCCTCACCGATAATCTCGTCGTCGGTGTAACCCTCAAAGCCTTCCTCGTAGCCCTGCTCAAGTTCATCGAGAAGTCCGGATTCTCTTGCCTGTGTCTCACTCTTGATGTCGATGCGGTAACCGGTCAGCTTGGCTGCCAGTCTCGCGTTCTGGCCTTCCTTGCCGATTGCAAGGGAAAGCTGGTAATCCGGAACGATAACCTGCGCTTCCTTTGCCTCCTCATCGGCCGCAACCAGAATAACCTTTGCCGGGCTGAGGGCATTCTCGATCAGAAGAGCGATGTTCTCATCCCAGTTGATGATATCGATCTTCTCGCCGCAGAGCTCGTCTACAACCGCGTTGACACGGGAACCGTTCGGTCCGACGCATGCGCCCACCGGATCGACGTTCTCATCGCAGGAGCTGACCGCAATCTTCGTTCTGGATCCTGCCTCACGCGCGATCGCACGGATCTCCACGATGCCGTCGTGCACTTCCGGAGACTCCTTCTCGAACAGTCTCTTGACCAGTTCCGGATGAGATCTGGAAACAGTGATGCGCGGTCCGCGGTTGGTATCCTTTACCTCAAGAACATAGAGGGTAATGGGATCGTACGGCTGGAACTCCTCGCCCGGAACCTGCTCGTTCTCTTTCAGAACCGCATCCATGTGTCCGAGATCGACGTAGTAGTCGCCTCTTACCTGTCTCTGAACCGTACCCTTTACGATATCCTTCTCCAGCTGATACCACTTCGCGTACTGAGATCTTCTCTCCGCCTCGCGGATGTTCTGCAGCATCTTGCTCTTCGCGTTCTGGGTTGCGATTCTTCCGAAACCCTTGGTATCAATCGGAATGTGAACATGATCGCCGATTCTTACCGTCGGATCCTTCATCTTTGCTTCCGCAAGGCTGATCTGACCGGTCGGATCTTCCGGATCCACCTGCTCGACAACAACCTTGTCATAGTAAACATTCAGTTTTGCCATGCCCGGCGCGAGATCGATCTTGACATGCTCGATGCTTCCGTAGTTCTTCTGGATCGCATTGAGAATGGAATCCTTGATCGCATTGATCAGCGTCTCGGTGTCAATATTGTGTTCGCTAACGACTGCCTTGAATGCGGACTCTCTCTCCTGTGTCTCGTCGACAGCGCTGTTCGCTTTCTTCTTCATTTTCCATTGTCCTCCTGCCGCGGTTTAAAAATCAATTGACTGACGGATCAGTGCAATGTCCGTTCGGTCAAATGTAAGTTTCTCATCGTTGATGGTTATTGTAACGGTATCCGGATCCCATGCGGTGAGCACACCCTCATACTCTTTGCTTCCATCCACCGCCTTGTAGAGGTGAATCTCCACGTTCGAGCCTTCATTGCGCACAAAATCTTTTTCCTTCTTCAGCGGTCTTCCGAGTCCCGGGGAACTCACCTCGAAAATGTAACTGTCCGAGATAAAGTCTTCCCGGTCAAGCCATTCATTCATAATCCGGCTGACATTCTCGCAGTCATCCACGCTGATTCCGCCTTCTTTGTCGACAAATACGCGGAGATACCAGGTTCCGCCTTCTTTGACATATTCCACGTCGACCAGCTCATATCCCATCGGGCCGAGCTGCGGCTCAAGCCATTGCTCAACTTTTGTTATGTAGCTTTCTGCTTTTGTCACAAATTCACCATCCTTTGCCCGCTTTCGGGCGGTCTTCCCTGCGAAGAATTGTTGTATCATGGAAATTTCCCATCACACAAGAAAGAGTGGACCGCTCGGCCCACTCTTCCAATAAGTTACGATATATCTTGACAAAGTATAACATAGTGTTTTCCGGGATGCAAGACCCTTTTTTTACGCAAACAGCGGGCTAAAGCCGCCGGAACATTTTTGCGCATCATTCGCTCACTTTCCCGTGTTTTCACCGTTTTCGTACAGCTTCGCCTTCACCTCGTCCGAAACATGATCCATCAGATAAGTCTTTGTCCCCTGCTGAACCAGGTTCCTCTCCGCGTGTTCCGTCCGGATCAGATTCTCCACGCGGTTCACTTCCGCCTCAAACTCCCGGGAGGAGATCAGCGCCGCGCCCTGACCGCGGATGATCGTCTGTTCAAGACCGTCTGATGTGGCCACCGTAATATGATACTGTTTCGCGTTCTCATGCGTAAATCTCTCGATGTACCGGTCCGCGGTCTCCGCTTCTTTCGTAAAGACGACATGGATGTTGCGGTCGTCAAACCATTCCGTCCGGTGTCCCTGCACGCGGTAGGCATCAAATACGACGATCAGGTAGTAATTGGTGTATCCCTGATAGTTGCACATAATGTCCAGCAGGGCGCTCCGGGCGCTGTCAATGTTTTCTTCCGCGAGCGCCGCCAGCTTCGGCCATGCAAAGATCACATTATAGCCGTCCACCAGAAGATATTTCCGCTCGGAAACCTTCGGTTTTCCCGTTTTTTGGCGGAAGCCTGCACTGTTTTTCGGATCCGCAGCGCTTCCGCCTGCACACTCACGGACACCGGCATTATTTCCCGGCCCGCGGACGCCGGCCGCGGAGATCACCGTCTCACCGGCCGCAACTTTCTTTCTTCTTGCACCCCACCGGTTTCTTCCCAGATCATCGCTCTTTTTCCGGTTTGCGTGGTAGGTACGGCTGATGATCTCATCGATCTCATCCGTGCCGAGGAAGATTTCCTCCGGGCCGCTTCCGTCTGCTCTCCGGCCGTTACGCTCTCCCATGCCGCTTCCCGCGGCGGTTTCGATCTCGGAATCACTCCGCAGCCGGCCCGAATTCTCCGAGAAACAGCTCTCCAGATGCATATAATCCTTCACTTCATCCCACGGGACATAGAAGCCTGCCCCGTGCGTGCAGAAGACGGAGCCGGTCGGGTTGCGCAGATCCGCCTCGGGATCATATGCTTTGGCCTGCACCACTTCCTCGGTGTTGTGACACTCACCGTATCCGGCCGGAGTACAGACAATTCTTCCCTTTCCGCCGGTCGATGCGGCCACCTCCGCCGGATAGCTGTCGATCTCCGATGCCGGCGCGGTCCCCTCGATCACGGCGGTTCCGTCCTCCATCACCGGCATATCGAACTTTGCGCTCATCCGGCCGAGGTCGGTCATCGCCTTTCCGACATAGCTGTCCGGAATCTCCAGCCGGAAACGGTAATACGGCTCCAGCAGCACCGTCTCCGCTTCCATGAGTCCCTGGCGCACCGCACGGTACGTCGCCTGTCGGAAATCACCGCCCATGGTGTGTTTCAGATGTGCCCGTCCGCTCATCAGCGTGATGCGGATATCGGTCACGGGACTTCCGGTCAGCACACCGCGGTGTTCTTTCTCCGCAATATGAGTCAGAATCAGGCGATGCCAGTTTCCGGCGAGACTGTCGAGATCCGCCTCATCCTCGATCGTCACCCCGCTTCCGCGCTCGCCCGGTTCCAGTTTCAGATGAACTTCCGCGTAATGACGAAGCGGTTCGAAATGTCCCACTCCCTCGACAGCCGACGCGATCGTCTCACGGTAAACCACACTCCTGCCGCCGAACTCCACCGTATATCCGGTTCGCTCCCGAATGATATTCTGAAGGATCTCCATCTGAACCGCGCCCATGATCTGCGTATGGATCTCCTTTTTTTCCTCATCCCAGACCATATGCATCTCCGGAATCTCTTCCTCGATCTCACGGAGTTTCGGGAGGATCTTCATGGCATCCGCCTCATCCGGCAGAATCAGCCGGTAGGTCATAATCGGCTCAAGAACCGGAAGTTCGGAATCCTCTTCGCTTCCCAGTCCCATGCCGGCCCGCGTCGCCTGGATTCCGACGACCGCGGCAATCTGTCCGGCCCCCGCCGTTGTGACCGCCTCAAACCTTCCGCCGGAGTAGATCCGGATTCCGCTGACTTTCTCTTCTCCGATCTCATCGCGGACCGACAGTCTTCCGGCCGTAATCTTCATAAAGCTCAGCCTTTTGCCGTCGCTGTCGCGCTCGATCTTGTAGACCTTCGCGCCGAAGGGAGCCGTGCTGTCATATTCCGGTGCCGGCGCATACCGCTCCAACAGGGACAGGAATTCTTTTACGCCGTCATTTTTCAGTGCCGCTCCGAACATACACGGGAGAATCTCCCCGGACCGGATTCCGGACCGGATATGCTCCTCGGACACGCTCCCGGTCTCAAAGAATTCCTCCATCTCCTCCTCGCCGATGGTGGCGGCATTCTCATAAAATGCACTGCTCCCCTCATCCGAAAAGTCCATGAAATTCCCGCCCAGCTTTTCTTTCAGCCCGTCCAGAATCTCCTCTTTGGAATGCCTTGCAAGATCCATCTTGTTGACAAAAAGAAACACCGGAATCCCGTATCTTCTCAGGAGCCGCCAGAGCGTTTCCGTGTGCGCCTGAACGCCTTCCGATCCGCTGATAACAAGGATCGCGCAGTCCAGAACCTGCAGTGTGCGCTCCATCTCGGCTGAGAAATCCACGTGTCCCGGTGTGTCTAACAGCGTGATCTCCATGTTCTCCCCATGGATGACCGCCTGTTTGGAAAAAATCGTGATGCCCCTGGCCCTCTCCAGACTGTAATGATCAAGGAACGCATCGCCGTCGTCGACGCGCCCCATCTTCCGGATTGAACCGGATTCATACAGCATGGCTTCGGAGAGAGTTGTCTTTCCGGCATCTACGTGGGCAAGAATGCCCACTGCCGAATATCTCATTCGATGTACCCTTTCAGTCTGATGTAATTCTTGATCAGTTCCACCGTCTGATCCAGATCAAATCGGGTCGTGTTGACCGTCAGATCATAGTTTTTCATGTCATACCAGTCGCTGTCCGTGAAGTAGCGGTAATACTCTTTCCGCTCACGGCTGATCTGGCGGATGCGCTTCTTCGCACGCTCCTCGTCGACCATATCGACTTCCACCACTCGCTGCACGCTGGTCACGATGTCCGACAGAACAAAGACGCGGACCAAATGCTCGATCTCTTCAAACTGATCGAGAATAAATCCCGATGCGCGGCCGACAAAAACGCAGGGTCCCTGCTCGGCAAGTTCGCGCATCACCTGGGCCTGAAAACGGAACAGGTTCTCCGGGCTGGTAAGATTACTGTCCGGAGACGGCTCTGTGAGGTCAATCCGATGACCGCTGAAACGGGAGAAAATGTTCTTTCCGGCCTTTTCATCCGCCATGCGGAAATACTGTTCGCCGACCGCGCTCTTCTCCGAAGCGATCCGGATCAGATCATCGTCATAAAATCCGGCACCGAGCTGCTCTGCAAGCTTTTTTCCGACGATGCGGCCGCCGCTGCCGTATTCCCGCTCGATTGTGATAATCAGATTGCTGTTTGCCATAGTCGATCCCTCCTGAGCCTGATTCAAATATACGCATTTCCGCATAAACCGGTTTATGACGCCCGGTCACTGCGGCGACACGCTTCCGTCATCGCCGATCATGACGCCCGGTGACAGCGCCCGCAGCGATCCGTAAAAGTCCGCCGCATTCTCTTCCCTATGCGTAAATCCATGCGAAGAAGACGCCGGAATGACGCGGTATGAAACCGAACCGTCCGGCGAAAAAACTACCTGTCCCAGCATCGTAGAAGGAATGGAGCTTCCGAAGATAAAATTCCCCATACTGTAGAAAATCGGTTTTCCCTGATAGAATTCGATTCCCTGCAGAACATGCGGATGACTTCCGACCACGAGATCCGCGCCGGCGTCAATATAGGCATGGCCGTTATCTCTCTGGTACTTCTCCGGTTCCGTATGCCGTTCTAGTCCCCAATGGACACTGACGATCAGAAAATCGCACCGGCTCCTTGCCTCCCGGATGGCCTTTACAACCGGTGACGGATCATAGGCGGAAAATACCCCCGGATGCGATGCCCCGGCGGCCCATCCGCCTTCCGGATAAACCCGGGATGCGGCGATCACGCCGATTTTCTTTCCTCCGGTTTCCAGAATCAGAAGATTTTTCGCCTCTTCCAGATTCGCCCCCGCTCCGGTAAACGGAATACCCGCTTCCCGCAGTGTCTTCAGCGTATCCGAAAGTCCCTCTTCTCCGTAATCGAGAATGTGGTTGTTGGCCAGTGTCACCGCCGACAGACCGATCTCCTTCATGATATGGACATCCCCCGTCGGAAGACGGAACGTGAACTGCTTGTCCTGCGCCTGCGTCCCGCCGTCGCTGAACGGAAACTCTTCATTTGCAAGAAAAAGATCAGAAGCCGCGATGGCATTGCGCAGCCCTTCATCCAGAACTCCTCCGATGCCGCCCGCATTGCGGTACGCGTTCAGAACATGATCCGAGAGATAAATATCGCCGGCAAAGCTGAGAATCCGCTCCGGTTCGCCGTTGCTTCCGTCATTCTGCGTTTCCCGGTCCGAACCGGTCTCGCTGTTGATTACGATAGCATTCCTCTCCGCATCGTTTTCCGGTCCGGATGCTTCCGCTTCCGCACTCCCGGTGGGCTCGTCGACCTCGCTGGCCAGCCCGGTCTCTCCTCCGGGGCCGGTTCTCGCACTCCGGGCAGCCTCCCGCTGAAGATCCGCCACACGGGCAGCCGCCTCACGGTCCTCTCTGACCTGACGGTGAAGCCATCCCGCGGCTCCTGCCGCCAGAAGGACCGCTGCACCCACAGCCAGGATTCCGAAAACCATGCGCCGGCTTTTCCGCTTATCCTGTTTCCTGCTCTTTCCTCTGTTCTCTTCCATTCGACTTACTGATGCTTTATTTATTTCGTTCTGTACTCTGTGCTGCAATCGGCAATGTTCCGCCCTCTGCCGGCAGAATAAAGAGCCCCGTCACTCCTCCGGCGACCAGTTTTCCTGCAGTTTATCGATCTGCAAAATCCCGTCGGTTTTCGCCGCCACCTGGTACTGGTCCTCATAGACGATCTCGCCCGGATAATTCGTGTAGACGAGATAATACGGCTGAGAATACCGGTCAAGCAGCCACAATGCCGGTCGGATCATCTTCATCATTTCTTCGGAATTCTCCGTCTTAAACCAGCAGATAACCGCCTCCTGTTTTTTGCACTGCGGCGGAAAAGGCAGGTGCTCCGCAAACCAGCTGTCGATCTCCAGAAAGAGATCCGCATCCTCGCCGTCCATCACCTGATCCCGGATCATCTGCCAGCACATACTGAATATGCCCTTGGCAAACATTGTATTCTCCGCAAGCGCTTTTCCCTGTATTCTCACATATTTGTATTGATTTTTGCTCATGCCGTCCTGTCTTTCCGCAATATCGGACTCAGCAGCGCTTGATCAGCGTCAGCACATTCCAGCCGTCCTTAAACTCATAGAGCACATCATCCATGCTCTTTTTTACCATATAAACTCCGAGTCCGCCGATCTCCCTGTCCTCTGCTGCCAGAGTGACATCCGGATCCCCCTTCTCCAGCGGATTATACGGGATCCCGCAGTCTGCAAGAGCAATCCGGACCATTCCGGTTTCTTCGTCCGATTCTACTTTCAGAATTGCCTTTCCGGTTTCCGGCGAATATGCATAACTTGCTATGTTCACGAAAATTTCTTCCACTGCGATATCAATCTGCATACGGGCTTTCGCAGAACAATTCAATCTGTCCAGATGTTCGTCCACAAAATCCAACACTGCCTGCAGATTCTCGGTCGTCGCATCAATCTGCAGTTCATGTTTCTCTACCACCGTGATCGCCTCCTCCCTCACGTCGGAGCCGTCTGAAAGCGCTCCCTTGTCAAAGGTCCCCCGAACCGCTGCTGCGCGGTCCGGATTTTTCAGGATCGTTGCCGGTTATCACTCGATAGTCAGAATATCCGAGAATCCGGTCACATCAAAGATCTCCCGGATTTCTTCCGAAATATTGCGTACGACCATGCTTCCCTGCTTGTTCATGATCTTCTGGGATGCCAGCAGTACACGAAGACCTGCGGATGAAATATACTCCAGCTTGGAGCAGTCAAATTCCAGTTTTTCCACCCCGGCGGTGTTCTCTTTTACAACTGCTTCCAGTTCCGGTGCCGTTGTCGTATCCAGTCTTCCCGTCAGTGCCAGTGTCAGTGCCTTTTCTTCCGCATGCTTATCGATCTGAAGCATAATGTTCTCCTTTCGTGCAAGCCCTCTTTGAGAGGACTTCTCCCTGAATTTATTTTGGAGGTTCTCCTATTAAAAGATTACCACATTGTGCGTCAATTCGAAAGACAGATATGATTTTTTTCTGTCCCGAAATAATCCGGAGCGCTTTCCTGCGGCAGGAACAAAGTCCGCGGAGCGTTTTTATTTCATAGGGAATTTCGGAGAAATTTCCTATGAAAAAGCCGCGCCCCGCCCGGGATCCCGGACAGGAACGCAGCTCTTTTGCAGGAATGTTTTACATTTTTTCATTCCGTATATTCTATTCTCACCGTCTCCGTCGGACGCACCGCACTTTCCCCGCGCCGTACCGTCCCGCTCTTTTCCTCAGAATCAGAACGTCACGATGATTCCGCCGTCGCTGGCATATACCGTGGATACACCGGCGGCATCCACGATCACCGCATCGCGGAATTTTACCTGGGATGTCAGCATATCCCGCACTTTTTCCGCGCGCTCCCGGCAGTTCACATTTGTGATGCACAGACGCTTCTTCTCAAAGTCCGTACCCTCATTCACCGCAATCGAGACCATCTTCTTCAGAGCACGGTCAATTCCTCTCTCCTGACCGAGTTTATGGATCACTCCGCCGATTCCTGCCATGACAAGCTTGATATTCAGCACGGTGACGATCACGGAAGCAAGTCCGGTCAGCCGGCCGTTCTTCTTGAGCGCATCGAGACTCTCCAGAACAAACAGCGTCTTCATCCCGTCACGGTATTCGGTAATCGCCTCCACGATCTCCTCAAACGTTTTCCCCTCCTCGCAGAGTTCCTGCAGGCGAAGACAGATATTGGTCTGCCCGCAGCCGGCCGACAGCGCATCCACGATAAAGATCTTCTTGTCCTCTCCGTGGTGCTCCTCATACATCTGTTTTGCGATAACCGCCGACTGATAAGAACCGCTGAGTTTGCTGGATAAGGTAACCGCAAAGACCATATCCGCATCGCACTCGAATTCTCTCAGATACTGCTCCGGCGACGGGCAGGCGGTCTTCGGTCCTTCCGGACTCTCGGCAACCAGTTTTAAAAATGCCTTTTGGTCGAAACTCTCGTCATCCGTGACATGTGTGTCTCCGACGATCAGTGTCAGCGGGACAAAGCGGAAGTGCGGGTCCTGTTTCATTGCTTCTGTCGGATCGGAACAGCTGTCACCAACAATTCTGTAGCTCATTACGGCCTCCTGGTAAAATTACGCAACCGCGTAACATAGTTTTCGATACGATATATTATAGTAATGCCCTGTGCCGCTGTCAAGAATTGCCGTTTTTCGCCGTCACACATTCGTCACGAGCAGACGGTTCAGCTTCTTCATCCGCTTCAGCTCCGCATCGGTAAAGAGAAGCTTGCTCCGGAAATCCTCCGTCGGCTCCTTTGGCGTGAGTGTCAGAAGACATTTGAACGAGCAGGGAACCAGATCCGCCGTGGAAATGCTGCACAGAAGTCCCACCGTCTCATCCCGCAGCTCCAGCGGATTAAAGATGTAGAGCAGCGCCTCCTCCAGAGTGTTGCACGAATTGATGAAAGAAAAGCGGATCAGCATCTCGCCGTAGATCACTTTCCCGGTGTAGAACAGTTCACTGGTGCGTCCGCTGGGCGACACGATGCAGATCGACAGTGTACAGCTGTAATCCCCGGTTTTCGGATCCCGCTCACCGATGTTGATGATCCCGTCCTTCAGATGATTATACCGGCCGTCATAAAAGTAAAAATACATCCGTTTGGATTTAAAGAACGGGCTTTCGTCCGTATGTCCCGGAAGAATATCCTCCGGATCATCCTTTTCCGGAAGCGGCATGTCGATCAGTTCGTTCATCGGTACATTCAGCGCGCAGCAGATATCATAGAGCGAATTCACGTCGATGGAAATGTCTCCGTTCTCGTACTTGCACATCGTCGCCCGGCTCTTGTGAATCCGGTCCGCCAGCTGCTGAAGCGTGATATGTTTTGATTTCCGGAAGAACCGGATTCTGCTTCCGATCCGGCTCCCCGCATCCTGTTCTGTCATCGTGGTGCCTCCTGTCTTTCCTCTCCCCGACCGCTTTCGGAGTGAAAACCGTCTTATTCCTTCCGGAACAAAAAAGTTTCTTATAAATATCCATTTTGCTCCGAAACCGTATTTTTTTCTGCTGTTGTCCGGATTATAACGCAAAATTTCGCGTAGGGAAACAAAAATATTTTTTCTGTTTCTCTACGCGAAATCTCAATACACTTTTCTATTTTCCATTCCTCTGATACACTGTTACTATTCTACCAAATCATATCAGGAGGCTTTATCATGAAACAAAACCTGACGTTCGGAGAGACCCTCTCCCTGACCAGTATGCTGTTCGGCCTGTTCTTCGGTGCCGGCAACCTGATCTTCCCGGTTTACATGGGACAGATGGCGGGATCCGCCGTCCTTCCGGCCCTTGCGGGTTTTCTCGTCACGGGCGTCGGCATGCCTCTCCTCGGCGTCATCGCCATCGGAATCACCGGCTCCGAAGGTCTGCGCGACCTGTGCCGGAAACGGATCGGCGACCGCTTTGCGTACGCATTTACCTGCGCGCTCTATCTCGCCATCGGACCGTTCTTTGCCTGCCCGCGATGCGTGACCGTTCCGTATGAGGTCGGCATCCGCCAGATCCTTCCGGCGGGAATGAGCAGTCAGACAGGACTGTTTCTGTTCTCTCTCCTGTTCTACGTTCTGACTCTGGCGATCTCCTTAAAGCCGGGCAACATCCTGACCTGGATCGGCCGGATTCTGAACCCGATCTTTTTCGTGGTTCTCGGCATCCTTCTCATCACCGCGCTGACTCATCCGGCCGGAAGCATCGCTTCCTTCGAGGCGGTCGGCGCATACAGCGCAAATGCGGTCGCACAGGGAATCCTTGACGGATACAACACCATGGACGCGCTGGCCGGCCTTGCCTTCGGCATCGTTGTCATCAACGTTGTCCGCAGCCGCGGCGTAACCGATCCGTCAGCCGTAGCCAAAAACACGGTTCGGGCCGGAATTCTGAGCTGCCTGCTCATGGCATTCATCTATGTCCTTGTCGCTCTCGCCGGAGCCGGAAGCCGTGGCTTCGCCGCCCTTTCCGATAACGGCGGCGCGGTTCTCTCCGACATTGCATCCTACTATTTCCACGGATATGGCGCGCTTCTTCTGGCCGGCATCGTCTTCTTCGCCTGCCTGAAGACCGTCATCGGGCTGGTTACCAGCTGCTCGTCCTGCTTCGTGGAAATGTTCCCGGGCGTGCTTTCCTATAAGAAATGGGCGATCCTCTTCTCCACGATCACCTTTGTCATCGCGAACGCGGGACTGTCCTCCATCATCAAAATCTCTCTTCCGGTTCTGATGATGCTCTATCCGATCGCCATCACCCTGATCGTTCTTGCCGTGGCCGGACATATCGTTCCTTTCCCGGTGGAGATCCGTCTCGGAATGATGACCGCAGCCGTGATCAGTTCCGTCTTCGACTTCCTCCGCGCCCTTCCGGCCGACTGGATCGCAGCGGCAAACCTTGGCGGCATACTGGACTTCCTCGAGGCAAATCTTCCGTTCTTTGCGGACGGTTTCGGCTGGCTTCTTCCGACCATCGCCGGCTTTGTCATCGGCGGAATCTGCGCCCGTCTCCGTGCCGGACGTTCTGTACCGGACGCGGATAAGACAGACGATGAAATCAGCGCAGACCGTGCATAACGGTCCGAAACATCCTTTGCGGGTTCCTCCCGCTATCACGTCAGCCGCCGGAGCCTTGTGACCCCACAGGCCCCGGTGCGAAGAATTCGATGATCTTTCCGATCGCAAAATCCATATAATCCGGGTTGGAGAACGGATGGTCCGCATTCTCCACCGGGATCAGTTCCACCACATTGTTTTCGCAGAATTCCTCCGTGACGGAGATCGGCGCCATCTCATCCTTGGTTCCGTGAATCATCAGAATCTGATCCGCATAATCCATATAATCCTTCTGCATAACATCATTTTCTTTTAAACTGTCCAGAAATTCCTGCGTGATTTTGATCTTGCGGTCATACCCCCGCAGAATTTCCTTTCCCTTTCGAAGCTTATCCCAATCATCCTCCGTGATCCCGGCCGCAAATGAATCGTACATCCGCAGCGCCGGACAACGGAACGCCATGCGGTCATAATCGCCCTTTCCGTCCGCCGCCAGAAGAAGGAGCGTGAGGTAGGCTCCCAACGAAGAAGAATAATTATAGAGATGCTCCGCGCCGAGCTCTTTTCTGGCGTACCGGCCCACCAGACGGAGGTAGGTCAGACACTCGTCCAGAATCAGCTTATTGCGGGCGTCTTTGCCGTGGCACGGCCAGTCGAAGCAGATCACCGCATAATTCTTGTACTTGCTAATGATCCGGTCCGCAAATTTTTCGGATGCCTTGTTGTCTTTATTTCCGCCGAAGCCGTAGGTCGCAATGACAACATTTTTCACGGCCCGGATCTCTTTCTGAAAATAGATCTTGCACCGGATACTGAATCCGCCCTCGTTGATATCAAAATATTTCTGCATGATACTTCTCTTTTCTGTAACAAAGTCCGCGGAGCGTTTTTGTTTCATAGGGAATTTCGAAGAAATTTCCTATGAAATAAAAACCAGACCGGGAAGCGCCCGAAAGCACTCCGCCGGCCTGTTATATTCGGTTGGCACGAAGCGCGTTTCGCTCCGCTGCATTTTCCGACGGATTCCTCCGGTTAGGTAAGACTCCGTCAGAGACTGTCCCCGCCGTTTTATACTTCGAACAGCATATCACCGTAACTCGGGAACGGCCACAGATCCTTGTCGCACATCATTTCCAGCTTGTCGGCCGGCGTGCGGAGTGCCTGCATTGCCGGAACAACTTTCCGCAGGTACGCAAACGCTCTCTCCTTCGCATCCGTAACTCCGCTTGCCGCGGCCGTCTCATCTCGGAGCACATGGAGTGCCTTTCTCATCTCGCTGAGATGGCCGGACGTCTCCTTCAGAAGTTCAAGCTGCGCGCTGATATCGGCTTCCGGGCATGCCATGCGGACGCTGTTGATGGAATCCGCAAGGCGGGTCGTGTATTTTACAACCGCCGGAATGATCTCCTTGCCCGCGATGTTCAGCATCGCGGTAGCCTCGATGTTCACGGTCTTTGCGTAAATCTCGTATTCGATCTCCGCGCGGCTCATCAGCTCGACCTTCGAATAAACGCCGAAGGACTCAAACAGCTGAATCGCCTTGTCGGTGGTCAGTGCCTGAACAGACTCAATGCCGGCCTTATAGTTCGGAAGACCTCTTCTCTCCGCCTCTTTCAGCCACTCTTCCGAATATCCGTTGCCGTTGAATATAATGCGGCGGTGATCGAGGAAGAGTTTCTTGATCATGTCATGAAGTGCAAGCTGGAAGTCGTCTGCCTTTTCCAGCACATCCGCCGCCTCACGGAACGCCTCCGCAACGATGGTATTCAGCACAACGTTCGGGCCGGAGATCGACGCCGAAGAACCGACCATACGGAACTCGAACTTGTTTCCGGTAAATGCAAAGGGCGACGTACGGTTGCGGTCCGTCGCATCGGTGGTGAAGTCCGCCAGTGTGTTGACACCGGTCTTCATGATTCTTCCCTGCTTGGAGCCGGTGGCCTCACCGGTGCTGCAGAGCTGGTCAATGACGTCCTCGAGCTGCTCACCCAGGAAGACAGAGATTACCGCCGGCGGCGCCTCCGCGGCGCCCAGTCTCCAGTCGTTGCCCGGAACGGCAGCGGACTGACGCAGAAGATCGGCATGGCGGTCAACCGCTTTCAGGATACAGCCGAGAACCAGAAGAAACTGCATGTTTTCATGCGGCGTCTTTCCCGGATCAATGAGATTGATGCCGTCATCAGAGCAAAGGGACCAGTTGTTGTGCTTACCGGAACCGTTGATGCCGGCAAACGGCTTCTCTGCCAGAAGGCACATCAGGCCCTGATCCTCAGCGACACGCTTCATGGTCTCCATTACCAGCTGGTTGTGATCCTGTGCGAGGTTCGCCTCCTCATAGATCTGTGCCAGCTCATGCTGGGACGGTGCAACCTCATTGTGCTGTGTCTTCGCCGGAACACCGAGTTTCCAGAGGCGCTCATTGACCTCTTTCATGAACGCGCCGACTCTCGGACGGATCGCGCCGAAATAATGGTCATCCATCTCCTGGCCCTTTGCCGGGTTCGCGCCGAACAGCGTTCTACCGGTGTAGATCAGGTCTTTTCTCTTCAGATACTGCTTCTTATCGATCAGGAAATACTCCTGCTCCGGTCCCACCGACACATACACGCGATGGGATGTGGTGTTGCCGAACAGGCGGAGAATACGAAGTGACTGCGTATTGATCGCCTGCAGAGACCGCAGAAGCGGTGTCTTCTTATCCAGCGCTTCACCGGTATAAGAGCAGAATGCGGTCGGAATGTAGAGGGTCGGTCCCTGCGCGTCATAGCGAAGGAAGGCCGGGGACGTGCAGTCCCATGTAGTATATCCTCTCGCCTCGAAGGTGGAACGAAGTCCGCCGGACGGAAACGAGGAGGCATCCGGTTCACCGCGAATCAGCTCTTTCCCGGAAAACTCCATAATGACATGTCGTTTTTCATCCGGTACGGAGATGAAAGAATCGTGTTTTTCCGCGGTGACATCGGTCAGCGGCTGGAACCAGTGAGAGTAGTGGGTTGCTCCGTGAGAGATCGCCCAGTTCTTCATGGCCTCGGCAACGATGTCCGCGATGGACGGGTCCAGATCGGTGCCCTCATCGATGGTGCGGCGGAGTTTCTTGTATACAGCCTTCGGAAGGCTCTCTTTCATGACATCGTCATTAAATACATTCTCTCCGAATAATGCAGGAACATTGATGTTGTTTTCTTTCATATAACTGCTTCCTGACTGCCGGAATTGCAGCTCCGGCGGGGCGCGGTAATCGGGTTACTCTGTAAAATTCTTTATATTTATACCAAAAATGTCAAAAAAATTCAATTCGATGTTCGGAATCATTCATCTCATTCATGGCGGTTCCTGCAGGCGCGGCCGCCTCCGGCCTTTTGCCCCGGCGGGGCGAATCACACCTCCCGGATTTCCGGCATTCCGCGGCAGCTGCCAGTGACCCGTGCAGGCGCGGGCCTGAGTTCAATGTCTGCGCACAAAAACGGCATGCCGCAGGTTTCCCCGCCGCATGCCGAATCCATCGAACTTTTATTATGCTTTTCCGGAAATGCCGAACATATCCATCTTGATGCCGACAATCTCCTTGATTGCCTCTGCACCCGGAAGAAGAAGTTTTCTCGGATCATATCCCTTGCCCTCAAGGTCTTTTCCTTCCTCGATGTACTTGCGGGTAGCTTCCTGGAAGTACAGCTGACACTCCGTATTGACATTGATCTTTGCAACGCCGAGGCTGATTGCCTTCTGGATCTGCTCATCCGGAATTCCGGTACCGCCGTGAAGAACCAGCGGAAGACCCTTTACCGCCTTCTTGACCGCATCGAGAGTCTCAAAGCTGAGACCAGCCCAGTCTGCCGGATACTTTCCGTGAATATTGCCGATTCCCGCTGCAAGGAAGTCTACGCCGAGTTCCGCGATCTTTGCACACTCTTCCGGATCTGCGAACTCACCCTTGTTGGAAACTCCGTTCTCGCCAATTGCACCGACCTCTGCCTCGATGGACATTCCGAGGTGATGTGCAACATTGACAAGTTCTTTGGTCTTCTCAAGATTCTCCTCGAAAGAATACTTGGAACCATCAAACATGATCGATGTAAATCCAGCCTCAATGCACTTATAGCAGCCCTCATATGTTCCGTGGTCAAGATGAAGCGCAACCGGAACCGTGATGCCAAGCTCTCCAACCATGGCATGTACCATAGCGGATACGGTCTTGAAGCCGCCCATGTACTTACCGGCACCTTCCGAAACGCCGAGGATGATCGGAGCCTTCTTTGCTTCCGCTTCCAGAAGACAGGACTTTGTCCACTCCAGGTTGTTGATGTTGAAATGACCTACTGCGTAATGGCCTTCATTCGCTGCTTTGACCATCTCTGCTGCATTAACGAGCATGAATATTTCCTCCTTATCATTGGAAGTGCAGTCCATCGGTGCAACTGCAAAACACTGAGATAGAGTGATTATATAACAATTTCGAAGAAAATGCAAAAGAAGTCTGTCAATTATATAACGATCGGATCAGTTCCTCCGTCGGCATAAACCGGTCTTCTCCGTCTCCGAGTTCCTTCAGATAAATAAAGTGTATCTTTGCCCCGCGGTTCTTTTTGTCCTTGCCGATGGTGCGCCGCACCTCTTCCTCGGTCACGCGGATCTCACACGGAAGATCGTATTTTTTCAGCACCGCGCAGATCCGGTCCGCCGTTCCCGCCGGGGTAATTCCCATCTTCTCGCCGATCCGAGCCGCCGTCACCATGCCGGCTGCCACGCCCTCCCCGTGAGTGTAGGTCTCGAAACCGTAGGTCTGCTCATAAACGTGCCCGAAGGTGTGCCCGTAATTCAGAACGAGGCGTCCGCCGTGGGCACCCCCGTTGTCCAGTTCGTCCTCGACCACCGTCGCCCGCTTGATATCGCAGCACCGGAGAATGACGTCGCCGATATGGCTCATCACTCCTGCCCGTCCGCCGTCGCGGTCAAGCTGTGCGAACAGCTCCGGGTCCCGGATTGCCCCGTATTTGATCACTTCACCCATTCCGTCATTGAAGACGCGGTCACTCAGCGTGTCCAGACAATCCGGGTCAATGAAAACGGCCGCCGGCTGCCAGAATGCCCCGGCGAGATTTTTGCCGGCCGGAAGATCGATGGCGACTTTTCCGCCCACCGAGGAGTCGACCTGTGCAAGAAGCGAGGTTGGAATCTGAACAAAGCGGACTCCGCGCAGGATGGAAGCCGCCGCAAAACCGGCCAGATCGCCGACCACGCCGCCGCCGAGTGCAACGACCGTATCAGACCGCGTGATTCCCCTCTCTGTCAGCTCATTCCAGAGATTCAGGAGCATCTCCGGGTTCTTGCTTTTTTCCCCCGCCGGAACGGTAATCACTTCGGCGCGGAATCCTGCACTCTCAAGACTTTTCACCACACGTTCCGCATAGAGCGGACCGACATTGGAGTCAGTGACGATCGCGCAGAACTGCCCGGAGAGAAGCTCCCTGAGATGCTCTCCCACCCGGTCCAGAAGACCGCGTTCACAGAGGATTTCATATTCTTTTCCGGGTACATTGACCTGAAGCTTCATATCGGCTGTCCTTTCCAAATCGTTTTAACGCTTTTAAATGTTAAAGTATGTATACGTTGTACTATAGCACAGTTTTCCCGAAAAACAAGAGTGAATCTGCTCCTCCGGGCTATTAGCACTCACTTTAAACGAGTGCTATTGACTTTCCATCTCCCCCGTACTAAAATATGTGGTGTTGTATAAACAGAAACCGGGATTCCTCCCGGAAAAGCATAGAGAAAGAAGGATGTAAGAACATGGCAGAAAGATCCGGAAGCTTATCGATCAACAGCGAAAACATTTTCCCGATTATCAAGAAGTGGCTCTACTCCGACCACGATATCTTTTATCGTGAGCTCGTATCCAACGGATGCGACGCAATCACCAAGCTGAAAAAACTCGCTCTGATGGGCGAATACACCGAGCCGGCGGACCCGGATTACAAAGTAACGGTATCGGTCAGCCAGAAGAACAAGACCATCACCATCGAGGATAACGGTCTCGGCATGACCATGGACGAGGTGGAGCAGTACATCAATCAGATCGCCTTTTCCGGCGCAAAGGATTTCCTGGAGAAATACAAGGACAAAGCCAATGAAGATCAGATCATCGGTCACTTCGGTCTCGGCTTCTACTCCGCATTTATGGTAGCGGACACGGTTTCCATCGACACCCTCTCCTATCAGAACGGTGCTTCCGCGGTTCACTGGGAGTCCGACGGCGGCACGGAATACCACATGGCAGACGGTGACAAAGAGACCGTCGGCACAAAGATTGTTCTCCACATGAACGAGGACAGCGTGGAATTCTGCAACGAATACCGCGCAAAGGAAGTTCTGGACAAATACTGCAGCTTTATGCCGATCCGCGTGTTCCTGATCAATGAAGACGCCGAGCCGCAGTACGAGGAGATCGAGAAGGACGAACTCACCGATAAGGACACAGTGATCGAGACGGTCATTGAAGAGGCAAAGACCGAGGAGAAAGAGAAGGAAGACGGCACAAAAGAGACCGTGGAAGTTTCTCCGAAGAAAGAAAAATACAAGATCCTGAAGAGACCGGTTCCGGTAAACGATACCGATCCGCTGTGGAACAAAACCCCGAGCCAGTGCACCGACGAGGAGTACAGGGAATTCTACCGCAAGACATTCCGTGACTACCGTGAGCCGCTGTTCTGGATCCACCTGAACATGGATTATCCGTTCAACCTGAAGGGTATTCTCTACTTCCCGAAGGTTAATCTCGAGTACGAGAGAGCGGAGGGAACCATTAAGCTCTACAATAATCAGGTATTTATCGCCGACAACATTAAGGAAGTCATCCCGGAGTTCCTGCTTCTTCTGAAGGGCTGCATCGACTGCCCGGATCTGCCGCTGAATGTATCCAGAAGCGCACTGCAGAATGACGGCTTTGTCAAGAAGATCTCCGACTACATCACCAAGAAGGTCGCTGACAAGCTCTCCGGCATGTGCAAGACAGACCGTGAGTCCTACGAGAAATACTGGGACGACATCGCTCCGTTCATCAAGTACGGCTGCCTGCGCGATGAGAAGTTCGCCGAGAAGATGAATGACTACATCATTTTCAAGAATCTCGACAACAAGTACCTGACTCTGAAGGATCTGATGGAAGAGGCAAAGAAGGAGAACCACGAAAACAAGATCTTCTACGCCACCGACGTGAAGGAGCAGAGCCAGTACATCAATATGTTCCGTGAGGCGAAGCAGGATGCGGTCATCCTGCCGACTGCGATCGACAGCCCGTTCATCTCCAACCTGGAGCAGAAGAACGAGAACCTGAAGTTCATCCGCGTCGACGCCGACCTGAATGACACCATGAAGGGTGAAGTTTCCGAGGATGACAAGAAGGTCCTGGAGGAGAACGAGAAGACTCTGACCGATGTCTTCCGCAAGGCACTCTCCAACGACCGTCTGAAAGTGAAAGTCGAGAAGCTGAAGGACGAATCCCTGTCTTCCATGATCACGGTGGATGAGGAATCCAGACGTATGGATGACATGATGAAGATGTACAGCGCAAACGGCGGCATGGATACCTCTATGTTCGCCCAGCAGGCGGAAACCCTCATTCTGAACAGCGAAAACAAACTGGTAAAATATGTCCTGGAAAACAAGGACAGTGAAAATGTAAATCTCTTCTGCGAGCAGCTCTATGATCTGGCCGAGCTCAGTCACGGAACCCTGACTCCGGAGAGAATGACCAGCTTCATCAAGAGAAGTAACGAGATCCTCGGAAAGATGATGTAATCATCCCTTTCCCGTCCCCGGAAAACTCCTATACCAAAAGAAATCCCCTGCGGGATCGATACCGGCTCATCCGTCATCGGTCCCGCAGGGGATTTTTCGTTTTCATCTTATGACCATCTCATTGTTCTTCGGTTTTCTTCGGCTCATTTTCGCCGTTTTCCCTCGGTTCCTCACTCCCGGCTTCCCTGTTTTCACCGGAGGGCATCTGCATACCGGACTGCTGCTCTTTCAGAATCCGCTTATTCTCATACATGAGCTGATCCGCGCGCCCGTTGACCGCCGCTACACTGCTGTCATGATCAAACCGGGACATACCGCATGCAATCACAATTCCGCCGTTTTTCACCGCCTCTGCATTATGCACATTCATCACTTCCATCAGTGCATCGATGTTTCCATAATCATCGTTCTGGGCAATCACGGCGAATTCATCACCGCCGATGCGGTATACCGGACTTTTCTTGAAAACATTACAGATAATCCGGCACGCATCTCTGAGATACTGATCGCCTGCCTGATGTCCCTGCTCATCATTCACTTTCTTCAGATCATTGAGATCCAGAATCACCACGGCAAATGCCGGGCTGGAACCGTCGTCGATCCGGTGATTCAGACTCTTCTCCGCTTCCAGATAGGCATGCTTATTCTTCACGCCGGTGAGGGCATCCTGCATCGCCTCACTCTTCGCCTGCGCGAGATGTTCCGCGTACTGTGCCTCACGCCTTACCTGGGCATCGACATCGCCGATACCGACAATCAGCCGTTTTCCCTCCGGCTCATCCACCATTGCCGCCTTTGTCTGAACATATACGATACGGTCTTCAATCAGCATCCGATAGCTCAGAGTAAACATTCCATCCTTCTCGATCTCTGCCAGAATGTGTTCTTTGCTGAAAAGCGCCAGAAACCGGTTAAGATCTTCCGGATGAACAAACGAATATGCAAGATCATGCGTCGTGTCGAAGAAATTCATCCCGTATTTGGAGAGTTTCAGCGATTGAAAAGCTTCTGTCGTGCTGTATTCCCGGTAATAGCCATGCACCGGATCCACAATATAAATACAGAGATATCCTCCCATCAGCACCTTGAGCCGCGCATACGCCGTCTGCTCTTCTTTAATCCGCTCAATCATCCTCCTCTGCTGCATCTGTTCGTCGATATCCGTCACGCCGATGACGATTACATTATCCTGATCTTCCATGTGAGTCACTCTCACACCGACATACTGCGGTCCGACATTGTCCACCAGACGGCAGGTATG
Source organism: [Clostridium] aminophilum (assembly GCF_900101295.1). GTDB lineage: Bacteria > Bacillota > Clostridia > Lachnospirales > Lachnospiraceae > Clostridium_R > Clostridium_R aminophilum_A. The sequence continues at coordinate 40,589 of NZ_FOIL01000012.1, read as the reverse complement.
TACCATGGTCCCGTTCCGTCCCATGCGCTCAATCAGACGCTGCGGTTCCATAATTCTGAGAAATTCGGCGCGGTCTTCCGGATATACGAACTTATTGACTTTCTCCCGGAGTTCCTCATAAAAATTATGACCACGGTGGACTTCCATCATCCCGTTCCGTTCTTGCCCCTGACGATACTCCGTGTACTCTTCGGTATCCAGATTCACGTATACCAGGTCCATATATCCGTGGGCAAGCGCCTGCGAAATTCTGGAATAAACCGCATTGGAGCCTTTCACCTCCTCATATGCATTTTCCAGCCTGATTCGGAACTCCTCCTTCTCATCCGAGATAATGATGGCTCTCAGAAGACAGGTCCCAAGCATATATCCGACGGCGTAGAAGGGAAGATACGGAAAAAACAGCTGACCAAGCAGGCATCCTGCCATAATCATCCCAAACAGCCCCAGCGTCCGGTACCGTTTTCCTTTTCTGAAATTCATATCCGGACCACGGCGAAGAATCGTGGAAAATGCGTATACGGAAAGCGTAACCACCAGCCCGATCTGCAAAAATAAAAGCACATGCCGGAACGAAAGCGGATAATATACACCGTTCTCATCCACCCGGAAGAGTATGGGGTGGAACAGATTGACCAGGGTTATTACCGTGACCAGAACGGCAATCATTCTTCCCGCCTGAACAAAAAAGCCGACCAGCTTCGTCTTTTCATCCAGATATGCCACAATATACTGTGTCCACAGCAGCACTCCCGCCGCCATGGCAATGAAATATACGGAGGTGTCCGCGAACAAAAGGGGCGGAATCTTCCGTTCTTCGATAACCCCCCAGAAAACATCCGTGAGATAATACAGAAAAACCGCAATCAGAAAGCGCCGGTATATGTTCCATGGCCGCTTGGTATAGGCCTGACCGCGGCCAAACAGAATATCCTGATTTTCAATCAAGAGAATAATCGATGCTAAAACTCCGATAATCGAATAATACATTAATTACCCCCCCCCCCGAAAAAATCCGTCTTAAGTTTTTTCGGGTAAGTACACCCATTAGTGATAAAATCATTTTTATTATTATATCATCGTTTATTAACATTTATTCAACGTTTTTATGAAACATTCACTCTTTCCGGCGCGTCTGCCGCATCCGGATCCCAACAGAAGACAGCAAACAGCAGACGACAGGCAGCATATGGCAGACGACAAACAGCAGACGGCAGACGACAAACAGCAGACGGCAGGCTTGGCGAAAACCGCCATGCCTGCCGTCTGTTCTGATTGTATTTCGAATGATCGGAATCCGGTCTTATCCTTAATTCCAGTGCTGTACGCTGCCTGGAGCGCTCTGCGTCGTTCCGGAAGAGGAAGACGAGGAGGATGAAGATCCACCCGGGGCGCTCTCGGAAGATGAAGAGGTCGATCCCGGAGCATTCTGTGACACACCGGAAGAACTTCCGCCCGGACTGCTCTGAGAGGATGTCGTTCCCGCCGGTCCACCGGAAGAAGAATCCGAGGAACTTCCGCCCGGTGCTGTCTGGGAAACCGATGAGGACACGGTACCGCCGCCAGGTGTCGTCTGACTGCTCTGTCCGCTTCCCTTGCTCTGAGAGGTGTATTCACCGGATGCGTTGAAGTTATAGGTCACATTGTCGATCGTGACACTGGTATTGGCATACATCTTTCCGTTGTTGGTATCCAGATAGTAATACTTGTCCTCGATCTTGATCCATCCGGTCATCATATGTCCGTTGGTGTCAAAGTAGTACCAGGAATTATCGATCTGGCGCCAGCCGGTCGCCATTCCGCCGGAGGCTTTCATGTAATAGTACTTTCCGTTGGAATCCTGAAGCCAGCCGGTCAGCATCACGCCCTTGGAATCATCCAGATAGTAGTATACGCCATCGATCTTCTGCCAGCCGGTCTGCATCAGTCCGAGGGAATTCTCCTCTTTGCTGAAGTAATACCACTTGTCATCCATCTTGGTCCAGCCGGTCTTCATCTTACCGTCGTCGCCAAGGTTATACCATTTCTTCTCTCCCTGCTGTTTCCAGCCGGTCTGCATATTGCCCGCCGAGTGGAAATAGTACCAGGACTTGTCGATCTCGGTCCAGCCCGTCTGCATCTTGCCGTCGTCCGCAAGATGATACCAGGCATCGTTCAGGTGAAGCCAGCCGGTCCGCATGGTTCCGTCGGTATTCAGATAGTACCAGTTGTTATTGTAGCGAAGCCAGCCGGTCTGCATCGCACCGTCCTGATTCATGTAATAGTACTTCTTGCCAACCTGGATCCAGCCCTTATAGTAAAAACCGTCGGATTTACGGTAATACCAGTTTCCGTTCTCTTTTACCCAGCCTTCCTGCAATGTGGTGGGTGCCGCAATGCTGTGCATTGCCGGCCCTGCCGCAAAAACGCCGAAGCCGATTGCTGCGGCTGTACTCAGAACCACCAGTTGTTTCGGATAGCGCATATTACCCCTTCTTTCTCCCCCCGGAACCGTAACAGTCCCCTTGTTATAAACGAAGCGGTTCACTGATTCCCGCCTGATCTGCAAGCGAACATTCCGCACGGCAGCCGCTCGCCGGTCTTTTGCTCGAGTGCGGTGATTTCATCACCTTACTCGTCTTCGCAAGCGAACATTCCGCACACCGTGCTCCATGTTCTTGCGACCGGCTAATGTCTGCCCGTGCAAGCACGGCAGCCGCTCGCCGGTCTTTTGCTACAAAAAGCGGGGATACACGTCCCGCGTATATCTCCGCTTTTATTATATCATATTATTTCTGACGATATACTTACGCTTTCCCTACAGTATGACGAAGAAACCCTCACATACCAAGGATCTCCGCAACCGTCTCTTCCATGTTCTGCGGAGTGCACTTTCTGTTGTGACGGATCTCCGCATTGCGGATCTCCGCGATGGCCTGCGGCTCCTCCACTTTGCTGAAATTGTGAAGGTCATCGATGAGTTCAAAGTCATCCTTGTCCTTTTCTCCGTCGCCGAGAATCGCGCACATCACGGCTCTCGCGAACTTATACGGACTTGCGGTGGACGCGATCACGGTCTTGGTGCGGTCGCCGGTTCTCTTGCGGTACTGCTGATATACGCAGGACGCAACGCCGGTATGGGTATCGATCACATATCCGGTCTCGGCTACGCGGTGGATTTCTGCGGCATTTTCCTCCTGAGAAGCATATCCGCCGATGAAATCCGACATCTTCTCGCGCATGCTGTCCGTAACGGTATACTTTCCGGTCTCCGAAAGTTCTTTCATGAGCTCTGCGGTCTTAGCGCAGTCACAGTCGCAGGACAGATAGATGAGTCGCTCCAGATTGCTGGAGATCAGGATGTCCATGGACGGAGAGCTGGTCAGAATGAAATCACGATTGCGGTCATAGGTGCCGGTGGTGAAGAAATCATAGAGAACCTTGTTGTCGTTGGACGCACAGATCAGTTTTCCCACCGGAAGACCGATTTGCTTTGCGATATAAGCGGCAAGGATATTGCCGAAATTGCCGGTCGGAACGCAGATGTTGATCTTCTCGCCGCTCTTGATGCCCTCATCCGCCAGCATTTTCGCGTAAGCGTAAACGTAGTAGACAACCTGCGGAATCAGTCGGCCGATGTTGATGGAGTTCGCAGAGCTGAGCTGGAAGCCTGCCGCCGCCAGTTTCTCGCCGAACGCGCGGTCGTTGAAGATATTCTTTACGCCGCTCTGGGCATCGTCAAAATTGCCGTCAATGCCGACAACCGCGGTATTGTCGCCCTTCTGTGTGAGCATCTGAAGCTCCTGCACTCGGCTGACACCGCCGTTCGGGTAAAATACAATAATGCGGGTTCCCGGAACGTCGGCAAAACCTGCCATCGCCGCTTTTCCGGTGTCGCCGCTGGTCGCGGTCAGAATCACGATCTCCTTGTCCGCATGATTTTTCTTCGCGGCGGTCGTCATCAGATACGGAAGAATCGAGAGCGCCATGTCCTTGAACGCGATGGTCTTGCCGTGATACAGCTCCAGATAATACGCCTCGTCCACCAGATACGTCAGCTTCGCGATGTCCTCGGTGTCGAACTTGGAATCATAGGCACCGTTAATGCAGTGCTTCAGTTCCTCTTCGGTGAAATCGGTGAGGAAAAGCTTCATGACCTCATACGCGGTCTCCTGATAGGTCATTTTGGAGAGTTCTTCCGGTGTCTTGTCCAGTGTCGGAAATGAATCCGGCATGAAGAGTCCGCCGTCATCCGCAAGGCCCTTCAGAATAGCCTGGGATGCCGTAACACCTTTTTCTCCGCCTCTTGTACTGTTATACAGAATTCCCATATGAGTTCCTCCATAAACTTTCACTCAGCAACCATCCGGGCCGAATGCCCGGACACCACCTTTTTGCAATACCATGTATTATAGCGTATTGATTCACAACTTTCTACTGATGAAGTATAACTCTTTTTGCTTGCTCCGATAACCGGAAGTTCTCCGACCGGCCGGTGTTTTCTGCACCGCGTCCGGAACAGAAGTTCCGGATTTCCGCTCTCTCACCGGGTCACCTTCCAGTGTCCGAAGATCGTTTTGCGGAAATGGGACAGCCGCCTGGATGCTTCCGAATATCCCATATCAATCGCGGTGTCATACATCCGCACCGCATATTCCAGATCCTCCGGCGTGCCGTTTTGCTCCGCGATTTTTCCCAGCATATAAAAGGCATATCCGTCGTATTCGGTCCGTGAAGCTTTCTCGAACAGTTCTTTTGCCCGTTCTTCATTGGCTTCGCATCCCCAGCCTTCCAGGTAGAGTGTCGCAAGTTTGGAGCAGGACTGGAGTGTTCCGTTCAGTTCGCAGAGGTTCAGCCAGTAGAATGCCTTATCGTAATCCGGCTCGAGGCCGTCCTCTCCCTGATAGTACATCGTTGCGGCCAGCTCCATGCATTCCGGATTGCCGGTCTTTGCGCCGGTCTCGTAGAAATATACCGCACGGACCGGATCCTGAATTCCGGTGAGTCCGTCGCGGAAAATGTTGCCCAGCATCAGATTGGCCTCCGAGGAAACCGCCGGATCGACCGCCGCGCCTGCCTCTTCCAGAAGCCGGACGGCTTTCTCATTGTCCTGATACTCCGTCTCCCGAAGATAGAGATGCGCGAGTGCGAGTGCCGCCTCACCGTATCCGTCTCCGTACGCCTTGCTGTACCAGTAGAAGGCTTTTCCGTCATCTCGCTCCACCAGAATATCCTGATAGAACAGATTGCCGAGCGCCATAAAACTTCGATTATCGTTCATCTTTCCGGCCTTTTCCAGACAGGAAACCGCCTTATCGAGGTCCCTCTCCGTCACCTTGCCTTCCAGATAGTACATGCCGAGCGGATAGAATGCTCTCGGATCTCCCTGAATCTCCGCCGCCTCCAGATAGCGGAATGCAGCCTCATCGTCTCCCTTTTCGCGACTGTACAGTCCCATCTCGCAGAGCCCCCATGCGTTTCCGAGGGAAGCGCATTTTCTGGCCCACAGGAGAAAACCTTCGATATCAACCGGAATGAGACGTCCCTCCCGGCAGTGTTTTCCGATCTTCTCCATCGCAGCGACGATACCGGCTTCCGCCGCCTTGCTGTAATAGACCATGCTGATTCTCGGCTCCGGGATCATAAATCTCGGAAACGGCTTCGTGATCACACGGCGGATGCGAAGGCCGGTGTCCTTTTCCGCGGCCGCACTGTCAGCTGCGGTTTCGGCAGCTTTGCCGTCTGCGCCGTCAGCAGAGTTTTCCCCTGCACTTTCATCCAAATGGTCCGCGGTGTTTCCCTCTGCGCTTTCGTCCAAATGATCCGCGGTGTTTCCCTCTGCGCTTTCGTCCAGATGATCCTCGGCGTTTCCCTCAGCGCTTTCGTCCGCGGCCTTCCGGAACTCCGTACCGTCAGTATTCCCGGCCGCTTCCCCGCCGTCCGGTTCCGGATTGCCCTGTCCGGCGGATTCCGAACTTTCCCCGGTATCCCCGGCTTCCGCCTTACCGGTCTCTCCGCCGTCCTCCGGTTCCTCTTCTTTCGGAAGAAGAACGTTCAGTTCTTCCTCGGTCAGTCTGGACAGGTCGCCCCACTCCAGAGTCTCTGCCACCTGCCAGGCCGCATATTCGTCTCCCATATCCGCTTCGGAGCGGACCCGGTTCCAGCACTCCCGGACCGTGTAAAGCGACTCACGGCGCATTGTATCATCAAAGAGTCCTGCCCGGAGTGCCCCCAGAACCGCAAGCGCGCTTCCCCCGCGGGCTCCGCGCAGAAAACAGTCATATGCTTTTTCTTTGTTGAATCCGACACCGCCGTCGCCCCAACTGAAACAATGCCCCAGCACGTACCATGCATCCGCATCGCCTGCCCGGGCTGCCTCATCTATCCAGCCGATGGCCTCCTCATAGAGGGAGGAATCGCACTGTTTATAAAGGGAATCCATTCCTTTTTTCCGAAGTTCTGCCGTATTCTCCGATGACATTTCTTTTCACTCCTCGTTCCATATCTTTTCTGCACGGCTTTTTTGTTTTCCTGACCCGGATCGCTGAATATGGACAGCAGGCGCCTCGTTTTGCCGCATATGCGATAATCACGTCTGACGCGCTGCCGCTGCCATATTCATGTATCCTTAATCCTTACCGGTAAAGTATCCCGATCCCGGTGCGATAATCCGCACCGCTCCCGCAATAAAGCAGGCCGCCGCAATCAGCTGCAGAAGAAGGCTGACCGGAATCCAGTGCTCCGTTATCGGATTCTTCGGAACATATCCAATCAGACTGGTCAGTTCGTCTGTCATATCCCCCGCCTGTCTGTCAATCACACACATATACGTCACCGCCGGATTGAACAGCAGTCCGTAAAGCCATCCCCCGGCTGTTCCGACTGCCTCCCCGTCCGCGGCTCTCGCCGATATCCACCGCGCAAAATGCGCAATCAGCCACGTGCCGCCGGTCATAAATACCGTCAGGATATATGATACCACATTTGCCGCCACGGTTCTTCTGCAAATTGCGGAAGAGAAGATCCCCATTCCGCCGATAAAAAGGATCGCCACAAAGAAGGCAATCAGCGGCAGAAGCAGATCCAGCGCCGTGGCGCCGCCGAAGATAAAAACCAACGACTGCACCGGAAGCGCGGAGACCAGAAGCGCCATCATCTCGATGACGGCACTCTCCAGTTTTCCCGCGACAATCCGACCGTTCCCGAGGGAAGTGGTCTGAAGAAGATCCAGCATCTGCCCCTCCCTCTCGCTGCAGATCGCCGGTGCGGTGAGCGCCGGTGTGATGACCAGCAGCATCATAAACTCCATCGTGGAAATCAGGGAATACAGCTGGATGATCGACTCATACCGGATCGTGGCCGTCTCCCTGGCGTCCATCGTCAGATGCGCCAGATTGAAGATTCCCGCCGCCGACAGGATCAGATTAAAAAAGAAAATGATGACCGGAAGCCGCGAGCTTCGGCTGTCAATGATAATTCCCTTCCGCAATATCGGATTCCATCTCATAATCGATCAATACCTTTCCGTCTGCCTTTTTGCCCGCCAGCTGCAGGAATGCGGTCTCAAGATCTCCCTGCTGCCGCATAAAACCGGTCACGTGCACGCCGCCCCGCACCATCATGCGCAGCAGCATTTCCTCATCCGCTCTCGTACCGATGTACTCGATCTTCAGCATTTCCCCGTCCACCATGACGGATTCCACGTTCGGATCCTCGCGAAGAACGGCAAGCGCCCCCGTCGGATCTCCGATCACCTGAATCAGAATCGGCCGGGAAATATCGACGCTCTCAAAGATCTCTTCCATCGTCCCGCTGACAATCATCGTTCCGTTGTCGATCATGCCGGCCGAGGAACAGATCCCCGACAGCTCCGAGAGAATGTGACTGCTGATCAGAAGCGCCTTTCCCTGATTCTTCAGTTCCTTCAGGATCTCAAAATACTGGCTCCGGGTCAGCGGATCAAGTCCCGAGGCCGGCTCGTCCAGAATCAGGAGATCCGGATCGTGGATGAGCGCCCGTGCAAGGCACAGTCTCTGCTTCATTCCCCGGGAAAGGCTGCTCGCGTAATACTCCGCCTTGTCATAGAGCCCCGTCTGGTCCAGAAGCATTTCACACCGTCTTCTGGCCCGGAGTCCCGAAAGGCCATAGCAGGAAGCAAAGAATTCCATGTATTCGCTGACGCGGAAATTCTCATACACGCCGAAAAAATCCGGGACATATCCGATCTTTTTCATGATGGCCGCCGACGTCTTCGGCTTGGACCGCGCTTTCCAGAGATCTTCCCCTTCAACCAGAACGGTCCCCTCATCCGGCGCAAGCAGACCGGCCGCTATGCGGATTGTGGTCGTCTTGCCGGCGCCGTTCGCTCCCACAAATCCGTAGAGTTCTCCCTCCCGGATCGTGAGAGAAAGTCCGTTCAGAACCGTTTCCGTCCCGTAAGACTTTTTCAGATTTTTCAATTCCAGAATCGTCTTTGCCATGAATTCGGCCTCACTCCTGTTTCTCGGCCAGTTTTCCGACCGCACACGGGACCGGAAGATACTGCACACCTTCATTTCCGCCGGAATAGCGGACCATCAGCGTATTCGCCGGAGACAGATACGGGACAAGTTCCTCCGCCGTGTAACTGTCCTTCGTCTCCATCAGGTCATTCTTTCCGGTATCATAATTGTAAAAATAAATGTTTCCGTTAAACATCGAAACCCGGGAGAAATCCGTGCTCTTTCCGCTCTGCTCGGTGTACACCGGAGACAGCTTCTCAAATTCAATCTTTTCGATGACAAGTCTGCTGTTGAACGCGTATTCCAGAGTCAGCGGTCCGTTCTCCGTTCCGTTCATCTCATTGTAATCCGCGTAATATTCTCCGCTGATCACCCTCGGAAGCCGCCGGAGTGCGGGGCTGTAGATCCGGTCGTCCGGATCCCCCGTGTGATCCGGTTCGCCCAGTTCACAGGTCACAATCGTCTGCCCGGAAACGGTAATCCGCTGCCCGTCCGGATCTTTATCCTGAAGGGATTCTCTGAGAAATTCCGGCGTGCTGTTCTGCGGAAATCCGATAAAACGTCCATTTCCGGCATATTCCATCGTTTTGCGCTGCATATCGAACACCAGAAGCCTCGCCTTCTCCAGTCTCCGGATCCGGTCTTTCTGCGGATCGAGACTGCTGCGCAGCGAGTCAATGATGCCGTCCGCCGCCAGCGAATCATTTCCGACCGGAATGTTCAGCACCGGGCATTTCGACAAATCAACCGTTTCGCCCGGTTCCATGTCACCGATCAGAACCGCTTTTCCGCCGAAGAGCACCGCCGCGTCCCGAAGCGCCTCCGAGCTCCGGTTGGTCAGGGTTCCGGTTGCTTTCATCTCCATGATGGAAGCCTGTCCGTCGATGCGGTATTTCACTGCCGGCTGTTCCCCGGTCTGTCCTGCTCCGGCTGCCGTTTCGCCCACAGCTCCCGCCGTCCCGGATCCGCTGTCGGAAACCGCCTCTCCCGCACCGTTTCCGGCTTTCCCGTCCGGAAGACTGTTCTCATTTTTGGTCAGATAAAACATGGAGGATGCGAAGGACTCCCGTCCGCGAATCCGGATCTGCGTTCCGTCTTCATCCGACGAAACTCCGATATGATAGCTGTTCGGATCCGGCGAGAGCACTCCCTTGCCCATATCATAGGGATATGTAACCGGTATGACACGGTACCCCTCGGAGAGAACCGTCCGGAAGCTCCGGCCGTTGGGGCTTCGCAGATTCAGGCAGGTATTCTCCTGCTGCCCGCCGCCCGTCACGTCCAGAATGGTCGCGTAGGTGTAAAACGGCCCGGAAAAACGGGTCCGCACGCCGGCCACATACACCGCACAGGTAAAAAAGGCGCTGCACGCCGCCACTGCCACAAGATAATACCGCTGGAGGCGATGGGCGCGGAGGATCAGGTACACCCCCGGTCCGACCGCAATCACATAGAGAACGAGAATCAGCGCATACACCGCTGCGTTCGGAAGATTCTCCATGTCACCGGTGCCGGTCAGATCCAGAACGTCAAAATAGGTGTCCTCTGCGATGTGATCGGCCTGAACAATATTTTTCCACGTTCCGCCGTAGGCTTCCGCAAAGAAATTCTGTGTATAAGCCGGATTTTCCGCCGCAAACCCGCTGATATCCGAAAAAGAATACGCCGCCGCCTCGACATACCCCTTCTGGCAGGCCGCCATGCTGAGAAGCGGGAATCTTTCCCCGGAAATCAGGGTGTTGCCTCCACTCAGGTTCACATCCGCGCAGGAGAGTTCCACCAGCGAATCGTCCGGGCTGTTCCGCGCATATTCCGGTCCCATGTTCACCATGCGGTTCTCGGCTTCTTTCAGCGGTGTCTTCGAGAGGAACCGCTCCGCCAGCGGGCCGAAATTCGACCGGTAGGATGCGCCGCCGCCGAACAGAAGAATGCCGCCGTTTGCGGCAAAGCTGTAAATGCTGTCGATCTGTTCGGGATTCAAAAGAGACGTGTCGTAATCGGAGATCACGATCATATCCAGCTCATCGTATTCCAGCGGATCTTCCGGTGCCGTATTCTTGTCCAGAAGAATGGTTCTCGTGGAAAATGCTCCGCCGTCCACGTCCACGCCATTCATCCAATCCAGCTGATCCGACCGGTCGGAAAACACGCCGATGTAGCTCTGCGGTTCGGTTTTCGCCTTCGGAAGGTCCGACTGCGACTCTGCGAGTATCCGGCCGGTGGCATCTTTCAGAATGACCTGCATGGATTTCATGCGGCTTCCGAAGGGGACGCAGTAAGTGTAGGTTTCCGAATCGTCCTGTTCCTCCGCGCCCGGTCCGGTCAGTTCCGGCGCCGGTGTTCCGGCGGAACCTGTTTCGGCAGCATTGCCGTTCTCTCCGGCGAAAACAGTCGGTTCGGCCGCTGTCTCACCGTGTTTCCCGTCGTGAAGATTGTATTCATAGAGAATGGTCACGCCGCTGGGATCCGCCGTGCGGATCGACAGAGATTCTGCCTGCCGGTTCAGCTCCGGGCTGATCCGGATATGAACCGCCGTAAAACGGCCGGCCTGAACCGTGTTCTCAAACCCGTAGCTGATTGCGATCTCCTCTGTTCCTACGGCAGGCACATCCTCAGCAGGAGAATCCTCCTGCGTTCCGGCAGCAAACGCACACAGCGGCGTGGTTCCCATCACGGCGGTCAATGCCGCCGCTGCCGCAAGAATGATCCGCCCCTTTTTCCTCTCACTCATCATTTCCCTGTTCCCCAGACTCCATCGACAAGCCAGTCGGCCTGAGCTGCCAGCGAGACGAAACTCGCTTCGCGGCTCTCACAAATCAAAACCTGAAAGTTCTCTGTCCGGACACTCTGCTCAATTCCGGTTCATCCGCGCGGTTCTTGTGCGTCCGTTCCGCTTCTCCCCCGGAAGGGTGAAATTTTCCCGGTCCGCGCTGAGTCTTGTGTGCAGCCGCACCGTGAACACCGTTCCGTTCAGATCACTGGTCACCCCGATGGTTCCGCCGTGCATATCAACAATATTCTTCGCGATCGCCAGACCAAGGCCCGTTCCGCCCGTGCTGCTCGTCCGCGCGTGTTCCACGCGGTAGAACCGCTGGAAGATCTGCGGAAGCTCATCCGGCGGAATCACGTATCCGTAGTTCTTGACCGTGACCGTGACCACATCCTCTTCCGCACGGATGCCGATGATGACCTTTTTCCCGTCCGCGCCGTACTTGATGGCATTGTTGATCAGATTGTCAAACAGTCTTGCGAGGAGATTGCCGTCTGCGGAGATCACTTTCGCCGGAACATTGCTCTCCAGCTCATAGGAGAGATTTCTGGCGTGAAAGCTCGGATAGAATTCTTCCAGAAGCTGGCTTAACAGCCGCACAATATCGACATTGCCGATCTTCATCGCTATTTTCCCGCCGCCAAGCTTTGTGAAACCGAAGAGGTCCTCGATCAGCTGCTGCAGGCGTTTGGATTTTGCAAACGCAATGTCGGTATAACGTTTTCTTGTCTCTTCCGGAAGCTGCGTGTTGACAGAGAGAAGCTCCAGATAGCCAATGATGGAAGTCAGCGGTGTCCGAAGATCGTGCGCGACGTTGGTGATCAGCTCGTTTTTCGTCCGTTCCGCCTCCCGCTCCCGATCCATCAGCATGCGGAGTTCTTCCACCATCTTGTTCAGATTATCCGCCATGGCCGTGATCTCATCATCGCCCTTTACATCGACGGTCGTATTCAGATCTCCTTCGGAAATATTCTGCATCGCCGCAGAGATCCGACCCAGATAGCGGATCGAACCGCCGATCCGCTTAAAAAAGATAAAAGAGAAAATGCCGACAGCGCTGATGACGTACAGAAGCATCATCAGCGTATCCATCTCAAGCAGTCTTAAGACAACATTTTCCCTTCCCCGCGTACTCTGCAGGTAATCCCGGAGAGCGGCCGCCAGAAACACGATGATCAGCTCGATCGCACAGGCAACCACCGCGGATAACACCATACTCTCGACCAGCCTTGAATGGAACTGGCCGCTCATATCCCGGTTCTTTCTGTTACTTTTCAATCTTGTATCCCACGCCCCAGACAGTGGTGATGATCTTGTTCTGTCTGGAGTCCTCCTTCATCTTTCCGCGAAGTCTCCGAATGTGAACCATGACCGTGTTGTTGGCTTCGTAAACTTTTTCATGCCATACCTGCTCAAAGATCTCATCCGTGCTGAACACTTTGCCCGGGTTCGATGCCAGAAGATACAGGATATCGAACTCGATCGGCGTCAGCTTTACATCCTCACCGTACACGGTGACGCGGTGATTCTCCCGGCTGATGGTCAGTCCGTGGATGGAGATCTCACCGGCAGATGCATCGGATGAACTCTGAGGATTCAGCTGCGTATACCGGCGAAGCTGCGATTTGACTCTCGCCGTGAGTTCCAGTGGATTGAACGGTTTCGTGACATAATCGTCCGCACCGGTTCCGAGTCCCCGGATCTTGTCCAGATCCGTCGATTTCGCGCTGAGCATGATGATCGGAATATTATTGTTTTCCCGGATCTTTCGGCACATCGTCAGTCCATCCATGCCCGGAAGCATGATGTCGAGAAGGACCAGATGAACCTTTTCTCTCGCGAGGACGTCGAAGCCCTCCTGCGCGGTGTTCGCCTTGTAGACCTTGTATCCGTCGCTGACCAGATAGATCTCTACCAGATTGGCGATCTCCGGCTCATCGTCCACTACTAAAATTCCGATGTCTGACATATTATCCTCCTAAACACTGTATCTCAGTTTTTGATTTTTGGTTTTTACGGTTTCTTTCCGTTTTCTGTCTTTTTATTATTTTGGCATTGTACATGGCCTGTCCGGTTTCGCGGAAAGATCCGTTCTCCTGCCGTCATCCGTTTATGTCTTTTTCCGGTCCCGATTTTCCTGCGACGCCTGCCGCGGGACAAATGTCCTTGTCTTCACCGGATCATCCAGATCCCACACCGCTTTCGCGTTCCGCACAGCCTCTTTCCGGAAAATTTCCTGTGCCACAATCCGTTTGCCGCTGCGCTTCCGCTTCCCGTAAGAACCGTCCGGCCGCATCTCGTAGAGCTTCGTGTTGTCGCTGAGCTGTACCTCCAACATATGCTGAACCCGCGCCCTCAGCTCCGGAGAGCGGATCGGGAACATGATCTCCACACGCCGGTCAAGGTTTCTCGGCATCCAGTCGCTGCTCGCCATGTAATACTGCGGATCGCCGGCATTTTCAAACCGGAATACCCGGGCATGCTCAAGATAATCCCCGACAATTGAGATGACGGTGATGTTCTCGGAGAGTCCCGGAACCCCCGCCCGAAGGGAACAGATTCCGCGGACGATCAGCGTGATGGGAACCCCTGCTGCCCCCGCCGCGTAGAGATGCTCGATGATCTCGCGGTCGCACAGGGAATTCATCTTGGCAATGATGCCGCTCGTTCTCCCTCCGGCCGCATTTTTCGCCTCCCGGTCAATCAGAAAAAGAAAACGCTTCCGCAGCCAGAGCGGCGCAATCGAAAGGCAGTTCCAGAACAGCGGCTCCGAATATCCCGAGAGCATGTTGAAGAACGCCGACGCGTCCTCTCCGATCTCCGGATCGCATGTCAGAAGCCCGAAGTCGGTATAGAGTTTTGCCGTGGAATCATTATAATTTCCGGTGCCCAGATGGACATACCGCCGGATCCCGTCCTCGTCCCGGCGCACCACCAGAGTAATCTTGCCGTGTGTTTTCAGGCCGACCAGCCCATAGATCACGTGACACCCGGCCTTCTCCAGCATTTTCGCCCAGGCGATGTTATTCTCCTCATCGAATCTCGCCTTCAGTTCCAGAAGGACAGAGACCTGTTTTCCGTTGTCCGCCGCTTCCGCCAGCGCCGCGATGATCGGTGAACGGCCGCTGACGCGGTAGAGCGTCTGTTTGATGGCGAGAACATCCGGATCTTTTGCCGCCCGTCGGATGAAACGGATCACCGGATCAAAGGATTCATAGGGATGTGACAGAAGAATGTCCCCTTTCCGGATGTTGGCGAAAATGTCCTCGTCGTTCATCAGTTCCGGCACCGGCTGCGGCGTGAACGGATCCAGCATCAGTTCCGGCCTTCCGTAGCGGCCGTACAGTTCCTCCAGAACCGTCAGATCCAGCGGTCCCGGAATCCGGTAGATTTCTTCGTCGCCGACCGAAAGCTTTACGCGGAGCACTTCCAGCAGTCTGAAGTCCATGTGATCGTCAATGTCCAGGCGGATCACATCGCCCCACTGGCGCTCCCGGAGTTTTTGTTCGATCTCCTGAAGGAGATCCCCCGTGTCGTCCTCCTCAATGCTCATGTCCGCGCTCCGCATGATGCGGAACGGGCTGCAGGCAATGATATCGTAATTCAGGAACAGTTTTCCGATGTTCCGCTCAATGATTTCCTCGAGATAGATGATGCGCCCGCCCGGAAGCTCCACCGCGCGGCTCAGCACATCGGGAACCCGGACCATCGCAAACACCGGCAAATCGGCAGTCTCTCCCTTTTTCCGCATCAGAATCGCAAGATTCAGCGACCGGTTCCGGATGAGCGGAAACGGCCTTCCGGAATCCACCGCCATGGGTGTGAGAACCGGATAGACTTCCCGGGCAAAGAAACGGTCCGCATATTCGCGCTCTTCTTCCGTCATTTTCTCATGACCGCCGACAACCGGCACGCCGGCCTCCGCGAGGATCGGCCGGATTTCCTCATTGTACAGGCGGTACTGTTCTTCCACGATCTCATGGGTTTTCCCGCTGATGGCGGACAGCTGTTCTTTCGGCGTCATGCCGGCCGCGTCCCGCGAGACGTCCCCGACATGATCCAGCGCCTTCAGCGATGCGACGCGGACCATAAAGAATTCATCCAGATTCGAGGCCGTGATCGACAGAAACTTCATTCTCTCGAAAGGCCGGTTGGTCACGTCCTCCGCCTCGCCCAGAATCCGGCGGTCAAACAAAAGCCAGCTGAGTTCGCGGTTATAATAGTTTTCCGGATCTCTGTACCTGGATTTGATCTTTCCCATACCCCTTATCTTCTCTTTCTCTGCAGAACAGGCTGAATGCCGTAGATCTCCTCAAAGAATTCCTCTTTCTGTTCCATGGAATACTGTTCCAGCGTGAGATTTTCCCCGCACGCCGTCTCCATCACAAGGGTGCCGTCCTCCAGCCGGACATCCAGATCCTTCAGCTTCTGACGGTGACTCCGGTCGACGGAATTGGCCAGGCGCAGGATCGCCGCAAGTTTTGCGATCTCAAGCACAATCTCCGACTTTCCTTTGGCCAGTCCGTCGTACTGCGACAGATCCGATTCCAGATGGATCTCGTCATAGACAAACTCTCTCGTGTTGTAGCGGACCACATTGGCAACGATCTCCCGCTCCAGATGAGAGATTCCGATCAGTTCCGTCGACATGATGATCTGATACGAACTGCGGGTCTCACGGGTAATGGAGACATACTTTCCGCAGTCATGCAGAATGGCGGCAAGCCGGAGAAGAAGTCTGCTCCGGCTGTTCAGACCATATTTTTCCTGAAGGGTGTCAAAGACCGCCATCGCCGTCTTCTCCACTGCCTCAATGTGATTCCGGTCTCCCTTATAACGGGCCGACATATTTCTTGCGGCCGACAGCGCGTCATCCGCAAAATCATGCCGGAACCGGACAAGTTTCTGCTCTTCGGCGTAATCCGCCGCGATCCCGTCGCAGAGCGTCACGCCTCCGACCCATACCTCCCCGGCGCCGGTCAGCTCCAATACCTTTTCGTACAAAACCGCACTGGGGATCATGACCCGGGCATACGCCCCCGAAATGTCGCAGAACTCGGCGATTTCTTCCTCCGTCATATGGCTGATCCGCCGGCAGAATTCTCCGAACTCCGCCGCCGTATACATTTTTCCCGGTTTCTCCTTCATCCCGCGGAGCACCATATTGTTGATGCTCTCACCGGTGGCGATCAGCGTGTCAACCCGCATACCACCCAGATAAATGTCCCGGTATGTGGCGAGCTCCTTGTCCATCAGTTCTCCCTCGATGTCCGGGATCAGCCGGCTCTCGGTCTTCCAGTGGGAAGACATCTCGGCAATGCGGAGAACTCCGAGGGACAGATTCTGCGTCGACACCAGAACACCGTCCTCAAACAGGGACAGCTGGGAACTTCCGAACCCCACATCCAGAACGGCCATCCGGCCCCCCGCCCCCCGGTCAAACCGACTGCTGCGGAGCGCCAGCGCCTTGTGTGTCATAAATCGCAGTTCCGAGTTGTTGATCGTATGCACCTGCAGTCCCGTGGCATTTCGGATCTGATCGAGAATAATACGGCTGTTTGTGGCCTCACGGAGTGCGCTGGCCGCATACGCCCGGTAATCCTCGACATGATATCCGTCCATCCGCTCGCGGAAGTGTTCCAGCACCCGGATCAGCTCACGCATGACCGGAAGACTGATCCTTCCGTCATTGTACGTGTCCCGTCCGATGGTCAGCTGACGTCGCACATGATCGATCTTCCGGATCCCGTGTTCCTCCGAAATCTCATAGATCGCAATCTCCGTATCAAACGAACCCACGTCGATTGCCGCAAACATTTTCATAACGCTGTCCTTCCCCCCCGGATCAAAGCGGGAAAGTCCCCTTCTTCCGGTTCACCGTTACGCTTAATAATTCCCCAGGATCCGGACGTTCTGCGCCTCGCGGAAAATCGCCGCCAGCGCGCTCCGAACGGCGGAGCTGGATAAATTGCCCTCGATATCGACAAAGAAACGATACTCCCAGCTCATGTCCGGAATCGGACGTGACTGGATCATCGTCATATTGACATTATTGTAGATGAAATTGCCCAGGATACTGTACAGAGAACCGCTCCGGTGCGGCACCTCAAAGCAGAGACTGATCTTCTCCGCGCCGAGAAGATAGACCGGCCGGTTCGCAATGATCAAAAAACGGGTGGTGTTGTCCCGGCGGTCATTGATGCTCCGTTTCAGGACATTCAGACCGTAGATTCTTCCGGCTGTCTCGCTTGCGATGGCCGCGCACGACGGATCCCCGTCCTCCACAACTTTTTTCGCTGCGACGGCATTGTTCTCCATCGGTTGCTGCTCCCATCCGGCATGCTCCAGAAATCCGGTGCACTGCATCAGTGACTGCGGATGAGAATAGACCTTGCGGATGTCGGAAAGTTTTGCCCCCGGAACCGTGAGAAGACAATGGTTTACCGGGACAAAAATCTCGGCCACGATGTAATTGTCATACGCCTGCAAAAGTTCATAATTGCCGGACACCACGCCTGCCGTGGAATTCTCGATGGGCATCACGGCAAAATCCGCATCGCCGAACTGAAGTTCCCGCATCAGGTCCTCGAATTTTTTTACATGGTGAATGTCGGCATCTTCCCCGAAGAAGCGCTCCGCCGCAATCTGTCCGTACGCCCCCGGAAGCCCCTGATAGGCGATCCTGCTGTTTTCGTAATCCAGCTCCGAAATGCGTTCAAAACCAAAGGTGCCGTCATTCTCGTCAACGTCTCCGCTGAGCTGTTTGATCGTCTGGTACTGGTAGCGGCGACCGAGTGTCATGACGTGCATAAACAGTTCACGGACCGCGTTGCGGTTGAACTCGTCTTCCAGATCGCCGGAAACCGCCTGCAGCTTCCGGTTTTCTCTGGCCGGATCATATACTTCCCTGCCGTTCCGAAGCTTTGCTTCCCCGAGACGCCGGTTCAGTTCCATGCGCCGGAGAAACAGTTCTTTCAGCTGCGGGTCCAGTTCATCCAGTTCTCTCCGGACATCTGCAACCGTCTCACCTGCTGCCATTTCCGCATCTGCCCCGTGCTTTGCAGAATCCTCTTCCGGGTGATTGCTGTTCGCCATGATACTCCTTTCCTTTTGCGGCACCTCTCTGACGGCGGCCGCATTTTCATCATGTTCCCTTTAACAGGTCCTTCTTCCACTGTTCCGCTTTTCTGCCGCAGCCGCGGCTGTCATCGATCCTCTCCTTCGGCCCCGCTGCAGCAGCGGCTTCCCTCAGATCAGGATTCTTTCCCGTTCTCCCCGATCCCGGCCGCCGGCTGATACGGTATTCCAAGATCCTCACAGATCATCTCCCTGATCCGGTTTTGTACATAAGCCGCGCTGGTCTTTCGCTGGTCATCCGGAAGATCCGCGATGGAAAACGGCTCTCCGAAATGAAGCGTGATCTCTCCGGCGGTAATGCGCGGAAAATGCTTCTCAAATACTTCCGCGGTCCCGGTAAATGCGACCGGCACCACCGGGCATTTGGCTTTCTCCGCAATCTTCATGCTTCCCTCTCGGAAAGGCAGCATATCGAGCTCACTGCCGGTGCTTCTGGTGCCTTCCGGAAAAATCCACATACTGGTTCCGTTCCTGACATTGCCGATGGCTTCCAGAATCGCCTTGAGACCCTCCCGCGGATTGCTGCGGTTCAGGAATACGCAGCGGAGCAGCTTCATCCATTCGGCAAGAACCGGTACTTTCCGAATCTCTTCCTTGGCGACAAAACCGAGTCTTCCCGGCGCATAGGCATATCCCGAAATGACATCAAAATAACTGCGGTGATTTCCGACATAGAGCACTGCCGTATCCTTCGGTATATTCTCCAGTCCGGTGACATGAACCTGAACGCCGGCGGCCTTCAGGATTCCGGTCATAACCTGTTTCACAAAGATCTGGCTTTCCTCTTCCGCCTTCCTCGGATCCGTCTCCGCCGTCTTCATCAGCGTTTTCAGTTTTCCAAGTTTCAGCAAAAGATACCCCACCACATAGACACCTACGTGAATCAGTCGAAACATTCCTGCACCTCTTTCCCTGCCCTGATCTCTCATAATTATCTGAATTCAGTGCATATTTAGATTATTATATTAAAAGACGAATTACTCGTCAAATGTGACCGTAATGTAGTATCCCCGGTCATTCTGTTCGATCTTCTTTACCGTTCCGTGATCACTTTTCAGACGGTCATTCAGCCGGAACAGTCCCGACATCGCCACCGCCGGCTCAACGATATAATTCACATTATACGGTGTGACCGATTCCGTCACTTCCACGACCTGTCCCTCTTTCACGAGACCCGGCCGTTCCATCTTAAATACAACGTCTCTTTCCATGATTTCCGCTGATACCTCCTGCCACTTTTCATTCTATCACGTTCCCTGCTTTTTCGCATAACAAAGTCAGTTTTCCGATGATACGGTCCGATGACGCTGCCGCATCCCTTCCGGAGGCAGCATCACCATGAAAATTTCAAATCCTTCTATACCAGATACGCCAAAAATATGCCGCAGTTATAAGCATACGATTATGAAATTCCCTTCCGGCGTCTCCGGAATCCCCGTCGCCTCCGTTTCCGACAGAAAACTACAGTTTTCATCGTCATTGTGCACGAAACATAGCACACATTTATACCCCGTATTATAAAAAAGCAATAGGAAAACGGGCTTTTTCCGGCCTCCTCTTCCTTGACTGCCTATATGGGATGGTTTATACTTTAGAAAGTATGGTACAACATTTACTCATGGAGGGTATAACTATGAAATGTCTGATTATTGACCGCGTACACGCTCTTATCGGCGAAGAACTCAGCAAGTACATGCAGGTGGACACAAAGATCCTTCCGACACAGGAAGAACTCGCAGCAATCATTCCGGACTACGATGTCCTGATCATGCGTGTTGACCCGAAGATCGATAAAACTATCCTTGACGCAGCAAAGAACCTGAAGGTTATCGGTGTTTGCTCCGTTGGTCTGAATCATATCGATATGGATGCAGCAAAGGCAAACAACATCACTGTTTACAACGCACCGGGCATGAATGCCAATGCCGTTGCGGAGCTTACCATTTCCAAGCTCCTCGACATCTCCCGTCACGTTGTTGCCGCTCACATCGATGTTACCAAGAATCACGAGTGGGATAAGTACAAATTCGTTGGCTGCGAGCTGAGAGGAAAGACACTCGGAATCATGGGCTTTGGCCGTATCGGACGCCGTGTCGGTGAGCTGGCAAGAGCGTTCAAGATGGATGTTGTTGCTTACGATCCGTTTCTTAAGCCGGAGGATTTCGAGAAGGAGCACGCAAAGGGCGTTACCGTTGAGGAGATGCTCAAGGTTGCTGATTATGTAACCATCCACGTTCCGCTGACAAAGGACACAAAGGACCTCTTCAACAAGGATTCCATCGCAAAGATGAAAGACGGTGCGGTTGTTCTGAACATGAGCCGCGGCGGCATCTGCAACGAGGCTGACATGTACGAGGCTCTGAAGTCCGGCAAGCTTGGCGGCTACGGTGCTGACGTTATGGAAAATGAGCTCGCAGGCGGCGGTCTGACCGGAAACGATACCTTCGTATCCCCGCTGTTCGATTGCGATAACTTCCTTGTAACTCCGCATCTGGGCGCTCAGTCTGTTGACGCTTCCTACGACATCGGCGTAATGATCACCGGAAAGATCAAGGAATTCTTAAACCTGAAGTAATTCCGCCGTTTCGGTCATAATCGAATACGACATCGATCGGAGAAGGAGCCGCAGGCTCCTTCTCCTTTTTTATTTCATGGGATATTTCTTTCGAAATCTCCTATGAAACGCAAAAGGACCTGCCATCCGGCAGGTCCCTCATCATGAATATTCTGATTTCCTATCTCTCCTCCGGCTTTTCCGAAATTCCTTCCCTGCATTTGCAGGCCCTTTATTCGAACAAAGTCCGCAAGCGGACTTCGCCTCCGCCATCAGATCATGGAAAGTCCGTATGCATTTACCAGACCTTCGATCTTCTGTCCCGCTTTGCACATCGGGCAGTCGTGATAATCATAGTATGCATAATCCGGAAGGTCTTTCTTTCCGAATACGCTGGTGATCTTCATGCCGTTGAGTTCATCGATGGCGCTGAAGATCGCGGATACGCCCGTGAGTTTTCCGCCGTAATAGCTGATGGACTCCATCGCCCGGTTCAGCGAGCGGCCGGTTACAACCGATCCCATGAGAATCATCACATTCTTTCCGGCGATCATCGGCTTCAGGTTGTCGCGGAAGATAATCTGGCTGTTGCTGTTGAACTCCGGACGCACAATGTAAATGGTCTTATGCGCATTGGTGTTCAAAAATCCGCTTCTGGTCAGCTCCTCCGAGAGGAACGCGCCCATAGCCGAGGTTCCTTCCATGCAAACAATGGTGTCGACAACCGTGGCAAACAGGTAGTTGTTGACCAGTGCCTTCGCAAGACCCTGAGCCTCGCTTGCGCGGCATTTCGCGGTTGCCAGATCAAGGTGATAATTGATGTGTGCGTGATTTGTGGCAAAATGACCTTTTCGTACCTTTAACGCTACATTTGTTCCGGCAGTCTGAATCTTTGTGTACTCACTCATAAACAATCCTCCCTTCAGCCAAATGGCCATGTCAGCGTCCGGCGAAACCGTTGAAAGACAAGAATACTTACTGTGCTGCAGTTGTCTCCTCGGAGCTCTCGCCATCGGCCTTGCTCTCGTCAGCAGCAGAGCTCTCCTCCGCTGCCGCCTGTGTCGGTTCCACTTCAGTTACGTCTGCATTCTCCTCCAGGAAAGTCATAACTTTCATGTTGAGTGCATCTTTATCGATATCCTCGTCGGAGGCATCGGTGTTACTCTCCTTCAGAGCATCGATATTATCAAAGCCATACATGGATGCGAGTGCCTGACGGTCGGAATCTTCTGCCTTCAGATTCTCCTTCGCCGCAACCTCGCCGAGCACCAGACGGCTCTTGACCGTGTTTTCAGCCTGAGCACGCAGCCTCTTTCGGAGTCCGTCCGCATTGGTACCCATGTAGGATGCGTAGGTGTCAAAATCAATACCGTACTGCTGTGCCTGCTGTGTGGTGCGGATCAGATAGGAATTGAACGCCTTCTCCACCTCTTCTTTTCCGAGAACGATGGTCGAACTGTCCACGAGACTCTGAAGGATCTGCTGATCCATCTCGCTCTTCCTGGACTGAGCCGCCTGATCTTCCAGACTCTTGCGGATCTGAGCCTTATAGCCGTCTACCGTCTTCGCATCCGGAGCAACCTTCTGAACAAACTCGTCGTTCAGTTCCGCATCCTTCTTTTCCGTCACCTTCTGCAGGGTAACGTTAAACACGACATCCTTGCCGGCAAGATCCTTGTTGCCGTATCCGTCCGGGAATTTCAGGTTCAGATCCTTGTTCTCACCGGCCTTCATACCGACAACGCCATCCTCGAATCCGTCGATGAAGGAATGACTTCCGAGAACAAGAAGATATCCCTCTGCGCTTCCGCCGCTGAACTCCTCACCATTGATGGTTCCCTTGTAATCGATGGTTACCGTATCTCCGTCCTGTGCTTCGCGATCAACTTCCACATAATTTGGATTTGCAGTCAGCACCTGATTGATCTGGGCATCGACATCCGCGTCGGTTACGTCTCTCTTGGTAACCTGCACCGGAATCTTTTTGTACTCACCGAGTGTGATGGAACTTTCGTCCGCATAACTCTCAGTCTGTACATCTGCCGCCGCATCCGCTGCAGCCTCTGCCGCCGTCGTCTGATTGGTGTTGGACGAAAACTTTGAACAGCCGGATGCAACAACCATTGCCACTGCAGCGCAAAGTATGCTTGCTTTGATCATCTTCTTCATGTTGATTTAAAACCTCTCTAATTCCTTATGTTTTTTATGGCAAATATTTCCTTTCGGGAATATGTGTCAATCATAGAATGCCTTGTAGGCAAGATATGCGCTGTACACATCCATTTTGCTGGTCAGCTCAAACGGAGAATGCATACACAGAACCGGAACGCCGAGATCCACGACGTTGATGTCCTTGCCGGCCACAAATTTCGCAACCGTGCCGCCGCCGCCTTCATCCACTTTTCCGAGTTCACCGGCCTGCCACATGACATTGTGATCATCCAGAATGTTCATAATCCGGTTCATCAGTTCTGCCGATGCGTCATTGCTTCCGGACTTTCCGCGGGAACCGGTATACTTGATCAGCGAAACGCCCTTTCCGAGGAATGCGGAATTGTTTTTCTCAAATACCTGCGGGAATGTCGGATCAAACGCCGCGCCGACATCCGAGGACAGACAGATGGAATTGCGGAGAACCTCCCGCACATCCGCACGGTAAGCAGCCGCCAGATCTTCTATATAATGAAGCATATAATCTGAATTCAGCCCGGTATTGCCTTCGGATCCGATCTCCTCTTTATCCGTGAGAACCGTCACCGTGGTATACTCCGGATCTTTCGCCTCGATCTCGGCGATGAGAGCCGGATATGCGCAGACCTTATCATCCTGTCCGTAGCCGCCGATCATGCTGCGGTCAAATCCGATGTCCACCGGTTTTGCCGCCGGCACGAACTCAATCTCCGCCCGGAGGAAATCTCTCTCTGTCACGCCGTATTTTTCATGGAGAAGTTCCAGCGCCTTCAGTTTCACCGGTTCCTTGATCTTGTCATCGGAATCATCCACAAACGGGAGTGATCCGACCACGATGTTCAGATCCTCACCGGTGATTGCCTCCGTCAGTTTCTTTCCGTTCTGCTTCGCGCCGAGATGCGGAAGAAGATCGGTGATCAGGAACATCGGATCTCCCGGTTCCTCGCCCACATTTAATTTGATCACACTGCCGTCTTTCTTCACAAAAACGCCGTGCATCGCCAGCGGAACAGTCACCCACTGGTATTTGCGGATACCGCCGTAATAATGCGGTTTAAAATAAGCAATTCCGTCTTTTTCAAAGAGCGGCTGAGCCTTTAAATCCAGTCTCGGGGAATCAATGTGTGCCGCATTTAACCGGAGTCCCTCCTCCATCGGCTTTTTTCCGAAGGTGGTCATGATCAGAGATTTTCCGCGGTTTACATAATATACCTTGTCACCCGGCTGATAGGTCTTTCCCTTCTCAATCGGTCGGTATCCCGCCTCATCCAGAAGTTTCACGGATTCCTCGGTGAATTCTCTCTCGGTTTTTGCCTTGCCGAGAAAATCCTTATATCCCTCCGCAAAATCATATGCTTCTTTCACCTGGTCCGGTGCCGCTTTGGCGACATCCGGGAATTCCCAGGTCAGTTCTTTCTGAAGTTCCTTTGCTGTCATTTTCTGTTATTGTCCTTCCCGTCCGGCATTCCTTTGCCGGAGTCTCATTTTTATTTCAGAAGTGTTTCGGAGTCGAGCATCAGTGTAAACGGACCGTCATTCAGAAGAGAGACTTCCATATGCTCACCGAATTTTCCATGCGCAACCTTGTCCGAATACATCCTGCATCGCTCAATAGCGTGCTCATAGAGCCGCTCTGCAAGTTCCGGTTTTCCCGCGTGGGTGAATCCCGGCCGATGTCCCTTCCGGCAGTCCGCGTAGAGTGTAAACTGGCTGACGACGAGGATTTCTCCGCCGACATCCGCCAGCGAGAGATTCGTCTTATCATTTTCATCCGAAAGGATTCGAAGTTTGCATACTTTATCGATCATGCGGTCGGTCAGTTCCTCGGTATCCGTATCCTCTACGCCAAGGAGAATCAAAAATCCTCTTCCGATGGATCCGATCTCTTCCCCGTCCACTTTCACATCCGCATGTTTTACAACCTGAAGAACGATTCTCATAAGTTCAGTCCCTTGAAGAGATCGCCCAGCGTCGTGGTCAGCTCATCGCTGTTCTTGTACTCCGGAACCTCATCATCCGGCGCCTCTTCCTTTTCCACTTCCTTCATGCTGAGGCTGATCTTGCCGTCTTTCAGTGCAATGATCTTAACCGTCACTTCCTGTCCTTCCTGAAGAACAGACGCCGGATTCGCCACTCTCTTTTTGCTGATCTGTGACACATGAACCAGGCCTGTAAGGCCGTTGCTCAGCGCAACAAACGCGCCGTACGGCATGATGCTCTCCACCTTGCCTTCCATTACGGTTCCAACCTTGCACCTGGAAATTTTGGTTTTCTTCGCCTCGGCCGCTTTCGCTCTGGCTGCTTCCCTTCCGGAAAGAACCAGACTCTTTTTCTCTTCATTGACGTCGATCACAGTGACATCGACGGTCTTACCAACCCACTCATCCAGATTCTCCACAAAGGAATCCGTCAGACGGCTTGCCGGGATAAATGCACGGAATCCATCCACTTTGGTCAGAACACCGCTCTTGACCGCTTCGGTGATGGTCACCGGAAATACGGTTCGGTCTTCCTTCAACGCATTGAATTTTTCCCATGCCAGGGTATTGTTCGCTTCTTTTCTGGACAAAACCAGCTGGCCGTTTCTCTTATCAGTACGGATCACGGTAGCGGTAATCTCATCACCGTTGTGAACCTCCGTCAGAAGATTAAACGACGGATCATTGCTCAGATCCTGTTTGCTGATTCTTCCTTCCGTATAGGTGCCGAGATCCAGCAGCACTTCCGTCTCGCTCACGCCGACAACCGTTCCCGTGACAATGTCACCGGTATGGATCTTCTTAAACGACGCATCCAGTTCATCGGCAAAATCTGCCATGGTCTTCTCTGTGCCTTCCGGCATGGAGTTCTTAGCGCTTTCATCTGACATTTCAGAATACCTCCCCTATTCGATCTACGTTCTCCGCTGTCCGATAATTACAGCTATTCTATCTATATTTAACCACAGATTGACATCGACTACAAGGTTTTTCCCCCGGTCTCAAAACCGCAATATACCGCACAGGAACGCCATTTCTATGGAATATCGGCAGCTCAGTTTTCACAGAATATTCACAAAATGTTCCGAACAAAGTCCGCAAGCGGACTTCGGCTCCCCCATCCCCTCATTCCTGAAGGGAGCTTGACGGACTTTGCGCGCCGCCGCTGGTCACCGTAAGGTGACATTTTCCTTACAGCGGCGTGCGCATCCTCGCGGAGCGCTTTTGTTTCATAGGGAATTTCGGAGAAATTTCCTATGAAACGAAAAGATACCCCCGAAGACGAAACTTCCGTTTCTGTCTCCGGGGGTATTCTGTCATCATATTGTTCGTTCTGTTCTTCCGGTCACAGTGCGGCCGGAATGCGGGGTGCATGACGCATCCGTTTCCGGAGTCCGTCAGGCATCATGAATCAAAGAAGTTCTTTCCATCCTCGGTGACCAGTCGCTCGGTCATCGGGTATTCAAAGATTTCTTTCTCACCCGCATGTGCCTTCAGATATTCCACAAATTCCTTTGCGTACCATTTGGCCATTCCAAGATTGTGCATCAGTGCAGTACCGCAGTTCTTCAGAGTAGCTCCCGGTACTTCCTCTGTCGTCAGAACGTCCTCAAACGCTCTCAGAATCAGATCATAGATTTCTCTGGAAGGGCGGTCTCCTTTCAGAATCAGATAGAATCCGGTGAGACATCCCATCGGCCCCCAATAGATGATCTCATCCTTCCATTCCGGATCATTGCGGAGGAAAGTTGCGATAATGTGCTCCAGGGAATGCATCGCCGCCACATCAATCACCGGCTCCACATTCGGTTTTTTCACGCGAATATCGTATGTTGTAACCTTTTCCCTGCCCAACTGGTCTTCACGGCTTACAAAAATTCCCGGAACAATATATCGATGGTCTACAGAAAAACTCGGTATCATAGAATCGTCTCCTTTCAGTCTATCCCTACCGGTCCGCATCTCTGCCGCCGCAGAAGGCAAACCGTCCATTTTGTATATCTGTAATTTGTACTGATATTATATGGAAAGATCTTTTCGGTGTCAACGCACGAAAAAGACTGCGCGTGGAACAAAAGAAAGCCCTGAAGGCGCAAGGCCTTCAAGGCTTTCAAAACTTTCAAACTATCAGACGAAAGTCGTTTTAATTAGTATGCACGACCCTGCTTGATCATAGCATCAGCAACCTTCTCGAAGCCGACGATGTTAGCGCCTGCAACCAGGTTGTAGCCAAGGCCATATCTCTCAGCAGCAGCTGCGGAGTTGTCGTGAACACCCTTCATGATCTTGTGGAGCCACTTATCAACTTCCTCACCATCCCAGAACAGTCTCTCGGAGTTCTGGCTCATCTCGAGTGCGGATACGGATACACCACCGCAGTTAACAGCCTTAGACGGAGCAACGATCATGTTCTTCTGATCCATAAGGAACTTCAGAGCCTCGTTGGTTGTCGGCATGTTAGCTACCTCGATGTAGTACTTAACGCCGTTAGCAACGATCTTCTTAGCCTCGTCCATGTCTACATCGTTCTGAGTAGCGCACGGCATTACGATATCAACATCCTTCTGTCCCCACGGCTTCTGACCTGCGAAGAACTGGCAGTGGAACTTGTCAGCGTAATCCTGAACCTTGTTGCGGCCGGATGCTCTCATCTCAAGCATATAGTTGATCTTCTCTTCTGTAGCAACGCCTTCCGGATCGTAGATGTAACCATCCGGGCCAGAAAGTGTAACAGCCTTAGCGCCGAGCTCTGCAAGCTTCTTGCAAACGCCCCATGCTACGTTACCGAATCCAGCAACAGCAACTCTCTTGCCCTTGATGTCATCGTTCTCGTGTCCAAGAACAGCCTCAAGGTAGTAAACAGCACCGTAACCAGTTGCTTCCGGACGGAATGCAGAACCACCGAACAGCGGATCCTTACCGGACAGAGCGCCGTTTGCGTAAGAACCTGTCAGTCTTCTCCAAGCGCCGAACATGTAACCGATCTCACGGCCGCCTACACCAAGGTCACCAGCCGGGCAGTCAACATCCGGTCCGATGAATCTGAACATACCTTCCATGAAGGACTGGCAGAATCTCTGGATTTCCTTGTCGCTCTTGCCGTTCGGATCGAAGTCAGCACCACCCTTAGCGCCGCCGATCGGAAGAGTTGTAAGAGCATCTTTGAATACCTGCTCGAAACCAAGGAACTTGATTACAGAAGTATTTACGTTCGGAGCGAAACGAAGGCCGCCCTTGTACGGTCCGATAGCGGAGTTGAACTGGATTCTGTAACCACGGTTTACGTGAAGAACGCCGTTGTCATCCTCCCACGGAACACGGAAGCAGAAAGCTCTCTCCGGCTCAACCATTCTCTCAAGAATAGCATTCTCTTCGTACTCCGGGTGTGCATCGATCAGCGGGGAAAGGGAGCCAAGAACCTCTTCTACGGTCTGGCAGAACTCCGGCTGAGATGCGTTTTTCTTCTTTACATCGTCGATAACTCTCTGAATGTAAGCGTTCATTGTAATACCTCCTGCGTATTAAATGTTGATCAATGAATTCTATAGTTTAACATTCACATTTTCCGGTGTTTTCCCGGAAGGTTTTTGTGAACATTTCCTATCTGCATGCTCATTATATCGCTGTGCCATGCACGAATCAAATACATATCGTGTGATACAGGTTATTTACATTTGTTTATATTCTACAACTTCCTACACGATACGACGATATAATGCAAGTTTGCCGATTTAAAGTGTTTTAGCGGCTTTGCACATATTCTGTCTGCATCTTGTGTCGTTCTGAACTATAAGCAACAGAATATAGTATATTTCGTTTTTTCTTCGGTTGAAGGAGCTTCCGCCGGCGGATATTCCGTGCGCCCTGCTCCTTGCTTTTTTTCTGTGGCATGGGGAATTTCAGAGAAATTTCCCATGCCACAGAAAACGGCCGACCCCGTTAGGGATCGGCCGCAAGAATCACTGACTTATCCCAAATCTTTGAAATATCGGTTTTCAAGAATTACAGGAAGTTAGCAAATGCTGTGATGATTGCTGCGTTGAAGAAGTCGATGAACAGGGAACCTACCAGCGGCACTACCATGAATGCTACCGGAGCCGGTCCGTGCTGTTTAACAACCGCAGACATATTTGCCATTGCGTTCGGTGTAGCGCCCATTCCGAATCCGCAGAAGCCGGATGCCATGGTTGCTGCATCGTAATCTTTTCCCATTACCGGGAATACGACGTAAGAAGCATATACCCACATGATCACAGTCTGGATCAGAAGGAGTACGATCATCGGAAGAGCCAGGTCAACAAGCTGCCACAGCTTCAGGTTGCACATTGCAAGTCCGAGGAATACAGACAGGCAAACATTGCCGAGTGCATTGATCTCTGTTGTCGGTGTGGAATCGCCCCTTACGTTGCGGATGATTGCTGCGCAGATCATCGCGCCGATGTAAGCCGGCATTGTAAGAACCATACCGATCAGCTTGGAAACGATGGTTCCAAGACCGATTGCGATAATAATGTAAGCAGCAGCCGGAAGAAGGTTGTCGCCCTTGATTTCGCCATCGCCAAGATCCGGAGCATCAACATCAGTGGATGTGCCGGTTGCGCTTGTCTTCGGCTTAAGACCATACTTCTTGATCTTTGCAGATGCGATCGGTCCACCGATCAGGCATCCTGAGATCAGTCCGTATGTTGCGGAAGCTACCGCTACTACAGTTGCGTTTGCGACACCGCGTTCCTCAAGGAACTGTCCGAAGGAACCTGCTGTTCCGTGTCCGCCTACCAACGGGATGGAGCCCATTGCAAGTCCGAGTTTTCCGTCAAGTCCGAATGCCTTTGCACCGAATCCGCCGACCACATCCTGTATGCAGCACATCAGAACTGCAAGAATCAGGAAACGGATAACGTCGATTCCGCCCTTCTTCAGCATTCCGAAAGCTGCCATATAACCTACGGAGCAGAAGAAACCGGTCATGAATACGGACTGGAGCGTCGTATCCATATCGAACTCAATGACGCCTGCTGCTCTGAGAGCTGCATGTGCGATCGCGAAGATAAAGCCGCCGACAACCGGTGCCGGGATGCAGTATCTTCTGAGGAACTCAATGCGGTCTACCAGAAGCTGGCCGATAACCAGCATGAAAGTAGCAACCGCAGCCGCCTGATACATGTCAAGCTGAGCTACCCAAATGCGTGCGCTTTCATTCCAAATTACCATAATGTTACCCCCCATATGAAATTATGTAACTTTTGTAACTGCCCATATCCTAAACTTTCCTCATCAAAAAACTACAGGATACATCACAATGTTATGTCAGAAATAAATATTTGCCATGGTGATTTTGAATAATCATACCATCTATATTTCAGATTCATAGTGCGATATGCACATACTATGTTTTTTCCTTATACAATCTGCACTTTTCTGTAGTCATTTTTCACATCCTGTTTTTTTTCAGGAGAAGCGTCCGCCGGTCGCCGCCGGGTCACATTTTCTCCTTCCGCTGCGCTTGTATCCCCGCGGAGCGTTTTTGTGCCGCGTGAAAACCAGATATCTTTCCTGCGGCACAAAAAAATCGGGATCTCCGGAAACCGGAAATCCCGACAAAAATGCATTTTCAGTTGTTTCATTCTGCGGCCGAAGGGCTGTATCCGATGTGCTTATTTGCGGTCTGCTTCCAGCATCAGCGCATCGATAAATTTCTTGATGCTGACCTTTCCGCCGTATCTGCTCTTGCCGCGGATATGATCCATTTCACTGCGGATCTCCTCAAACGGGAAAAGGGAATTGGAGTACTCGGTAAACGTCTCATTCATAAAATCCTCCACACCGAGGTGGGCCAGATTGGACATTCCGACGGAGATCGCACGGCGGATTCTCTGCTCCATGTTTTTCGGCGCATCGGAAATAATCTCACACAGTCTGCCGATGCTGACCGTTGCGATCGGCTGACCGCTGCTCTTCAGATACTCGCAGATCTTCACGATATCCTCTGCACCCTTTTCTCCGGACATGCCGATGCGGTTCAGAATATAGCGGACTTTCTTCTCATAATCCACATTGTTTACTTCTTTTGCGTGGTCGGAGTTATCGGACATATCGGAAATTTCGTTCATGAACATCGTGCGGAGATTGGCGATGGTCTTTTCATTCTTCAGCTGGCTCTCCACATTCTGGATCACGCTTTTCACCTCGATCAGATTGATCGGCTTGCTGATGAAGAAGTCAACGCCGGCATCGTAGGCTTTTCCAACCATATCTTTGCTGGACACCTGAGAAATCATGACAAATTTTGCCCGGCAGCCCTTCTCTTTCAGTTCCCTGACAACCTGCATGCCGTCCTTTCCCGGCATCAGATAATCGATCAGAATCACATCCGGCTTCCGGATCAGAATCTCGTCGATATCCGCGCCGTTTTCTCCGCTGGATCCGCTGACGCTTCCGAGATCATTATCTTCTATGATATCCTCCAGAATACTGATAACCGAAAGATCATCCTCTACAATGTAGATTTCCATTTTGTCCATAGTGCTTTCCTGTCCTTACTTTCTTCTTATTCTTCTTTCACTTCGTCGGTACTGTTTCTTTGTTCCGCAGGCGCATAATTCCCCGGCTCAGCCAGAACCGCCTCGGTCATGCGATGACCGCTTTTTTCCAGATTTTCCTTTGGGATCATGACCGTAAATTCTGTGCCTTCCCCCACTGTAGATACGACGGTGATTACACCGCCAAACTGGTCCTCTACAATATTCTGCACACCGTTCAGCCCGACCCCGCGAAAAATGCTTCCGGTCTTTTCATCGAATTTTGTCGAATACCCCATCCGGAAAATGTTCTGCAGATGGCGTTCCGAGATGCCGGGGCCGTTATCTCTGACCCGGATCACAATGTCTTTTCCGATCTCCTTCTCGCTGATCCAGATCGTCCCTTTTTTCTTGTCTCCCTCAATGGCCTCGATGGCATTGTTGACCAGATTGTTCAGAATGGACATCATCGAGTAATGCTCCGTCAGACGGAACGGATATGAAATGTTCGTGACAATCTGAATATCAACATTTTTCTTGAGAATGGCATTGTGCATCGTATCTTCCAGAATGGCGATCAGATCCATAAAACTCATATCCGGGCTGGCCGGATCGATGGAGATCTCCTTCTCCAGTCCGGTTATGATGCGGAGATAATCCTTCTTGACCTCGTGCACTTCCCGGGCAATCTCAAGTCCCATCCTCTGCATATCGTCGGGAAGTCCCCGTTTCTGCAGTTTCTCATACAGGCGATAGGCATTGCCCATGACGCGCTCGATTTGTTCGCTGTTGCGGCGCATCAGATACACTTCGCTTTTCAGACCGGTGCTCAGCATAAACAGCCTGCGGTAGCGCCGTTCATGTTCCTCCGTTTTCAAAAGTGCCGTGTACCAGCGCGCACAGACCATCCCCAGGAACACAAGCAGCGAACGGAACAATGCCACAATCGCAAGTCTTGTAAACACGTTAAAATCCGAGTACGCATTGCCCTGCGTCGCCTCACGAAGCATGACTTCCGTAAAGTTGGAGAGCAGATCGGCGGCAAATGCCACCCACGCTATGTTGGCCGGAGAAGCCCCATACCGGTCCTGAACCAACGCGCGGAACACAAAGCCGTAACATACATAGAAGCATGCCGCCGGGATGTTCATTTCCCAGAGAGATGCTCCGTTGGTTCCGGTAACCGCCAGTATCAGAGTGCGGAAAATATAAATGCACAGCGAGGTAAACAGTGCAACCGGCATCACTCTCAGCTGTTTTCCGATTGTCATCAGAAGAATCGGAAACAGAATGACTGCCGGAGATATGCGGAAGGAGTTGACAAAAACATTAAAATACAGCTCCGACGACAGTGCTATCACACCTGCTATCGCCAAAGCCCGCTTCACATTTGTCATAATCTTAAAGGCAGTTCAACTGCCGCTCCTGTTTATTTCATTCTTTTCATGTATCATTGACTGCTGTGTAGTAATTTAGTATACTTCCTTTTTCGATGTCTGTAAAGATTATCGGGAGTTTTGCTGTATTTTCATGTTGTATTATAAATTTTTTACACACATCTTCATCCGGCAGCCGTTTTTCTGTTCCTTCATATTCTCCCTTACTCACTCACGTTCTCCCATTCCGTCGCAGAAAAATCCGCAGAGCGTTTTTGGTGCTATAGGAATTTCGGAGAAATTTCTGATCTCATAAGAAAAAAATCAGGCAGCGCCCGGCTGTTGTCGCCGGTGCACCGCCTGTTTTCTGTTTTACTGCTTTACTTTTTACTGTTCTCGCAGTTTTGGACTGTTTTGAGATCCGTTCTTTATCATAACGGTTCCGATCAGTCTTTTTCCTGAAGAACATATCCCGGAATCACGATATCCGGCTCTTCCATCCGCTTCATTTCCTCGCTGTTTGCATGACCATGGTCAATGTGCGCGATATCGACGAGTTCCGTGTTGTCTTCGTCATACTTTCCTTCCAGCGCAAGGGCGAGAACCGATGCGGTATCCAGTGCGGTAAGGCACGGAATTCCGAGTTCGACAGCCTTTCTTCTCATCTTTACGGAATCCAGCTGCGGAAGTCTTCCCTTCGCGGAGATGGAGATCACGTAGCTGACTTTTCCGGACTCCATCAGGGAAATGGTATCCGGCTCGCCTTCTTTCGCCTCGCTGATCTTTGCGATGACGCTGGAAGAGATACCTACGCTGTTCAGATACTTGGAAGTGCCCGATGTCGCGTAGATCGTGAATCCCATGGTGACAAACGCCTTGATCAGATTCTTCAGATCTTTCTTTTCCTCATCGCGAACACTGACCAGAATACCGCCGGAGTGTTTCATCTTAAAGCCCGCTGCCAGCATTCCCTTAAAGAGTGCCTCCTCAAGGGACTTGGAGATTCCCAGAACCTCACCGGTCGACTTCATTTCCGGGCCGAGCTGTGTGTCTACGTCCGGAAGTTTCGCGAAGGAGAATACCGGAACCTTAACCGCATAATACTTGGAGCACGGATACAGTCCGGTCTCGTATCCCATGTCTTCCAGCTTTTCGCCCATCATGACGCGGGTTGCCAGATCT
The DNA here is from genome assembly GCF_900101295.1 of [Clostridium] aminophilum. GTDB lineage: Bacteria > Bacillota > Clostridia > Lachnospirales > Lachnospiraceae > Clostridium_R > Clostridium_R aminophilum_A. Next base: position 6,403 of record NZ_FOIL01000012.1, on the reverse strand, counting down.
ACCATCGGAACGCCGGTCACCTTGCTGATGTACGGAACCGTTCTGGACGATCTCGGGTTTACCTCGATGATGTAAATGGTGTCTTCATGGAGAACATACTGGATGTTGATCAGTCCCTTGGTGTCCATTGCATGGGCAAGACGGATCGTGTAATCCACCAGACGGTCAATCTGGCTCTGCGTCAGCAAAAAGCTCGGATATACCGCGATCGAGTCGCCGGAGTGAACACCCGCGCGCTCGACATGTTCCATGATGCCCGGAATCAGGACGGTGTCGCCGTCGCAGATGGCGTCAACTTCCAGCTCTTTTCCCATCAGGTATTTATCGATCAGGATCGCATTCTCAATCTTATGAGAGAGAATGATCTTCATATATTCTTTGATGTCCGCGTCGCTGTAGGCGATGATCATGTTCTGACCGCCCAGAACGTAGGACGGGCGCATCAGTACCGGGTATCCGATCCGGTTTGCAGCCTCAAGCGCCTCTTCTTCGGTGAATACCGTTGTGCCCGGCGCCTGCTTCATGTTCAGCTTCTTCAGAAGATTTGCAAATCTTCCTCTGTCCTCTGCAAGGTCGATGGAGTCCGCATTGGTTCCCAGAACCGGAATGTTATTCTCCACCAGTGTCTTGGTCAGATTGATGGCCGTTCCGCCGCCGAAGGCAACCACACAGCCGATCGGTTTTTCCACACGGATGATGTCCATGACATCTTCCGGTGTCAGCGGCTCAAAGTAAAGTCTGTCCGCAACGTTGAAGTCGGTGGAAACCGTCTCCGGGTTATTGTTGACGATGACAACCTCATAGCCGGCTTTCTTCAGAGACCATACACAGTGAACCGAAGCGAAGTCGAACTCGATACCCTGTCCGATGCGGATCGGGCCGGAACCGAATACCATGACAACCTTCTTTCCGGAAGCATGCTCTTTAATGAAGTTTTCCGCTTCATCCGCCTCTCCGTAGGTGCTGTAGAAATACGGAGTGCTGGCCGCAAACTCTGCCGCGCAGGTATCAACCATGCGGTAGCTGAACGGCTTGTGCGGAAGATCCTCTTTTCCGGTCAGCTGACGGATCACGCTGTCCGGGAATCCGTAGATCTTTGCCTCATCGTATACTTCATCGGAGTATCCGCCGCGCAGATCCTTTTCAATGCGGATGATGTGCTGCAGTTTTTCGAGGAACCACTCGTCCACCATGGTCATGCGGTGGAGTTCGTCGACGGTCACGCCGCGCTTCAGTGCCTCGTAAATCGCGAAGATTCTCTCGTCATCCTGCGCAAGGATCTTTCCCTTCAGTTCATCATCGGACAGCGCGATGACAGTCTTCATGTTCAGATCATTCTGGGAGATCGCACATCCGCGGATCGCCTTGAGAAGAGCCTGCTCGAAGTTTCTTCCGATGGCCATAACCTCACCGGTTGCCTTCATCTGGGTTCCGAGACGTCTCTGACCGTATACAAACTTATCAAACGGCCACTTCGGGAACTTGACAACCACATAGTCCAGTGCCGGCTCGAAGCAGGCCATGGTCTTTCCGGTTACCTCGTTCGGAATCTCATCGAGGGTGTAACCGATGGCAATCTTGGATGCGACGCGGGCGATCGGATAACCCGTTGCCTTGGACGCCAGCGCGGAAGATCTGGATACTCGCGGGTTAACCTCGATAACCGCGTACTCTTTGCTCTCCGGATTCAGTGCAAACTGGCAGTTGCATCCGCCCTCAATTCCCATGGACTGAATAATGTTCAGAGATGCGCTTCGAAGCATCTGGTACTCTTTGTCCGCCAGAGTCACCGCCGGAGCGATAACAATGGAATCGCCGGTGTGAATGCCGACCGGGTCGAAGTTCTCCATGGAGCAGACGGTGATAACGTTGCCGTTGCTGTCACGGATACACTCGAACTCGATCTCCTTCCATCCGGAGATACATTTCTCAACCAGAATCTGAGTGATCGGGGAAAGACGAAGTCCCTCCTCCGCAATCACGCGGAGTTCTTTTTCATTATTAACAATACCGCCGCCGGTTCCGCCAAGGGTAAATGCCGGACGGATGATGACCGGATATCCGATCTCCTCTGCCACGCGGACGGAATCCTCAATCGTGGTGGTTACTTCCGACGGGATGCAGGGCTCGCCGATTGCTTCCATGGTATCCTTGAAGCACTGACGGTCCTCCGCCTTGTCGATCGTCTCCGGATTCGCGCCCAGAAGCTTCACGCCGTGCTCCTCAAGGAAGCCGCATTTTGCCAGCTCCATGGACAGGGTCAGACCGGTCTGGCCGCCCAGAGTCGACAGGATGCTGTCCGGTTTTTCCTTCAGGATGATTCTCTTCACGGTTTCCAGTGTCAGCGGCTCAATGTATACCTGATCCGCAATCGCCTTATCGGTCATGATCGTCGCCGGGTTGGAGTTAACCAGAACAACATCCAGTCCCTCCTCTTTCAGGGCACGGCATGCCTGTGTTCCCGCATAGTCAAACTCTGCGGCCTGGCCGATGACGATCGGACCGGAACCGATTACCATTACTTTTTTCAGATTCTTATTTAACGGCATTGTGCTTCCTCCTTATTTTGCGGCTTTCATATTCTCAATAAAACGATCAAACAGGAATCTCGTATCCAGCGGTCCGCTGCAGGCTTCCGGATGGAACTGTACGGTAAATGCCGGGCGGTCTGTGTAATCGATTCCCTCACAGGTTCCGTCGTTTACATTGATAAATGACAGCTTCGCGTTGGCCGGAAGGCTGTCTGCCTTTACTTCATATCCGTGGTTCTGGCTGCTGATGTAAATGCGGTTGGTCTCAAGGAATTTGACCGGCTGATTTGCGCCGCGGTGGCCGAACTTCATCTTTCCGGTCTTCGCGCCCATTGCCAGCGCCATCAGCTGATGACCGAGGCAGATGCCGAACATCGGAATCTTTTTGTCTGCCGCCTTGCGGATCTCCGCGATGACACCCACATTTTCGCTCGGGTCGCCCGGGCCGTTGGTCAGCATGATGCCGTCCGGTTCATATTTCATGAGTTCTTCTTCTGTGGTGGAAGCCGGAAGATCGATCACCTCGCAGCCGCGCTTCTGCAGTTCGCGGCGGATGTTATCCTTCGCGCCGAAATCCCAGAGAGCAACGCGGAATTCCTTCTCTCCCTCTGCCGGGAAAATCTCAGCCTTTTCCGGTGTAACCGTTTCAACCGCATGAGTTACGCTGAAGGAACGGATTTCTTCCAGAAGCGCATCCGAGTACGGCGGCTCCTTTGCGGTGATCATACCGTTCATCGCTCCGACTTCGCGGATGATCCGGGTAACGGCTCTGGTGTCGATGCCGCTGATTGCCGGAATGCCCTGCTCCTTCAGGAAGGTGTCCAGATCTCCTTCGCAGCGGTAGTTTGACGGAGTCGTACAGTCTTCTTTTACGATATATCCCGACAGCCAGACCTTTTTGCTCTCGAAGTCCTCCGGGATCACACCGTAATTTCCTACCAGCGGAAATGTCTGAATGACGATCTGTCCGTTGTAACTCGGGTCTGTCAGTGTCTCAAGATATCCGACCATTCCGGTCGTAAAAACGACTTCTCCCGTCACGTCATGAACCGGAGCGCCGAAATTCGTTCCTTCAAAGTATCTTCCATCTGCAAGCAGAAGATATACCTTCTGAGCCATCCGTCAACCATCCTTTCTGTCCTTAAAAACCCTGTATTTCTGCAAACAGGCTAAACACACTTCGCGAGTTCCGCTCATCACCGCGGCATTTGCCAGGGTCCCGTGCAGGCACGGACTCCGGCCCGTTATTCGCAAAAAAAACGCCCATGAAATAAAAATTTCATGAACGCTCCTTTCTCATGTCCTATGACATGTTTGCTCTCTCATACGGTCCCACAAAATGTGTTTCCTCTTTTCCAGTTATGCATTATTATTCAAAAAAGTGAAAAATTATGCATAGACGACGCACCATTTCTCTTTAGCACTTCGCCATATCGCGGTGATTATAACATACCCATATTGGCGGGTCAAGCCATTTTCAACGGTTTTTGTTTTGGAAAAACGCCAATTTTTCGATGCATTTCTGAATTTTCTGACATTTATATTATAAACAGACGAAACTGTTGGAAATGGTTCGTGCATAACGGTGCATGATAAATCATAAAGGCCGTTCCCCGCAAGGAACGGCCTCTTTCTTTTCCCGGAAAATTTTCATGACTATATTACTTCATGACATCATTTTTTCAGCCGAAAGCGTTCCGGGACATTCGCCGTGCTGCATCCGTGGGAACAGGACTCGCAGCTGTGTCCGCACGAGCCGATTCCCTTCTTCTTATCGGAAATCACCTTATATACCGCAGCTCCGATCAACAGGATCAGAATTGCCGCCACAATAATATCTGCCATATATTCTCCTTTCCAGAGAGCTGCCGACGCATTCTGCGTTTTCCGTTTCGTTCGGTGTGCACCGGCATGCACCGATGCTCATTATATATGATTATATATGAGTATCCGATTCACGATATTTTCTTCCGTCCCATTTCCAGAATCCGATAACCCAATGGATCGATTTCCCGATGGAGCTTTGATGAGACCTCACAGACGGATTCCGGATCCCGGAGGACAAACGAAACCTCTCCACTCACATGGGATGCCTCCACTCCGCTTACTCCGGGAATCGCCTTCCGGACCGCATCTTTCATATGAAGTTCGCACATCCCGCACATCATTCCGTCAATCGTGAGGATAATCCGCCCCTTGACCGGTTCCTCCGATTGGTCATCGAGAATCTCCGTCCCGTTTCCTTCATTTTCCGCCGGCAATTGTCTCTTTTTCGCCGGATCCCGGAAAAAGCTGACCAGCACCCGGACGCCCAGCAGAAACATTACGCCGAGCACCGTAAGCACCACGGCGTCTGTTTGATTTATCGGTATATTTAAACTTATCATAACTTTCTCCCGTGAAATCTGTTATCCTTTTATTTCATGCCGGCTTCCGACGTTTCATCGCCGTAGCCTCAGGCCTTTTCTCTTTTTAGTTAGCGCTAACTTCACGTGTTTTCAGCTTTTCTTCTATCTTTTAGTTACCTCTAACCATCTTTTCCCGCTGATCGGTTCGCAATTTTAGTCGTGTCTAATTTAGGTAACTCTAATCTAAATTAGGTTAGTCTATTTTGCGTTATTGTATTCTATCTTTCTGTTCCGATTCTGTCAACCCTTCCTGCTTTCCCAGGATCTGTGATATAGTATTTCGGAGACTTTGCTCTCTCGTTTCAAAAAAAGCCTAAATTCCGGAAAGGTCATCCGACATGAATTCTTTCAATGAAAAGGACGGCATCTTCAGCCGTCTTCCCGATATCCCGCTCTCCGGAGCGCAGATCAAAACAATCGCGATGCTCTGCATGACGATCGATCACATCGCAGCCATCATTTTGTCAAAGCTCACGCCGGAAATGAGCGGATTCCTGTTCCCGGCCCTCCCCTGGATTATCTTCTTTCTGCGCGCCGTCGGGCGAATCGCCATGCCGCTATACTGTTTTCTTCTCGTGGAGGGTTTCGCGCACACACAGCATCTTCGGCGCTATATCGCTTCCATGGCTGTGTTTGCCGTCCTCTCGGAAATTCCGTTCAATCTGGCTTCCACCGGAGAACTGTTTTCTCTCTATAAGAACAACACGCTCTTTACGCTGCTGATCGGTCTCATCTTCATGTACCTTGACCAGCGGATTCTGGAAAATTCCGCCTCACACCGTCAGGTATACATTCTCCGGATGGCGGTCTTTACCGCCGCCTGCCTTCTCGCGCAGTTCACGTTCTGCGATTACGGAGCCGTGGGCATCCTTCTGATCGGCGCATTGTATTTTCCGTATACCGCTCCGGCATCCCGCAATCAGCTGGCAGGCGTCGTCATGGCCCTTGAATCTGTCCAGTATCTCTGCTCTGCGGCGCTCGCCCTCATTCCGATCTCACGGTACGACGGAACCCGCGGAAATGTCCGCCATCCGTATTTCTTTTACGCATTCTATCCGGTGCATTTCCTGATCCTCGTGGGGATCGCGAAGATTCTGGGGCTGTAACACAGCAGTTCCTTCTCTCCCACAGATTTCAGGGTCCTGCGGATCGGATAGGGGAGATTTGACACTCCCCTTCCACACCACCGTACGTACCGTTCGGTATACGGCGGTTCAATAGTTTACACGAACTTTTAGATAGTGGGCTGATAAGGATGGATATCCGAGTCTGACCACTATTATCGTTTTGGTAAGCGCTGTGTTTAGCATCATCGCCGCTCTCCATGTGCCTTTTCTACAGTTAGCCAGTTCATGTACCTTCCATTCTGGCAAGTGTAGCGCCCTCAGCATCTTGTACCTCGTTCGCACCTTTTTCCATTGTTTCCAATACACTGCCCGGATTCTGTGGCGAAGCCACTCGTCC
>NZ_FOIL01000017.1 GCF_900101295.1 [Clostridium] aminophilum | reverse complement strand
TTTCCTTGTACGGTGGTTACTCCTTTCAGAGCGTTTCACGCAGACCTCCCTAGGTACCACACATTTCTTCCTCTCCATCCATCTGCCTCATTTATCATGCATGATTCCGTGTAGTTATTGGGCTTCGACTTGTATAGCAGCCTTACCCTCATGCATAACCTCATATGAGATTTCTGTTCGTCAGACCAGAGATTTGCCCGTGGGTTAGTATGTTCCCCACATCCAGCTTCCTTCAGATTCCGTCTCGCGACGGACGCCCTTGCTTTCGGCTATATCCTTCCCACTACCGGGCGGATTCGGGACTTTAACCCGTTAGAAACGTGCGCCGCTAGGCGCACTATCAAAAGCTCCCCCGCCTTGAATTCTCAAAACGAGGGAGCCTTTTATTATGTCATATCGCGATATTGATCAAATAATTAATCTGCAACCGTTGCAGAGCATGTATCTGTATCACTCCACGTAAAAGTGATATCAACCTTTCCATCAGTCGGCGCTTTATCAAGAAGCTTTGCATGATTATCATCACCAATTGTAAACGGAAGATCGATACTCTTAGAAGATCCGTAGAACGCTCCGTTATCCGACTCACCTTTAACAACAACATCGTGTACCGTTACAGACTTCTTATCATCACTTAACTCTGCAACACCATCTTTGCTTTCCTCAGTAAGCTTAACTACCGCTGCCTCCGCATAAGCCGCTCTTGCGTTGGATGCCGTTACCGCATCTCTGGATTTCTCAAGCTGTGAAGTAAAGATCGGAATTGCGATCGCTACCAGTACACCGATGATTGCAACTACAATCAGCAGCTCGGCAAGTGTGAAGCCCTTGCGTTCTCTCATTTTCTTTAACATAATCATTTCCTCCTCTTCTCCTCCCGAAGCTTTGCTCCGATTAATAATGAACCCTTTCATGACCGATACTGTACTCTCGGAAAGGCTCCGGATCCCGTCGAATTGGCTCGACAATTATCTCTATCATAAAGTTTGCCAGCTTGCAACAATTATGATTCGCATTTGCTCACGGGAAACCATTGCCTGTGTTCTTTGATATTTATATCGGCGCATTCATAATACTTATTATTGTTTTTCGAAAAAGATTTTTGATTTTTTCGTCTTTTCTCTGATCTTCCTGCTCACATCTGACATCTTATATCTTACTTATCGTGCTCACTTACATCATATCATACATTGTGAACATTGGCATATAAATTGCGATGACGATAAATCCGGCAAACAGTGAGAGAAAGACCAGAATCGTCGGCTCCAGTCTTGCCAGCGCTTTCTTGGTGGCGGTATCGGCCTCGTTCGCATAGAACTCGCCGATGACATCCAGTGTTCCCTCCAGCTCACCGGTCTCCTCGCCGATCGCGCACATCTCCACCAGTGTCGGCGGTAGATCCTCAACCTGCCGGAGACACTCGCCGAGGGGCCGCCCCTCCTCGATGCGTCCGACCACTCTCCCGATCTCTTCCTGATAGAGATAGTTGGTCATCGTCTTCGCCGTGATCGCCAGAGAACGGTTCACGGTCAGACCGGATCTTAAGAGCATCGCCATCGTATTCGCGAATTCCGCCGCGCCGCTCATCTGTGAAATTTTTCCCAGAACCGGCATTTTCAGCTGAACTTTTCCCCGGATCATGCGGCCGCGAAGACTCTTCGTGGTGTACGTTCTCCATCCGATCACCGCCGCCAATATCAGGATCAGAATCAGAATCCAATACCGGTTGCAGAATTCTGACGCCCCCATCAGTACCTGCGTGATAAGCGGAAGATCTCCGCCCAGCTCATGGAACGTGGCGGTGAGGACCGGAATGACGAACGCCATGATGATGGTAACGACGATGATCGCAATGATCAGGACGAACGTCGGATATGCCAGCGCGGATTTGACTTTTGCCACCGTCTTGTAGGCTTTCTCGTAATACTCCGCCATCTGTCCGAAGGTCTGATCGACGTTTCCGGATTCCTCTCCGGCGCGGATCGTCTCGATCAGTGTCGGCGGAAGTCCCGGACCGTGCCGCTCCAGACTGTTGGCGAGCGTCGCGCCGCTGGAGACATCTTCCGCAGACTTTATGAGGATCCGCCGAAGCTTTTTGTCCGTCGTCTGGTTTCCGATCATCTCAAGGCACATGGCCAACGGCATACCGGACTTCAGGGTGATGGAGATCTGCTGGCATACCACCGAAAGATTCTTCAGATTGATCTTGTCGCCACCCAGGTCCATGGTCAGGATATTTCCCGTTTCCCGCACGGTCTTAATCTCCAGGAGAACCGGGCAGGTCTTTTTGATCTTATACGCGGCATCGTATTCATCGATCGCTTCGACGACACCGGATGCCTGAAGACCGTCCGGCGTCAATGCTTTATATCGGTATTGTTTCATCCCTGTCTCCCTATCCAAACACTACGCGATCAATCCCAGTTTCCGCATCACATATTCCCTGTCATTGGCAGCATTCACCGCCGTCTGCGGTTCGATCTTTCCGGAAGCTGCGAGATTGATCAGGCTGTTGTCCATGGTGATGCTTCCGACATTTGCGGAGGAAAGCATACTGGAGTACATCTGCGGCGTCTTCCCCTCGCGGATCAGATTCCGGATCGCATTCGTCGCCACCATACACTCGCAGGCGAGAACCCTGCCTTTTCCTCCCTTCCGCACAAGCAGCTGCTGGGAAATGATCGCCTGGATCGTCATGGAGAGATCCATGCGGATTCGTGGCTGCTTCTCTGCCGGGAACACACCGATGATGCGGTCGACGGATTCCGGTGCGGAGTTCGTGTGAAGCGTCGCAAGCACCAGATGTCCGGTCTGCGCCGCAGTGAGTGCGGTCTCGATGGTCTCGGCGTCGCGCATCTCACCGATCAGGATGACATCCGGATCCTCCCGGAGGATCGCCCGGAGTCCGTTGGCGTAGGACTCTGTGTCATTTCCGATCTCCCGCTGGTTGATCACGCACTGATCCGGCTGATAGATATACTCGATCGGATCCTCCAGTGTGATGATGTGTTCCTGTCTCGTGTGGTTGATCCGGTCCAGGATCGCCGCCATCGTGGTGGACTTGCCGGATCCGGTCTCGCCGGTCACCAGAATGATGCCCTTCTGAATGGTCGGGAAGGTATTGACCACCGGAGGAAGTCCCAGAATTCCGAGTTCGGGGATAATATACGCAAGAATTCGGAGTGCAGCGGACACATGCCCCTGCTGCCGGAAGAGATTGACGCGGACTCTCTCCCCCCCAATCTGAAGAGCGAAGTCCTGTTCTCCTCTCACCGCCATTTTCTGGTATTCCGGTCCCGCCAGTTTCGCGGCAATCGCCTCACAGTCATTGTCTGTCAGCGCTTCCGGAATAATGTTCACTAATTTTCCATCCAGACGCCCCTTTGGCGGAATACCATACACCAGATGAATGTCCGTCATTCCGGCACGAGCGGCAGTCTGAACCAGTTTCTCGACATCAATCATACCATTATGTCCTCATTTTCTTTTGCCAAAAGACGATATGCTGTCTATATTTTTGGAATACTGTCTTCTGCTGATCTGATCCGTTTTCAGTGTTTTTCCATCCGTTTTTTTGATCCGGACAGCGCTGAGTGTATTTCATCAGATCGCCTTTTCACTGATTCGGAACTCAATCCTGAATCATGATGACCCTGCATACTTCCTCAACGGTGGTAATGCCTTCCGCGACGAGCTGGTCGGCATTCTCCAGCATCGGAACATATCCGCTGGTCCGCTGCGCAATCTCGCGGAAGGTCTGCTTGTCGTCGCCTCTGGTGATGCAGCGGCGGAGCTCGTCGTTCATGAGAAGAATCTCGAAAGCTCCGATTCTTCCCTTATATCCGGTGTGGAAGCATTTATCACAGCCGCGGCCGTGATAGTAGATCCTTGCCGGGTCTTCCTCCAGTCCCGCCATCCGGATGTCCTTCGGCTCCGGATGATACTGTTCCCGGCAGTCCGGGCAGACACGGCTGAGAAGTCTCTGGGAGATGATACCGCGAAGTCCGGCGCTGATCAGGTACGGCTCCACGCCCATATCCTTTAATCGGTCGATGGCGCTGACCGCATCCTCGGTATGAATGGTCGTGATAACCAGATGTCCCGTGATGGCCGCACGCATCGCGATCTGTGCGGTCTCACCGTCACGGATCTCACCGACGCAGATAATGTCCGGATCCTGTCGGAGAATCGCGCGGAGTCCGCTGGCAAAGGTAAGGCCGACCTTCTCATTGATCTGAACCTGCGTTGCTCCCGGAATGTTGTACTCCACCGGGTCCTCCAGTGTGACGAGGTTGGTGTTCTCATTCAAAAGCTCTTTGATCAGGGTGAACATGGTGGAGGTCTTTCCGGAACCGGTGGGTCCCACCATCATGATAACGCCGCTGGTGTGCGCGATCAGACGGTCCACCTTCTCATTGTCCCTCTCGCGGATCATACCGATTCCGCTTCGGGTCAGCATCCGGTCATCCTTGCCCAGAATTCGGATAACGATCTTTTCTCCGTAGATCGTCGGCAGCGTGTTCACACGCATGTCGATGTCTTTTCCGCCGATCTTCATCTGAATACGGCCGTCCTGCGGGATCCTTCGCTCGACGATATCCATCTTTGCCATAACCTTCAGTCGGGATACGACCGAATCTTTCAGGTCCGGCGGAATGCTCAGAATTTTGTGAAGTCTTCCGTCGATACGCATTCGGATGATCATATCGCTTCTGGTCGGCTCGATATGGATATCGGAGCAGTTTTCCACGATGGCGCGCTCCATGATGGAGTTTACCAGACGGATGGTCGGGCCTTCCTGCTCGATCGGTGTGCTGTCTTCCGCGGCGGACACTTCGTCGCCGGTGAATCCGGCCTCCGCGCGCATCGCCGCCATCGCCTCGGCGGCATTGACATTTTCGTACAGAACGTTGATCGCATGAATAACCGCCTGACGGTTCGCGATCATCGGAACGATGTTCTTTCTTGAGGTGTCTTTCGCCTGCTCGACCGCCATGAAGTTCAGCGGGTCAGACATGGCAAGAAACAGTGTGTCTTTGACAATACGGACCGGAACGATCTCCGCCGCCTTCGCCAATGCCTTCGGAATGTACTGGGACATTCCCGGATCAATCTCGGTCTTGGTCAGGTCGATGAAGTCGATACCGAGCTGCTGTTTGAGGGCGTCGATCAGCTGATATTCGGTGATGAATCCCTCTTTGATCAGTACGGTTCCGAGTCGTTCCCGGTCTCTCTTCTGAATCTGCAGCGCCTGCGCAAGCTGTGCTTCGGTCAGCACGCCGGCAGTGATCAGCATATCTCCCAATCGAATAATCTTCATAGATTCCCTCTGTCCTTTACGATGCCGTTAATCCAGATTCATATGCTCGACTTCCTCGCGGCGTGTCACCAGCTCATTGACGATATTTTCCGTCTTTGCCTTGGTACTGCCTTTCTCAACCGCCAGTCCGTCGGTTGTCCACGCGTTGTACATGGTCTCGTAGAAGGTCACGGTGAAGGTGCACTTTACCGCGCCCGCCGCCAGATCCTGCTCCTTTTCGCCGTCGATGGTGATATCCCGGATGAGACACCGGTATTTGCAGTGATAGAGCCGTTCCAGCATTCTTCTGGCATCCGCGTAGCTGTTTGCGGTAAATGTTGCCGTTATCGTCCGGCGAACCGCATCATCCACTGCCACCGCCTGTTCAAAACCGAAATTGAAGGAGGATGCATCGGCAAAAATGTCATTCAGCTCGATAATCTCATTCTTGAGGTTGTTATAACTCTCCACGGTACTCTCAGTGTCTTCTTTGCCCTTCTGGATCGCCTCTTTCATCTGCTGCATATGCTTATTCTTTGCAGAATACAGCTGATATTCTTCCTGAAGATTCTCCAGATTATAGTCCGTCCGGGCGTTGTCGAGCGAGCGGTACACCGTCTCATAGTAGAGAAGTCCGGCCAGGATCAGGGCCAGAAGAAAGAGGAGTGCTTTTTCTTTTCGGGTAAATACTCTGTTCAGAATCATCCTGCCGCCCCCTCTCCTTCAGCGGCGCTCTGCGCCTGTTCCGGTACTGCCGGTGTATCCGCATTCTCCGGTGCGGCTGCCGCACCGTTTTCAGACATCTGCGTCTCCGGCGTTCCGTCAGCGGACACCGCGCCTTCTCCCGTCACAGTGACCGGAGCCGCGTCCGTCTCTGCAGTGTCTTCCTTCTGCCGGATATCGACTCCCCGTTCCGCCGCTTCCTGTTCTCTTTCGGCCCGAAGGTCCTCAACTGTCTTCGGCGTGCGGAAATGGATGATCATCTGCGTGGTGACGTCGCCGGCACCGCTCTGCATCATCGGATCCGTTTTTTTCTCCTGCGTTGCGGCATTGGATACACTCACATACTCCACGATATCCTGCCGTTCCAGGTTCTGAACCACTTCGGAGACATTGGCCAGCTTCAGGGTGTTGATTGTGAGAACCGCATCGTTCCCGGAAATCTTGATCTCAATCAGCGCCTCTTTCGGCCGAAGCTCGTTCTCGATCACGTCGAGAATCGCCATGCGGTCCTGCTCGGCCGTCTCCTCCTCGTTCAGATAACCGTTGCCGTACCGGCTGTACTCCGCGCGGACGCGCTCATAATCCGTCGTTGCCTCCCGCATGCGGCTGATTTCGCCGACGCGCTGGTTATAAGCGCTTTCCAGACGGTTGATCTCATTGATATCCTCGTAAATGACGAATTTCGTAAACAGTGCAAGCGCCGTCATAAATGCGGCAAAACACAGAATGGAGATCACATTCTGTCGCTTCCGGTTTTCGACAATATAGAGATTGATGGATGTTTTTTCCGGATACCGTCCGCCCTTTCCCAATTCACGTAAGGGCTTTCGCAGCTTCGTATTCTCTTTTTTCTTTGCCACGTCTCTCACTCCCTTACTCGATAACTGCACCGTATGCCTGCGGGCCCATGATCAGTTCCGGAATCGCCTCGGAACCGTCGATCATCTCAGTGATCGGCCGGACCGGAAGTCCGGTCATCTCGCGAATCCGTTCGTAGAGGTCGTCCATGTTCAGGCCTTTCCCGAAATAGTGCAGGCACTCGATGGTGTTGTTCGGATTGTTGTAGTTATAGAAGTTCATGGTACGCATGACTTCCGTCGCAACGGCGTCCAGACGGTCCTGCACGGATTTTGTCTGCATGATGCCGTCCTGATTCTGTTCCAGAATCAGCCGTGCGATGTGCGGGTCCAGCCCCTGCTCCGACACGATCATATCCAGCAGTTCTTTTGCGCCCCCGACCAGCGTTCGGGTGATCTCGTAGGTGCCGCCTGAGTAAAAATGGATTCTCGTGCCGCCGTGTCCAAGGTCCAGAACGGCAAAGTCCTTCGGCGCATCCTTCTTCTCCGGCAGCGGTTCGGCAGCCGGCTCCGGCTTATCCTCCTCCGGCTCAGAACCGGTGCCGGCCATGACACCTTTCCCAGCGTCTGTCCCGTCCGGACTCAGCGCCGATATCGTCTTCTCCGCCTCGGCGGGATCCGTGTAATACGTGAAAGGATTAAATCCCTGATATTCACGGGTTTCCGTGCTTCCGTCCGCAGTCCCGGATGCCGCCGCGGCCACCGGACCTGCGAATACGGACGAATCGATGCCCCGTCCGAAATCCGACTTTTCTTTTTCCGCAGCCTGTACCGGTTCCGCCGGCGCGTCGTCCAAAACCCGGATCGGAAGCGGTTTCTGATTCAGCACGTTCTGCACCGCCAGAACATCCGGCACAAGTTTTACCAGTTTCAGTCCCGCCCGGTGCATCATGTCCCGGTACTGCGCGATCTTCTGTTTGGAGATGGCGCAGATGGTCAGCTCCATCGTCCTTTCTCCCATCGCGCGGACCGCATAGTCATAGACATATTCCGACGCCTCTCCGGTGACATAGTCATGAAACTCATACGGAAGATTCACCATGAGCTGAGATACGGTCATCTTCGGAAGCCGCACTCTCCGGATATAATAACTTTTCTCCGGAAGCGCCACTGCGCACTTTCTGCAGCGAATACCGTTTTCCCGCAGCGCCTCACGGATAAAGTCGCCGGCCGCCGTGAACGCGCGGATCTGACTGTTGACCACCATGTTATCCGGAACCGGCACGCTGATGCATCGTTCGATCGCAGTGCCGTTCACGACAACAATCTTCATGTTGTAATTACCGATGTCAAAACCCAACATCTTCTTTGCCATACGCAACCCCTTTTATAAAGCCGAACCCGCCGCCGGTTCTAGTGCCTGGCGTCTTCTGTCCGCTGTTCTTACCGCATTCTTTCCCCCCAGTCATCCATCCCGGTCCGCTGACAGGTATTGATGAAGACTTTCCGCTCACCGGCTCACATCCAACAGTCCGGGAAAGTCTTTCCGTTTACCGGACCGCATCCTATACCCCGAGAAGGCTCAGATACCACCGGATCACCGGATCACCGAAGAGGAATGTGATCATAAATGCCGCCGAGATCGACGGCCCGAACGGAATCCTCTCCTGCCGCATCAAAAACGCGAAGATCAGTCCGATAAAACAGGACACCATCACACACAGGAGTCCTCCCGCCGCGCCGAGATACAATCCCGCAGCAAAAAACAGTTTGATGTCACCGCCGCCGAGACTCTCCTTCCCGGTCACCCGGTCAAAGATCAGCGAAATGATCAGCATCGCTCCGCCGACCGCTATTCCCGAAACAGTTCCGAGGAGATACCCTTTTCCGATCAGTGCGCCGAAGTTCTCCGTCACGTTCTCCATGGCACTCATGGCTGTCATCGCCTGCTCCCGGAGGATCATGGGAAGCGTAACCGCCCAGAGCGCCAGAATTGCCAGAATAAACCGGTCCGGAATCAGGTAGGATTCCAGATCGACCAGTGACAGTACAAAGAGAAAACAAAAGAGCAGCACCGCCCGCGCCGTCTCCATCGTCAGTCCGAACCGCAACACACAGAGGACGAATCCCGCACCGCTCAGAATCTCCGCGATCACATACCGCGGGGAGATCTTCCCGTTGCAGTACCGGCATTTTCCATGGAGGAGAAACCAGCTGAACACCGGGATGAGGTCCAGGACACCCAGCGGATGTCCGCACGCCGGACAGTGACTCCGGCCGTGAAGAATACTCTCATGGTGAACGATCCGCCACGCCCAGCAGTTGAAAAAGCTCCCGAAGGCGCTCCCGGCGAAAAATGCCACGATCAGAATATAAGCCGCTAGAAACGGCATCCCCGCAATCTCCTGGAAACTCAATTTTCCCCTTCTTTCCTTGCTGAACCGGTCTTTTCAAAACAGCGTTTTTGTGTCATAGGGAAATCCGGAGAAATCCCTTATGATACAAGATAGACAGCCTCACAGGAATTGTCCTATTTGTCAGCTGTCTATCCTTAATTTCTTATATTAAATTATATCATCTTCATGTTGTACTTACAACATTTCCATCAATCCGGAATTTATTTTCATCTTTGCGGAATCGGCTTCTTTTCGGGCTTTTTTTGCAAATAATGTTTTTTATTATTTGAACTCTCTGCCCTGCCGCGAATCCGATTTCATTTAGCCGGAAGATTATGGATTCCGACGGCTGTATGCTCACAGGCTGATACTGCCGTAAAGCAGAATTCATCCGACCGGAAGATTATTTCTCGTGGTGCGCAACCGCCGCTTTTACCAGGCCCCGGAATAACGGATGAGCCTTGTTCGGTCTGGATTTCAGTTCCGGATGTGCCTGAGTCCCGATAAAGAACGGATGCTCCGGGATCTCCACCATCTCGACGATGCGGTTGTCCGGAGAAAGGCCGGACAGGCGCATGCCTGCTTTGCGGAGCGGCTCGCGGTAATCGTTGTTGAACTCATAGCGGTGTCTGTGTCTCTCGGAGATCTCTCTTGTTCCGTAGAGTTCTTCCGCCAGAGATCCCTCTTCCAGAACGCAGGGATACGCGCCGAGGCGAAGGGTTCCGCCGATATTTTCCACATCTTTCTGCTCCGGCAGAAGATCGATCACCGGATGCATGGTCTCCGGCGCAAGTTCGGAAGAGTTCGCGTCGTCATATCCGAGCACGTGTCTTGAAAACTCGATGACCGCCATCTGCATGCCGAGGCAGATGCCGAGATACGGGATGCGGTTTTCACGCGCGTATTTCACACAGGCGATCATGCCCTCGGTTCCGCGGTTTCCAAAGCCTCCCGGAACGAGAATGCCGTCGACGCCCTCCAGGAGTTTTTCCGTGCCTTCCCGCTCCACAACCTCGGTGTCGATCCATCGGATCTTCACGTCGGCGCGGTTTGCAAAGCCGCCGTGCTTCAGGGCCTCAACCACGCTGAGGTAGGCATCGTGAAGCTCGGTGTATTTTCCGCAGATTGCGATCTCCGCGCTGTGTTCCGGATGATTGAGGGCATCCACCATCGCCTTCCAGTCGCACAGATCCGGCTTCGGGCAGTCAAGTTTCAGGCTCTCACAGACCACATCCGCCAGATGCTCATCCTCCATCATCAGCGGCACTTCGTACAGGGAACCGCAGTCCAGGTTCTCGATGACATGGCTCACCGGAACATTGCAGAAGAGTGCGATCTTGTCTTTGATGTGCTGTCCCAGCGGGTAATCGGTACGGCATACCAGAATGTCCGGACGGATTCCCATGCGCATCAGCTCCCGGACACTCATCTGCGTCGGCTTGGTCTTGAGTTCCTGAGACGCTTTCAGATACGGCACCAGCGTAACGTGAATCATGATGGCATTCTCGTGGCCGACATCAAACTGGAACTGACGGATCGCCTCGAAGAACGGGGTGGACTCGATATCTCCGGCGGTTCCGCCGATCTCAATGATGGCGATGCGGTCCTCATCCGGGTTCTCCGGGCGGTAGAAACGGGATTTGATCTCATTGGTGATGTGCGGGATGACCTGAACGGTGCCGCCGCCGTAATCTCCATGGCGCTCTTTGTTCAGAACGGACCAGTAGATCTTTCCGCTGGTCACGTTGGAGTTGCGGTTCAGGCTCTCATCAATAAAACGCTCATAATGACCGAGGTCCAGATCCGTCTCCGTACCGTCGTCGGTGACAAAGACCTCTCCGTGCTGCGTCGGGTTCATGGTTCCCGGATCCACGTTGATGTACGGATCAAACTTCTGCATGGTTACTTTATAGCCGCGCGCTTTCAGCAGTCTTCCGAGAGACGCTGCGGTGATTCCTTTTCCGAGTCCCGATACGACACCGCCCGATACAAATACATACTTTACCATTTTTCTTTCTCCTCTCTTTCTCTTCCCTGTCTTCCTGATGTTTCATTCCCTTTCGGCAGATCACCTGACGGAGATCCCGCCCCGGTCCGCCAAAACGTTTTTTGCCGTTTTCTTCGATCCCCTCTGTCACGCAAAACACAACGCCGGAACCGCTCTGGTCCCGACGCATGAAACACATACACTATTACGGACGGACTCCGTCTGTGCGGAAATCCGCCGTATCTCTGCCGGTCCGGCATATTTTTGCCCCGGCATGTTCCATTCCGATCAATAAATGGTGGATTTAACGGAAATACTCGCAGAACTTCTTCATGGCTTCCTCGGTTGCCTCTCTCGTGGAAAATGCGGTCAGCCGGAAGAAATTCTTTCCGGCCGGGCCGAAGCCCGCGCCCGGAGTTCCGACGATACCGAGTTCATTCAGCAGCACGCGGAAGAACTCCCAGGATTCCATGCCGTTCGGGCACTTGAACCATACATAGGGCGAGTTTTTTCCGCCGGTATAGAAGATTCCGAGTTTGTCCATGGTGTCGGTCATGATTTTCGCGTTCCCGCGGTAGTAATCAATATTCTCCTTTACTTCCTTCTCACCTTCCGGAGTAAACACCGCAGCCGCGCCGCGCTGAACGATGTATGCGGTTCCGTTAAACTTGGTGCACTGGCGGCGAAGCCACATCTTGTTGAGGCTTCTCCCGTCGCGGACAAGATCCAGCGGAACAACGGTGTATCCGCAGCGGGTTCCGGTGAAACCGGCAGTCTTCGAGAAAGAGCAGATCTCAATTGCACAGGTCTTCGCGCCCTCGATCTCGAAAATGCTGTGCGGCATATCGCCGGTCACGAAGCACTCATACGCCGCGTCGAACAGGATTACGCTTCCGTGCGCATTTGCGTAATCCACCCATACCTTCAGCTGTGAATGATCGTAGACCGCACCGGTCGGGTTGTTCGGGGAGCACAGATAAATGATGTCCGGAACCTCGTCCGTCTTTATGTCTTCCGGCATCGGAAGGAAGCCGTTTGCCTCATTTGCTTCCGCAAAGATCACGCGGCGGCCGTCCATCGTGTTGGTGTCCACGTACACCGGATAAACCGGATCCGGGACAAGCACGAGGTTATCCTCCGCAAAGATATTCAGAATATTGCCGCAGTCGCTCTTGGCACCGTCTGAGATGAAGATCTCGTCCGGATCAAGGGTAACGCCGTAATCTGCATAGTACTTCCGGATGGAATCCTTGAGGAAATCATATCCCTGCTCCGGGCCGTATCCGTGAAATGTCTCCGTTTTTCCCTGCTCTGCTGCCGCATCCTGCATCGCTTTCACCACGGTTTTCGCGAGCGGTCTCGTCACATCGCCGATGCCCATGCGGATGACCTTGCGGTCCGGATTCGCCTTCTGGAATTCCGCGACCAGACGCGCCACCTCCGCAAACAGATAACTCTCGCTGACATTTCCAAAATTACTGTTGATCTTTGCTGCCATGATATCTGACCTTTCTGTAAACGGTTTACCTTGTTTCCTTTTTCTGTTTCCTTTTCTGTTGTCTTTTTCGGATTCCGCTTCCGATCGTTTACGGGAAATGATCCAGTCTGCGGATCAGATCCTGCGCCGCCTCGCGCTTGGTGATGCACGAATCCATCGCCAGTTTTTCGATGTACCGGTGCGCCTCTTCTTCCGTCATATGCTTTTTCTCGACGAGAACGCATTTCGCGCGGCTGACAATCCGGAGATCATCGAGTTTCCGGCGCAGGAGCGCGTTTTCATTTTCCAGTTTCCGCACTTTCTGCTGGGAGGAGAGAAGAACGCCGATCGTCTGAGCGATGGCCTGCCGCGTCGTCGGGCGGGCCAGAACGAAAATGCCGGCGGAAGCGGCACGGTACTGTACCTGATCATAGACATCCGCCTTCACCAGAAGGAGAATGCCGATGTTCCGCGACTGCGCAAGCTCGATCGCCTCCCGGATACCGGGGGAATCGGTGAGCGGCGAGTAGATCATCAGCAGATCCACCGGCTCACGCTGAATTTTCTGCAGCGCCAGCGTCATGGATGTCACGGTATACACATGGCCGATCTCTGCCGGCAATGCGGACCGCATCGTCGTCTGAATCGCCGGCGTGGGTGCCGCGATCAGGACCGTTCCCTGGCCCTTCCCTGCCATGTGTACCTCCCTTCCGACCGTCATTGGTCTGGTTGTTTCCTTTCTTCGCCTTACGGGCTCATTTCCGCGCCCGCCGGTGCTTTACGGCCGTATTGCCTCCGCCGTATCACCGGCTTCTTTCGCAGTAGAGCCGCAGAATATTCTCCGGAAGAACATTCTTTACAAATATACTGTCTGCCGCGTAGCGGATCGCCTCTTCGAGCTTGCTCGGAAGCTTTTTCATCGTCTCCGTCAGCCGCGGATCCGCCGTGTAAAGGTTCTGATCCACCGGATCCGGCGGCGTCAGATGATGCTTTACGCCGTCGATGCCGGCATAGATCAGCATCGCGTACGCCAGATACGGATTGGCGGTCGGATCGGGTGAGCGAAGTTCAAACCGTCTTCCCTCCGTTCCCTTTACCGCCGGAATACGGATCAGCTGCGAGCGGTTCTGCTCGGACCAGCTCACAAAGCCCGGGGCTTTCATATTGCCGAGTCTCCGGTAGGAGCCTTGCGTCGGATTCAGGAACAGGGTGATCTCACGGATGTGCTCCATGATGCCCGCCATGAATTCCATATTCAGCTTCCGCACTTCCTCGTCGTCCGGCTCGGACTCATCGTCTTTCATCACGGAAATGTTCAGATGCATGCCGTTTCCCGGCTCGTCATCGATGGGCTTCGGCGAGAAATCTGCCCACATGCCGTTGGACTCGGCAATGCTCTTAACCACCCATTTGAACGTCAGGTTATTGTCGGCCGCGGTCAGCGCATCGCTGTAGCGGAAGTCGATCTCATTCTGGCCCGGTCCCTGCTCGTGATGGGAGGCCTCCGGCCGGATGCCCATATCGATCAGGGAAAAACAGATGTCCCGACGGATGTTTGCGCCGCGGTCAAGGGGCTCGCTGTCCATGTAAGACGCATGATCCTGCGGAATTCTGGTGGGTTCTCCGTTTTCGTCGAGACGGAAGAGATAGAATTCCACCTCCGCGCCGAAATTGACCCGGATTCCGGCCTGATGTGCCGCAACGATGGCCTGCTTCAGAATCTGTCGGGTGTCGTCGCCGTAGATCTTGCCGCTCGGGTAACGGACATCGCAGAACATTCTCGCGACCTTTCCCTCGATCGGCCGCCACGGAACAATGGTCAGCGTGTCCGGATCCGGATCCAGGAACAGATCGCTGCGGATCCCGTCATCAAACCCCGCGATCGCCGAAGCGTCGAAGGAAATTCCGCCGCGGAACGCCCTCTCCAGTTCATCCGGCATGATTGCGATATTCTTCTGTACGCCGAACGCATCGATGTACATCAGTTTGATGAATTGGATATTCTCTTCTTCAATAAAATTCTTTACATCCTGCGTCGATTTCATGTGTTCTCCTTTCGTCGAAGGATTGTATATCAAAGTCTGCCTGCGGACTTTGCGCGCCGCCGCTGGTCACCGCAAGGTGACATGTTTCCATTCAGCGGCGTGCGCTTTATTGCGAAGCTCAGAATACAGGGTAACGCATCTCCACTAAACTCGGCTTCGCCTCGTTAAGGGTCGATGCGTGGCTCGCACTAAGCTCGAAAATACCTCGCTAAGTGCTCTGCACAAAAATGAGGCGTCCACTCCCACACCCGGAAGAAGCTCCCGAGCGCGAAGTGAACGCCTTTGCTCAACTGCTGTATTCAATTCGAATCTGTAATTTCAAGCACCTTCGAAACGACATAATTTTTTTCATGTACCATTTATAGCAAGTCTGGTTTCGCAAGTCAACATTTTTCCAAGAATTCCCTATGGGAAATCCGCTTATGAAAACAGGCGTTATTTATGCATATTTTCCAATTTGCCGGTCAAACTGCCCGCAAACATATATACTTCGGAAGATATGTCACCGCGCACTTCTTTCCCCAAAAGATAATTTTCAAAATTCTCTTGACATCCAAAAAAGATGTGGCTACAATGTGCAACATAAAAATTACATCCGCGATACGATGGGACTTGCGGGGTGGCTTTTTCCATCCGGATATCATAAGACTTCAATGACAGAGGGCAATGGCGCCGATCAGAACTGATCGTGTCACTGCCCTCTTTTTTTGGTGGAGCACTTCGCGACGCATATTTCACTTGGCAGCTATGCTGCTTAGTGAAATAGCGTGCTGAGGCTGGTGTTTTCGAGCTTAGTGGATTTGCTTTCCGTCTGATATCCGTCATCGCGAACGTGGAACCAATAAGGAGGAAATCATATGTGTTCAATCATGGGTTACTGCGACAAACGCGCTTCCTATGAAGTCATGAAGAAGGCGCTTGCAAAAACGAAATCCCGCGGTCCGGACGATACCCGGATCGCGCAGACCGGCAATGGCTGGATCGGCTTCAACCGCCTGGCGATCATGGATCTGTCCGACGCCGGCATGCAGCCCTTCGAGCGAAATGGGAGCTTTGCCGTCTGCAATGGTGAGATCTATGATTTCCGTCCTTTAAAAAAGGATCTGGAACGTGACGGTTATACATTTTCCAGCGGAAGCGACTGTGAAATTCTTCTTCCGATGTGGGAGAAATACGGCACCGAAATGTTCCGCAAGCTGGACGCCGAATACGCGATGCTTCTCTACGATGCCAAAACCGGCGACTGGATTGCCGCCAGAGACCCGATCGGCATCCGGCCGCTCTACTACGGATACGATCAGGGTGGAGTCATTCTCTTCGCTTCCGAACCGAAGAACCTCATCGGAATCTGTGACAGGATCTTCCCGTTCCCGCCGGGCCACTACTATAAAGGCGGCAAGTTCACCTGCTACCTCGATCTGTGTGCGGTGACTTCCTACAACCCGGCTGATGTGGAAGAAGTGTGCGGGCAGATCCACGATCTGCTGATCTCCGGCGTTCGGAAACGCCTCGACGCCGACGCGCCGCTCGGTTTCCTTCTGAGCGGCGGTCTGGACTCCTCTCTGGTCTGCGGAATCTCCGCCAAACTCATGCCGGGCAAGAAACTCCGCACCTGGTCCATCGGCATGGACAAAGACGCCATTGACCTGAAATACGCCCGTGAAGTTGCCGACTATATCCAGTCCGAGCACCACGAGGTCATCATCAGCAAAGACGATGTCATCCATGCTCTGGAGCCGGTCATCGCCGCCCTCGGCACCTACGACATCACCACGATCCGCGCTTCCATCGGCATGTATCTGGTATGCAAAGCGATCCACGAAGACAGCGATGTCCGCGTTCTTCTGACCGGAGAAATCTCCGATGAGCTCTTCGGCTACAAATACACTGATTTTGCACCGGATCCGGAAAGCTTCCAGCAGGAAGCGGAAAAACGCATCCGTGAGATTCATCAGTACGATGTTCTCCGCGCAGACCGCTGCATCGCGGTCAACAGCATTGAGGCCCGCGTTCCCTTCGGCGACCTGGATTTCGTGGATTACGTCATGAAGATCGATCCGGCAAAGAAGATGAACACCTACGGCATCGGCAAATACCTTCTGCGCCACGCATTTGAGAAGGACGGGCTGATCCCGCACGACATTCTGATGAGAGAAAAGGCTGCATTTTCCGACGCCGTCGGTCACTCGCTCCGGGATGATCTGATGGAGTATGCCGAGTCCTTCTACACCGACGAGGAGTTCAGGACCCGCTGCGGGAAATACGAGTTCGCGACGCCATTTACCAAAGAATCCCTGTTATACCGGGAGATCTTCGAGAAATACTATCCGGGTCAGGCAACCCTCGTAAAAGATTTCTGGATGCCGAACCGCAGCTGGAAGGGCTGTGATGTCACCGATCCGTCCGCGAGAGTTCTCTCCAACTACGGCAAGTCCGGCGAATAAGCCGTTCCTGTAAAGTCATTCTCAAAGTCCGCAAGCGGATCCCGGCCCCGGCTGCCCCATCCCTTTGAAGTACCGGTCATATCGGGATCCCTGCAAAAAAAAAGAAAGGAGTTCCATTATGGAAATGTCAAAAGAGGTCAAAGTCTCCGTTCCGGAGATCTACGGAAGTCTGGTCTTCGGCGACCGTGTCATGAAAGAACGTCTCCCGAAGGAAACCTATAAGGCACTTCATCAGGCCATTGAGGAAGGACGAAGCCTCGATCTGAATGTTGCAAACACCGTTGCGGCAATCATGAAGAACTGGGCGATCGAGCACGGCGCGACACATTTCACACACTGGTTCCAGCCGATGACCGGATTCACGGCAGAGAAGCATGACAGCTTTATCAGCCCGATGCCGAACGGCACAGCCCTGATGGAATTCTCCGGAAAAGAACTGGTAAAAGGCGAGCCGGACGCATCCAGCTTCCCGAGCGGCGGCATCCGCGCCACCTTTGAGGCAAGAGGTTACACCGCATGGGACCCGAGTTCACCGGCCTTCGTCAAAGACGGCACCCTCTACATCCCCACCGCATTCTGCGCTTACGGCGGTCAGGCCCTCGACAAGAAAACTCCGCTCCTCAAGTCCATGGAAGTGCTGAACAGGGAAGCGGTTCGCATGCTTCATCTTCTCGGCCTGCCGGAAGTTAAGCGCGTTGACGTCTCCCTCGGCTCCGAGCAGGAGTATTTTCTGGTAGACAAGACTCTCTACAAGCAGAGAAAGGATCTCCTCTTCACCGGAAGGACCCTCCTCGGCGCAGCCGCTCCGAAGGGGCAGGAGATGGAGGATCACTACTTCGGTGTCCTGAAGCCGAGAATTGCGGCATTTATGCATGATCTCGACACCGAGCTCTGGAAGCTGGGTGTTCCGGCCAAGACCAAGCACAACGAGGTTGCGCCGGCACAGTACGAGCTTGCACCGATTTTCGAGAACATCAACATTGCCGTCGATCACAACCAGCTCGTCATGGAAATCATGAAGAAGGTTGCCGACCGCCACGATTTTGCCTGCCTGCTGCACGAGAAGCCCTTTGAGCGCATCAACGGTTCCGGAAAGCACAACAACTGGTCCATGTGCACCGATACCGGCATCAATCTTCTCGATCCGGGCGATACCCCGATGGAAAACCTTGCATTTCTGGTATTCCTGACCGCCACCATCGCTGCGGTTGACAAGTATGCGGACGCGCTGCGCTGTGCGGTTGCCACTGCCGGAAACGATCACCGGCTGGGCGCCAATGAAGCACCGCCGGCTGTCATTTCCATCTTCGTCGGCACTGAGCTTGAGCACGTTCTCACGTCGCTGATCAACGGAACTCCGCTGGAGAGCGCAGAGAACTCCGTCATGAAGTTCGGCGCACACGTTCTGCCGGCGTTCCACAAGGACAACACTGACCGCAACCGAACATCTCCGTTTGCCTTCACCGGCAACAAGTTCGAGTTCCGTATGCCGGGCAGCGCGCTGTCCTGTGCGGATCCCAACATTGTCCTGAACACCGCGGTAGCAGAGATGCTCTCCGAAATGAATGCGAAGCTCATGGACGTGGAGCCGGAAGACATCGAAGACACGGTTCGCCCGCTCTTAAAGAACATGCTCATGGAGCATCAGCGCATCATCTTCAACGGAAACGGTTACACCGACGAGTGGCTTGAAGAAGCGAAAAAGCGCGGTCTGCCGAACCTTCCGTCCGTACCGGACGCAATGCCGTCCCTGATCTCCGAAAAGAACCTTGCGCTTTTCACAAAGCACAGGATCTTTACCGCAGAAGAGCTGAACGCACGCTATGCGATTCGTCTGGAGAACTATTCCAAGACCATCCATATCGAAGCGCTTACGCTGCAGGATATGGTCCGCAAAGACTTTACGCCGGCACTCTTCCGCTATATGTGCACTCTGGAGACCGAAATTCTCCAGAAGCGCGCAGTCCTTCCGGATCTTCCGTCCACGCTGGAAGAGCACATTCTCCAGCATATGTCTTCGGTTGCAGAAGCCATCGGCATCCGGATCGAGAAGATGGAAGACGATCTCCGCAAGGCGGAATCCATCGGGGATGCGCTCTCCTGCGCACGCTTCTATCACGACGTTGTGCTCGCAGATATGGATGCGCTCCGCGAGGAGGTCGATATCGCCGAGGCGGATATCCCGGATTCCGAGCTTCCTTATCCGACATATGCAAAACTGCTGTCGTCCGCGATCTGATCGGATCGTGGTTCCTGCCACCGACTGCAGTCCGCGGTTCAACCGCAGTTGCCGCCGGTCTGAATGACCATTTGCTTTTCACTTAACTTTATCAGGCCAGCCGGCATGCTCATATTGAGCCTGCCGGCCATCGGAAAAGCCGGTTCGGAATCCCCTTCAAATTCCCATAACCGGTAATCATTGGCCTGACAGCACCCCGTCAGGCCGATTTTTCTGTGTGTTATGAAAATTGATATCACACAAAGAAAAGACCGGTGTGTATCGCTCCCTCCTTTGCGCTGCACACCGGTCTTTTTTTGTTACTTCAGTGCGGCAATCACCGCCTCAATATATTCATCCGTCGATGCCGTTCCATGAAGATCACCGGTCAGATGTTTTCCTTCTGTGAGAACATCATCCACCGCCCTGCGGATCTTCGCAGCACATTCATTTTCACCGAGATACTCCAGCATCAGGCAGGCCGACCAGAGAAATGCCGTCGGATTGGCAAGATGCTTTCCCGCGATATCCGGCGCGCTGCCGTGTACCGCCTCAAACATGGCGTAATCATCGCCGATATTGCTGGACGGAACAAGTCCCAGGCCGCCGATCAGTCCGCTGCAGAGATCGGAGAGAATATCGCCGAACAGATTCTCCATGACCATGACATCGAACTTTGTCGGATCGATCACCAGCTGCATACAGGTCGCATCGACGATCTTGTCATCCGCTTCAATCTGCGGATACTCTTTTGCAATCTCACGGAACTCGGAGAGAATCATTCCCTCCGTCATCTTCAGAATGTTTGCCTTATGAACACAGGTTACTTTCCTGCGGTTGTTCTTCACCGCATAATCAAAAGCCGCACGGATGATTCTTCGCGTCGCTTTTCTGGTGGTCAGACGGATCGCTTCCGCGGTATCCTCATCCACCATATTTTCCTTTCCGATGTACATTCCCTCCGTATTTTCACGGAAAATAACCACGTCGACATTTTCAAAACGGGTCTTTACCGCGCTGTTGGAGCGAACCGGACGGATATTCGCGTAAAGATCATACTTCGTTCGCAGAGTTACGTTCAAAGAGCGGAAACCGAAGCCGACCGGCGTGGTGATCGGAGCTTTGAGAAGCACTCTGTTTTTTTCAAACGACGCATATGCTTCGTCCGGAATCAGTTTGCCGTTCGTCTCCCACTCTTTCTGTCCGACATTGAACATCTCGTACTCCAGCGGTGCTCCCGCTGCTTCCAGCACCTTCAGAACGCTGTCTGTGATCTCCGGGCCGATGCCGTCCCCCCGAAATACGGTAATTGTCTTTTTCATCTCTGATATCTCCTTTTCTGAATATCTCCTTCTGATATCTCCTGTGCCGCCGCGGGATTCGCCATTGCGCCGGCCTGATTTTTTTATGCAACCTTCACGGAGCTTTCAATGGTAACATTCGGGGGACAGAATCAGCTCCCGTCCCCGTATGTGTTTCGTATGTTTTTGTTATTCTGCTGTTTTTTTTCGTGGTGTCCGCGGATTGCAGGCAGTCGGCTGTTGTCTTCTTTTACAGCATCATTGCAACGACAAAGTTATATGCTGCGCAGACGAGCACGCTGACCGGAACACCGACCAGAAGCAGACGGCTGAACAGGGTATTGCGCTCTTCTTCATTGCCAAGCGATCCAAGAATCAGAGAACCGCCGGAAGAGAACGGGCTGATCGCACTGGACTGGGCGCCCAGAACGGTGCAGGCAAACAGCACCGCGCCGCTGAGGCCGGTTGCCGCAGACAATCCCGGAATCAGCGGGAACAGCGCCGGTGCAACAACACCCGTAGTGGAACTGAAGAAACTCATAAATGCGCCGACAAAACTGAATGCGATCGGGATAAACGGCTTCGGAACGTTGGAGCCGATCCATGCGGACAGCAATTCAATGGTACCCGCTTTTACCGCAACGGCAATCAGCATTCCCGCTCCCGCAATCATGATGATGGTGTTCCACGGAATCTTTGCAATCGCTTCTTTCTGCGGTGCAATCTTCATGAGAAGCGCAATCACCGCAAAGATAATTGCAACCAGACCGACATCAACCTTGCCGCTGATGTATTTGATAGAGGCATTGGCCGGCATCAGAATCTGCAGAAGCGGGAAGATCAGAACGATGGCCATCATGCTGAGCATGAGGGTCAATGTAGTCTTCTGTACAGCATTGAACGGTTCCGGTTTCTTAAAAGTTACGCCTTTTCCGATGTTCCGGTTGGCTTTCACAAAAAAGCGGTAGCCGGAGATCAGAATCAGAGAAAATACAACCGCAAACAGGAAAATCTGCATTTCCATTCCAAAGGTATCGATTGCCGCGCCGTTCTCCTTCTCGTACGCAGTCTCCGCAAGGCCGCGGAATACAACACCAAGATTGGATGTCGGGAAGTTTCCTCCGGCAAGCGCACCGCAGTTGATCGCAGCCGCACCGGTCAGCTTGTCCATTTTGGACTCCTCACAGATCATCATGGTGATCGGTGCAAGAAAGGCGAGAACCGTAAAGTAAGTCGCACCCATGATGGACAGGATTACCGCAACGGCAAACAGCGCATACGGAAGAAGTCCCGGAAAACGCCGACATGAATATAAAAGGGACGAGGACATTTTTTCAAGTGTCCCGTTGATCGCTGCAAAGTTGTAGAACAGCGAAACCGATAAAATAACAAACATGGTGTTGGTCGGCCAGAAAGCAATGACCTCCTTCGGCTTGAGGCCGAGAACAAAACATCCGATGATATAGGCAAATACCATGCAGAAAAGACCTGTGTTGATACCGGTCTTATACCCGAGAATGATCGCGACTGCGATCGCCAGAATAATAATTGCGCTTAGCATAAATCCCCCATTTATCTATAATCGCGTTATTGTTGTCACATAAATGAATCCATCACTCTTCTATCCCCAGAAGACGATACGGAATGGTTTTTGTCATGTAGTATACCTGCTCTTCCGGAATTCCGTGATCCACCAGATACTGCATATACTCAGCCAGCGCCAGCTCCCAGTGCGGGTTCTCCGTCTGACCGCCGTCCGTATCAACCATGACATTCTTATATCCGACCTCCCTGATGATCTCAAGGTTGTCCGCCAGATTGCTCTTGTACTTTCCACCGCCCATATTCTGCGCGTAGCACCGCTCCAGGATGACATCGTAATCCTTTACCAGTCTTACCTGATCCTCGATGCTCATGTTCACAACCCACCATTCCGGATGAGTGATGACAATCTTCTTTACGCCGGCATCTCTGGCTGCCTCGGTTATCACGATCGCTTCCTCCGGAGAGACATGCGCAGTTCCGAGAACCGCATCGTAATCACGGATCAGATGGAAAATGTCCTTCAGCTCCGGTACCGCTTTTCCGTCGCGAACCAGCTCAATCCCCTGCGCCGGATCCTGCCCCATCGCCTTCATGTGCTGCTTTGCGGACTGTGTCGGAAGCCAGATTTCCTTCGCGCCGAGCTTCAGCCCTTTCTCCACCGCTTCCGCATTCAGGCCGCCGATCACTTTGTTCATAACGACGCCGCCGTACATGGTGAAACCGGTATGATCACCGTACTTGCTCTTCACGTACTCATTTGTAAGATAGGCCCGGTTTACCGTAAAACCGAGATGAGACTTAATGATGATCGCGCGGGCGCCTACTCGGACCGCGGCATCCGCCAGTTCAAAATCCGTATATGCCCGGATTCTGAGATCGGGATTTGTGTGGACATGCATGTCACACACGCCCTTCAGTGAGATTTCTCCCATACCGTACTCCTTTTTTTTGACCTTGTTGTCACGTTATATCTCGATTATATTCATCCGAAGCTATCGGTGAATCCTAAAATATGCTATATTATGTATCGGAAAAACCGATGGCTATAAAACCCGTTTTTTCGCTCTCCACAACCGGAACGTCACGCGGGCGCCGGCAGCATTCGCCCACAATCTGCTCCCGTCCCCTGAAACGAAAGGATCCCATGGAATTAAAAGACATGAACTATCTTCTGGCCATCGCCGAAGAACAGAGCATCTCCAAAGCCGCGGTACGGCTTTATATGGCCCAGTCCAGTCTGAGCCAGTTTCTCACAACCTGCGAAAATGAGATCGGCTTCCGTCTGTTTGTCCGGACCGCCAATGGCGTCCGGCCCACCGCACAGGGCCAGCTCATGATCGATTATGCCCGAAAGACACTCTCCGAATACCACCTGCTCCGCGATGAAATGCAGGATATTGCCGATCTGAAACGCGGCAGCGTCATCATGGGCATCTCCTCTTTCCGCGGATCCTATCTGGTTCCACCGGTCCTGAACGCGTTTCATCTGGAATATCCCGATATTCACGTAAAAATCGTGGAGGAAAATTCCATCGTTCTGGAGCAGCTTCTCCTGAAGGGTGCGATCGATCTGGCGATGATCGTTCTGCCGGCGGAAAACTCCCGGATTCATGCGGAATTTCTGATCAAGGACGAAATCTGTCTGATTACGTCCTCAACGCATCCGGTCATGGAATTCGCCCATCCCACAGACAAGCCGGACCGGACCGAGATTCCGAAGACAATACGGATTGAAGATACCGTTCCCTTTGAGTTTGCCCTGAACAGTTACGATACCATTCTCGGCCGGGAATCCAGCAAACTGTTCAACCGGCACGGCATCGTCCCAAACGCGTACAACGACTCGCTCTCTGCCCTTTTTTCCGCCTCCATCGGCGCATCGGGAAGATCCCTGGCCTTCACGTATTACACCTCGCGGCATTATTTTCACAACGCAGAGTTTCTGGCGATCGACGATGAGTTTTTATCCATCGATCTCGGAATCGCCCTGCCCCCCGGTCGTTACCACTCGAAAGCGGCGCAGGCACTCCGCAATGTCTTTTTCCGGATTCTGCAGAATTAGGTTTCGGTGTCGACGCTTTGTTTCGGCCCCGCGCTTTGTTTCGGCCCCGGTTCTTCATTTCGGTTCCGGTGCTTTCCCGATGTTTCTTTACATTTCGGTAGCTTACGCTATGATATGAATATAGACTCAAGTTTACGATCCCGAAGGAGAGAATGATGAAAAAAAGAGTATTCACGATTGCCGCAGTGCTCGCAATGACGTTCGGAACCGCGATCACATCGTTTGCCGGATCCTGGCAGGAAAACGGATACGGCCGCTGGTATCAGAACGAGGACGGATCCTATCCGGCCGGTCAATGGAAAGAAATCAACCGGCAATGGTACTACTTCGATAACAACGGATATATGGTTCACGATCGCTGGATCGGAAACTACTACCTTGGTTTTGACGGCGCCATGCTCACCGACGCCACCACGCCGGACGGCTACCGTGTCGGAGCCGACGGAGCGTGGATTCCGGATTCCGTCCGGCCGGCAGACCCCAATGACAGAAAATATTCTGCCTATGTCTATGCAAGAGAAATGTTTTCTCAGGAGTCCAGCTGGATCACCCCGCGGGCCCTGAGGAACTCGCTTACCTATCAGGGATTTTCCTCTGAAGAAACGGATTACGCAATGGATGCGAGCAGCATAGACTGGACCTTACAGTGCGTAAAGCGTATCCAGGCCTATCGTGCGACTTCATGGACGGATGAAGTTATGAAACCATATCTGAAAGAAGATGGTTTCACCGACGCACAGATCGATGCCGCTTTCGCGGAGCTTGGCTGACGTAACGGGACGAAACACGCTTCATGAGTTTCGCCCGTTATCGCAGTATTTGCCAGGTTCTCGTGCAAGCACAAGCTTTGGCTGTAAATAAACCCGCCGGGAAGCGCATTCGCGCTGCCCGGCGGGTTTTCTGTCTTTTTTTGGTCTTTTGCAACGATTCAGCACTCCGGAAGTGTTCCCGGGATCAAGGATGGAATTGGTCTCTCCGCAAAATACTTTTCCGCCGGCTCCGCCAGCTCCAGAAGCCGCCGTATCTTCTCGTTCACCGGCCCGACTTCCGTCCCGGCATCAATGACCCGCTGGCACTTCGACGCAATAACCAGCGCTTTCTCCACCGTATCTTCTGTGAGTGGTGAAAACGCCTTCTCTGTGATCACTTCCGCTGCCAGGTGTTTTGCCACCGGATAATCCATGTCATTCGTCGTGAGAATCCCCGCCGCAAACGGAATTCCGTCCCTCTGAAGCTTCCGGTAGACCGGAATGCCCCGTCCGCCGTTGGAGATCACAAACACCCGCGGCTCACCGGTGGGTGCTTCCATTTCCACGCTTCCGTAGACGGGATCGAAATGCCCCCGTTCCACATGAAAGAGTTCCCGGATCTTCTGCTCCCGGAAAACCTCCTCCGGCGTGCCGTAGGCGGTTTCATGGCCTGCATCAATGCACAGGATGTGATCCGCCGTCTTCTCCGCAAGATCAATCTCATGAAGGGACATGATCACAGTGATTCTTCGTTCTCTTGAGAGTTTCCGAAGAATTCCGAGAAGATGCAGTTTATAGCGGATATCCAAAAAGGATGTGGGTTCATCCAGAACGATGATCTCCGGTTCCTGACATAAGGCTCTCGCAAGCAGGATCCGCTGACGCTGTCCGTCACTCACCTTCGCGAAAAGCCGGTCCTGAATATCTTCCGCTTCCACAAGCCGGAGCGCTTCATCCACTTTTTTCTCATCTTCCGGAGAAAGGATCCCAAGCCGTCCGGTATAGGGATAGCGTCCCGCCGACGCCACATCACGGCAGGTCATGGACTCCGCCTGTATGCGGTCGGTCAGGACCACCGCCATCTTCTTTGCCAATTCAGCGGATGAGATCTGGGAAATGTCCTCTCCATCCAGAAGGATCCGACCGGAAACAGCCGGAAGCTGTCGAATCACAGTCTTCAGAATCGTGGACTTTCCGGCGCCGTTCGGGCCGATCAGCGCCACGATCTCACCCTTAAGAATTCCAAGTTTCATCGCACTCACGACCGGCTTTCCATGATACCCCACCGTAAGATTCTGAAATTCCAAATATAGCTTTTCCTTCATAGCGATTCCATTTCTTTCTGACTTCTCGCAGTCACAATAAGAATCATAGAACAAAGTCCGCAAAACAGGAGGCATAGTTCGTTTATGACTCCACCAAACGGATCACCATTATTGCGAAATAGTGCAGCCCGGCATTTTTTTCCGATATTCCTCCACCTGTTCCGGTGTAACACTGGTACCGGATAAATACAGTCTCTCAAGATTTTTCAGCGCTGCCAAAGAGGAAATATCCGTAATTCCCGGGTTATCGGAAATGTCCAGATATTTCAGATGTTCCAGAGAAGCAACCGGGCTGACATCGCAAAGTGAAACATTGCTCAGCGTTAGGTTTTCCAATTCCGTCATTCCCGAAAGATCCAACTGACCATCCGGTATCACGCATCCCGATATACTGAGTAGTTTCAATCCTGTCAACTGATTCAGCGGGCGAAAATCGGCATCTTCCACAGGACCTTCGATCGTAAGACCTCTCAATTTTTTCAATCGCGTCAGAAACTCCATATTTCCTATCTGATTTCCCGAAAGCGACAATACCTGGATCTTGCTGTTCTCCAGCTGAGACAGATCCCGCGTCGGATTATTCTGAAGCTCGAGTCTTGAAATACTCTTCATTTTCAAAACCGGGCTGAGATCCTCAATAAGATTGTTTTCTACGCTCAAATCAATCAAGTCATCCATATCTTTCAGTTCTTCAAGACTTGACAGGTTGCAATCTGAAGCGCGTAGTGTCTCGATCTTCGTATCTGCCAGCAAAGACCAGTCTGTAATTCCTTTATACCCATCCAGACTCAGAAATTGAAGATTTGGGAACCACACCAGATCCGACAGATTCTGAATACGGAAAACCTTCTCTTCTTCTGATTGCTCCTGATCCGCCAACTGACGACAATCCAGTTTCTCGACCATCTCCGCGTCTACATCCGTAACCGGCTGATCCCCGACAATTCCAAGACTTCTCTTCACCAGCGTTTCCAGTGCCTTGTCCTGAAACAGAATTTCAACCGGTTCACTGTCGATCCGGTAATCTATCTTCAAAGTCTCGGATGGAATGCCGTTTCTGACACTGTACACGGACAGGGTACTTTCTCCTCTCGGAAGAAGGATCGGACGATGATACCTTTTTGCCTGCTCCACATTTTTCCCATCTGCCGTTTCCAGATCGTAATATATTTCGTCCGTGCTGTTGCCGGATAGTGCGACACGGATCCGTTCCGAATACGTTCCCGACTCATGATCTGCCGTCGGCGCCTCAGGCACATATTCATGTTCAAACCATGTCTGGTTGTTTTCCCGTGCAAGATCGAGCAGAGTTCTTCCGTACATCACATCGCCTGAACGCTCGCAAAGATCGGCAAATGTTTCATACACCTCTCTTTCATCCGGCGCCAGCATCATCGTCAACGACAGTGTATCTACCGCAGCTTCAAAATCCGCCCGCTCAGTCTGAACCTTGGCCAGACCGACTCTCGCCTTTATGTTTCTTGGATACTGTCTTAATATTTCGCAGTATTGTTCGGATGCCCCCGCCAAATCTCCCTGTTCCAAGAGCCGCTCCGCTTCCGCGCCCCTTTCCTTTGAGTTCTCCGTATGGGAGCTTTTGAGTCGTTCGGCAATGCCGCATGATGACATTCCTATCGCTGTACACAACAATCCGCCCGCTGCGAGAATCTTTATCCTGCTTATTCTTTTCATGACTTATCTGCGTCCTCTGTTTCTTCTGTTTCAGCCGCTTCCGTTTCCGCCGTTTCCGTTCCGTCTTCCGCCGTCAGATCGTATGCCCCGGCATCGAGCGCGCGGCCTCCTGCTGTTTCCGTTGCATTGGGATCCATCAAAACAACCTGTTTTTGTTTTCCCCTCTGCTCCACGCGCACTCGATACTGCTCTGTCACAGATTCCTGAAACATATGCTCAACTGTCATGTCGTCCAGAATTTCCTGCTGCCGGATTGTCTTCTCCTGTTCCCGTTCCCGTTCGATCTGGCCGCGGCTGATTCGATACCAGGCAAAAAGAGCGGCTACCATGCCGAACACGGTCACGATCATAAACACAAATACATTCAATGTGTACTCCGCGCTGGGGTAGTAGCTTGGCATCTCGAGTAGATGCATCGGATCCTGATTGGAAACGATCAGCAGGATGACAGCCGTGCCAAGCAGAGCAGCTGCCGTCAAAAGCCCGGATAAGATTCTGTTTTTTCTTTCCATGTTCTCCCCCATCACTCCAGAGATCCGCTATGCTGGTGAAAATAATCCGCATAGCTTTCCCGTCTCTTTCCGGCGGCATCCGGTTGCGGCAATCCGATTCGATACTCATCCATATCGTACACCGGTTGATCTCTCATTTCGACTTTCACCGGATGTTTCTTATCCGTCTCCGAATCAGGATCCACCTTATAGGAGAGGGTATATTGATTGTCCAGCCTCAGTTGAATGGCCCGATACACTCGATCAAGTTCCCTCGTCTTTGTCGCGGAAGCATAGGAACCTCCGGTAATCTGATCCGATATGATGGTCAGAAGACTCTCATCGGCGCCCTTCATTCCTATCGTATAAATCCGGATTCCAGACGCTTTCGCCCGTCTGGCTGCTTCTTCCGCAGCCAGACTCTTCTCGTCCACGCCGTCCGAAAGCAGGATCATGACTTTCTGCTCCGCAGAAGCGTCAATCGCCCGGATCCCCGCATCGATTCCCGCGCAGATGTTCGTTCCGCCTTTTGCCTGAACCCCCATAACTTTTGCAATGAGCCCGCTTTTATTCGTCGTAGGTTCCATCTCAACCGTTCCGTTCGATTCAAAGGTGACAAATGACAACTCATTATCCTCTCCCGAATTCCGGGCAAACTGCGATATCGCTTTTTTCGCACTTCCGAGTCTTTCGCCTTCCATTGAACCGGATACATCCAGCACAATGCAGATCGATGCTTTTCCGCTTCCGTCTTTCCGCTCCAGCGTATAATCCGTAACCTTCTGTCCGGAATCCGTTACAAGGATCATATCGGATTTCAGATCCTCCGGTCGCATATAGGCCAGGTCCACCGTGATATCCGGATAATCGGAGGTGCGGATCTTTAAAATGTCAATTCCCGTATACAATTCCCTCAGGTATCTTTTCAAGATCAGATCAAAATTCTCATCTTCCAGTGTAATATTCTGGGTGAGAGCGCTGATCAGATATTTCACATTTCTGTCAAACGTTTTCTCGGAATCCTGACCTGTCAAAACATGATGGAATACATCGGAAAGCTGCGCAAATTCCGGTCCCAGCCATCGTTTTTCCCTGATATCTTTCCCACGAAAAATTTCATCTAAATATTCCCGGGCATGATCTTCCTCCCCTGCAGCCGCCTCTAATCGCGCCAATTGGAGATAGTAGCCGTATTTTCCATCCTCATCCGGCCGGATGGCCTTCAGATAGTTGATGGCCCGTCTGACATAGATATGATCAAACTCGGATGTTGCCATCTCATACTCCGCCATCTTTTTTTGATATGCCTGTACCGCCGGATCCTCACTTTTCTTCTGCCCGTCGTTATTTTCTGCTTCAAGGTCAGCATTTTCCGGAATCTGCCTTTTCAGTTCCTCCAACTCAACCTGAAATTCCAAAAGACGATTCAGCTGTGCATCCAGTTCTTCATCGGATTTGTCATAATTGTGCGCATCCATCTGCTTCGAAAACAGTTCTGACACCAGGATCTGCGCTTTCATATCTCCCTGCGCCGCCATATCCGCCGCAACCTGATATGCCCCGCCGACGCTTCCCTGCTGGAGTTTCGTGTAAATCTCCTGATATTCCGGTTCTACCACAAACGATCGGACCTCTTCCTTCACAGAGTTTTCATCCGACTCCTCTTCCCCCGTGCTTTTCGCATCTGCTTTCAGTTCTTTCTGAATCTCCGCCACCCTGGTATGACTTCGATTTGTCTGATCCCCGACTGCGGAGTATACCGTAAATCCTGCCAAAGCGGAAATGACCGCGATCATAACGGCATCATACGGTCGGAGTGTCAGTTTTCTTTTCTTGCTGACTGTCAGAATCCCAACTGCAATCACCGTTGTTATCAGGAGTATGATAAAAATTGTCATCATTTTTCCTCCATGAGATCGGTCTGATTCATATCAAACAACCGTTTCTCCAGCTTTCCGTAATTCTCAATGCTGTTGCCCCCAGCCATCAGAACCTCCAAATACGGCATGCTGTCCGTTACAGAAATGTCAGTCAGCCGGTTTCCGGCCATCCAGAGTTCCTTCAAGTCTGTCATCGCTTCAAGCGCGGACACATCACTCACCTCATTGTCCGAAAAATCCAGATATGTCAGTCCGGTCAGGCTTCCCAAAGGCGAAAGGTCTGTAATATGATTTCCCCAAATTCCCAAAGAAGTCAGTGTCTGAAGTCCCGAAACGGCATGAATATCCGTCAGATCGTTCCATCCAAGATTGAGCTGCTCCAGTCCGGTCAGCCCGGCGATCGGCGTGATATCGGTCAGATGATTTTTCATCAGCGATAAGTTCTTCAATCCGGAGAGCGAAGAAATCGCAGTCAGATCCGGATGATCCTGGTATGCGATACAGAGTGTCGTAAGGTTTGTGCAATACCGCAGACTGGAATAATCCCGAATATCCCCCTGATAATCATCCGCCCTCATCGTTTCGCCGGTCTTTCGGATTTCCCATTCCGAAAAACGGTACTGACGAAGGGAATCTTTCTTTTCATATGCGTCCGGACCAATGATGTATAATTCCCGAATTCCCGCCAGATCTGCTGTCATCAGCGGTCCGTTTTCCCGGCCGGACGCATTGCGCAGAATCATTTCAAGATCAGGATCGTTTACCGAAACCGGTTCATTCGGCGCGGTAATAGTGTAGTCCAGCGAGAGCGGCTCGCTCTGGTATCCATAAACATTGAAAGCCACCGCATTGATGTGGGTTTCCGGCTGTGTGATCAGGATCCCGTCCTCATATATTTTACTTTTGCTGGTCGCCTTTTTTCCGTCTGTCGTATAATACACGATCGCGTTTTCCGGAATATCCAGCGTCAAGACCTGATAGGCGTCATAATTGCCGGATGGAAGATTTGCCA
The DNA here is from genome assembly GCF_900101295.1 of [Clostridium] aminophilum. Lineage (GTDB taxonomy): Bacteria > Bacillota > Clostridia > Lachnospirales > Lachnospiraceae > Clostridium_R > Clostridium_R aminophilum_A. Next base: position 26,948 of record NZ_FOIL01000017.1, on the reverse strand, counting down.
CGGGGCTCTCCACGTCTGTTTGAGATAACATCTGACGAATCCTGTCATCGCGCGTCGAATCCGCTTTCTCCGCCAGAAGTTTTTTGGCTTCCTCCCGTTTCCCATTCTGAATATATGCCTGTGCCAGACTCAGGATCGTATCCGCATCATCCGGTTTCAGTTCCAGAGCCTTTTCATACATGGCTTCCGCCTTCCTGAAATTGTCTGTTCCCTCGTATGTTCTGGCCAGTCCGCTCACCGCCTCCGGATTCTGTTCATCCATTGCGATCGCATTCTCATAGCAGACCATCGCTTCCCGATAATCATCGTTCTCCAGATATTTTTGACCTTCTCCCAAATAATCACTGATCGTTTTTTCTGCCGGCTTTGCGTTCATCCGCGCAATGCCAAGAAAAATATTCATGATATTCCCACTCCAAAGTACCGCACCGGCAATCGTAAAGCCAAGCGCCAGTTGAGAAACGATTTTTCTCTTCATCCTTTTCTCTCCCGTCCAATATGCATTTTCTTCATATCATTTCGAAGAAAGAATTGTTTCCACTCTCTCCTGAAGTTCCCGGATATCCTCTTCATTTATGTATCTCCCCTGAAGTTCCTTCAAACGAGTCCATACTTCTTTTAATCTCTGATGTATTTCCGTATTCTCCGGATTTGCTTCCGCACTCTGCAGATACAGCCTCGTCAGATGTTTCCATCCATACGTTTCATCCGGATACCGCTGTGTCATTGCGAGCAACATATCCTCTGCAGCCTTCGTATCCCCCAACTGAAGATAGATCGCAGTACAGTTCTTATACGCAGTCCGACTGTCGAAACCGAAACCGATCGCTCTCTGATAGTCATCAAGTGCTAAGCGATAGTATTGTTCTCTGATCTCCGCATTCGGCAAAGCAAGTCCATACTGATACGCGGCAGTACCCTTCTTTTCAAAAAACTCCGGGTATCTCCCATCTGAAAATGCTGCGTCTCCGATACAGAGAAGCGCCCGCTCTCTATCGTACCATCCCGGATCATTTAATACAACGGCCTGATGCCGCAGATACTCTGAAGCCTGACGATAAGCCGCCAAAAGAATCATTTCATCTCTGGTCTCCGCGGTCAGCGCTTTCAGCGATTCCGTCAGTCTCTCATAATCATTGCTGCGAATGGATTCCATGACAGGAATGTAACGTCTCAGTTCGGCCACATATGCTCCATCACTCCCACTGAGATATTCAGATGCGGCATCAAGCTGATCGTCGTTGATCAGCGCAATGACATAATCCCGCAGATAGTCTTCATTCTGTGGGTCATGTTCTATCGCGTTCCGGAAATACTCCAACGATTTCTCATCATTCTGCATACCATCATAAACCTGTCCCAACAGATAATTCACTCTGCTGTCACTCAGCGCATTCGGAAACCGTTCCAGGATCTCCTCCGCAACATAGGTCAGACAGTTTTCGTACTCGCCAAATCGGTATTTCGCCGCCGCAACTCCAAGATACCCTTCAAGAACATTGTTTTTTATTTGAATTGCTTTCTGAAATCCCTGTTCCGCATTGCTCAGATCTCCTCTGTCCGCACTCTGAAATGCGCTTTCCATGATCGTTTGATACTGCTCTGTCACCTGTCGGTCATGCCAGAACATACCACCGGCAATCCCTCCCAAAAGAGCAACGCTTCCTGCCAGAACCGAGATTCGGATCCGACGTCCCCGCTGTTTTCTTTTCTGATATCCGGCATTATACTCTTCCACATGATCGAGAGCATATAACACTTGCTGCGCGCTCTGGAATCTCTTTTCCGGCTCCTTTTTCGCGCAAAGACCGATAATCGCGCTCAAACCGTCGGAGATCTCCGGATTCTGTGATGACGTCTCCGGCAGACCATCCGGATATTGCAGCGGGTCTTCTCCCGTAGCAAGTTCGAACAGAGTGACTCCCATCGCATAAATGTCAACTCTGCAGTCTCTCTGCCCCTTCTGAGTGTACTGTTCCGGCGCCGCATAACCCTTCGTCAGATAGATGGGTGTGTTTCCCTGCCCATCCGCCTTAAGCGCGATTCCGAAATCGATCAGATGAAGATGGTTGTCATCATCCACGATGAGATTTCCCGGTTTCATGTCCCGGTAGATGATCGGCGGCGACTGACGGTGAAGATAGTCCAGGGTTCCCGCGATCTCTTTTCCCCACATCAGTATCTGACGTTCCGAAAAAGCTCCGTGCTCTCTCAGGCATTTTTTCAATTCCACTCCCTGCATGTAATCCATCACAATATAAAGGGCCATATCATCTTCTGCAATGTCAACAATCCTCGGAAGCGAAAAATAGCTTAGATTTTTTAAAATATTTGGCTCTGCAAGCAATTCAAACTGACTGTTCTTCCGCTTTTCAACGACTTTCATTGCCCACAGATTATGCAATGCGATATGTTCCACAAGATAAACGGTACTCATGCCGCCCTTTCCAATCTGTCGGACAACTTTGTATCGCCCCATCAGGATCTGATCCATTTTCCCTCCCATATCCAAACAAAAGATAAGACGCAGCCTTTCCATCTCGTCCGCGTCTTATCTTCTCATAAAATATTATTTTATTAAACCTGAAGCTGTATATCTCCTGCCACATAGGTACGGTTTCCCATGTAGATCGCCATCCCGTCTTTTTCTTCAATAACAGTGCCTGCTTCAGAGTTTCTCAGGGTAATAATCTTATCTCCGGCTTTAACTTTGATTGTTTCGCCGTCAGATGTATCAATTACTTTCCAGGAAAAATCCTGATTTTTCTCCACAAACAGTCCAAGGGAATGTTTATCTCTTTCCATAGTTTCTTTCTTGCTTCCAAACAAAAACATATCACCGTCTTTCAGCATAACCGGTTTCTTTCTTCCGCTGAATCCGGCGTCCATATGCGACCGATTAAATACCGTCCCGTTTTTTGTATTATAGTCCAAATAAAACCAGACACCATCAATCCGCTGAAATCTTCCATGCTTTCTGCTGACCATACCGGATGTCATTCGTATATCCGGCTGATTGCCGGTAGCCGGCCGGCCAACCTCCCAAACCGCTTTACTGTCCAGGTCATATTCTGTCAGATGCTGATTTTCGATCACAATCAGATAGTTTTTCTTTTTCATATTATTCATCATCCATCTCCGGCAGTTCTGTGATAAACTCTTCGATTTCCGGTATATTAAGCGTTTTCAACACTTGTCTGGCATATCTGCAGAGTGCATCCGGATCATAATAATCCGAATCGGAATCCAGCATATTATTCAGGCTTGCATCGTCCAGAATATACATGATCACGCTTTCAAATAAATTCTTTGCGCACAGGGGTTCCATGTGTGCCAGTTTCAGCATTTCGTCGATCTGATCATGATCCATGCTCAAATGCAATCCCAGTGAAATGATCTTATTTCTGGTCGGATACCATTTCTTCTGTCGAATTGCAGACACACACTGACGGAGCGACGATGACCAGTTCTGGCTTTCCGCCAGTTCAAACACGCTACCGGCAAACCCGGTATAATTTGCAATAATGTTCATCTTCACATATGCATAAAACCGGTGATACGCCGTCATGAACACCGAGGCATTGTCTTCCACAAATTGCTCCAGTTCAATTTCATTGGCAATACAGGATATCCGTTCTTCAATCCAGACCGTGTTCCCATCTTTCTCATCTTCAGCGCGGCAATCCCGAATCCGTTCCTTTATTCTGTCTAAAATAGAATTGTATTTTTTCAGGATCTCCGGTCCCCTGTAATGATTCAGAACAAAGATACATATGCTGTCCTCCAGGCTTTTTGCATATAATGCCGGATACTGTCCATATCGCTGAAGCAGCTGATCCATACGGATGCGGTCATAACCTGCAGCCATTCCGATCCGCAGAAATGTTTCCCGACTTTTGGGAATAGATCCCTTGCACCACTTATTTACGGATATTCTGCTTACCCCACACTGTTCCGCAAAACTGGATTTTGAAAGACCGGACTCGGTGAGGATCTCCCTCATCTTTTCTTCCCACTGATTCTTCTGAGATGCAATCAATGGAAAAATCCGTTCTTTTAATTCCTCCAATTCCTCACATTTCGCGATTTCATCCCGTAGAAACACGGTTTCATAATTTCTTCTTTCCATCATCCGTTACCTTTTCTGCAATGCAGCCGATCCCATTCAGGCCATCATTACGATTCTCGTGCCTATCCCCACCTGATTGTAGAGGTCTTCCACGTCCGAATTGCGAAGCGCCGTGCAGCCGCGCGTAGCGTTTACCGGCGGCCGGTTTCCGTGAATTTCCACATACGAACCCAGATTGGTGCTCCAGTTATAGGATTTGGCATCATTTGCCGCATATACTGCCTGTCTGGCTTTTTCGTCGATAATCCCGTGCGCGACGCCATAATCCGCATCAGATTTATTTGGATAGGAAATACCGAGAGCCCGCCACAAATGACCGCCAGCTTTCTTCTTGCATACATAGTATTCTCCCTCCGGAGTGTGCATGTCACCCTCCTGATGTTTTTTACCGTCTTTTTCTCCGAAGGTAGCGCAATAGTCTCTGACCTTATTTCCGTTTGTGTAGAGCTGAACTCTATGAGAATCTTTGTCAACCAAAATCATCTGCGTTCCAGCCGATTCTTCACACCATTTCTTCTCATCGATATCGGAATAAACCGGCTGTCCATACTCATCTTCGAACTGTTCCGTTGTCTCATTAAGATGAGAATCTCTGAACGGACGATACTGTACCTCTCCATTAACAATCCACTGTCCTTCCCGATTCACGGTACAGCCATCGACCTCGCCGGACTTGACCAGGTAACCGTCCTTGTCGAAATAATAGCAGGCAGCATCGCCTCTGTTCTGTCTGTCGCCAATCCAATACCAGCGATTTCTCGGATAATTACCGCGATAGTCTACAAAATACGTTCCTTTTTCATCCTGATACCAGCCCTCCGGCTGATCTGTTTCTCCTGCATACGCGGTAAGTCCGAAAAATAATGCGGCGACCAAGCCAAAACATCCTGCTGCAATTCTTTTCTTGTTCATTGATTTTCTCCTAATTCTAACAAATTTTGTCCTCCAGGCTCAAGCAGACAAGCTTGCTTGTCTATTTGAGCCGTCAATCAAAGTTTGAAAGTTTACTTTCAAACTTACTGTTCTTCTTCCAATCATGGGCTTTGCGTTTGTCTGCACAAAACTCATCGTCACGGTATTCTGGCGTCGTGAGATCACCATCAGTCTCCCCAGTTCCGTATCACTTCGATCAATCCTTCCTTGTCGATGTTGTCATATGTCCATAACGGGATATCATTCGCGTCCTCATCCTTGTCCAGGCCGGTAATCCGTTTTCGCTCCTTCCAAAATCCCTCTTCATCGGAAGGCTTACCGTTTACCGTGACTTCATACTCTTCTTCACGCCCGTCGTAATATGTCGTAATCAAATCTGTCGCATCTCCTATCTTTTGAAACCCTTCTCCACTCTTAATTTTATACCAGGTAAACCCGATAATAGCTCGATCTGAATCATCCTCATTTGGGTGTCCAAATTCAGAGTGCACCTCAATAATGCCATTATTGGTTATCCCTATCCAACAACGACTTTCGACAATTCCATCCATTTTATCGCCGTTAACAGCAATCAGATTATCGGCCTGACCGTAATGCATAAAAATTTCCGGAATACCATCTCCGTTGACATCGCACAATCCCCTAAAAAATTGGAGATCCGCACCGGCGGTTTCCTCTTCAATGTTTTGTATAAAGTTGATGATAACGTCTTTCCAGGATTCGTCGATTTTCTTTCCATCCTTCCCGACTTTTTTTCCATCCGGCGTTTTGCCACTGACCATCATTTCCCCGTCATCACCGACATAATAGGTGTCCTCGATCCAGGACCTCTTCATCATCGATCCATCGTTCCCGAAATAATATTTTTTTCCATGGATTTCCTGCCATCCGGTCAACATCCGTCCTTGATTATCCGAATAGTACGTCTTTCCACCATCGTTAATGAGTCCGGTCTTCATAACCCCCTCTTTATCAAAAAAGTACCAGTTCGTTCCGTCGGCCTGGTACCATCCCGTAACAGAAACACCATTTTCGTTGTAATAATGCTTTCCGTCGCTTTCTTCCCAAAAAGTGCGGAAATGCTGTTCTTCCGTCGGTTTTTCCGTTTCTTTTTTTTCTTCATTCTCTGATTCATAGTGAGTTTCAGACATCGTCTCATGGACATTTTTTTCTGCACTATGATCAGAACCACATCCCGAGCCGAACGCTATCGTCATTAACGTCATTGCCACGATCGTCTTTTGAAACATTTTCGTTTTTTTCATCTTTTCCTTCCGTCCCCTTCTCACTGACAATTCTGTGATTTTTTTCCCCTGTCTCTTTTCATGACCGGAATCTCTCTTCATCCCCATGATACCGATCCATGGACTTCTCTTTTTCAGGCAAAGTTTTCATCTTTTAAAAGAGCGCAAAAAGATCCGCAATCCACCGGCAACTCTGGAAGAGTGTTCGGATAGATTGCGGAGCACACAAAACTCTATCGAATCCGAATTACGGTTTCCTTGTCATCTTTTTCTGGATAAATAACACAAAAACAACGATGCCTGCGCCAAAAAGATACGGGCTGATGCCTGCCTGCTTATCTTCTTTCTCCACCTTCTGTGCGGTATCCGTGTGGAAGTTCAGCGTGTACTCGATCTCATGCGGCTTGTCCATGGCGGTGGTGTCCGCGATCACCGGGAACGGCTCGTCAAACGCCAGAATCGGGATATTGAAGATGGAATTTCCCTCGTCATTCAGCTTTTTGTACTGCTTTCCCGCAACGATCATGTAATCATAATTCGGGCTGCTGAACTGCACTGCCGCGATGGCGGTTCCGTCCTTTACGCGGATGCCGGTGGGAGAGGTGACGGATGCTCTTCCGCTTCCTCCCTCCAGCGTCACTTCCACCATATAGTCGCCGTCTTTCAGTTCGGTCTTTGCTGCCGGTGCCTCAACTTCGGCCGCTCGGGTTTCTGTTGCCGTGCTCTCCGCCGCTGCCTTCGTCTCCGCAGCCAGCGCTCCGGCCGGTGCAGCCGTACTGACAGCCGCCGCGAGAAGAACCGCCCGGATCATCATTCCATGCTTTTTCATCGTCATTTATCCCTTAATCTCATTGTTATCCTTTAAAGCTTACTCGCGCGCCCGGTTCCACCGACTCAGTGATGAAGGAGCTTCCGCCGATCACCGCGCCCTTGCCGATGACGGTCTCGCCGCCGAGAATCGACGCATTGGAGTATACGGTCACATTATCTTCCAGCGTCGGATGGCGCTTGGTTCCGTGAAGCTTATGTCCGAGTTTGGTAGACAGCGCCCCGATCGTCACACCCTGATAGAGTTTCACATGAGCGCCGATCACCGATGTCGAACCGATAACAATACCGGTTCCGTGGTCAATGCAGAAGAACTTGCCGATGGTTGCGCCCGGATGGATGTCGATTCCGGTCTCGGAATGGGCATACTCCGTCATCATGCGCGGAATCAGCGGCACTTTCAGAAGCCACAGTTCATGTGCGATGCGGTTGATGGTGATGGCCAGAAGTCCCGGATAGGAGAGAACAATGTCATCCTTGCTGTCCGCCGCCGGGTCTCCGTCAAATGTCGCCTGAAGATCGGTGTTGACATACTCGCGGATCTTCGGAAGTTTTCCGAGAAATGCGATAACGATCTCCTGCGCCTCGTCATTGACAATCTGCTCATCCTCATCCTGGTATTTCGGATCATACCGGAGCGCGATGGCAACCTGCTTGCTCAGATTATAGGAGACATCCTCGATAACCACGGTGAGCTGTCTCTCCAGATGAATACTCCGCCAGGAATGCTCACGGTAATATCCCGGATAAACCAGGCGAAGGAGCTTGTTGAGAATATCCACTACCACCACTTTATCCGGAATACTGAAGATGTCCATATTGTCGACATCACGCTTTTTCGAGTAATCCTCCAGCAGAAGTTCCACAATGTCATCAATCTTGTTACCGATTCTGTCTACAATCATAATCTGCCCTTCCTCCTTTCCATGCCGGCATGATGCCGCACGGTTCAGGCTTTTTCGTCGTTCTTGTGTGTTTTGAATCTGCTGAGATCCAGCTCCGGCATCAGCTCGTCGCTGATGATCTTCATCATGCTTTCCAGCTTCTCGAGATCTTCTTTGGAAAACCGCTCACGGCAGCGCGCCTCCAGCTTCCTGCCGTAGATCAGTCCGATATCATAGTAATCCATAAATTTGCGCGTCGGTCTGAGGAAGAATTCCCTGCGGTCGTCCGTCGACTGCACTTTTTCGATATAACCTTTCTGAATCAGGCTGTTTACCTTATAAGCGGCATTCGGTGCCGAAATGCCCATCATCGCGGCAAATTCCGCCACAGTTGGTTCTCCCAGCGCATGAATACATTCCATACTGAATGACTCCACCGTTGTCAGCGTCGCCTCTCTGTTCTCAAATCTGGAAAAGATCTTCATCAGAAAATAGATTCTGCATTTGTCATAGATTTCTACGATAATGTCAGCCAGCATTCTATCCCTCCAAATTGACCGGAAAAGGCGGTATCCGCAGTCGGAATTCAGCTCCTTCTTCCGGTTTACTCACGTCATTATATCAGTTTCATCCGTATTGCGAAAGAGAAAGTGAGCACATCCCCCGCAAAACCTGTGTTCCGGAATGTGCCCACCTGTCCCGATTGATCCATTCGTCTCCGAATCTTTCAAAAATTATTTGTAACTTAAACTTCCTGCCCCATAGTGTTCGTGAAGTCCGTAAAGAAAGCGATGAAGTGCAGTGAAGTAATTGATGAAGTACGATGAAGTCGCCTTTTTGACGCCCGTTTTTTCCGTGCGATCACTCCGAGATCGCAAAGACGATCTCCGCCTTGCAGACGGTCTTTCCGTCAACCTTCGCTTCTCCGGCGCCGATGCCGACCGGTCCGTGACGCTTGATCAGTTCGCAGCGGATCTCCAGAACATCACCCGGAACGACCTGCTTTTTAAAACGGCATTTGTTGACGCCGCCAAAGAGTGCGATCTTTCCTTTATCCTCCGGCGTTCCGAGGGCCGCAACAGCCCCGGTCTGTGCCATTGCCTCCAGAATGAGAACTCCCGGCATCACCGGGTGTCCCGGAAAATGTCCCTGGAAAAACGGCTCGTCCATCGTCACGCATTTGCGGCTGATCGCCCATTTGCCCGGTTCATAGTCCAGAACCTTGTCGATCAGAAGAAACGGCGCTCTGTGCGGCAGAATGTTCATAATCTCTGTTGTGTCGAGCGCGTTCGCATTGTCCCGCGGGACTTTCGGCATGGTCTCTTCTGCCGCCGTCTCATTGACAGCTGATGCATTTTCCTGCATATAGTTTCCTCTCTTTTGTCTTTTTCAAGACTCGTATCACACACCGGCGAAGCGCAGCGGCTTCAGCCGGGAGTTTATGGTCACATTTTCCGGAGCGCTGTTATACTCTGCGGAAGATCACCGCCGCATTGTGTCCGCCGAATCCGAGGTTATCGCTCAGAACCGCGCTGACGTCCGCATTTCTTCCCTCATTCGGAATATAATCCAGATCACAGACCGGATCCGGTGTCTTGTATCCGATGGTCGCCGGAAGGAACTGGTCCTCGATGGCCTTTACGCTGAAGACCGCCTCCACGCCTCCGGCTGCACCGAGAAGGTGGCCGGTCATGGACTTGGTGCTGGAAACCTGAAGCTTTGCGGCATAATCGCCAAACACTTCATGGATCGCCTTTGTCTCACCGGCGTCGTTCAGCTTGGTGGATGTTCCGTGGGCATTGATGTAGGTGATCTCCTCCGGTTTCATGCCGGCGTCTTCCAGCGCCAGACGCATGCAGTCTGCCGCGCCCGATCCGTCCGGAAGCGGTGCGGTAATATCATACGCATCGCAGTTTGCGCCGTATCCGACGATCTCCGCGAGAATCTTTGCGCCGCGCGCCTTTGCGTGCTCCATCTCCTCCAGAACGAGGATGCCTGCGCCTTCGCCCATGACGAAGCCGGCGCGGTCCGCATCAAACGGGATGGATGCCCTCTCCGGATCTTCCAGTGTGCAGAGTGCCTTCATGGAAGTAAAACCACCAATGGCAAGAGGAGTAATACAGCTCTCCGCGCCGCCGCAGACCATCACATCCTCGTATCCGTCGCGGATGCGGTGGAAGGCGTCACCGATGGCATTGCTTCCGCCGGCACAGGCCGTCACCGGGCAGGTGCACATTCCCTTCATGCCGAAACGGATGGCAACTCTTGCCGCCGCCATATTGGAGATGGCGGTGGGGATAAAGAACGGGCTGACACGGTCAAAGCCCTTCTCGCCGCCTTTTGTGTGCTCTTCCTCGATGGTGCCGATGCTTCCGATACCGGAGGAAATGATGACGCCGCAGCGGGCCGGATCGGTATTGGCCGGTTCGTCTCCGTCCACGCAGCGGATGCCGCTCATCTCCACCGCCTCAATCGCCGCGTAGAGACCGATCTGTGTAAATCTTGCCATATGGCGGGTCTCTCGCTTCGCGATCCGGTCGGTGGGATCAAAATTCTTCACCTCACCGGCAAGCTTCGCGGCGCTCTCCGTCGTGTCATATGCTGTGATCTTCGCAATACCGCATTTTCCCTCACGGATCGCGTTCCAGCTGTCATTCACATTATTTCCGGTCGGATTTACGGTGCCGAGTCCGACAACGGCTACTCTGCGTCTGTTCATAACTTTCCTTTCTCACATTCCTCCGTCGACACCGAGAACCTGCCCGTTGATATAGCCGGCCTTCTCCGATGCCAGAAATGCAACCGCTTCTGCGACATCCTCCGGTGTGCCGATCCGTTTGGCCGGAATACCTGCCAGAATCGCCTCTTTCTCTTTCTCCGGAAGATTGGCGGTCATGTCGGTGGCAATGTAGCCCGGTGCGACGGCGTTGGCCGTAATATTTCTGGATGCCAGTTCTTTCGCAATGCTCTTGGTCAGTCCGATCACGCCGGCCTTGCTGGCGGCATAGTTCTCCTGTCCCGCATTTCCGTGAATTCCCACAATACTGGAAAGATTGATAATACGGCCGTATTTCTGGCGCATCATCGTCCTGGTCACGGCCTTGCAGCAAAGGAAGGTTCCTCTGAGGTTGGTTCCAATGACCTGATCGAAATCCTCCGCACTCATGCGAAGCATGATGTTGTCTCTGGTAATGCCGGCATTGTTGACCAGAATATCCACGCGTCCGAATGCCTCCACGGCTTCCGCGATGAGGCGGTCCGCCTCCTCTTCTCTGGAAATGTCGGCTTTCACGGTCATGACCCGGATTCCCTCGCCGCCGGCCTCTCGGCACAGCTTTGCGGTCTCTTCCGCTGCCGCCGCATTGCCCGCAAAGTTGATGCAGACATCACAGCCTTCTTTTGCCAGTCTGACGCAGACGGCGCGGCCGATGCCGCGGCCTCCGCCCGTTACCACCGCCGCGCGGCGGATTTCCTTTGTTTCCATCGGTTTCCTCCATATATTCACAGTGACCCTCTGCTGCCTCTGCCAGCGCAAATGCACCTTTTCCCATTTCACCCCGGCTGCGCTGCCTCTGCCCGGCTCTCGTTACTCCTGTGCGTTCAGGTATGCGTTCAGCTCTTCCGCCGTCTCCAGGGCGACGGCCTTGTACTCCGCATTTCCGAGTCCCACCGCTTTCGCGGTCTTCTTGACAAATCCGGTCAGCGCCTTGCCCGGTCCGATCTCGACAAACTCCCGCGCGCCGTCTTCCATCATCTTACGCAGGGTATTCTCCATCAGAACCCCGGACTGCACCTGGCGCTCCAGAAGATCCGGGATCCGGTCTTCCGGCGCTTTCACACCGCCGAGGCAGTTGAAGTAAACCGGAATTTTCATCTCGCCGAAGGTCATGGTCCGGAAAAGAGCCGCCAGTTCATCGCCGGCCGGCTTCATGTAGGACGTGTGGAACGGACCGGAAACATTTAACGGAATCAGGCGCTTTGCACCCTTGTCCTTCGCGATCTGCCCCGCCAGATCCACCGCGGATTTCTCTCCGCCGATGACGAGCTGGCCCGGACAGTTGTAGTTGCAGATCGTGACTATGGCGTCATTTTTCTCTGCTCTCACCTGTTCCTGCGCTTTCCGGCAGCACGCATCCAGTTCCGGCACTTCCATGCCGAGAACCGCGGTCATACCGCAGTCGATGCCTTCCGCCGCCTTTGTCATGGCTTTTCCGCGGAAATTTACGGTCTTGACACAGTCTGCCGCACCGAATACCCCGGCTTCTTCCAGCGCGGAATACTCGCCAAGAGAAAGGCCCGCCGTCATATCCGGCGTCTTCCCCGCCGCGCGGAGAACCGCATTGACGGATACGGCAAATGCCGCCATCGCCGGCTGTGTATACCGGGTCTGGCTGATCACGCCATCCGGATCCTCAAAACAAATCTTTGCAAGATCGAAATCCACCGCTCCGCAGACTTCGTCAAAAGTCCTCCTGAATTCCGGAAATGTCTCATAGAGATCTTTTCCCATTCCTGCATGCTGGCTTCCCTGGCCGGCATATAAAAAAGCTGTCTTCATATCCTTCTGTTCCTCTTTATCCGTTTCGACGAATACGCCGCACTATCGGTAAACCGGTATCACATTCAGGGCTCTTCGTCGTATATTGCCTGTTCCGGAATCTCCCCGCAGGTATGCCATGATCCGCTGACTCTCCGTCCCTGAAACATCTTCAGGCGAATTCGGTTCCCTCGCAGATTGCCGCGAAAATCTCTGCCGCAGGACGGATCATTTTTACCTGTCCGCAGGTCTGACCCGCCATCAGACTTCCGTTCTTCGTATCGCCGTCGAAAACCGCTTTCCGGAGACTTCCCAGCGTGAACTTCTCCAGTTCTTCCAGTGGAGCTCCCTGTTTTTCCAGTTTCACATATTCGCGGCTCATCCGGTTTTTGATAACGCGAACCGGCGCTCCGGCGCTTCGTCCGGTCACGATGGTATCGCTTCCCTTTGCCTTGACTACCGCATTCTTGTACTCTTCATGGATCGGGCATTCCTCACTTCCGAGAAGAACGGTTCCGATCTGCGCGCCGCAGGCCCCGAGGGTGAGAACTGCCTTCATCTGACGGCTGTCCGCGATTCCGCCGGCCGCGATGACCGGAATGGATACCTCGTCAACCGTCTGCGGAAGAAGCGTCATCGTCGTCATTTCCCCGATATGTCCGCCGCTCTCACAGCCCTCCGCGATCACCGCGTCGGCGCCGAGGCTCTCCAGATGCTTCGCAAGGATTGGTGCCGCCACAACCGGAATCACGAAGACGCCCGCCGCTTTCAGCTGATCCATGTATTTTCCCGGATTTCCCGCACCGGTGGTCACAACCGGTACGTGTTCCCGGCATACCACCTCGACAAACGCATCGGCCAGAGGATGCATCAGCATGATATTTACGCCGAACGGCTTATCCGTGCGCTTTCTGCACTCCGCGATCTCCCGTTCCAGCTCCTCGGCCGACCGGAGTCCGCCGCAGGCGATCACACCGAGAGCTCCACCCTCGGAACACGCTGCCGCAAATGCTCCCGTTGCGATATTTGCCATACCTCCCTGAATCAGAGGATACTTGATTCCGAGGATCTCATTTAAATACTTCATTTTGACGCTCCTATTTTTAACTGTCCGTTTTTCTCACTTCACCGTGATCAGAACGCCGGCCCAGGTCAGCCCCGCGCCGAATCCGACCAGAAGAAGGGAATCTCCCGGTTTTACGGCATTTCCGCACATTGCCTCATCGAGGGCAAGGGCCACGGAAGCCGCTCCGGTGTTGCCGTAGTGATCCATGTTCTTAAAGAATTTCGTCTCCGGAGCTTTTAACTTCCGGATGCAGAAATCAACGATCCGCTCATTGGCCTGATGGCAGATGACCTGGTCAATGTCGTCCATCGTCCGTCCGCTCTTTGTCAGAAGGATATCCACGCACTTGGTCAGCGCGCCGGTTGCAAAGCGGAATACCGCTTTGCCGTCCATCTGAATCTTCGCCGGAACCGGTCCCGGTCCCTCGCAGGAGATCTCATCGCCGCCCCTTGCGCCGAGCATCGACGCGTACGGAACATCCTCCGCCAGTTCCACAACCGCTGCGCCCGCACCGTCTCCAAAGAGGACGCAGGTGGTACGGTCCGTGAAATCCAGCATCTTGGACAGATGCTCCGCGCCGACTACCAGCGCATAGCGCGGCCTGTCCGCCGCCTCTTCTTCGGACTGCATCGCCAGAAATCCTCTCGCGGTCTCCAGCGCATAGATAAAACCGGTGCAGGCTGCATTGACATCCAGCACCGGTATGGTCTCCGGCATATCCAGCGCCCGCTGAATCTGGCAGGCCACGTTCGGCGCGACATGATCCGGCGATGTTGTCGCACAGATCAGCGCAGAGATATCGTCCGGACCGAGACCGGAACGCTCCATCGCCTCTTTCGCCGCCTGAATGGCAAGAGTGGAGGTCGTCTCCCCCTCACCGCAGAGATACCGGGAATGGATCCCGGTTCTCGGATAGATCCAATCGTCGCTTGTATCCACGATCTTTGCGAGATCGTCATTGGTCACCGCCTTCGCCGGTCTGGCACTGCCGGTTGATATGATCCTAAGACCCTTCATATTACTGAACCATCCTGTTTCTTTCTTATTGTTCGGTTACATCGCGCGGAATTTCTTCTGGCGTTCCTCGATCAGTACCCGGGAGGAAAGTTCCTCCAGTTCTTTCAGATTCTTCTCGATTGCCTCATCCAGCGCCGCATACACCAGCAGAGGGTTTACCTGCGCGCCGCCGGCCGGTTCCGCCACGATCTCATCGGCCACGCCCGCTTCTTTCAGGTCAGCCGCCGTCATCTTCATCAGTGCGGCCGCCTCGGCATGTCTCGACGAATCCTTCCACAGAATGCTCGCAAAACCTTCCGGGCTGAGGATCGAATAGACCGCATTTTCCAGCATCAGAATCCGGTTCGCCACGCTGATCGCCAGCGCGCCGCCGGAGTTTCCCTCTCCGGTGACAACCGTGATCACCGGCACGCGAAGCCGGCTCATGGCCGCAAGGTTCCGGGCGATCGCCTCACCCTGACCGTGTTCCTCCGCATCCACGCCCGGATAAGCACCCGGGGTATCGACAAAAGTAATGATCGGGCGGCCGAATTTATCCGCCTGTTCCATCATCCGGAGAGCTTTCCGATATCCTTCCGGTTTCGGCATGCCGAAATTCCGGGAGATATTTTCCTTCATCGTGCGGCCCTTCCGGTGTCCGAGCACCGTCACCGGCCGGCCGTGGAAACGGGCGATTCCGCCGAAAATACTCTGATCATCCCCGTAGAGATGATCGCCCTTCTGCTCGAAAAAGTCCGTGAACAGCGCGTCAATGAAGTCGTCAATATGCGGTCTCGCGCCCAGACGTGCAAGGAAAACCTTGTCCTCCGGGGAAAGGTTCCGCGCCTGACTGAGCAGATAGTTTCTGCGCTCGCCGAGCTGCGCGATTCTCATATCCGTTCTTCTGCTGTTCTCCGGCTCTCTGCGGATCCGAAGCTTCTCGATCTCCGCATCAATCTCATCCGTCTGTCTCAGTATTTCCTTAATCAACTAACTACCCTCCGCGATGCATTCTCCATCGAATCGACATGCAGTTTCAGGATATCCGCCAAAGTCTGCTTCATATCCTTTCTCGGAACGATCCGGTCGACAAATCCATGCTTTTCCAGATATTCCGCGCGCTGAAAGCCCGCCGGAAGCTCTACGCCCAGTGTCTGGCGGATAACTCTCGGACCGGCAAAACCGATCAGAGCGCCTTCCTCTGCCAGCGTGATGTCTCCGAGACTGGCAAAGCTCGCCGTTACGCCGCCGGTGGTCGGGTGAGTCAGATAACTGATGTAGAGGCCGCCGGACGCCGAAAACTCGGCGATGGCCGCACTGGTCTTTGCCATCTGCATCAGGCTGTAGATGCCCTCCTGCATTCTGGCGCCGCCGCTGGCGGAAAAAATAATCAGCGGAAGATGTTCTCTGGTGGCGCGCTCGATCGCACGCGTTACCTTCTCACCGACGGTATGGCTCATGCTTCCCATAAAGAAGCGGCTGTCCAGAACCACTGCAACGGTATGAATCCCGTCGATCAGACCGTCGCCGCTGATAACCGCCTCTTTCAGGCCGGTCTTCTTCTCCGTCTCCGCCGCTTTTGCGCCGTATCCGCTGAAATGCAGCGGATCGGTCACGGTCAGATCCTGATCAAACTCACGGAAAGTGCCCTCATCAAAAATAAGTGACAGTCTGTAATAACCGCCGATCGATCGAAGCTTCCCGCAGTTCGGGCAAGCGTAGTAATGATTTCTCCATTCGACTTTCGAAAACTTCTTTCCGCAGCTTTTGCAGACAACCTGTTTCTCCTCATCGGAAAATGCGCCCTGATCCTTTACGGTATCTCTGTCCGCGCGCATCTGGAGCCGCATATCATTCAGTGTACTTTTTATTCTCTCTGTGAGTGCACTCATGAAACCGCCTTCTCTCAGCCCTTCTTCACACGGTCCAGAATGTCCTGAACGGTGTGAATGTTCTCCAGTTCCTCATCCGCGATCTTTACGCCGGTCTCGTCCTCGATTGCCATCTGAAGCTCAACAACGCTCAGGGAATCCGCCTCAAGATCCTCTCTCAGATCTGCCTCCGGTGTAACCTTGTCCTCATCACAGTCCAGTGTGTCAACGATCAGTGTCTTTAATGCCTCGAAATCCATAGTAGTATTCTCCTTTTCTTCTCTTTCGTCTTTTGACGGTTTCTTTCGTTCCTGCCGTGAAGCGGCCGCAATGTAATCTGCGGCCCTTTTCGGCCTTCCTTTTTGTCCGTCCGAGTTTACTTCACGAAATTTAGTTAAATAATTTTAGTTAAATTATTCGTATGTCATATTACTCAGAATGCTCCCCAATGTCAAGAAAAAAAGAGACCGGTGCATTCACAGGCCGGTTTGCCGCCGTCTTTTTTGCAGCACAAAGGAGACCGGACAACCGCTGTCTCGCGGCTGTCCGGTCTCCCGTCAGCTTTTATGGTTATTCTCTTATAATCTTTTATTATGAAGACACGCTTGTGCTTTCTCTGACCGTCCCGGCCATACCGGCTGATCCCGTCCGGTCATCGCATCAGAATACGATGCTGATGTTGGAATATTTCGCGTCCGACATAATGCCGGAGGTCATATCGAGGTAACGGCTGTCCCGGTTCATCAGATCATAGCTGCATACATCATAGTGATGCCATGCACCGTTCTCGTATACTGCGGACCATGCATGTCTGCTGGTGTATACGAATCTTGTCTGAAGGTGTGTCGGATTCGCAGCTGTGTAATCCACGGTTCCTGTCTCCGGATTCACCGGCACATAGGATACCATCGAATTGAAAGCGTATGCATAGGTGGCACATAAGCCGGTTCCCAATGTAAAGCAGGAAAGCGCGGACTGATATGCGCGGCCCAGAGCTTTATTGGAATTAGCGGAATAATCATATGTCATGCGGTCCGCAACCCAATCGGCACAGATCGGAATGATCCGGTCGGACGGGGTTCCCTGCGGAACAATCACTGCCATGTTCGCTGCCAGCCATTCATCGGTCTGATTCTGGATGGACTCCAGCATGTTGAGATTCTGACCGTCGATCATCACGCTTCCGTCTCCGCCGCTGTATACGGTTTCCATCGTCGTCATACCGACCGCCGGGCAGGCACTGTTGAGAACCTTCTCCGCCTGATAATAATTCTGCGCGAGATCTTTCGTCTTGTCTACATTGAAAGCGTATTTGCCATTGCAGGAAGAAACGATTCCGGCATCGAGAACACCGGCGAACGAAGAAAAGCCAATGGATAATGTCATCGAAACTGCAAGTCCGAGTCCCATGATCATCTTTGATAATCTCATTGTTTTTCCTCCTTTCCTTCGTTTTTTGATGCTGAAATCTTCTGCTTTCTTCTGTATCATGTAACAATATCGTACAATAATCCAAAAATCCAAGAAAGAAATTGCGGCCAAAAAACAGGTGTGTTCTTTCAATATTGTGTTCGTTTTATTCTCTCATAATATGAATTTGAATATCTGTTCATTTTTTGACCATATTATTAAGTTTTTTTGCTTTCCATTACCGGTTCCTCCCTTTTTTGATCATGCGCAAAGAGCTATTTTTAAAAATATGATTTTTATATTTTCTCTGCCGGCCTTTCCGTGCATTCTTTCACCGTTTTTTCTGCTGCATTCTTTCGCAGCTGAGCGCCGTATTCCGAGGTGATTCGCAACGATTGCATTTTTGATACTCTATTTCAAGGATATACGGGCTGCGATTGGCAGCATGATGACCGGACAGACGGATTCTCTTGTAAAGCAGCTGATTTGATAAAAAGACTTTTGACTGGTTAAAATGGCGAGAGGGATCTAAGAAAGGAACATTAGTATTTGTTAGGGGGAATCTCACATTAAGCAGAAAAAAGGACCACTACCATGAACAGTCCCGAATTGTTAGAACAGAAATCTAACGATTAGAGGTCAGCACATAGTAGTGGTCCTTTGTTATATATACTATTTAGAGAACTAGCTTGTCCGTCCTGAGGCGCAGTGGCTCAATTTGTGTAATACGAATACAATTCAGTAGCAGGGAGCTTTGGAGTGTTCATGATAATCTGCGCGGCTGTCTGAAGCATAGCAGCATCTTTTCCCTCGTACGACGCGATTACCCTGGAGGTAAAGTCATCCGCAGTGATATCGGTCAGTAGCCAAATGCCCTCAAGAGTGTCAAGAATACACCATTCTTCCTCTGATGATGAGAGATCAATGCCATTTGCAGCCAATGCATCATTCATCTGATCCTGATAGATGTTTCCACATGTTAAGGAGCCATCAGCAGTATAGCCCGTAAAATCACCGTGTTCGTTAACGTTTGATGTAAACGTGACGATCGTCGGATAAATACCGGCCATTGAAATCATTGGTGTTGCAGCAAAGACTCCCATTGCGGTGCATACTGCGGCCGCGAGTTTAACTTTTCCATGAATCGTTTTAAATAATTTCATTTTTCCTCCTCGAGATCTGTCAGATCTCAATTTACGTGTGCTTGGTTCTGAGAGTATGTTACCACTCTGAATTACTCTATTTTTCAGGTAATGTTATCATTATTAAAGACGCTTCTACTAGGTTGATTCCAGAAAAAGAGCGTTCCTGGATATTTTAACATGTCTTTAAAATAAAAGATAGTATTTGGTTGCATTGGCATACAATATCAATAAGCTCCATTTTAAGATTCAAGACAATCGGACCGGAACCTTTTTGACAGAAATGCCGCGAAGTGCATAATTTTTAGCAGATCAAAACCGAATCATTTCTTTCCGATCCTTCCGATTCTTTATACGGAATGTACGGATACTTTTCTGTCTTATTCTTTCAGCATCGCTGCCACACGGTCCGGGAAGTTGCCGATGATCGTTGTGACACCGGCCTCGATCATTTTACGGATATCCTCTTCCTCGTTGACGGTCCAGCAGTTGATGTCCACACCCTTCTCACGGATTTCCTTTGTCAGCTCCGGTGTGCAGTTGGTAAATCTCGGATGATAGCACTCAAAGCCGTTCTCTCTGACATACTTTCCGGCATCCAGAATCCAGCAGTCGGTCAGAAGTCCGCAGCGAATCTCCGGGCAGAGCTCCTTCATGCGCTTAACGCTGTAATGGTTGAAGGAAGAGATGATAATGCGGTCCACCATATCAAATTCCCGGATCAGGTCGTAAACTTTCTTTTCGATTCCCGGATACTCAAAGATTCCGGTCTTCAGTTCAATATTGGTAACCAGCTTTGTCGGCTTTAACAGTTCCAGATACTCGCGGAGCGTCATGATGTGCTGCGGCTCCACTTCACCGGCAAACTTATAGGAGAGATCCGCTTTCCTCAGTTCCTCCAGCGTATAGTCCTTAACAAAACCGGTCATATTCAGGCAGGTACGGTCAAGGAGTTCGTCATGAATGATAACGACTTCGCCGTCCTTTGTCAGATGCACGTCATTCTCAATGCCGTCGCATCCCGGCAGCGCAATCGCTTTCTCAAATGCAATTTTCGTGTTCTCCGGATACTTTCCGGAAAAACCTCTGTGTGCAAAGTTCTTTACCATGGTAAACTTCCTTTCTTTCCGCAGCATTCCGCCGCGGATCTTTCATCTCGCAATACCCCGATTTTATCATCATCGGGCTGCAGAAACAAGGCAAAATCCACTATTGTCCCGAAAGCTTTCCACAGTTGTTTGTGTATTTTCCACATTTAGCGTCCGAGCGCGCTCAGCAGAATCGGTGCCAGGTTCGCCATGGCGTGGCAGATAAATGCCCCGAAAAAATTCCCACTGAAGTCCATCGCTGCTGCCGCCGCAAATCCGATGAGGGCGGCATACAGCCCCTGTACCGGATCGCCGTGCACCGCGCCGAACACTGCCGCCGAGATCAACGCTGCCATTCCGAACCCCATCTTCTGACGAAGATGGCGGAACAGCCGATCCCGGAAGACCAGCTCCTCCGCAAGGGGAACCAGAATGACAATGACCAGAATTTTCGCCGCCAGCGGCGCATCCAAAAGTGCTGCGCCCCGCGCATTCCATCCGGAGGACAATGCCGCAAGCCCCGTCACCGCAAACAGCTGGTTCAGAATCTCCGCAAGGCTGAATCCGCCTCCGCCGCACATGATCATGTCGTGCGGGGACATTTTCTCCCGGTCCTTCGGTCTCCGGATCAGAAGGATCAGTGCCGTAAGGACCGCCGCCGATCCCGTCAGAATGATTCTCGGGACATCCTCCCCGCCGAAGAATGCGGATGAAACGGTCTTTCCCGCAATCTCCGCACCTTCCGTTATGATCTCAAATAAAACTACCGGCCATAACAGTCGGATCAGATATTTCATCCTGTCGTTCATCCGTCTACTCCATTCTTTTTACAGATATCCGCCAGCGGGCAAATGCCGCAGTGCGGTTTCGTTCTCGCCGTACAGACGGCTCTCCCGTGCTCGACCAGCCGGTGGCAGAACACATTGCTCTCCTCCGGCGGAATAATCTTCCACAGCGCCATCTCCACTTTTTTCGGCTCTTTCACATTTTCCACGAGGCCGATCCGGTTGGCAAGCCGGATGCAGTGGGTGTCGGTGACGATCGCCGGCTGTCCGAACACGTCTCCCATCACCAGATTCGCGCTCTTTCGTCCGACTCCCGGGAGCTTCAAAAGCTCGTCAAACCGGTCCGGCACTTTTCCTCCGTATACGTCGCGGAGCATCCTCATGCAGGCGCTGATATCCCTCGCTTTTGACCGACCGAGTCCGCACGGATGCACGATCTCTTCGATCGCATCCACATCCGCTTCCGCCAGCGCATTCACATCCGGGAATTTTTCGTAGAGTTTCTGCACCACGACATTGACCCGCGCGTCGGTACACTGTGCCGCAAGCCGGACACTCACCAGCAGTTTCCAAGCGTCATCATAGTCGAGAGTGCAGTCCGCATCCGGATATGCCGCTTTCAGCCGCTCGATCACGCCGAGCGCAAGTGTCTTCTTCTCCGTTTTTTCTGAGTTCGCATTCATGTTCGTTCCGGTCTGATCGGTCATCGCTCTCTCCTTCCGCCGGGCCAGTCATCGCCGATAATATGGTTCCTGTTTACTCCGGATCCGGTGAGTTCCTCTTTTCCGGGTCTCCCATCGTATCCCCTGCCGCATCGTCCTTCGATGCCGCCTTCTTTCCGGTTGTCTTCCGCGGTTTGCGTATTTTTCTTTTTCGCTGCAGTTTCTTTACCGATTCGATGTTTTTTTTGCTCACCATCTCCTGCGGAGATTCTGTTTCCGCAGGTGCCGCTTCCGGCGTTCCGTCAGTTCCGCCCGCAAAAACTTCTTTCTTGTATTCTTCCGGTGTCTCCGGAGCTTCCTCGCTCTCCGCGATTTTCCCGGACGCCGCGCTCTTCACTGCCGCCGCGGCCTTCGCTTCTGCCGCTTTCTCCGGAACAGTCTCCGCATCGTTCACGCTGTTCTGCTCGCGTTCCTCTTCCTCTGACGCCTCCTGTTTCACGCGGACATAGATCACCGTGAGGATTGCATTATGCGGGTTCTGTGCCGAGCGGATCTCCAGAGAATCGAATTTCTCGATAAAGGGACGGAGTTTCGCACAGCCGTAGTTTCGCGGATCGAAACCCGGAACACGTTTCGGAAGATTGTCCCCGAGTTCCGACAGATCGACCCAGCCGTCGTCTCCGGCAAAATTGTCGATGATCGAGATGACTTCTTTCTCCATCTCGTCCAGATCCGGGATATTTCCCTTCTCTTCGTTTTCTGCCGCGACGCCGGACGGAAGAATCTCATTCTCCGCGTTTTCCGCTGTCTCAGCCGTCTCCGCCAACGCCGGACCCGCGGCAGCTGTTTTCTGCACACGGCTCTTCTTCGCGTTCTGCTTCTTCTTTGCCGTATTCTTCTTGGTCTCCTGCCGGTACAGGATATCCAGGAACTTAAATGTCTCACAGGCCGCAACCAGTGCCGGCGGTGTCTTCTGCTCTCCCATGCCGACAACGGTCATTCCGGACTCACGCAGCCGCAGCACCAGCTTTGTAAAGTCGCTGTCGCTGGTCACGATGCAGAATCCGTCCACATTTCCCGAATACAGAATGTCCATCGCGTCGATGATCAGCGCGGAGTCGGAGGCATTTTTCCCGTGGGTATAATTATATTGAAAAACCGGAGTGATGGCGTATTCCTGAAGATTCTTCATCCAGTTCTTAACGCTCGGAATCTGAAAATCGCCGTAAAGCCGCTTATAGGTCACGATGCCGTAGTTGCTGGCCTCATCCAGAATCAGCTTGATATACCGCGCGGAGACATTCTCCGCATCGATCAATACCGCAATTTTCCGTTCTCTTCTCTCATCAATGATCATGTTATCCGTCCTCTGATCCCTTCTCCGCCGCCCGTTTTCCGGTCCGGCCTTTCAGGGATTTCTTTCTTGGCTTTCGGTATCCCTTTCATCATAACAGATTGACGGCCTCCTGTCACACATTCCGCCGGAGAGTCCCTCTGACGATGACGCCGGCTGCCGTGCCGGCTCTGCCGGATAAGGATGCCGTCGCAAAATGCTGTCTTTCATCACAGAAGGCGCAGCAAAAGCAAACGCCTCTGCTGCGCCATGTTCTTTTGATCATCTTAACTTACGTTTTCACGGCAGCTGCGCCGCTGTCGATGTTCCGCCGCTGACGGAACTGCATCGCGTTCAGACCTTCGCCGCTGTCGGATATAAGCACCTTAAGCCGCCGGTCCGGTTGCCCCCGTCGAAGAGGTCGCTCCGGACGGTCTGGACGAGCCGGCTGCTCCGGTCCACACGCCGTCCGCGTTGACATAATTGTTGTCCGGTGTCTTCGTGTTGGTCAGCATATGACCGTCGCCTCTGTCCATATAATACCACAGGCCGGAGGTCGGGGACTGAATCCATCCCGTCTTCATATCGCCGTTGACCGGATCGAGGTAGAACCAGAGGCCGGAGAACGGAGACTGGAACCATCCGGTTCTCATGTATCCGTTGGATCCGAAGAAATACCATTTGCCGTCGATCAGCTGCCAGTTGTTGGAGGTCCAGCTTCCGTCGGCATTCCGATACCACCAGCCGGCGTTGTCTCTTACCCAGGTCGCATAATACGTCGGACTGCCGCCGCCATTGTTCTTCTTGTTTACCGCTGCCTCCGAGCTGGAGACATAGTGGCTTCCGGACTTGCTCCACTTTCCGTGGGATGTGCCGCGCATACCGCGAACCCAGAAGCGGTAGGATGTGCTCTCAGTCATATACGGCGCAAAGTCATACTCATCCGCGGTATCTTCCACGGTCTTGATCAGCGTGTCATTGCGGTAGAGGCGGATCTCATACTCATCCGCGTCGGAAGATGCTTCCCAGGTCGCAACCGTGCGATTGCTGCTGTTATCGCTGTTGCTCTCCCACTTGAGACCGCTCACCTCCAGATCGAGATCGCTTCCCTCGCTCTCATAAGACTGATCTTCCAGTGCCGCCATGGTAACCACGATCGTGGCGGATGCCTTCTCCTTGTTGGAAACCGTAATTCCCTTGACTTCGACGCCGTTGATCGTGATATCGTCCTTGCTCAGCTTTTTCAGGGTGTAATCCTTATCCGTTCTGCGGATCTTGATCTCCACCTTCGGCTTGTCTTTTGCCTTCCAGTCGCCGGACGGCTTATTGGTCACTTTGATCGACTTGACCTCGATGAAATCCGGATCCACGTCGCCGTCCACCGCGATCTGGCTGTCAGCGTCCGATCCCTTATCTCCTTCGGAGATCGAGCATTCCAGATCAATGGTAATGCTTCCGACCTCTTCCAGATCATCATCGGTCTTTGCAAGCGATGTCATCGGCATCGCCGTCAGCATACAGGCAGCAACGAACGGAATAATCATTCCGGATAACCATTTTTTCATCTATATTACCTCTCTGTTCTCTGCAAAGATTTTTCCTGCATCCGGACAGTATGTTTACCATCCTTATTCATTATAACGCACTTTATACAAAAACATCTTAAGAAATCACAACCAATTTCCTACAAAACCGGACCGGTGCTGTCAGTCTTCTTACATTTTCTTCCGGTTCCGCGCAGCAATCCCGCCGCGAAATCCGAATAAACTTTACGCATTTTCCCTTGCGCGTTCTCTCGCTGCCTTTGTGAGATCCTTCACCACCTCACCGCCGATGATCAGACCGGCCACGGACGGGACAAATGCCGTCGATCCCGGAGCAATCTTCTTCACCGCCCGGTTCGGCTTCCCGGTCCCGGCCTTCGTTCCGCAGTCATCCGTTTTCGCGCGCCCGGAATCCATTGCATCAGAAATCGCCAGTTCACAGGAACCGCTGTTCTCCGGTATGCCGGAATTCTTCTCCCCGTCCTGTTCTCCGTCCACATCCGCCGGCATTCCCGGGATCGGCGTCAGCGGCTCCTCCTTCGAATACACGACCTTCAGCTTCCGGACTCCCCGTTTTTTCAGTTCCCTCCGCATTACGCGGGCAAGCGGATCAATGCTGGTCTCGTAGATATCCGCCACCTCGAATCTGGTCGGATCCAGCTTATTGCCGGCACCCATACAGCTGATGACCGGAACACCGCACCGCTCCGCCTCCATGATGATCGAAAGCTTTGCCGTCACAGTGTCGACGGCATCCACGACATAGGAATACTGTGAAAAATCAAATTCATCTTTGTTTTCCGGAAGATAAAACTTCTTGTATGCATTGACCCGGCAGTCCGGATTGATCGCAAGTATCCGCTCTTTCATCACAGAAACCTTGTCTTTTCCCACCGTCCGGAGCGTCGCATGAATCTGCCGGTTCAGATTCGACAGCGCTACCTCATCGCTGTCAATCAGATCGATGGCACCGACGCCGCAACGCGCGCAGGCCTCGGCGACAAAGGAACCGACGCCGCCGACGCCGAAAATTGCCACATGGGCTTTCTCCAGAAGGTCCATCGCCTCCCGTCCGAATAGCAGTCCTGTTCTGGAAAACTGATCTTTCATTTTCTTCTCCCTCTTCTGTGCTGTTTCTGTCCGTTCATTGTATCAGTTCTGTCCGCAAAGTCAAGAATGACGCCATTTTTAAAAATTCTACCTTTTTTGTTGGTTTTATCTGTTTCAGCCCGCTCACATTGACAGGGATATGATTTCATTTTATGATAACGGTGTATGAAACCATACATTATTCCTCAATTTTGAGGATAATCGCAGTGTTTTTCATCGGCATTGCAACGGATATACCTGAAAGGGGGACTTAAAGCATGAATAATCTGAAAGCGTATGTCGCCGAATTCATCGGCACACTGGTTCTGGTTGTCTTCGGCTGCGGAACCGCTGCAACCATCGGCACTTCCTCCGAAGCCGGCACCGGCTATCTTCTGACCGCGCTGGCATTCGGTCTGGTCATCGTCGCGATGGCTTATTCCATGGGCAATATTTCCGGCTGTCATATCAACCCGGCGGTTTCACTGGCAATGACCGTTGCCGGCCGCATGGATATCGTTGATTTTGCCGGATATGTCGTTGCACAGTTTCTCGGCGCAACCGTCGGAGCAGGCATTCTCGTCGCCATCGTCGGCACCGATTCCGGCCTTGCGGCAAACAGCCTCTATAACGGAAGCTTCCTCGCATCCTTCCTGATCGAACTGATCCTGACATTCGTCTTCGTTCTGGCGGTTCTCGGTGTGACCTCACGATCGGAATTTTCCGCCGTTGCCGGCCTTGTCATCGGACTTTCTCTTACGCTCGTCCATATCTTCGGCATCGCATACACAGGCACTTCGGTAAACCCGGCCAGAAGTTTCGGTCCGGCACTCTTTGCGGGCGGCGATGCGCTGAAAGCCCTGCCGTGTTTCATGATCGCACCGCTTCTCGGCGGCGCCCTGGCCGGTGTTTGCTGGCTCTTTTTGGATGACGAGCGCTGACTCCGGAATAATGCCATTGTCCCGGCATCTTTTACAATGATTTTTTAGCTTTTTCCATCTTCTTAACAGTGTTATCCCGATGGAGCGGGAAGCGGTCCTGCTCCGTCATACGAACAAAGTCCGCAAGCGGACTTCGGCTCCCCATCACCTCAGGACTGAGGGGAGCCCCGCGGACTTTGCGCGCCGCCGCTGGTCACCGTTAGGTGACAGCTTCCTTACAGCGGCGTGCGCATCCTCGCGGAGCGTTTTTGTTTCATAGGGAATTTCGGAGAAATTTCCTATGAAACGCAAACGAGGGATCGGCGGAATTCATCCCGCCAGTCCCTCTTTTATCATTTTCTTCGCAGACCGTTCTCCCGCCGTGCATACCTTACCGGAAGCAGCGTCGGTCGGAATCATACTCAAATCCGGCTCCCCGCATCATCGAGAGAAGTTCTTTCTTATTGACATCCTTTTCCGCACAGTA
>NZ_FOIL01000048.1 GCF_900101295.1 [Clostridium] aminophilum | reverse complement strand
CGTAGATCATGATCTTGAGCATTTGTCTCGGTGACGCCTGATTTTTCCGGATTCTATCATAAGTAGTGTATAGATCCGAAAGATCCATTCCCTCCACGAATGCGCTCAGAAGGCGAACCGAATCATTTGCCGGTATCATGTGTTCTAGTTCAAGCGGAAGCTTGATTTGATAATATACAGTGATTTTGCTATAATCACCCTGTAAAATGTTGGTTAGTCGCATAACTATATTTTACACCATCAGCCGGGCTCTTTGGAGCCCGGCTGAATTCTTTTTACAGGAAAAGGGCCGACGCACTAACTTGAGTTAGTGCGCCAGCCCCTTTGCTCACTCTATTGTGTCTGATCCGGCCGCTGAATCAACGGCTTTCCTCCCAGACATTTCAACTTATTTTGATTTCGTATCCGCTCAGTTTAAACCCTGTGCGATGGATTTTGCGGTCTCCGCCAGTCCTTCCGGAGTCGATGATCCCGGTTCCCATTCAACCATCTTCGGTCCGCCCTCATATCTCGGGATGACATGAACATGGAAATGGAAAACTGTCTGGCCTGCTTCCACGCCGTTGTTCTGAACCACGTTATATCCCGCACAGCCCAGCGACTTCTTCATCGCCGCGCCGATCCTTCCCGCAAGCGGAAGCACCTTCGCCGCAGTGGCTTCATCCAGTTCATTCAGATCCTTGAAATGATTCTTCGGCAGAATCAGCGCATGTCCCTTCGCTGCCGGTCCCATATCCAGAATCACACGGAAATTTTCATCCTCATAGACACTTGCAGACGGAATCTCTCCGTTTGCAATCTTACAGAAGATACAGTCTTTGTCAGTCATTCGTCGGCCCTCCCTGTTCTGATCTCCCCGCTGCGGTATTCCGTATCCTTCGCGGGAATATTTTCGAAAACATTATACTACGAAAAGCATGAGCCGCGCGAGCACTTGTTCTCATCCGGCGACGCTTCGTGATAACAGACGATTCGAGCCTGTTAAACCACGAAACAGCACAAGCCGTTCACATCACAACCGGTCCGTTTTTGACGGCAAAACGATATTCCAGCCCGGCAATCCGAAGCCGGTCACCATCACGGAGAAGCTCCTGTTCATTGGTGCCGAGCATTTTTCCGTCAACAAATGTCCCGTTCTCGGAATTCAGATCCGTAACCGTATACTCCCCGGTCCGTTCATCCTGATCAAACCGCAGATGTAGCGGACTGACCAACTCATCCGGAATGCAGCAGTCGGTCAGATCCGGATTCTGACCGACAAAAAACGGTGTATACGGAATCTTGATTTCCTCATAATCCGACGCTGCACTGTCATTTGCCGGATCCGGAATCAGTTCCGCATACGGACCGTCCGGCACTGTCTCCGGCTGCTTTCTTTCCGGCATCTCCGTCCGTTCCATGGTTTCGTTTCGGATTCGATCCTCCGCCGGCAGTTCCTCCTGACTTCTCCGTTCGTATCTTACGGGGTTTTCATACATATCGGAGGAAGACCACTCTATCTTCCTCGCCGTCTCTCTTTCCCATTCGTATCCCGGTTCGGCTTCCGTCATCTCCCCGTATGCCGTATCTTCTTCCTCCGCCGCCGGCTCCGCCTTCCCGGAAGCCGTAAGCCGGAACACGATCAGGATCACCGTCATCACGGCGCAGAAAATCCCTGCATAGAATCCCTGACCGCGAAATCCGGTGGCAAACCACAAAACAAGTTCCAGCGCAAAACCGGCCGCCAGATAAATCGTCGGAAAACGGTTCCCTGCTGTTTTTCTCCATTCCGAAGAGATAATCGGAGTGATCCGATCCGTATTTGTACTGCCCGAAACGATTCCCTTTTTCCATACCGCCGGACTGCTGTCTTCCTGTCCGGTTCTGCCGGCCTTTCGGACTTTTACGGATCCGTTTTCCAGAAAATCCGGTCGGCTCCCCGGTCCAGCCGGATAATCCGGCAACGCTCGGCTCCCTTCCTGTCCATGAGCACTTCCCGTTTTTTTCTCACAGACCGCACAGTATCCATCGGTTCCCGAATGCTTTCCGTCACAATCGGTATGCATTCCGCCTTCCTTTTCACAGAAAATGCTGCTCCGGTTTCCGTTCAGACACCGCCGCAGATCTTCCGCTCCATAATTTTCCCGCAGACTGGCTTCATACAGATCATAGGAAAGCATCACCGCTCTGGAATCCCGATGATCCGCCCGCTCCATGATCCAACGCAGAAAATCTTTCATTTTCTCCGCGAAATTCATATAGAGCCCCGGCACAAAGCACAGACGAATCTCCATGGTATCCGGATCCGCGTAGATGTAGGACGCATCCATCACCAGTCCCTCTTCAACCAGCAGATAATCCTCCAACACCCAGAGAGTATCCAGAATCTGGGAAATCACCTTCCGTATGGTTTCCCCGTCCGGTTTCTTTCGCTCAAATATCCGGTTTAACGGCTGTCTGGACGTAATCTCATAATAGAAATCCACGCCCTGTCCGGTGTGTCTTGTCTGAAAAGCCAAAAGACCCGGAATCGCGTTTTCCTCCATCATATGACAGGTGTAATTCTCACTCCATTCCGGTTTTTCCGCTCGTATCATCATGTAGTTGTGCGTCATTTCCCGCTGATAACGAACTTCCAATCCGTGTCACCGCCCTTTCAGTATCGCTGTCTGAAGCCTCAGCATATTCTCCGGGTCGTATATCCGCATGGAAATCTCTATCTCATGCTGATCCCGTACATTGCCGACGACATGAAACAATCCCCTTCTCCCATACGTGATCTCTGCCCCGCCGCATCCATAAAAGCAGTGAACCTTCGCATTTTCCGACTCGGTGACGTCTTTTCTTGTCCGTCCTTCCTCCAATTCCGCCGTTTCTTCAAATACTGCATTTTTCTCTACTCCTTCCGCCAGAATCATTTCCTCAACCGAACGCCGGTGTATCCCCAGGATGCCGTTCATCAAAACCGCGAAAAAAAGAAGCGTCAGTGAGATCACCAGTGAGGCTTCCACGGAAAAACTGGCTTTCAATCTTTTTTCTGTCATTGTCTTCGCTCCGATTCCACTGCTCCAATCCCGCGGTTCCAATCCCACTGCTCCGATTCTTCTGTTCCGATTCTTCTTCCGACCTTTCTTCCGATCCACCGCCGCGTCCTCTGTTTTCTCCTCTCGTCAAATGCTTCCCTGAAAAAAGACCGATGCCGCGCACAAAAACGGCAGATATGGAATTCTTCTCTTTCGTATGCCGGCAATGCCTCTTCCGCCAAGAATTGACCACCCGCAAAGCAGCATCCCGTATATTCCGCAGAATGCGGCAGCCGCCAGCGCGATGCGGGAGAGATCTCCCGCATCCAACCAGAACGCCAGCGAAAGAAGTATGCCTCCGTCACCCCGGCCGATGGATTCTCTGCTCAGAAGCGAAAGAATCAGAGCAGCAAGTCCCGGCAAAAACCGGAGAAAAAGCTGCCAAAAGCCTTCTTCTCCCGCATAACATGCCGGATTCTCAATCAGCCCCGGTGCGGTGCAAAAAAGCAGCCCGGTAATTCCCATGATCCACGGTGCCCAGATCGGAATGGTTTTTGTCCGCAAGTCCGATATGGCCATCCATCCAAGGATCACAAAATATATCATTCTGACCATTGTTGTCATGTTATTTCCCCCCGCCGCAGTAGCTGCAGGCGCCCAGCTCCCGGACTTCCGACAGCCAGACTTCCCGAATATAACTTCTCAGAGAAGAACAGTCCGGATCGGTATGATATTTTTCTCCGTTCGGCAAAATATAGACGGTTCCGGACGAACTCTTTTTCCCGCAGATATCACAGGGCCGGTACGGCGAACCGCTCCCGGACCGTGCGGTCTCCAGTTCGTTTCTGGAAACCGGCTTCAGTTCATGATTCAGATAATGACATCGCGGTGAAAGATGATATCTGGTGCTGTCTCTCCCTACATAGACGATCCTGTCTTCCTCCGAGTCTTCCCCCGTCTTGTCCCGCTTCGGGTCCGACCCGATCCATCCGCGATGCCGGCTCCTGGCAGAAAACGGAACGGACAGATTCGGAAAGATCCCAAATGGGATCCGGTATCGGTAGGTTGCTTTCAGATCGATCCATTCCCCGTCTTTTGTGAGATGACATTTCGTCAGATCCAGCGCCTCGATCCGATGATTCCCGCTCTTCTTCGGTATTGCGGTGTATAGATATGCCTGAACTGCCGCATCTTCCACGATGGACAAAAGCGAGGTATCACTCCGTTCCCTGATTTGTTCTTCCCGCTCCTGTCCCGGATCATCCTGTGTTCTCCCGCCGTGCAGAAGATACGCATTCTGGCTCAGTTCACGGGCCGTCTGTTCCAGAACGAATTCGACACGCCGATGCGTGTTCAGCATATCCATCGGAAGAGCCATCGCGATCACTGCAAATAAAAACAATGCAAATGCCATAGCCGCCTCCACGGTCAGGCTTGCGCAAAGTTTCCGCTTCATCGCTAAACCGGCATGTATCCCATTCCTGCTTCTGTCCATGGTCGTTGTTCCTGTTTTTACAATCAGAAATTCGTTCATCCGGCAGCGGCAGCAGGACAGGACGTCCGAACCACCTTTTTGAACGATCGCAATGCGGCTGAACTGTACTTGGAGAGGCACGTTTTTAACCTGAACGGTAGTTCCAAAATATGATTTTGCGGTTCGGTCCTGTCCTGCTGCCGCTGCCGGATACCAATTTTTTCAATATTCCCGTACGGTTCGCCTCTTTACCGGAATCAGCATGCCCTGGCCGGAATATTCCGCTCTTATGCGCACTATTCCGTTATTTAAGTGAACCGGATTGCCTAATTTGTCACGATTTTTCTGTATCATATCCATCATTCGGAATCGAAGTTCCCGTTTTCCGGTTACCAGCATAAGAATCCGGATCCATTCCGAATAATTCAGTCCTTTTTCCGACATTGTTACGTTGTCCAAAACTCCCGTACCCTGCTTCAAAATCCCCGTAAGAGACACCTTCCAGTCTCCCGATTCTTTCACCGGCGGGACTTTTCCGTTCTTCAACAGCACTCTTACATCCGCTACCGACTCCATCGCCGACCAGACGGTCAGAATCAGCCCATAAACCACCGCCGCCAGCGGTGTCAGCACTCCGCCGGATGCGCCGACAATGGATGCCGCTGCGGCTCTGGCCTCTGCCTTCATACTGCTGCTTCCGAGAACCGTCAGAAGGTTCATTCCCTGCCGCAGAGCAAACAGACGCATGACGGTTCCGCGCAGATTTTCCCGATCTGTTTCACCTCCAACCAGAAGATATTCCTTTTCACAGGTAAACCCTCCGTCCGGAATCTCGCCCCGTGCTTCTCCTCCCCCGAGATAATCGGTAAAAAAATGCATTCCGTACTCGTCCAGAAGAATCTTTCCGATTGCCTCGGCAGGAAGAAAACCGACCCCCTCTCCCGGCATAAGGCCGGAAACAGACCCTTTTTCTCTTTGACTGGAAGGCCAGTTTCTGCTGTCCGCCCGCACAGAAGAGACAGAATCCGACTCCGGAAGGCAGAGATGGAAGATTCCCTCCTCCGTCAGGTCTGCCACGCGTTCCAAAAGCGACAGTTTTTTCCGGTCCCGTTTTCCCTTATCCCAGGGGTGTTCCTTCTGATATCCGGCAGTAATCGATCGAATACTCCTCCAAAGAGCTTCGATTCTCGCTTCCAGTTCATCCGCGTCGTCCTCCTCGTCGTCAAAGGCCTCTTCCAGCCGCTCGATCAGTTCCTCAACCTCATCGGCCCGGTCCAGTGCCCGTTCGGCCGTCTCCGTGTTCTTTTCCGCCTTTCTCACCGACTCCCTGACCGATTCCCGGACTGCACCGCCGGCTTCCGTATAACTCCGGTACAGGCTGAGCTGTTCCTCCGCATGCGCTCTCGCGGTATCATCCATGTCCTCCCTCCGTTTTTCATAGGATTCTCCCGCTTTTTTTACCTGTTCTCCGAGCCGGTCCGCCTTTTTCTCATAATCTGCAGCCAGCCCCGGCATTCGCCTCAGCTCCCGCAGAAGTTCCTCTGTTGATGCCCGAAATCCATCGCCATCGCCGCCGTCCAGAGCCCGATCGCCCTCTGCCATAAGATCCAGCTGTTTCTGTCTGGATTCTCCAATCCGGTCCAGCGCCTCTTCCAACCGGACCACATCGCCTCCGGAAAAATTAAACTCCCGGCCGAGTTCACCGAACTGTTCCCCGCTGCGCGCCGCTTTTGCCTGTTCCACCGCCTCCTCCGCTTTCGGAAGCTCCGGGATGACCGCAAATTTCATATAAGCCGCCGCCTGATCTTCAAACGGCTTCCCATCCCGATCCGTCAGTTTCACCTCGGGACTGACGGAGAGTTCCGGCGAATATACCGGATAGAACGGTGCATCCTTAAGATAGGTCAGCATGTTTTTCCGGATCTGATCCCGGATTTCCCCCGTCGGTTCCTCCAGAAGAAAAATCCGGTAATGATCAAAGACCTTGCGGTCATAACGGCTCATGACGGAATCCGCAGAGGCATCGAGTGCTGTCTGCACATAAGTCCCCGCTCCTGCTGCCCGGACCGACTCAAAAAGTCCGCCGAGCAGCGACAGCATCAGAACAAAGACCATGGCGAGAAATACGGTTACCGACGCCGGCATTTGCCTGCGCATCAGTATACCTGCTTGCTGGAATTGTTGATCTGGTTAAAAATGTTTTCCAGCAGCATGGTGATATTCTTTTTAAAAAGAATAACCAGGCCGATCAGGACAACCAGAATCAGTACAAGCTCGATCACACCGACACCTCTCTCATCATCCCAAAACTCCCAGAACATCTCACGAATCATACTCTTCTCCTTTCTGTCAGCCTGCCGTAAATGTTAAAAATGCGGGAACCGACACCATTACCATGACAATCATCAGCATTAAAATCAGCGGCAGAAGAAGCTTCGTCGACGCCTCTTCTCCTCTCTTGCGGCTCATATTCCGCTCTTCTTCAAATGCTCTTTCCATCTCGTTCTCCAATGCCTCCCGGAACTGCCCGGAACCGTTTCGGATATTCTGGCGCAGAAGTCCGATCAGACGACGGTATGAAAGCTCACCGCATCTTGCGCCGAACAGTTCCATCGCCTTTCCGGCCGGCATCCCCCGTTCCATCTGATGCCAGGTCTTCGCCATCTCCTCATAGGCCGGCCGTTCTTTTTCCGTCTTCTCATAATCCCGGACAATCTTTTCCCAGGCCCGTATCACTGGAAGCCCGGCCCCGGAGAGAACCACCAGTCTCGATACAATCTCCGGATAGTCTTCCTGAAGCCGGATTCCCCGTTTTTTCTCCTGTTCCTGTTTTTTCTGACGATCCAGCGCCGGTATCGCCATTGCGGCAAGAAATCCGAGCAGCGGAAATGCCGCCCAGGAACGATCCTCCGGCTTTCGAAATACGATCGGCTTTCCCTCGTATTCCTCCGGAAGCTGAAAGTGTTCCTCTGTTTTCTGCCGTTCATCTTCCGTTTCCAGCTGCTGCTCCAACCCGCTGCGCAGTTTCTCTCCATCCGTCTGCTGAGATTCCACAAGGGTGATCGGATAATAAAACCGGCTGCTGTAATCTTCTGCCTCCATCGATGCAGTGATTCCGGTCTCCATTTTCCCCTTTATGTGCTTCCGGTCCACTTCCCCGTCAAAACGGATCAGATCGGGATCATCGGGAATCCAGTCCAGACGGATTCCCGAATCCGGAAGACGTTCCGGCAGATTCAGCGGGCCGCTCACCTCCGAAAGACCCGGATTCTTTCCCCGCATCAGCTCCGGCAGCATCTTCGCTGCCTCTTCCATCGCCCGGTATGCCTCCTCTTTGCTGTACGCCCGTTCCGCGACATGAATGGTCATCGTTTCATCCTTATCCGTCAGGCCGGAGACGATAACCTCCTCATCCCGCCCGCTGCCGCCGTACAGATTCCGGTGAAACGAACGGATTCCGGAATGATCCTCCGCGGATGAAACCACGCACATCATTGCTCCGAGCAGAATTCCCGCGCCGGCGGCGATCAGCTGCCGCCGGTCAATGCCGACTTTCGCTTTCGGAATCTTCACCTTCTCTCCTCCCGCTTTTTCTCTTTTTCATACCGTTTTTTCCCGATCGATCCGTTCATTTTTCTTTGTTCTGTCTCTGACCGGTCACTTTTCCGCCACAGACATGTACAGCCGGCGTTCATTCGCTCTGACGCTTTCCTTTACGCGCACTTTGCCTGTCCCGCCCGGAGGATCCTGTCCGAGATCATCCAGCTGACCGCGTAGACGATAAGGCAGATCGTCATCACGACTCTGCCGGCGACGGTCGTGTACATCACCTGAAAGAAACCCGGCGACGTGAAATCGATGTAGATCACAATGCCGAACGGAATCAGATTCATAATCTTCTGTTCAAATCGTTTTTCCGCCGTCATGTTTTCAATCTCTTCCTTCACCCGGATCCGTCCGCTGATCACTCCGGATACATGGGCGATGATCTGCGCGGTTCCTCCCTGACTCCGCTTGGAAATCGCAAGAATCTCCGCAAAACTCCGGATCTCCTCCACGCCGCTTCGCTCCGCAAATCCCTCCACCAGTGTCTCCACCGTCCGATTCATTCGAAGTTGACGGGATATTCTGTAAAATTCTCCCGCAATCATTCCGTCTTCCCCGTAGATCTCCTTCATATCTTCTGCTGCCAGTGAAAAGGCGTTTTCCAGAGAGGCACCGGTTTCCAGCGCGGAAGCGATCGCCCCGATTCCCTCCCGAAACTCCAACCGGAGCCGGTCTCTGCGCGCTTTCCCGAGTGTCTTTGCCGCGAACAGCGGCCGAAGGACCGACAGCGGAAGAAGAATGCCAAATACCGGAACGGACCGGTAGAACACATAGGAAATCAATGCACAAGCCGCTGCTCCCTGAAGAAGATAGGAAATCCATTCCCGAGGACTCAGCCGGTATACCCGGTAATCCGGCGGTGCATTCTCCGCTCCTTCCGTCTTTCTCTTTCTCCCTCCGCCCCCGTTATCCGGTGCAGATTCCGCTGAGAAGAAGCTTCCGGCGGTTTTTAAGTTCCCCCACTTTCCGAAGCGTTCCTTCCACGTGAATCCCGTCCGCAAAAGGTTCCTTTCTTTTTTTGTTTTTCCGTTCCCCGGCACCTGCTTCTTCCCATCCCTCTTCCTCAAATCGGAAGATTGGTGAAAGCGTAATTTCACCATTTTCATATCCGGTCACCTCCGTAATCTCCATTACCCGTCTCGAGCGGTCCCGGAGCCTTGCAATCTGTATAATCAGATCAATTGCCGAGGCAATCTGCCGACGGATCGCCGCAAGCGGCAGTCCGCCTTCCCCGGTCAGAACCATAGTCTCAATACGGATCAGGGCATCCGCCGCACTGTTCGCATGTCCGGTCGACAGTGATCCGTCATGTCCGGTATTCATCGCCTGCAGCATATCCAGTGCCTCCGCGCCGCGGATCTCACCCACAATGATCCGGTCCGGCCTCATACGAAGACTGGCCCGAATCAGATCCCGCATCGTGACCGCTTCCGCACCGTCCCGGGTCGCTTCTCTTGTCTCCAGCCGGATCAGATTTTTGACATGCTGAATCTGAAGCTCCGCAGAATCCTCGATAGTAATCACACGCTCCGATGCCGGGATAAAACCGGAAAGTGCATTGAGAAATGTCGTCTTTCCGCTTCCGGTTCCGCCGCTGATGAAAATGTTGTATCCGCTGCGGACAAGAACCTGAAGAAACTCCGCCGCTTCCTCCGTCAGAGAAGCCTTTGCGATGAGTTTTTTCATGTCGAAACTCTCCGGGAACTTTCGGATGGTCAGGGATGCGCCGTCGATGGATACCGGCGGCAGTACCACATGAACACGGGATCCGTCTTCCAGACGGGCATCCGCGATCGGTGATGCGAGATTGACTGTCCGGTTGACGCGGCCCACAATCTGCTGAATCAGATCTTCCAGTTCCTCCTCTGACCGGAATTTCCGGTCCCAAAGCGTGATTCTGCCACGCTTTTCAAAGAAAATACAGTCATATCCGTTGACCATGATCTCCGTGACATTCGGGTCATCCACCAGATCCTGCAGAACCCCCAGTTTCCGGTACGAATCGAACAATTCCTTGCGAAGCCGGAGCCGGTCCTCCAGATTCAGGATTCCCTCCCTGGAGTGCTCCCGGATCCGGTCGTCGATCAGTTCGGCCAGTTCTTCATCCGAAACGGCCATGCGGTCATGCAGCCGTATCTCGATATCGTCCCGGATCCGCTCCGAAAGGCTTCCCGTCCGGTTGTTATCCATTTCCCATTCATCCGACGCATTCTCCCGCATATCCGTTTCCCCTGTTTTCCTCTTCTTCATACGCTCCTCCCATCACCAGTCCACGGATATACCGGCCCATCGGTCCCCACAGAAGCTGGTCAAAATATCCTCTGCTCACGGACGGAAGTTCCGTCGGCGGATAGACCTTCTGTACACGGTCCAGAATGCTGCTGTCCCCGGTGTTTTTCAGATATTCCTCAAATTCTCCCGTTTTTGCCCCAGAAAGACCGTTTTTTGCTAACGGCATATAGACTTTGGCGCACATGGCAAGAATCTTCGGCGTCACCTTCCGGCATCTGCCGAGATCCAGAATAATCTTCCGGTAGGTGCTTTCACTCGCGATCGTTCCGATCAGTCCGGGGATAATTCCCTCGCTCGACAGATCGAGATCCGACGGGCATCGCACCGGCGGCACAAAATCCAGTCCGTTCAGAGAGTGGACAATACTTCCGAGACGCACATTGCTGTATGATCCCGCACCGTAATAGTAGAGCAGATCCGACAGATCCTCCCTAAACTCATCTCCGGTGAGAATCCCCATCCCGGAAAATTCCTCCAAACTGATGTACAGAGACGGTGTCCGCTGAGAAAAAATACGCCCGAGCGTCACGGCAAATGCATCCCGAAGGCCCGTTTCCGCCGGTGAATAAACGCCCAGAATCTCTGCTTTTCCCCGGATTCCGTCCTCCGATGTAATCTCCTCCGAATCACAATACTCACTCATTACCTCTCGGATAATACTGTCGCTGGACTGGTATTTGTAAATGCTCATACTGTCCGCATCTTTTGCCAGCGACCGGCCGTCCTCCAGCCAGACCCTTTTTTCCGCCCGGATAGCCCTCACCCGGCTGTGATCTGCCTTTCCGCCCGCCATGAGAACCGCAACGTTATTTTCCTTTGCATAGCGTTCCAGACTCTCCAGAGAAGGAAAGGCGATCACCTCAAACGGCATCCGCTCCCTCCGGTTGATGATCTCTGCAAACCGATACGCATAATCTTCATCCGGGTCATAAATTGCCATAATCCTGCGCATACTATCCCTCCTGTCATCCGCCGAACAGCATCTCCCAGAGAACGCCAATCAAGAGAAATGGTGCAAGCCGGATTGCCGTCCCGGTGTTCCGGTCCGTTATTCCGACCGGATATGCCGCCGGACGCCCGCATATCATCCATGTTCTCAGATACTCATACACCCACTGAATTCTCTGCCGGAGTATCCCATGGGAGAGCATCACTCCCAGCGACCAGACTGCGGCGGGAAGCCCGCCCCAGAACAATACCCGGAGTCCCTCATACATTCCGACGCTGCCAAAGATCAGTGACGCAAGTTTCACATCCCCGGCGCCGCACAGATCCAAAAAAAACAGCGGGCTGAACAGAACCATGGTTCCGATCGTGATAAAACACAGTTTTGCCTCTTCTGCTCCCAAAGTGATCAGCGGCTCGGTCCACAGGAGTCCTGCTGCCTCAGCGGCGAAGCCGGTCAAAAGGATCCGGTTCGGTATTATTCCTTTTTTGAGGTCGCTGACCGCCCCCGCCGCACAGACCGCCAGCAGGATCGTCCATCGTAAACCCATATTGATTCCTCATCTTCTTGAATCTTCTTACTTCTTCTTGAACGTTCGGTGAAACCCGATCGATATGGAATCAGTCCGGGCTTTTTGAAAAGCCTGTTCTGATTCACCAAGACCTGAACTGCCG
Source organism: [Clostridium] aminophilum (assembly GCF_900101295.1). Lineage (GTDB taxonomy): Bacteria > Bacillota > Clostridia > Lachnospirales > Lachnospiraceae > Clostridium_R > Clostridium_R aminophilum_A. The sequence continues at coordinate 8,032 of NZ_FOIL01000048.1, read as the reverse complement.
GACAGAATCGGCGAAGAACCGCCGGAGAACTCTGCCTTTCAGATTGCTTCCGTTCAGGATGTCTAAATTATATTTACGTTTTTTTCAGGGCGCAAGTCCCTTTTTCCTTTTCAGCGTTATCCCGAAAATAAACCGTTATTTCTTCTTTTCGCCCTTTCCTTTTCAGAAATATTCCGTCTTGATTTCCGCTTTTACCAATGCATCGAAGTATCGTTCTTCCCTCGTTAAATCAGTTTGGTTGTATCCAATTTTCCGATTGTCTCCGGAATGATTTGAAAAGAAAAAATTTACCCGTTACAATAGCATCATAAAAATGATAATTGAGGTTTTAACGATGCGAGCTGATTATAAAAATGAAACGATGGATCCGTCCGGCTTCGTCCTTTTGGCCGATCTTGTTCCGGGCATCATCCAGGAGATACGCTATTATTCCACATATAATTTTGTCGGTGACCGGATCGACGGCTACGAAGAACCGTGCGCGCTCCTCACCAAAGAAGCGGCCCGGGCCCTGAAAACCGCAAACACCGAGCTGTCCGTCAAAGGATACCGCCTGAAAGTGTTTGACGCCTATCGTCCGGCCCGCGCCGTAAAACATTTTATTTTCTGGGGAATTGAAGATCAGGATATCCGGATGAAACCGTATTTTTACCCGGATCTGGAAAAACAGGAACTGTTTTCCAAAGGCTACATTGCCAAACAGTCCAGCCACAGCCGCGGAAGCACGATCGATGCGACTCTGCTGGACATGAAGACAGGAAAAGAACTGGATATGGGAAGTCCGTTTGATCTCTTCAGCGAAGCTTCTCATATTGATTATCGGAACATCACGGATGAACAGATTGAAAACCGTATGATTCTACAGAATGCCATGGTCCGGAACGGCTTTTCCACTCTGGACTGCGAATGGTGGCATTTCACGCTGAAAAATGAACCTTACCCGGACACCTATTTTGATTTTCCGGTTTCCTCGGAATACCTGAAACGATAACCCTCAGGACTTTCGCCGTCCGAATGTATCTTTCCAAACCGGAGTCCGCGATGTTCTGGCGTCTGCGATCACTCTTCCAACATTGCCGCATAGACTTCTCTCTTGGAAATTCCGCGGTCCGCCGCCACCAGTTTCATCGCCTCTTTTTTCGGAGTTCCCTTGCTCATATAGAATTCCATGTGCTCCGGAATCGTCATGGAGTTCCATTTTGCGCTGTCTTCCTGAAGGATCTCCTCGATCGGCTTTCCCTCGATCACAAGGACAAACTCGCCCCTGGGATCATTTTCCCCGTAGTAGTCCAGCGCTTCGCCGATGGTCGTGCGAAATGCCGTCTCATGGATCTTTGTCAGCTCTTTGCACAGGGATATCCGCCGGTTCTCTCCGAGGGCATCCCGCAGTTCCTTCAGGGTGCGGATCAGGCGATGCGGTGCTTCATACAGGATGATCGTGCGGGTCTCCCTCTGCAGTTCCTTCAGAACCCACGCTCGGTCCTGCTTGTCCATCGGGAGAAACGCCTCAAAGCAGAACCGCCTGGTCGCCAGACCGGACAGTGTCAGTGCCGTAATGCATGCCGCCGGTCCCGGAAGCGATGTAACTTCCACTCCCGCTTCCACACACTGCCGCACGAGCTCTTCTCCCGGATCCGAAATTCCCGGTGTTCCGGCGTCCGTTACCAGGGCGATATTCACACCTTCCTGCATCTTTTCCACAAGAACCCGCGCTTTATCCACTTTGTTGAACTCATGATAGCTGGTCATGGGCTTTTTGATCTCAAAATGGTTGAGAAGTCCGATGGTATGCCGGGTATCCTCCGCTGCGATCAGATCACAGGACCTGAGTGTATCCAGAACCCGCAGCGTGATATCCTCCAGATTGCCGATCGGTGTCGCGCAAAGAAACAGTTTTCCAGCCATCATATTCCTCCAACATGGTTTTCAGTATCCGTAAATCTCATAAATCTCATCGGTGTATACACCCTGGGATTTGTAAACAATGATCGGTGCTTCCAACTTTACCATCGGGTTTCCGCCCCTCACGGCTTCTATCAGAACCATGTTGGCATCGCGGTCCGAAAACGGATGAACGAATTTCATCCGCTTCGGCTCAAGCCGGTATTGTTTCAGCGCCGTAATGATCTCCGCAATCCGGTGCGGGCGGTGAACCATATAGAACCGGCCGCCCGGAACCAGCAGTTTTGCCGCCTCCCGGCACACATCGTCCAGAGTGCAGAGCACCTCATGGCGGGAGATCGCCTTTCGCAGATTCGGATTCTTCAGTCCGTGACTGTCATTCATATACGGCGGATTGGAGGTCACGACCTCAAATGACGCCGCACCGAACTGTTTTGACGCCTCTTTGATATCGCCGCGGAGAATCTCCACCCGCTCTCCGATTCCGTTCAGCCGCACGCTTCGCTGTGCCATCTCACAGATATCTTCCTGAATCTCAAGACCGGTAAAATGCTTTCCCTCCGTCTTTGCCGACAGAAGAATCGGGATAATTCCGGTCCCGGTTCCGAGATCGATGGCTCTCTCTCCGTCGTTCACTTTCGCAAAGCCGGAGAGCAGAACGGCATCCATGCCGAACTTAAAGCCTTTTTTCTTCTGGATGATCTGATAATGATTCCGCTGGAGATCATCCACCAGCTCATCTTCATAGAGCGGAACATCATTGGCCAGCATGACTGCCGGTACCGGATGTCCGTCTTCTGTTCTGCCCGGATCGTCCTGCAAGGTCATTCTTCCGTCCCTCTTTCCGGTTCACGGCTGTTGGTTGCAGAATCTCCGGGATTGGAAGCAGTTTTTTCTTCCGGTCTTTCGCTGTTTTCCCGGTTTCCCGGTTCCTGACCGTCACGGCGTCCTCTCTGGCGCTGGTTTTTTCCGCGCTCCTGACCATCTTTTCCCTCACGGCCTTCCCGGCTGCCTCTGCCGCGTCTTTCACGCTCCTGACCGTCTTTTTCCTCACGGCCTTCCCGGCCGCCTTTACCGCGGTTTTCCCGTTCCTGACCGTCACGGCCCTCACGATTTCCACGGCCGCCTTTGCCGCGGTTTTCCCGCTCCTGTCCATCTTTTTCCTCGCGGTTCTCACGGCCGCCTCTGCCGCGGTTTTCCCGTTCCTGACCATCCCGGCCTTCCCGGTTTCCGCGGCCTGAGCGTTCTTTTTTTCTTCCCTGCTTTTCCGCACCGGAGAAATCTCCGTCTTCCAGCGCCTGAAGCTCAGCGCTCTCATCGCTGTCATTTTCCGCATTCTTTTTTCTCTTCGGACGGAATTTCAGTTCTTCCACCCGATACTCGCGCAGCTCTTTTTCGTCGTCTCCGGTATTGACAATCACCTTGACGGTCTGGCGCAGAACATTGGTACTCTGTACCTGTCCTCTTGTTCCGTCGGCTGCGGTCACAAAATCGCCGTTTGCCGGCATTTTACTGTTCAGGTACTCATATGTCTCTTCTTCATTTTTCAGACAGCACATCAGTCTTCCGCATACACCCGAAATCTTGGTCGGGTTCAGGGAGAGATTCTGTTCCTTGGCCATCTTGATGGAAACCGGCGCAAAATCCGAGAGGAATGTGTTGCAGCACAGCGGTCTTCCGCAGATACCGATTCCGCCGAGAAGCTTGGTCTCATCGCGGACACCGATCTGACGGAGCTCAATCCTGGTGCGGAACACGGAAGCCAGATCCTTGACCAGCTCGCGGAAATCGACGCGGCCGTCTGCCGTGAAATAAAACAGGATCTTGTTTCCGTCAAACGTATATTCCACATCGATCAGTTTCATATCCAGCTCATGTTTGCGGATCTTTTCCTGACAGATTTTATACGCTTCCTTCGATTTTTCGCGATGTGCCTTCTGCGCTGCGATATCTTCCGGCGTTGCCATACGGATGACCTGTTTCAGCGGCTGGATGACTTTTTCTTCCTCCACATCTCGATTGCCCAGAACGACCTTTCCGAATTCAACCCCGCGGGCGGTCTCCACGATCACATGATCGCCCTTTTTGATCTCCAGTTCACCCGGCGAAAAAAAATAGATTTTTCCCGCGCTGCGGAACCGAACCCCGATTACCTTTATCATAAATCAATTCTCCTTCATCGTCAGGAACAGGAGCTCTAATGCCAGTTCCTTATTGACATTGGCGCCGAGCCGCACTCTCGCCTTGTCGATTGCATCAAGCACCTGCTCCAGTCCGGGATAGGAGCTGGAAGCGCAGATTCTCGATATTGCCGAATACTCATTCCGGAAGATCAGAGTATTCATGTCTTTTGTGACTTTGAACATCAGTATATCACGATACCACAGCTGCATGAAATCCAGACATTCATTCAGATCGGAAAATTCTGCCGTCATCATCCGGATGGTATCCAGCATCTTTTCGGTGTCCATCTCATGAATACTCTTCAAAATCCGAAGCAATGTCTCCGTCATCTCCGCGAATTCTTCGGATCCGGCAATCGATGCCGCGCGTCCGAGATTTCCCCGGGCAAATGCGGCAACCATGCCGGCCCGGTTCTCGTTCAGACTCATTTTCTCCGTGAGATACTGAACGATCAGGGAATCCTGCAGCGGTTTCAGTTTCAGCTGAATGCAGCGGGAGAGAATCGTCGGAAGAAAAAGCTCCTGATTGGTTGTGAGCAGAAGGATCACCGCATAGGCCGGCGGCTCCTCGATTGTCTTCAGAAGCGCATTCTGCGCTGCCGCCGTCATTTTCTCCGCCTCATCGATGATGTAAATCTTATGTGCGGAACTGTATGGCCGGATATCAATGGTGTCGTTCACCTGAACACGGATGTCATCGACACCGATCGATGCCGGCTTTTCATGCGTAACCCAGATGACATCCGGATGGTTGTCCGACAGCATCTGTTTGCAGGAATGACACTCCATGCACGGTTCCTCATCACTTTTTTCACAGAGAAGGGTCATGGCAAATGCCTTCGCCAGCGACTTTTTTCCCATTCCCCGCTCGCCCGCAAGGATGTAGGCATGTGAAACTCTTCCGTATTCGATTGCTTTCCGGAAATGATCCTTTATGGAATCATGTCCCAGTATATCGTGAAATCCTGCCATGTTTCTCCTCCTTATTCCGAATCCGCCCGTCCGTTTCGAATGACGCTTTCCAGGCGCTCCGCGCACGCGTCAAAATCCAGATTCGGATACGATGTTGTGACCCCGGCATTTCGGAGATTTTCCTCGGAAAAATCCTGCTCGTCTGCCAGAAACCGCCGGCAGAGTTCCGCATATCCCGGTTTTTCTTGTTCCCTCTCCCGCCGGATCGCCCTCTCCAGACGGATACCGTCCTCCACTTCGATATAAAGCGGAATCACTGCCCCTTCCGGGAAATAATCCCGGACAGCGCAATAGGATTCCAGCGTTCCGATCATCAGAAAATCCTTTCCCTTCCGATCGAAGGATCCGTCATCCACCGTCGCATATGTCCAGGGACCGGCTACCGTCTGATATGTTCGCGCCTCAATCACGCGCCCTTCCTTCCGCATCCGATCGAGATCCGCTTCGGTCGTAAAATGATATTCTACGCCGTCGGTCTCACCTTCGCGCATCGGTCGCGTGGTATATGGGACGGACACGGCAAGTTCCGGCAGATCCATGCGAATCCGCTTATAGAGCGTGTCTTTTCCGCAGGCGCTTTTTCCCATCAGATAATATATTTTTCCCATCTTCAGATCCTCGTTGCATGTTCCCAGATATACCAGATCACCGCCGCAATCAGCACCAGCATCAGAAAAGTGCCGAACACCTTCAGGGCAATCACCGCCCAGATCTTCCAATCCGCTTCCTCCGCATCCTCATCGCTTCGGATTCCGGCGGCGTCCTCAATCCGCATCCAAATTGCGGCTGCGATATTTTCCGACATTTCCACCGGACTTCCGGTAATCACACGGTCCGCCACCTCTTCTCCGAAGATTCGACCCGCTGATCGGTAGATTTCATCCTCGATCGCACCGGAAAGGTCTTCCTCCGTCATCGGCAGCTCATGGACATGCCGAAAGAGACTGACATACACTTCTTCGATCAGAACTTCCTCATCTCCCGGTTCCAGCTGAAGAGAATGTACTTTCCCATACGTCTCGCCAACCGTGAGAATATAGATATTTTCATACCCGGAGCCGTCACCGGTTCTGGCCAGCATCGCATTCTTATTCAAAAGTTCTGCCCTATCCACCGCCGAGTTCCTCCCTGTGCATCACTTCAGGCTCTGGGTTCCATCCTTTGAAATGATATTCTTTTTGGCGCCGAGTTCTTTCATCCAACGGCGCACAACCGGTGTCTCATACCGGCCCGCACCCGCTATGCCGTCTTTTTCATTGTTCCAGAGCCAGGACGGCGTCGGCCACATACAAACCTCCGGACGGACCGCTTCGTAGAAATTCCGTCCCACTCCATGGTTCCCGTGATGTGCCATCTGAACAATATCCGCCTTCAATTCTGCTCCGGTACAGGTGCTCAGAAGATGGTTGCCGCCTTCTCTTCCCATATCGCCGAGAAAAAGAATTCTTTTTCCTCCCATATCGATCCGATAGGCAATGGATGCATTATTGAAGGTACTGACCTTGCAGACATACGGATCATTCAGCACGTGAACGACGGCGTCTCCCACCGTTATCGTCTGACCCTTTCCGACAATCGTTTTCTTCGACTGGTCAATGCGGTCGAGCGCCGTGGCAATCGAAGTATAGTTTTCCATACGGCCCATATTATCGCCCTGTTCATAATCATCGTTGGTCAGAAAACGATAGGCGATCTGATCAATTTGAACAGGAATCGGATTGCGGTTTAAAATCTCCGTCAACGCGCCGACATGATCATCATGCGGATGCGTCAGCAGCCAAAGCGAAACGGTTCCTCCCATCGACTGAATCTCGGAAATCAGAGCATCCGCATCCTCTTCGCGGCCTCCGTCCACTACAATCACATGTCCATCCACCGTTTTCAGTACAAATGACATATTCTGTGCGGTTCCGACCGGTTCGATCATACGGATTTCGGCACCGTTCAGATAATTCTCCTCTGTATCCGATATCGCTGCGCCTCTCACGCTGCTTTCCGGTGCATTCACCTGCATGGCGGCAGCATTGCTCGAGGTATCCGGCGCACTTGCAGCGTAGGATACGGAACTTCCGATCCCCGCCGCTGTCAGAAAGGCAGCCGCTGCAAAAATCATACACTGTTTTCTGGTGTTCCGGATTCTGTATGTAAAACTCATTGATCTTCTCATCTTTCTCATGTCAAAAATACGTTCCCATTATACCACATAAGCCACGAGCCATGCGAGCGTTTACGCTCATATGGAGACGGCATGACATAACTGCCGCTGCGCGACGGTTATGTCACAAAAAAGCGCTGGTCAAGCGAGCACTTGTATTCCTCCATCGACGCTTCGTGATCACATTTTTTCAGATTCTGTTATATCATAACCGCTCGGATCTTTCTTAAATAAAACCCTGCATATTTTCTGTCAAAATATTATCGGAAATCATTAAAACCTCTCACCTGAAATTAAAAAAACACCGGATGTAAATCCGATGTCAAAAGAAGTTGCGGGGGCAGGATTTGAACCTGCGGCCTCCGGGTTATGAGCCCGACGAGCTTCCAGACTGCTCTACCCCGCGATATTAAATTAAAAAAATGGGCGATGGTGGATTCGAACCACCGAAGCAATCTGCAGCAGATTTACAGTCTGTCCCCTTTGGCCACTCGGGAAATCGCCCATAAGCCGATAGGCGGACTCGAACCGTCAACCTGCTGATTACAAATCAGCTGCTCTGCCAATTGAGCCATATCGGCGAATATAAAATTGTCTTTGAAAGAAGAAATGGGGCGTATAGGGCTCGAACCTATGACCCCCTGCTTGTAAGGCAGATGCTCTCCCAGCTGAGCTAACACCCCATATTCTTAACAATGTGTCCTGCTGTCGCAGAACAACGACCCGGATGGGACTCGGACCCATGACCTCCGCCGTGACAGGGCGGCGCTCTAACCAACTGAGCCACCGGGCCATCGAAGGAATATACCTTCAAAACTGC
>NZ_FOIL01000014.1 GCF_900101295.1 [Clostridium] aminophilum | reverse complement strand
CGTTCCATGCAGATCTCCCCGGGTACCGACACGTTTCTTTCCCTCCATCTACCTGCCTCATCTATCCCGCATGATTCCGTGTAGTTATTGGGCTTTGGCTTGTACGGCAGTCTTACCCTCATGCGTGACCTCATATGTGGTTTCTGTTCGTCAGGCCAGAGGTTTGCCCGTGGTTAGTCTGTTCCCACATCCGGCTTCCTTCAGATCCCGCCTCGCGGCGGACACCCTTGCCTTCGGCTGTATCCTTCCCACTACCGGGCGGATTCGGGACTTTCACCCGTTAGAAACGTGCGCCGCCGGGCGCACCGTAAAAAGACAGGGTTTCCGGCTGATTCAGCCGGAAACCCTGTCTTTTATCTCTATCGGTCTTGTTTATCATGCATTGCTCTTAAACGGGAGGATCACGCTCTCCGAAGTCTCCTCCGGCATGGTGTAAGCCACCGCTTCCACTGCACCGTTTTCCATGGAAGACCGTCTTCCGTTCCGGTCACTGGGCGGATTGGTGCGTCCGGCGATAATATCGTCAATTTCCCATTCACGCAGTGTCTCCTTCTCCAGAAGTGACTCCGCGATCTTGCGGAGCGTTTCTTTCTGCTCGGCAAGGATTTCCACCGTCTCCTTATAAAGCCTCTGGGCCATCTCTCTGGCCTCATCCAGAATGAAGGAGTAATCATTCGGCCGGAACTGGGCGATATCGACCATTCCGCCTTTTCCAAGTCCGTAAACCGCCAGATAATCGCGGATCACCGAAGTTGCCTGTTTGATATCCTGAGAAGCGCCGATGGTAATCTTGTCCTGATCGCCGTAATAGATTTCCTCTGCCGCACGTCCCGCATACATGACGCGGATCATATTCTCGATATCTTTGCGGCTCTTCAGCTGCTCTTCTTCATCCGGAACACGGAAGGTCACGCCCCCCGCGCCGGAGGAACTTCCGATGATGGTAACCGACGGCACGCTGTCTCTGGTCAGAAGCTTGGTTGCCAGTGTGTGTCCGGACTCATGCCACGCCACCACGCGGTTGATCTCGTGAATCTTCTCGCGTTTCTTTTTATTGCCTTTCATGAGAATCTTGAAAAACGCATCCTCAATGTCCTGATTTGTGATATACGGCTTGTTGGTGCCGGCCGCGATGACCGCACTCTCATTCAGTATCGCCTCGATATCCGCTCCGCTGAATCCCGCAGTTCTCACCGCAAGATCATCCAGATCAATGTCTCTCGAGAACTTCTTGTTCCGTCCGTGGATGTCGATAATGCGGCGGCGCGCTTTCCGATCCGGAAGTCCGACTGCAAGTTTCAGATCAAAACGTCCCGAGCGCTGGAACGCCGGGTCCAGCGATTCCAGGTGGTTTGTCGCACAGATGGTGACCACATTTTCCGATGAATCGAATCCGTCGAGTTCCGAGAGAAGCGCATTGACGGTTGCGGAATACTCCTGATTGTTCATCGCATCGCGATCGCCGGCGATCGCATCCACCTCATCGATGAAGACGATACAGGGGGCTGTTTTTCTCGCTGTCTTGTAAAGGTCCCGGATTCTCGATGCGCCGACTCCGACGTATTTCTCGATGAAATCCGATCCGACGGCCGTATAGAACGGAACGCCGGCCTCTCCCGCGATGGCCTTTGCCAGAAGGGTTTTACCGGTTCCCGGAGGTCCGTAGAGAATGATGCCCTTCGGGATTCTTGCGCCGATTGCTTTATACTTCTCCGGATTTTTCAGACAGTCCACGATGCGGAAGACATCCTGCTTCAGCTCGTCGACGCCCTCAACGTCCTCAAAACGGACGCCCGTGTTCTGAGCCCGGATCTTTGATTTGCGCTCCTCCTCCTTAGAGTTGGTCGCAAGTGCTTTTTCTTTTTTGGAACGGCTGTACATGAAAATGGCGAATCCGGCAATACCGACCATTACGAAGATCAGAGACGCCTGACCGATCTTGGCGCCCGAATCTGCGCGGGCCACTTCCTGGCCAACGGAAAGCTGCTGCACCTCCGCTCCCATCACTTTGAGGTAGTTCAGGAAGCTGCTGTCACTGCTCACAACCTTATACTGGCTTCCGTCCTCAAACATGACGTAATACTGTTTTTCCGATGCGTCGTATGCCGCGGAACGGATCCTTCCGCCCTCATCGATCTTTCCCTTGATATCATTCTCGGTCGCTGAGGCAAAACCGCTGAAAAGCGCACTCTCTTTTGCGTCCTCTGCCGCAGCGGCTTCCTTCACCGAGTCCTCCGCGTACGACATCACGCCCATACAGGGCATAAGACTCAGCCCTGCCGCTGTCATCATTGCCAATATTGATCTCATCCATCTGTTCATGCCGGTCCTCCATTTTCTGTAAAGGTCAGCAGATGTCCGGCCTCTCCGGAAAAATCATCCGCATTGTTTACTGCCGTAATCCTTGCGAACTCTTCTGATATCGATCATTATCCCACAGCAATTTGAATAAACAGTGTTCCAACGATTAAAAAATAATAAAAACTATTATTTTTTGATATACGCTGGCAGATGGCTAAGACCGTGCCTGCACAAGGCCTTGTCGGCTGCCGCCGTTCGATCGAAACTCGCGAAGCAGTTGTGTGTCCCGATCATTTTCAGAAGATCCGCATCAGCGGCTCCAGTAAGCTGAAATCCGCTTTGCTGCATTTTCCTGCAGGTTTCTGTAAAAAAACTGATAGTCGTAAATGTGGTAGCTCCCGTCCTTCAGGAACGAAAGTCTGGACGGATAATCGTCCTCCCTCAGTTCCGGAACCTTCAGGGTTCCTCTTGTCTCATCGATGTATCCGCCGCAGAAATTCGGAATCTCCGACTTTACGGTGTAAGAACTGCCGTCCACATAGACAAATCCCCGGTTCAGCTCCTTGTCTGCCTTCTCCGGTGTGGTCGTCCAGTTGAGCGGATTGATGGAAAGCATTCTCACGCCTTTCGGTACAATCAACGAGTCATCCAGACGCTCCGACTCACACTCGAAGCTGACAATCACGCCGGTATCGTCCTCCGCTTCCGCCATGCGCAGCTGCGGATATTTTTCCGTCATCTCCTGCGTGCACGGCCAGCCGATCGCATAAGCGGCAACCAGTTTCTGCTGCATTTCTTCGTCAGTAAACTCATCTTCCATAAGGCGGTAAATCATATCCGCCCCCTGAGAAAACCCGGCAAGAAGAATCGGCCGGTCATGATTTCTGTCCGTGAGATAATGGTCAAATGCCGTCTTCACATCGATGTAAGCGAGATCCAGAGCGTCCTCCAGTTCTTTCCCGCCCTTGTCGTAATCGGCGAGAGTCGCCATTCGATAATACGGAGCGTAAACCAGAGCATTATCACAATAGATTCCGATTTCCATATTGGTGGCATTCAGAATCGCTGCTCTCGTCTTTCCGTCCGTGATGTCGGCATTTGTCCCGTCCAGTGTCGATGTCGGTGCAATAAAAAAGACATCAACATCTCTCCCTGCTCTTCCTACGGACGGTCCTGCTTTCTTCCCCGCATCTGCAAGTTCTGCGCCGTAATACATCCAGTTATGCTGATCCGTATACTCAACTCCGATGCTTTTTGCGTGCGGTTTCAGTGCAAATATCACCGCGGCACAGATCACAATCGCTGCTGTCAGCATAATCGCCAGTTTCTTTTCCTTTTTCATTGTTTCCTCCCCGCATAACCTTCGTTATGTTTATGTAAACTATATCGGTCAAACCAGTTAAATCTTAATACTTATTAACAATTTTTTTGCAATTTTCCGTAATATAAAACATAAACATACCTATCGTTCCAATGAATGACTTCTGCAGAAAGAAGTTGACGAATTGATCGAAAGAATCTATAATTTCAGCATACGGTTTTTACCGCTATCTCTTCAAAGCATTAAAGTAATTTTTGCCATTAATTTGGCCGCAGATGAGGTACTGTGATGGAGAATCAGAATATTATTTCAAACGCAAAATATGATAGAAAATATGATGATTTGTCTTTTTCCGGGAACATCGCTCTGATCGGTTTCATGGGAACGGGAAAGACCACCGTCTGCAACGCACTCTCCCACATCTACGGCATGGACGTAGTGGACGCGGACGCCGACATTGAGCGAAAAACCGGCATGCGCATCAACGAGATTTTCGAACAATACGGAGAAGAACATTTCCGCGACCTCGAAACACAGACTCTTGGCTCTTACGAGGGACGTCAGAACACGGTCATCTCCTGCGGCGGCGGCGCCGTTCTGCGTCACCGCAACGTGGAAATCCTGAAGCGGATCAGCCGTGTCGTTCTGCTCTCTGCCCGCCCGAAAACCGTCCTTTTCCGGCTGAAAGATGATGACACCCGCCCGAAACTGCGCGGTCATAAGAATACCGCCGACATCGCGTCCATGATGGCGGAACGGGAAACCCAGTATAAAAACGCCGCCGATATCATCGTTGATACCGACGGCAAATCCATTCCGGAGATCTGTAGAGAGATCCTGCAGAATGCCGCCCGCATTCAATGATCTCCCGCATTCCTGACAGAAGAAGGTCCGAAAAAGTCCTGCCGGGATTCTCTTATAACGTAAGGGAATCCCGGCAGGACTTTATTTTTTCTTTCTTTCTTCTTTTATGAAAAAACCGCTTTCTTTACCGCATCCACCGGCATGTCGGTTCCGGTCCAGATCCGGAAGGAGGCAGCGCCCTGATACAACAGCATATACATTCCATTGAAGGTCTCGCATCCCGCCGCCTTGGCTCTCCGCAGTAGCTCTGTCTCTCGAGGCTCATAGATGATATCCGACACGGCCAGTCCCTCGTGGAAAAAGGAATCATCCGGAATCAGACATCCCGGCGTTCCGCTCATTCCGATCAGCGTCGTGTTGAGAAGAATATCCGCATCGGCAAGACACGCGTGAAGCGTGCGCAGATCCCGCAGATCATGAAGTTCCACCTCGCAGGATGTCTTTTCGTTCAGCTGATCCACCATTCTCTGGGCATCCGCACTTTTCGCATTGACCCTTTTAAACACATCGATATGCTTTGCTCCGTCGATCGCCGCCTGAACGAGAATCGCGCCGCCTGCGCCGCCCGCCCCCAGCTGGACAATACGGCGTCCGGTCGGATCATGTCCGGAATCCCGTGCACTCTCAACCCAGCCGGTGCCGTCAGTGGTCGTTCCGGTAAGCACGCCGTCCACATTTTTTACGGTGTTGACGGCTCCCGCAATCTCTCCCGCCATTTCCAGCCGGTCGCACAGCTCTGCCATGCGGCATTTGTGCGGCATGGTGATATTCCACCCGCGGATGCCGAGATACCGCATTCCCTGCACCGCTTCTGCCAGATGTTCGGAGCGGACCTGAAAGGCCACATAACGGGCATCGATTCCGTTCATCCGGAATGACAGGTTGTGCATGGCCGGGCTGATGCTGTGTGCCACCGGATCTCCGATCAGGCAGTAGGTATCCGTGTGTCCCGAAATCGGGAGTTTCTGCAGTTCTTCCATTTTATTTCTCCTCTTTTTCCGGTTTTTGGCTCATCTGCCGGCCGCATGTTCTGTTCCATCCGATCCGGCGCATCGATGATGTCTTCGTTTCACGTCCTGCCTGTGTCTTCCCCATACGGCAGTCTGGCTGCTCTCCGGTTTTTCTCACTCCGCCGGCGGATCACTTGATCTGGCGAACGATCAGCTCGTCATGAACCAGCCGGAGCGCCGTATTGAGTGCCGATACCGGAAGCTGCCCCGGAGCGGAAACCTCACCCAGTGCCCCGAACGTCATGGAACTTCCGAACACCTCGCCGGAAATTCTTGAGATCATGCCGTAAGGTCCCATGCTCATCGTGATGAGAGGCCGATCCGCATAATTCTCACACATGTCCGCAGTGGCACTCAGAAGTACCGCAACATCCTTCCGGCTTTTCGGCATCACGGCAATCTTCAGGATATCCGCACCGAGATCCTGCATTTTCCGCAGTTCACGGACCATGACCTCTGCCGCCGGTGTCTCCGTAAAACTGTGTCTGGATCCGATCACCGGAATCCCGCACGCGTGAATGTTCCGAAGGTTTTCTTTCACCGTCTCCTCGTCCGAGAACATCTCCACATCCACGCAGGAGGCGCCGCCCCGCTCCGCCATCGCCTGATTCAGTTTCGTATAGAGTTCTGCCGGAATCTCTTTTTCGCCTCCCTCACGGGCGGTCCGGAATGTAAAGAGAAACGGGATCTCCTTCAGGATTTCACGAAGCAGTCTTCCTGTCTCCGCTGTCTTCTCCACATCCGTGACCTCATCATAGAAATCGGCCCGCCATTCCACCATATCGACCGTGCCCGGAGCAACACTGCGGATCTCCCTCGCTTTATCCAGAATTCCCTCCCGCGTCTTTGCGACAATCGGAACAATAACCTTCGGCATCCCTTTTCCGACTTCGACTTCACCGATTCTGACTGTATTCATTCCGAAATCTCCTTTCCCGGCATTGCTTTTCTTTCGTTTTTGATTTAAAGTATAAAAGCATGAAAGTATTGTAGCACAATCTTTTAAAATGTCAAATTTTTTACGGGAGGTTTCTATGACACTCGATGAAATTAGAGAACGCATTGACCAGATTGACCCGCAGATCCGCGAATTGCTGATGAAACGGATGGACTGCGCCTACCACGTCGCAGAGGCGAAATACGCGGACCACAGCACGGAGGTATATCGCGCTGACCGTGAAAAAACAATTATCGAACAGCTCTCCGCTTCTGTTCCGGAGGACCGCAGAGCTCAGTACATTGCCATTATCCGCAAAATCATGGAAGGAAGCCGCATGTACCAGTACGGTCTTCTCTATGATTGGAACGGGGAGGAGACCGTCTTTCTGCCGCTGCTGCACAGCCTTACGATTCCGGATTCCTGCCGCCGCGTCACACTGACCGTCACCCGCGAAAACCGGCCGAACGCCATGTCCGAGGTTCTCTCCATGATCGGCGATTACGGATACAATATGGAGAAAATGGAGCTGACCGAGGAAAATGAGGAAGCCGGAACTGTCACATTTTCGCTCACGGTCCTCGGCAGCCTGAAGGACACCCGGATGAAAAAACTGATGTTTCAGCTCTCCGAGGAGTGCCGGGCCTTCCGTATCCTTAAAGTTTCCGAATAATTGTGTTGTTTCAAATTGTTCTCTTAATAAGGAAAACACAAAACATTTGTTGTAACCCGCTAAACTCCATCTTTTTCCGTCAAAACCATTGAATCACCATTACTCAGATAATGCAAATTGATAAAATAGTTTATATTATTTTATCAACCTGATGAAATATGATCATGACCATGTTATAATACTATAACTGATTAATTACACACTGATGTAATGGGTCTTTTGGGTGGAGTAAGATATGGAAAACCGACAGCAATGGATACGTGAGAATATCTCAGAAGCGCTGAAAAATCGCGAATTTGAAGCGTGGTATCAGCCGATTGTACGGACTGTCAGCGGAGCGGTAAGCAATTATGAGGCATTGGCCCGCTGGCGAAGTCCCCAGCTTGGTCTTGTGCATCCGACGGAGTTTATCCCGATCCTTGAAGAACTGAATATGAACGCGCAGCTGGACGAAATGATGCTGTGCAACGTCCTCACGGACATTCAGAAGCTCATGATCGAGGGCCGCGATGTGCCGCCGATCTCCGTCAATCTGTCACAGACAGATTTTAAGGATGAATCCGTCGTCGACCGGCTGATTGTTTTGGTAAATCTCTCTCAGGTTCCGCACGACAAAATCATCTTTGAGATCACCGAGAGCGCCTGCGTGGATTCGCCGGCGGTCCTCAAGGATGCAATCCGCAAGTTCCATAATGCGGGTTTCTCGGTATGGATGGACGACTTCGGGAGCGGGTACTCCTCTTTGAACGCCTTGTCACAGTATGACTTTGATCTGATCAAATCCGACATGTGCTTTCTGAAATCCTTTCATTCCGGTGGGAAATCCGCAACTGTTCTGGGTCACGTACTCTCTATGGCCCAGGATCTTCATATTATGACGCTTGTGGAAGGGGTGGAAAACCTCGAGCACGTCAATTTTCTGAAGAAGCTGTCCTGCGACCGCATGCAGGGATTTCTGTTTCAGAAGCCGGCGCCCATCGCATATTACAAGCATCAGGCAAAGGTCAACCCGGACTTCCCGTTTTTTTCGGGTGAAAAAAAACAGGAGGCCCAGTATTACGATTCCATACGTTTCAAGGAGCCCGGTCCGGCCACCATGCCGGAGGAGCTGGCCCGCTATATGAAAATTCCGGCGCAGGCCACGCTTGAACTGACGGACACGGACTTCCGTCTCCTCTTTTCAAACGATGAGTTTCTGGAATTCATGGCTGGTCACGGCGTCAGGAAAGACTGTTTTTCCAACTCCTCTTTCCGCAAACTCTGGGCGGCGGAAGCCGGTCCGGTCGTTCGCTCCATTGTGGAGACAAGCCGGAGAAATCACTCCTGGGAAATGTTCGTGGACGAGCTGAACGGCGTCAAAGTCATGGGCTGGCTCTACGCCATCGACGAGGATCCCTCACGGGGTGCCATCTCATTCAAGGTGGTGTTTCCGCAGCAGTTTCACTCATAATACGCTTCCCTGCGGCGGGCCGGATCTGTGTGCCGCCGCAGGATAAATATACCGTCCGCAGGCAGGCTTCGGCACACCTTCATTCCCGTGGAAAACCGCGGACGGTGCACACCGCAAAACAGGCAGTCCCCCACGGGACTGCCTGTTTTGCATCTTTTATCTGCTTTGTCTTTGGACTGCACGATGCCGCATTTAACTTTTTTTTCCGGATGCGCGCTGCCGCGTTTAACCTTTTTCCCGGATGCGCGCTGCCGCGTTTTGCCCTTTTTCACCGGATGCGCGCTGCCGCGTTTTCCGTCCTGTTTCGCTCTCTTTACTCCGTCTCTGCTTTTTTTCTCCGATGCATCAGCTCCGATACCGTCTCTTTCGGATCCGCTCCCTCTTTGATGATGGAGTTGACCGCACGGGCGATGGGCATCTCCACCTGATACCGCTCAGCCAGTTTCATGGCAGCCGGAAGCATGTTGACGCCCTCAACGACCTGACCGACTTTCGCGATCGCAGTCTCCGGCGCATATCCCTCTTTTCCGATAAAATGTCCGCAGCGGTAATTTCGGCTGAGAGTACTGGTCGCCGTCGCCACAAGATCCCCGAGACCCGCCAGTCCCGCAAACGTTGCCTCATGGCATCCCATGGCTTTTCCGAGACGGATCATCTCGGCCAGTCCCCGGGTGATGAGCGCCGCGCGGGCGTTGAAACCGAAGCCAAGACCGTCGGAGATACCGGTGGCAAGGGCGATGACATTTTTCAGTGCGCCGCAAAGCTCCACGCCTTTGACATCATCGCTGGTGTAAGCCCGCATACTGTCGCACATAACCGCATCCTGAACGATCTCCGCCGCTTCCGGATCATCACTGGCCGAGAGAATTGTCGTCGGATGGCGCATGACCACTTCCGCAGCCAGCGTCGGACCGGACAGCGCGACGATCGGAACGTTCCCGAGTTCCTCCCGCAGAATATCCGTCATGGTATACAGCGTATCGGCCTCCACGCCCTTTACCGCACTGACGATAATCTGATCCGGCCGGATAAAAGGACGAATCTGCGCTGCCACGCTTCTCACATAAACGGACGAGACCACAAACAGAACGATCTGCCGGTCTGCTGTCGCCTCTTTCAGATCCGCTGTGATCTGCAGTTTCGGCGCACCGGCCGGACGCTCCCGCTTGAGATTCTCCGCTTTCAGGGCGCTGGACGACCACAGTATCACATCATTTCCGTTTTCCGAGAGAAGGTCCGCAAGGGCAAGTCCCCATGCACCGGCTCCCAAAACTCCGATTTTTCGCATTCTGTTTCTCCATTTCACTGCAGCAATCTGCCCGGGCGCCCGGTCTCCCGTCTGCTGCCGCTGCGGGAGTTTTTGCGCTCAAGCCTGTTTATTATACCACGAAAAAGCAGGAGTCAGGAAAATGTTTGTGTTTTCTTTCGAATTCTATTATGCGCCTTCTTCCGCACCGACCACATCACGCGTCATTTTTCCAAAGACCGTGCCGGACATCGTCAGTTTCACAAGGGTCTTATTCTTCCGGCGGTTCAAAATCTGAAGCGCAATCCCCAGATAATACTCCCGATGCCGGAAGGTAAAATTCGTCTTCCCGCCGTTTTCCTCCGCCTTCCGGATCAGCTCGCGGAAGGTGTTGGTGTATTGGTTGATCCGTGCGAGAACCGAATCGATGGAGTGTTCCCCGATGTCGCGGAGCGCGATCAGATACTCATCGTTCATGGTTACATAGCGGAATTTTATGCCGTCATCTTCCATGATGGCATACGCCTCTTCGTTGTGAACCATCCGGAGTCCCGCGCCGGTCAGGTATTCGGCGTCTTCCCGGCTCTCCGGCCCGATTCCAAGTTCCCGAAGGTGTTCCATGATCTCCTCGTAGGGCATCGGCCGGCCGAAATAATACCCCTGAACCTCCTCGCAGCCGATGCGGTTCAGGAATTCAAACTGTTCCTCCGTCTCCACGCCTTCCGCTAGGGTGTGGATTCCGATGTATTTTGCCATCTGGACAATGGATTCGATGATTCTCCGGGATCTCTCATTAAACTTCGAAAGGAAGACCATATCGATCTTCAGCTGATCAAAATCATAATCTTTCAGCACATTCAGCGACGAATAACCGCTTCCGAAATCATCCATCCGCACCTGAAAACCGGCGCCGTGAAACTTTTGGATCGCCTCCCGGATGATCTCGTCGTTCGATGCGAGCAACGTCTCCGTGATCTCCACATGGAGCATCTCGTGCGGCACGCCGTATTGATCCGTTGTCTCCAGAATAAACCGGAACATATCACACATCTGAAAGTCCAGCCGTGACAGGTTGAAAGACACCGGAACCGGTGTTCCTCCTTCTCTCACAGTCGCCTGATACCGACAGCAGATCTGACGGATCACTTCACAGTCCAGCCGGTGAATCAGGTGGGAGCGCTCCAGCGCCGGAATAAACCGATAGGGCGGAAGGAATCCGAGTTCTGCGCTGTGCCATCGGGCCAGTGCCTCAAATCCGCACAGTTCACGGCTCAGGGTCCGGATCTGCGGCTGATAAAACACCTCAATCTCACCGTTTGCAATCGCATCATCGATATGATCGACAATGTATTTCCGGTCCTGAAGTGTCCGTTCAATTTCCGCATCGTAATACTGATAGGTGCGGGTGACGTCTCCGTGGATCAGATCACACGCGGTTTTTGCCTGATCCAGAATCATTGAGATATCGATCTCCTCGTCCGGAAGAATTCTCCGGACCCCGGCCTTAATCACAATCTTGACGACACGGTCCAACTGCGCCGCCATCGGGGCGGCGGACATCATTTTGTCCTCCAGTCCGTTTTCCGACGTGACGATCGCATAATGATCGTCGGAAAGTCTCGCGATCAGCGCATCTCCGTACACCTTCCGCAGAACCTCTCCAACTCTCCTTAAAAGCTCATCTCCGTCCTGAAATCCGTTCTTGGCATTATAAAGTTTCATCTCATTGATGTCGTAAAACAGACAGACCGGTATCTCACCGCTGCCACGGAGAATTGCAATCCTTTCACCGGCTTTCAGTTCAAAATACGCCTGATTGACCAAACCGGTCAGCTGGTCGATGTAGACGTTGTCCAATTCGTCTGCCCGGATGACAAAGGCTTCCTCTCCCGCCCAGACGGCTTCCCTGACATTGAGAACAATCGGACGGCCGGCAGCAATCTCGGTGGCGATCTGCGGGCCTTTTCCGCAGACCGAACGGAAATACCCCTCTTTTCCCGGGGATTTTTTTCCAAAAAAATACTCCCAGAAATTCACACCGCTGTCATATCCCTTGACCGGCGGAAGAATCTGCGTAAACGCAATATTGGCATACAGAACCTGGGACCGGTCCCGGGTCACAATACAGGTCGCCTGTGGATCCAGATTGTAAAAATCTTCCAGCGATGAGTTGAAAACCTTTTTTACGTTTTCCGTGGAAGTGATCGCCCGGGTGATATTGTTGTATCGAACTACGCCGAGAACCGTTCCCTCCGGCGTGCGGACATGGGCCCCCACCGCATGAAGAACCTGATACTCTTCCGAAAAAGAAAACTTTTCACGGTAGACCACATCGTATTCTCCGCCTTCCGTTGCAAAGCGAAGCGACGCCTGGGCAATGACATATGCGTCCTGCGGATGAACATTCGCATACATATCATTTTCCAGCCGGTCCATGAGTTCTTCTCTCGACATCCGCGTCAGCTCACAGAGCCCCCGCGTGACGAAAAGAACATGAATTTTACCATTACAGTACTGATATACGGCAAACGGAATAACCGCCTCCTCATATACCTTCCGGTCGGAGGGGCGGAACTGATACAACTCTTCCATAGTTTTTTCTCCGGGCCAAAGCAGGAGCCGGCTTGAACGGAACTCGCCGGAACTCATGTCTGGGCCACCAATGAAATCTGATCGTTTTCTGTTTCTCCCAAGCAATTCACTGCATACTATACATATTCATCGGTTCTGCGCCCCCCGATATAAGAAGATTCCCTTTTTTTCTTTCCGGCCCAATCACAATTTCAATCAAAAAGACCGAATACCATTTAAAGAATCCGGCGGCGGATCCTGCACAACGTCAAAGGGCACCCCGCGCGCCGGCGGGATGCCCTTCTGTCATTGTCCTATAAACTCCGAGAGAATCGGATAAGCGGATCCGGATGATCCGCATCATAACATTTTAAACGATATCTTATTTGATGTAGCTGCTTACGTTATCCTTGCTTACAAGAGTAACCTCTACCGGGATGGACTTCTCAACTGCCTCGCCGTTCATCAGCTTTGCAGCTGTATCAACAGCGGTAGCTCCCATGAGGTCCGGCTGCTGAGCGATGGTAGCCTTCATCTTGCCGTCCTGGATGGACTTCAGAGCGTCGTCGGTAGCATCGAAACCTACAACAGCGATATCCTTGTCGCCGATTGCCTCGATTGCGCCGAGTGCCATCTCATCGTTTGCAGCGAATACGCCCTTGATCTCAGCATCTGCCTGGAGCATGTTCTCCATAACAGTCATACCCTCAGAACGGTTGAAGTTACCGGTCTGGCTGGATACAACCTTCAGATTGGTGTCAGCAATGTTGTGGAAACCGGTTCCGCGGTCGATTGCTGCGGAAGCGCCCGGAGTACCCTGAAGCTCTGCAACCTTGGCATCTTTTCCTACAAGCTCTGTAAGAAACTTTGTAGCAGACTCTGCACCTGCAACGTTATCGGAAGCGATGGAGCAGTCTACGTCAACACCGTTGACAACACGGTCAACCGCGATAACCTTGATACCTGCTGCGATTGCATCCTTTACAGCCGGAGCAACGGCATCGGAATCAACCGGGTTTACGATCAGAACGCTTACCTTCTTGGAGATAAGGTCCTCGATATCGCTTGCCTGCTTTGCGGAATCATCGCCTGCGTCTACGGAAACCAGCTCAACGCCGAGTTCCTTAGCCTTTGCCTCTGCACCCTCTTCGAGAGTTACGAAGAACGGGTTGTTCAGAGTGGAAACGGAAAGTCCGATGGAACCGGATACTGCTGCTCCGGACTCCTTGGAAGCTTCAGAAGCTGCCTCGGACGCAGCAGCGGTTGTCTCTGCTGCTGCCTGTGTTGTGGACTTCTGGCCGTCTACGGTTGCTGCGCCGCAAGCTGCCATGGACATGGTCATCATTGCTGCCATTCCTACTGCGAAAAGTTTGTTGAGTTTCATGTTCTGTTCTCCTCCTAATTTATAATTAATTTATAGAACAATCCAATTATCCGCGCTTTCTGTCCGAAAGAACCGCGATGAGAATAACGATACCCTTTACAACCGCCTGCCAGTATGAGGAGACGCCGAGGATATTCAGACCGTTATTCAGAACGGCAATGATCAGGACACCGATGAAAGTGCCGGCGATCTTGCCGCGTCCGCCGCTCATGCTGGTTCCGCCGAGCGCGGTTGCCGCGATGGCATCCATCTCGTAACTCTGCCCGAGGGTCGGCTGCGCGGAACCAAGTCTGGACAGAAGGATCAGGCCGGAAAGTGCGGCCATGCATCCGGAAATCGCATATACCATAATCTTGGTGCGGTCAATGTTGACGCCGGCCAGTTTCGCGGACTGCGGGTTGGAACCGGTGGCGTAGATTCTGCGTCCGAAGGTGGTCTTCTGGAGCAGGAAATAGAAAATGCCGAACACGAGAATAAACAGAATAACCGGGAACGGAATGCCGAAGAGGTTGCCCTTACCGATAAACTTCAGCGCAAAGCTGTCGCCCAGGTTTGAGATCGGCTTGCCGTCCATGAAGATCATGGTCAGACCGCGGAATACCGTCATGGTAATCAGCGTTGCGATGAACGGCTGAAGTTTTCCCTTGGTAATCATGATACCGCTGATTACGCCGAAGGCCGTGCCCAGTGCCAGTGCCAGAATTACCGCGAGGCCGACTGCCATGCCGCCCTTGATAAAGAACGCCGCCAGCGCGGTGGTCAGTGCCAGAATCGAACCGACGCCCAGATCAATGCCGCCGGTCAGGATAACGCCGGTCATACCGAAGGCGATAAATCCGTTGATGGACGACTGACGCAGCAGCGACAGGAAGTTGTCTACCGTGCGGAACTGCGGGCTGATGATACTGATACCGACAATGAGAAGGATCAGCGCGATCAGCGCGCCCATATCCTGAAGCTTTATAAGTGATTTCTTGTTATCCATTAAAGGGTTCCTCCTGTTGCAAGCGTCATGACATTCATCTGATTCGCGTCAGCCTTGCCGATGAAGCCGCTGACTTTTCCTTCATGAACGACCATAATATTATCCGACATTCCGAGAATCTCCGGAAGTTCCGAAGATACCATGATAATGGCAACTCCCTTTGCCGCAAGCTCATTGATAATGCTGTAGATCTCTTTTTTCGCGCCGATGTCCACACCTCTGGTCGGCTCGTCGAGAATCAGCACCTTCGGTTCGGTAAAGATCCATTTTGCAAAGACAACCTTCTGCTGGTTGCCGCCCGACAGGTTGCTCGCTTCATGCTCACTTCCCGTGCACTTGATGTGCAGCTCCCGGATTCCCTCTGCAACCAGGTCCGCTTCTGCCTTTTTATTCATCACGCCGTTCTTCGAAAGGCGCTTCAGATTGGCGATCGTGATGTTCTCACGGATGCTCTTGTCCAGCATCAGGCCCTCGATCTTACGATCCTCCGTGATCATGCCGATGCCGTAATTCATGGCATCCCACGGACTGCGGATATCCGCTTTCTTTCCTTCGATGAAGACCTCACCGGTCACATTCGGCATGTTTCCGAAAATAGCCGTCATGATCTCCGTGCGCCCCGCGCCCATCAGACCGGATACCCCCAGAACCTCGCCGGCGCGAACCTTAAAGCTGACATCCCGGAAAGTCTTTCCGCAGGAAAGATTCTTTACCTCGATCACGGTGTCGCCGATGGTCACATCCCTCTCCGGGAAACGCTCCCCGATCTCACGTCCGATCATCATCTTGACGATGTCATTCATATCGGTATCTTTGATCATCTTCGTGCCGATATACTGACCGTCCCGCAGAACGGTGATGCGGTCGCAGAGTTCAAAGATCTCTTCCATTCGATGGGAAATGTAGACGATCGAAACGCCCTTTTCCCGAAGGTTTCTGGCGACCTCGAACAGCACTGCCGTCTCTTTCTGGCTGAGTGCTGCCGTGGGCTCATCCATGATGATGACCCTGGCATCGACCATGAGTGCCTTGGCAATCTCGATCATCTGCTGCTGTCCGACGGAAAGATCACTCATGACGGTCTGCGGATTGATATCCACGCCGAGTCCGTCCAGGATCTCCTTTGTCTTTGCCCGCATGGCCTTCTGGTCACAGAAGCCGAAAGCGTTGTGAATCTCTTTCCCGAGGAACATATTTTCCTCAACCGTCATGTCGAATACGACATTCAGCTCCTGATGGATAAAGACGATTCCGGCCGCCTCCGCTTCCTGCGGATTCTTATATACGACTTCATTTCCGTCCACTTTGACGATTCCCGCGTCTCTGGTGTAGACACCGGTCAGAATCTTCATCAGAGTGGACTTTCCCGCTCCGTTTTCCCCCATAAGGGCATGAATCTCACCGTCTGCGAGAACGAAGCCGGCATCCTTCAGTACGGCATTGCCGCCGAAGGATTTGTTAATGCCGTGCATTTCAATCTGCATCGTAATTCTTCCTTTCCTGTATCCAGTCCTGCTCTCTTTAAGCGAAAATGCAGCCGGACTGCAAAATAATATTCGAATACGGTGTTGTCTCGCCGCTGCGGATCACGGCTCTGCAGTCCAGAGTCTGCCTCTTCAGCTCGGCATGCGGTACAAATTCGATGGCATCAAAACCCTTCTCATACCGCTCAAACAGGTTCCGGATCGCTTCCAGCTGCTCCGGATTCTGATCCCTGATCTCCTCGGCGAGAACGATCTTCTCAACCTTCATGTCTTTCAGAACTTCTTCCAGAACATCGATAAACTTCGGCTCACCGAACTTCAGTGCGAGATCAATCCGCTCCACTTCCTCCGGAATCGGAAGACCGCAGTCTCCGATGCAGATGGTGTCGGTGTGTCCCATATAAGAAAGAACCCGGGAAATGTCCGCGTTCAGAATTCCGTTTCTCTTCATTTGTTCAGAACCTCCTCAACTTCCTCCGCTGTCGGCATGCCGCCCTGGGCGCCGAACTTTCCGATGGAAAGGCTTGCCGCCGCATTGGCATAAATCAGCGCTTTCTCCATATCATCACCGGCCGCGCGCCGAACCGCAAACGCACCGTTCAAGGTGTCGCCTGCGCCGGTGGTATCCACGACTTCTACTTTCCGTGCCGGAACCGTCAGAATTGTGCCGTCCGCAAGGCAGGTGGAAACGCCTCTGGATCCCTGCGTGATGATCAGCTTTTCCGGATACTTTCTCAGAAGTTCCTCGGTGGATGCTCCCTCACCGAAAATCAGAACCGCCTCATGCTCGTTCGGAGTCAGATAGGTTACCTTCTCCACGATCTCCGCCGGAACATTCGCTGCCGGAGCCGGATTCAGAACCACCGGAACCCCGTGCTCGCTCATAAGGTTCACAATGTAGGCCACGGTCTCCAACGGGATCTCATGCTGAAGAACCACCATATCCTGTGCAAGAAGAGCATCTTTTACACCGTCGATATAATTCTTGTCCACTTTTCCGTTTGCGCCGGCCACCACAATGATGGTGTTGTCGCTCTCACCGACGGTGATGACCGCCGTTCCCGTGGATTCGCCCTTCACGGTACCGATGTGATCACATTTGACCCCCTGTGCCTTCAGGTTGTCAATCATCTTCACGCCCATCGCGTCATCGCCCACAAGGCCGAACATCTCGACCTCCGCGCCGAGTTTTGCCATGGCAACCGCCTGATTTGCGCCCTTGCCGCCCGGAATGTAGTGAAGGCTGTCACCGCGAAGCGTTTCTCCCTTCTTCGGGATCCGCTCTGCCGTCACCGTCATGTCCACGTTGATGCTTCCTACAACTGCAATTTTCATCATAGGTTATTCCTGCTTTCTCTTTCTATACGGGAAATGATTCCGCCCGCAGGCTTATTTCATCTCCGACAAACATCCGGTTGTCTCTCTTCGAACAAGTTTGACCGGAAGTATGTTATCTTTTTCAAAGGGTTCCCCCGCGCTGTTTTTCACGATAATCTCCACCGCCATGCGTCCCATTGTCCGGATCGGCTGCTCGATCGTCGTCAGTTCCGGCGTGAGAAGTTCCGCCAGCGGAATGTCATCAAAGCCGATCAGCTGAACATCCTCCGGAACGCGAATGCCGCGGCGGAACAAATTTTTATAGACCGCCAATGCAACCATATCGTTCGGTGCGATAATCCCGTCCACATCCGGATAATCCCGGAGAAGATTTTCCGTCGCCCCGTCGCCGTCCTTAAAGCTGTAGCCGGCATCCACCACCTGAATCCGGATGTCATTTTCCTTCGCAGCAGTTTCATATCCGCGGTACCGGTCACGGCCGGACGTCAGTTCCAGCGGACCGCGCATACAGACGATGCTTCTGCAACCGCACTCCACCAGATGCTTCAGCGCAAGACGGCCGCCCTCATAGTGATCCGCCTGAATATAGGCCACCTCATTGCCCATGACAACGCGGCGGTCCACCACCACAACTGGAACATCCACAATGATGTTCGCGTAATCTTCGGTGGTGCTGTTTGTCATCAAAATGATGCCGTCGGCCTTCATCCGGACAAGCATCTGAATATTGATCTGCTCTTTCTGCGTGTCATCATTTGAACTGCAGAGCAGAATCCGATATCCGTGTTTATAAGATTCTTCCTCGATGGATCTCGCAATCTCGCTGAAGAAAGGATTTTCGATATTCGGAACGATGACGCCGATGATATTGGAAGATTTCCGGTACAGCATCCGGGCCAGCTCATTCGGCCGAAATCCGGTTTCCTCAATTGCCTGCTGCACTCTCTTCACTTTTTCATCGTTTACGTTTGCTGTTCCGTTCATAACTCTCGAAACGGTCGACGGCGAAACGCCGGCCAGCCGAGCTACATCCCGAATACTCGCCATGTGATTCCCCGCTTTCCCTTTGTGAAACGCTTCTCTTTCATCTGTCCGAAGACCGATCCCTGCCTCTCTGATTCGTCCGGCTCGGTTTTCGGAAGTTCACCTCCCGCCCGGGTTCGTCACATTTTGATCCACTGAAATCTCCGGACAAATCCGCGGAAGAATCATTCCGCCTTGTCAATGAAACGCGTTTCAACAATCGTATTATACCTTCTATAACCGTGAAGTCAATGGAAAAGAATGACAAAGCTGTAATTTTGTCGATTCGTTATCATTTTGTTTTCCTTCTTTTGTGCATTTTTATGGCAGATTTCTTTGAATTCTTAACAATCTTTTTCTTGCGCACAAGTTTGTGTACAAAATCCCGTACACGTTTGTTAATTTATTGACATTTCATATTTTTTCTCATACAAAGATCATCCGATGCAGCCTTCGCTGACGACTGCAATCGGAGAAATTCTCTCCGGCTGCCGGTTTTTCTTGCATTCCCCCAAAACCTGTTGTAAACTAATCACGCTTTTGGAGCACTGGTTCGAAACCCTCCCAGTATAAAAAACTATGCAATGAAACGAGTGGAATCCCGCATCATGGATTTCGCCCGTAACCGTGACAGCGTGTCTGCGCCGTGTTCCACCGGCTCTGGCCCGTCACTGGCGAATAAATCGGCAGAAACGGCTTTTTTCCCGTCCTGCTTATCTTTGCTTATGTTTTCCGGAAGGGAACATAAGCTTTTTTATTTCACAGGAAATTTCTCCGAAATTCCCTGTGAAACAAAAACGCTCCGCGAGGATGCGCACGCCGCTGTAAGGAAGCTGTCACCTAACGGTGACCAGCGGCGGCGCGCAAAGTCCGCGGGGCTCCCCTCAGGACTGAGGGGATGGGGAAGCCGAAGTCCGCTTGCGGACTTTGTTATTCCGCAGAAAGATTATGCTGATTCGGCTGAACAACATCTGAGTATTACATGGGTAAAACACGATGAAAAGAAACGTGATTATTGACTGCGATCCGGGAATTGACGACGCGCTGGCCATCATGCTGGCACTGGAAAGTCCGGAACTGGAAGTCGCCGGCATCACCATCGTTGCCGGAAACTGTCCCTGTGAGATGGGATATCAGAATGTCAGGAAAATACTTCATTTCATGAACCGGATGGACATTCCGGTCTTCCGCGGCGCGGAAAAACCGCTTCGCCGGGAGTATGTGAATGCACTGGACACCCACGGAAGCGACGGACTCGGGGAAAGTTTTCTCCCGGATGTAAACGGTTTTCCGGAAGAAACCGAAACGGCGGTCGAATTTCTGGCCCGCAGGCTCTCGGAAGGGGACTGCTCCGTCATCGCCCTCGGCCCCATGACCAATCTCGCCGAACTGATCCGGGTGGCGCCGGATGCATTTGCAAACGCCCTCGATATCATCTCTATGGGCGGCAATTTCAAAAGCCACGGAAACTGCTCCCCGGTGGCCGAGTACAACTACTGGGAAGATCCGGATGCCGCGGGAATCGTCTTTGCACAGATGGCCAAAATCGGGAAAACCATCCGCATGGTCGGTCTGGACGTCACGCGAAAGATCGTCCTGACGCCGGATCTGCTGAATTATATGGAACGGCTCGACCCGAAAACCGGGAATTTCGTCCGCCGGATCACAAAATTCTATTTTGATTTTCACTGGGAATGGGAACACATCATCGGCTGTGTGATCAATGACCCGCTGGCGGTGGCCATCTTCCTCAATCCGGAAATGGCTGAGGGAATTGCGGCATTTACGGAAGTGGTCACCGACGGCATCGCCATCGGTCAGACCGTGGTCGACGAAAAAGAGTTCTACCGGAAACCGGCCAACGCCTTCATCTACACCCAAGTGGATGTACCGGCATTCTGGACCATGTTCTTCACAAGGCTCCTTCATAAGAATGCGGAGGAACTTCCGCTGCTGAAGACATTCACAGGCGTATGACAAGAACACAGTCCGCGTGACACCGTCGGAAATCATCTATCACCGCAAACAAGGAAAACAACAGACAGGAGATTTTCAAACATGAACAAAGGTAAAATGGCGGCAGCCGAGATCTGCCTGATCGCCCTCGCAATCTGCATCAACTACGCGGGAGGACAGCTTGCGCTTCTTCTCCGCCTTCCAATCTATCTGGATTCCATGGGAACCATCCTCATCGCCTGCATTTACGGTCCGGTGACCGGACTTCTGACACCGCTCATCTCCGGAATGTTGATGGCGCTGACCGGAGACATCTACTCTCTGTATTTTGCGCCGGTGGGCATGATTCTCGGTCTGACTGCCGGCATTGTCCTCAGGAACAACAGCAGTTTCGGATGGAAGCTTGTGCTCTCCGCATTCCTCATCACCATTCCGGGAACCGTTGTCAGCTCCATCATCAACGCGGTTCTCTTCGGCGGCGTAACCTCTTCCGGCTCGACGGTTCTGGTACAGGCGCTGTCCCACACGCCCCTCGGTCTCACCGGTTCCATCTTTGCAGTTCAGATCCTGACGGATTTTCTGGACCGCGTGATCTCCCTCTACGCTGTCATGGCGGTGCTCCGCGTGCCGGTATTCAGGGCGAATTGGAATAACGGATAACACTCTTGTAACCGGTTCCGAATCCTATGACGCAATCATCAATTTTATTTTCCAAACATTTCATGCTGCATAAAACAAACACGCTCCGCGAGGATGCGCACGCCGCTGTAAGCAAATTCACTAAGCTCGAGAAAACCTCGCTAAGTGAATTTCCATGGCACGCACTAAGCTCGAAAAGACCTCGCTAAGAGCTTCGCCAAGGAAGCTGTCACCTAACGGTGACCAGCGGCGGCGCGCAAAGTCCGCGGGGCTCCCCTCAGGACTGAGGGGATGGGGGAGCCGAAGTCCGCTTGCGGACTTTGTTCAAATCGTTCAGAAAAATGATGTGTCTTGCCGAATCGGCGCGGTTACGTGATCGCCAGCTTCAATTCCTGTCCGATATAGATCCTGTTGGGATTGGAAATCCTATCCTTGTTGAGTGCAAAAATGTCCGTCCATTTTTTGGAATCCCCATATTTTTCTCTCGCTATTCTCGAGAGAGTATCCCCATTTTTTACTCTGTATGTACCGTAAGTCACTTCGGTCTCCTGCACCGTTCCCTCAGTGGCCTCGGGGACGGCGGCGGTTCCCGCCAAACATTGTTTCAGCCGGCTGATTTCTTCATCGGTAAGTCCGCTGGTTTTCAGGTATTCCGCCGCTCTTTCGCTCAAATCCGTGTCACGGAGACGATTTACACCCAAAACATGTTTCAGACTCTTTTCGAGATTATTGGCCAGAATGACATGATACCGTTCATCGTCAGCGGTAATGCCATAATAATTGTAGAACGTGGTCATATAATCGGCTGCCACTTCATCATAACTGGCTCCCATCAGACATTCCAAAACCGCTATGGTAAAACCGGCCCGGTCTTTCCCTTCTGTACAATGAACCAGATATACCCCGGGCTTTGACAGGAAGAACCGGATCCCTTCTGCCAGTTTCTCACCGAAATCCTCTGCCTCAACATCAACTCCCATGTTCAGGGTGATATAATTCTGTTTTGAATAGTATGTTGCATCGACATTTGGAAAGGACGCGACGGTTTCCGGATCATCTGCCAGGTTCATGATTGTTGTAACTT
Source organism: [Clostridium] aminophilum (assembly GCF_900101295.1). Lineage (GTDB taxonomy): Bacteria > Bacillota > Clostridia > Lachnospirales > Lachnospiraceae > Clostridium_R > Clostridium_R aminophilum_A. Next base: position 39,842 of record NZ_FOIL01000014.1, on the reverse strand, counting down.
TGGCCTGCCGGATCGCCGCATCCGCATAAGTGTTTCTGTTGAAAATGGGATTGATGGGAGACGCAGACCTGTACAGTACCCCTTTTCCGATTCCCGTAGTTGTCACTTCTCTGAAATTGGCAAACTGGTCATCCGACAGATTCGGATAATCTTCCCGGTTCGCGGTGTATCTTAACTGATGCAGGAGATATTCGTCGTAGTATCCGCCTTTTGTATCCAGGGAAATAGACACCCTGATCTGATCTGTCACACCGTCAGCAGCCTGCCATGATACCGAATTGTCAGCAGCTGTATTCTTGACGGCAATGCCGTAAGTTGTTGCAAAATCCTTCATGTTAATCGCAAGAAGGGCATATTCCTGTTTCGTAAAAATTCCCGCCGCACCTGTATCAACATCGGAAAAATCGCTGCAAAGAGGGAGTTTCAGATTGTGCTCCCCAAAGCTGACATTAAGGATGTCGCCGAACTCGTAGCCGGATGAAAGGAGATCCGCGGACTTGATATCAAGCACTACATTTCCGTATTTTTGAATGTTTGCTACGCTGGCCGTTGTATTAATGCTGCCGGTCGCAGCACTGACCTTCTTCGGTGACAGGATCACCATGGAAATAATGATAAAAATTACTGTCAGCAGAGCCTTCCATCTTTTTGTACATTTTATAGCACGAACCTGTTCCATATGCACCTCCCGAACAAAAGAATATTATTCTCCTTGTCCTACACTGCGATTATCGACTGTCAAATCAATACCGATAAGTTTATGCTGCGCTGGAACACTTGTATCCCTTAAGCCGGCAAGTCTTCAAAAGAGCCGCTAAGGCCTCCAAAAACCGGTTTCTCTCAACGGATCTACCAGATAAAATTCGACTTCAGCTGCTCCCCGTTATCAATCAGAATGTCCTGACCGGTCATACTGCGGTTGACGTTGGTGAGATAATAACACAACTCCGCAATTTCCTCCGGCAGGGCCCACCGGTGAAGCAGCGTTTCGTTCAGAACCGCCTCCATCAGCTTCGGATCGTCGATGATATGCTGATTCAGTTCGGTATAAACGCCGCCGGCGGAAATGCTGTTCGCGGTTGCCCCGTACTGAGCCAGGCGTAGTGCCGTATTCTTCATATAAGTTACCACGCCGCCCTTGGAGGCCGCGTAGAGCGGAAATTCCGCACCGTTGGACGCACTGGAGGAAGCCATAAACACCACCGAACGGATGGCCTGCTGAAATGCGTACCGCTCCGTCACGGCGATCGTTCCCTGAAGATTGATCTCAATCTCCCGGCCGCCGTCCTGCACGCCGGCGTTATTGACCAGAACCTCCACATCCGGAATCTCCGGAAGCGGACCGGTGATGTCCGCGGTCAAATGCCGGTAATTCGGATGCGAAAAACCGGCTTCCCGCACATCCAGACCGATGACTTCATGCCCCGTCTCACAATATTTTTTTGCTGCCGCCAGCCCGATGCCCCGGCTGGTTCCTGTAATCACGATTTTCATAAACTTCTCCTGTGCACCCGGCATACGCCGGAATGCTCCCGCCTCGAATCAGAGCCAAATGGCGCCGGAAAGCAGATTTTCCGTCTTGACGTTCCGGTTTTAGTTTCCGGCTTCTTCTCCGGGATGCCCGGAGCGGATGTCCACTATCACATACTCGGACCGGGTTCCCGTTTTAAACAGCAGCGCCCAGTCGGCAATTCCGGATGAGACGATAAAATCCGTGTTGTTCCGGCGCTCATATCCGTACGCCCGGTCATAGGTGTTCAATAGTTTTCCCACATAGCCGAACGGAAAAAACTGCCCGCCGTGGGTATGCCCGGAGAGAACGAGATCCGCTGCCGAATCCGCCTCCGCCGCGTAATCATGGGGCTGGTGATCCAGAACAAGGATGTACTTTGATGGATCCAGACCATTCAGCAGATTCCCGATCTCTTTTCTGGACCGGTCCGACTTGTCTTTTCTCCCTGCCACATAAAACCGTCCGTCGATCAGCTCGCACGTATCCTCCATCACATGGATTCCGTTCTCCGCCATGACACTGCGAAGATCCTCTGCCGAGAAGTCGCGGTCTGCCATGTTTCCCGCGTCGTGATTGCCGAATACATACCACACGCCGTACGGGAAATTCGTCTGTCCCAGCGCTTCACACGCCCGGACAAAATCCTCCCGCTTCGACCAGTCATCCACAAAATCTCCGCCGATCAGAAGAATATCCGGCTTTTCCGCCTCGATTTTTTCAAGTTCCCTTGCAAATCCGTCACCGTCAAAGGTTGCGCCGATGTGTGAATCGGCGAAAAATGCCGCCCTCAGGCTTCCGATCTCTTTTCCGGTGGTGAGCCGGTATTCCTTTTTCATCACATGCATACAGGAATAGTATCCCCAGGCCAGCGTCAGAACCGTCGCCAAAACCGCAAGCCATCCCTGCCAGAAAATACGGGACCCGCGGCCGGTGATCTTTTTCAGAATTCTCATGATCAGGCCGAAGATCAGAAAAAAGGCCAGCGTGTGGAGAAATATAATGATGGCATTGATGACCGACGTCATGCGCGCAGCCAGACAAAAGCCCAGCAGCACCACGCAAAATCCCATGATCCTCCGCAGCCATGTCCGATCGCCGCAAAGCTGGCGGAGCAGACCGAACCTTCCAACCGCACAGCTGAGATAGACCGTTCCGCCGGTCAGCCCCAGAAACACTGCCCCCAATATCAATACCCAAACATGCATAATACTCTCCTGCTGCCAAATCTCACTTCTTGATACATGAATCATTACGGAACATCAAATTCCGAATTCCGTTGATGTTATCCGCTGTAAATTGTACCCTCACCCTTTCCGGGATCCGCTCCACCCAATCAGAATTCCAGTCTCATTCCCGCATACATTTCCTCCGCCCGTTCTCCGAGCATTTCGTGCAGAATTTCGTATGCCCGGTCGCCGGTACAGTGTCCGGTAATGATGCGCTGTACCTTCACATCCAGCAAAGTCTCTCCGAACCGGCGCACGTCCTCATCCGAAGAGCGGAACAGGTGGAACCCTCCGATATAGGCGAGGATCGGCGTCTCCGGATCATACTCCCGGACCTCCCGGATAATATTTGCCGCACCGCCGTGGGAACAGCTGTTGAAGATGACCATTCCGTCGCTCACATAGAACAGAAGTGACTGCTCATGGGAAAAATCATCCGCTTTCATGCGCTCTCCCATCCGGCGGAACATTTTTGCCTTCTCTCCGATCTTCTCCAGACCGGGAGTGGAATGCGACAGGAGAACCACGCCGTCCATTCCCAGACCGCTCACATGTTCTTTCACATAGACCAGCCGGTCACGGTATCGCCCAAGTATGCCTTTTTTCGGGCCGATATACATCATTCCGTCATCCGCATGGAGCGAATAATAGTGTTCTCCGGATTCCTGACGGAGATACAGTTTTGCCGTGGAATTCATCTCAAAGAATGTCTCCAGACCATCGGCGTGATCGTAATGCGAATGAGACAGCACAGCTGCATTCACCTTCCGAAGATCCACTCCGAGTTTCTCGGCATTTTCCGCAAACAGCGCGCTTCGGCCGGCATCCAGAAGTATGGTGTTCTCACCGTACTCCAGATACACGGACAAACCATGCTCACAGCCGCAGTTCCCCTTCTGATGATTGTCCGCCAACACCGTAACCTTCAGTTTTCTCTCCATACCGTCTTCTCCGTTTTCTTTTCCGCCCGGTCCCCCGCATCGGTACCGATGCCGATGTACCGCATTCTCCGTTTTTTCACAAATCCCTGTGCGATGCGGCATATCGTCCGATGCGTCAGTATTTCTTACTCAGGACAAAAAATGTCCCCGCATAGATCAGGAGTTCCGCGCAGACGCAGTACGAGAGAATCCGGGAAATCTCCGTACTTCCCATGATCCGCATGACAATCGTCAGAATTCCCGCGCCGATCAGGCCGATGTACCCGGTCCAGGACCATGCCTTCATGCTCAGAAAAGAGTACCGCTCATCCGATGCGGCGATGTCCACTTTCTTCTGAAATGCTTCGTCCTTTCGGTAGCGGAACACCTGAAAAAGCCTTACCGCCCCTACCGCGATCAGACCATATCCGAATCCGCTCATTCCGTTATCCGGAATGAGGCTTCGGTCCGTCAGAATCAGCAGAAATAATCCGAGAAGAATACAAATGATGCTCCATGCCATCCTTCTGTTATTATAATACCCGTTTTTCATGACTTTTCCTCCTCATCAAACATAAAAATTTCTTCGATTGACGTCTGAAACAATACCGCCAGCGCGTGAGCCAGCATCAGCGACGGATTGTATCTCCCGCTCTCCAATGATATGATCGTCTGTCTGGAAACGCCGAGAGCCTCTCCCAGTGCCTGCTGTGTGAGCCCCTTCTCTTTTCGCAATTCCTCAATCCGGTTTCTCACGATTTCCCTCCACAGTTGTTTTTTTGTAAAGTATGCTTTACATTTTGATCATAATACCTCTCACTTCATAATGTCAAGCATGCTTTACATTGTTGAACGGATTGATCCCTGTTTTCCGCCTCAGTCGTCACATGCCTTCGGCAATCCGCTCCCTTCCGGCCATGCCCGGCAAAGGTATTGTGGATGTTTTCCACGCGCCGGATATGAATCAGACCTCACAATTCTCCCGATCTATGTTAGAATATAATCACGCATTTAGGGGTTAAACAAATACTGAAAAAGGAGCATTTCACCATGTCTGAACAAAAGCGGGGTTTTACTCTTGCAGAGCTTTTGATTGTTATCGCTGTCATCGCAGTCCTTGTCGCGGTCAGTATTCCGATTTTTTCTTCTCAATTGGAAAAATCCCGCCGTGCGGTTGACTTAAGCAACATGAAAGTTATCTCCGATGGCTTATCTGTCGCATATCTGAGCAATGACCTGACTTTTCCGAAAAACTACATTTCCGTTACGGTCTTCTCGGATGAAAAAACCGAAGGAGATGCAGCAAAGTCAACGGTAGTCTTTATCGACGGTCAGGGTGTCAGCACTGCCATGGAAGAAAAACTGAATTCACAGTTTGGGCTCAAACTTGACCAGATGAAAATCCACAGCACAAAGGCAATCTGGAAAAACGGATATACGGTTGTGATTGACAAGCAGGGAAACCTCTCCTACAGTTACGTCAAATCCAATCAGGGGTATTCTGATGTATGGAGTTTCTGGGACACCCGTTATCACGGCTTCAGTCCCATCAATGACCAGAACCGGGATTATTGATCATCTTCGTACAATGAGCGAAACACATTTCGCAAAGCCCTTTCCCTTCAACGGCATGCACATCCTCGCGGAGCGTTTTCTGTCATAGGAAAAGTCGGAGAAATCTCCCAGGACGGAAAAACGGGCGGCCGCACCGACTTATGTCAGCGCAGCCGCCCCATTATTTATCCGTCTAAATTGCTGTAAAAGCTGTCGATATTCTCCTCCGGCAGTTTCACCGGATCCCATCCGTAATCCTGATATTGTGTAATGCCCAGTCCGTTGGCCGCAACATAGTTGGCGATGATCTGTGCGCGAGTTTTTTCCGCCTCCTTCTCATCCCGGCTGATATACGCATCATAGTGAGATCCAAAAATCTTCTTCGCGCTCGTGGTAAAACCGGAACCGTCTTCCACCCGGTCAAATCCGGTCACCTCATAACCGCTGTCCGTCGATTTGATATGAATGCATCCCGGAAACGAACCTCCGGATTCGGTCTTCAGTGTGTCACTGTCCAGAGAGTAATTGTAAAACTGGAAATCACCGTAAACCCGGATATCTTCTTTATTTCTCTCATCCTCATAAATTATGACCGGACAGGGGATTCCGACATCGGCAGCATCGAAATACTGTCCCAGTTCTTTCGCCATATAATCATACAAAACCGTGTAATACAGTTCCGGTCCCGGATACTCATAGGCCGGAAGTGCCGCTTTTTCATTGTTTTTTTCTTTTGAGGCTGCCTCATCCAAGACCGCATGGCCGGAATCGTTCTCTTTTGAAATTGCTTCCGACGCCTTCGTCTCCTCTGTATCTATACTTTCTTCCTTTGCTGCCGAATTGCTCTCTTCCATCCGATTCTCCGCCGTACTCACGGACGAAGCGCCATCCGAAGCCTTCTTTGCGGAACCGCATCCGTTCATCAAAACGACTGCGCCGGCCGCCATCAGCACGGCCGCTATGTATCTGTATCCTCTCATCTCATTTCCCCATGTTTCTTCCTGCGCCTGTATATCATTTCAGTTACATTTTTTTATTATACCCAAAACGAAACTAAATTTATGTCATTTTCCTGACTTATTTTATTACAAATCGTGTTACAATTACAGAAAACAACGTCCGCAGGAGGTTTTTTACTTCCGGAAATATCCCGACGTTTTCCTGCAACCAAAACCGCACAAAAACCATGTCAAAACCGGAAATATTGAGTCATTAAAGTCGTACTTTATAAGGAGGTATCACCTTGAAAATTACAACTTTCAACCCGCTCATCGTTACCAGAGACGCGCCATCGGCAATCGCTTTATTTGAGGAATTGGGCTTTCAGCGCCGTCACACCAAAGAAGGCATCAGCATGAACAATGTCACAGATGTTCGCATGAAGGATGCCAACGGTTTCCATGTGGACATCGCCGAGGGAACCGGTGAATGGACAATGATCCGGATCAATGTCGATAATCTGGAAGAGGCCATCTCTTTTCTCGAAGCCCGCGGCTTCCACAAAGCAAGACATGAGGCTGCCAACAAGACGGTGGACACCGGCTCCTCCCGATTCAATATCATGGTTTCGCCTTCCGGAACCATCTTCGCAGTTTCACAGCATACGAAAGAGAATGACTGATCTATAAGAATATAATCGTAGCGCCGCGCACCGGATGAAACCCAACCGGTGTGCGGCGCTATTGTGTTTATCTGTTTTTTTCTGCTGTCAGAATAATACTTCCAATATCTTTTGAAAAACTCACTTGATCTCCAGATATTTGTTCTGTGCGGCAATCTGCTTCGGCTCCTCCTTCGGCATGGTCAGATGCAATACACCGTCCCTAAATTCCGCATTGATATCTTCTTTCCGAACCTGGCTGCCGACATAAAAGCTCCGGGACATTGCCCCGACATAACGCTCTCTTCGGATATATTTCTTATCCTCGTCTTTTTCTTCCTTGTCCAGAGACTTATCCGTGGATATCGTCAGATAACCGTTTTCCAGAGACGCGTGAACATCCTCTTTCTTAAATCCCGGAAGATCAATCGCGATCTCGTAGTTTCCGTCTTTTTCCTGAACGTCGGTCTTCATAAGATTGCGGGCGTGCTTCCCATACAAAGTCTGATCCACATCCGGCATCTTCGGCATACGGAAATCGAACCAGTCATCAAATAAGCTGTCTTCAAAAATACTAGGCATTAACATACATCATTCCTCCATTCTGTACGGTCAAAAACATTTCCTGACTTCCTGTATTTTCGGACAAAGGAGAGATCGGATTGGTACATCCATTCTCTTCGTTTCCGGATGTCTGTTCTCTCTTTCCTTTGTTCAATTATGGTATAGCACTTTTGTTAGCACTCGTCAATAGTGAGTGCTGATATTTTTCTCTTTCGTCAACATGAACTCTGTTAAACGTATTTCTCAGGTCCGAATAGCCACATAGCTTCACTCCGGTTCGTTTACCTACAATTCCTAATCCGACGAATCCTAATAAAAATCTTTCTCCAATATTTACAACTTATTGAATGATTCACATACCCAACATGGCTCTGTTCCTGTTTTAATCCATTCAGGTTTTTCCAAAAAAACATTGCTATCTTTTTGCTTCTGTCTGTATCCATATACACGTTTATACTTCTCGTATTGTTTAATTGAATCTCTCTTGATTATATATCGCCAATCTGTTTTAACACTGCGCACTATCATCATTCGAGGCGAATACTTTTTCCATAACTCCAGAATACTTTTGGCACTCGATGGTGGCTCAACTATCTCAATAATTTTCAAATTCGAACATGAATCCATATAAACAATCTGTATAATGTCTTGATTCTCTCCTCTTTTTTCTACGCGATAAATCATTTCGTTAATATCCGAATTCAGAAAATCCCGATATCGCGCAGAACAATAAACATGAAATTTCCCCTGTCTAACACAGAATTCACATTCCCCACAATTAATATACCCTTCTCTATGATGAACAGGTCCAATCCCATCTGCATTTACCAGACATGAATTCACAGCCAAAGCACCATTCGTAAATTTTTCAATTGGAAATGCAAAACAAAATCGTCTTTTATCTATTGACTCCGCTCTCCCTCTTCTTTTTAAAGATGTCGTCAATTCAACGAATTCTCCCACAGAATACTTCTCTTTCTCGATCGTGCTCATTCTTTCGTATCCCAAACCAACAATCCGCACAATAACCCGATCGTCAATATTCGTTGGTTTACGTAATTGACCATAAAGGTGAACCGATCCGTACAGATCAAAATTCTCAAATATTCCTCTCGGCCGATTCCAATAGAACACCGTTTCTTCTTCATTTGACGTCAGTTTATCTCCGTATTGCTCTGTCCAGTCAAAAAGCCATACTAAAGAATGTCCATTCCTGGTATAAAACTGATTACGCTCATTAAACTCTTTTTCAGAAATAGGGCTATGCTGAAATTCAATGACCATATTGTTAATAAACACATCCGCCCGATGAATCTCATTTTCATTTCTCATGACATATTCCTGACATTCATCTGGATATCTTCTTTGCCATTCATGATGCCATTCACAAATTTTAATTTTTTAAAAATTCTTTTCGAATTTTATCCTCTTACCGCTCAGAGAAGTAATGATTTTTCATTACAATATAAAGAAAATCATTGATTCCTAATGAACTATACATATAATAGAATTATAAGCTATTTCAAAAGGTCTTAGATAAACGGAGGTTAATCATATGTCCAACGCTGTAAATATCAATTTCCGAATGGATGCTGAACTGAAGAAAAGCATGGAGAAGCTCTGCGATGAACTGGGCATGTCCATGACCACTGCATTTACCATTTTCGCAAAAAAAATGACCCGAGAACATCGCATCCCGTTTGAAGTCTCGGCAGATCCTTTCTATTCAGAAAGCAATATGAAATACCTGAACACCATCGTGAATGACATCAAAACCGGTAAGGCTCATTTCGCAGAGCACGAACTTCTGGAGGACGATGACTAATGGGGATACTGTGGGAAGACCGAGGATGGGAAGACTACCTTTTCTGGCAGTCTGAAGACAAGAAAATATTGAAGCGAATCAATTTGCTTATAAAAGACGCGCAGCGAACGCCTTTCACCGGGCTTGGAAAACCGGAACCATTGAAGGGAAATCTCAGCGGATATTGGAGCAGACGGATCAATGATGCAGATCGACTTGTCTATGAGTACAAAGATGAGCAATTGCGAATCATCTCCTGTCGTGGCCACTATGAATAATCAGGCTTTCCGAAACAACATTGGAAAATCCTGGATCGCTTTGATTCCCTGATCTGTTTTTTGGTTCAGTTGTGGTTCAGATGATACCAAAATACCGCATTTTTGACGTTTTATTCTGCATTGAATCACATTTCAAAGAAACAAAAAACCGCCCAACCAAGCTTCATGGCTCAGTTGAACGGTTTTATCATTAACACGGGAAGAGGGATTCGAACCCCCATCGGCGGTTTTGGAGACCGTAGCTCTACCATTGAACTATTCCCGTATTGTCGGCATTTCGTGCCGACTTGAGTATATTACCACATTGAATTGTATCTGTCAAATCTTTTTTCCGTATAATTCAGAAATTTATTTCAAACGCTCGTGCAGTCCTCATGTCATGATTCCTTTTGCAGCATCATCACCGAAGATCATTTGTCACCCTGCGCACGTCTTCCGATCATCTGCCCCATACGGACCGGAATCTCCCGTCCGCCGGCCGTCTGCTCAAAAACGCGGGGACTGATGCGGGCTTTGCCCTTCTCCAGAAGAAGAATAATCGTGGAACCGCCGTAAAGGAACCGTCCCTTCTGCTCTCCGCGGGTCACCGGACCGTATTCCTTATAATTCTGGATCTTCCCCACCAGCATTGCACCGACTTCCATCTGGATCATGGATCCGAAATTCGGCGACTCAATCAACGTGTATTCACGGCAGTTCTCGGTAAATACCGGAAACTCCCGAAGAGCAATCGGCTGAACCGTATGAAGAATGCCCGGAAGAAAGATGTTCCTCCCCTTCACGCCGCTGTCGGCATAACAATATCGATGATAATGCGTAACACAGAGCCGAAACACCAGACAGGTTCCTCCGCGAAACCGTTTTGCCAGCTCACGGTCACGCAGGAGATCCGGGATACGATACCGGCTTTGCTTCACCGGGATCACCGTGTCATCCTTAATCTCATACGCTGACAGAAGTCCGTCGCAGGGCGCAATCAGAATGTCCGGATCCATGTCGACCGGACGCTCTCCTTCCTTTAGTTCACGGGTAAAGAATTCGTTGAAATTCCGGAAATGCCGCTTCTGACAGACCGACAGATCGATATGATTCATACGGACAAACGGCGCAATCAGCGGTACCGAGAGAGGAGAATCCAGAAACATCCCGGCTACCTGTGAAAGTTTTCTCGCCGTCAGTATTTTCAGGATACGGCGTCCCCAAACGGTGTGATAAAGAAATTCCAGTGATGTCATTCATTACCTCCCGCGATAGGAAATAATCATGCGAAGAATCAGAAGAATCACAAACTCAACTCCGCCGATTCCGACCAGAACCAGAATTTCTTTCAGCTTCGGCTTCGGCACACGGAATTTTCCAAGAAAAAGAAGAGCCGTGATCAAAAGAACCGCAAAATATGCATACGTCACATCCTGCGGAAGCACATACTGGAACAGCAGCACCGTCGGGAAGATCAGCGCGGAGATGGTAACCGGCAGACCGATATAATACTTTCTCGATCCCACCGTCATCTTCTGACGCTCTTCTTCCGTGACGTTGAAGTATGCCAGCCTCACCATGGCAGCCAGCACATAGAACATCATAATAGCGAACAGGAATATGGTCGGCTGACCGCTCCGGATGTGCGGCACATCCGAGAGCTGTGCTCCGGCTCTGAGCATTCCGTCACCGATCGCAGCCGGAAGAAACCCGAATGCAACCAGATCCGCAAGGGAGTCGATCTGTACACCGAAATCCTTCGCCATCTGTGAGCGGTCTTTCTTCGTTCTTGCCACCATTCCGTCAAATGAGTCACAAAGGCCGCAAAACATCAGAAAAAACGCGCCCATAAACGGATGACCGTTTCCGTGAAGTGTGACAAGCACTCCGCAGAAAGCGGAAAGAAGTGACAAATATGTAAGCCACACAGTGTAATCCCAGAATCCTATCATGTTAAATCCCTACTCTTATCATTAAATTTTGTTATCAGTTTCTTTTTTCTGCTCTCTCCGATAGCGCCGGACCGCTCCGATCGCGACCGCAATGCCGCTGATCAGAACACAGACGTAAAACGCCAATCCTCTGCTGAGAATTTCGAGACGAACCGCCGCCTCCCGGTTCAGGATTCCCTGAAACCCATCCAGCAGAAGGAAATCCGCGACGCCCATTCCTCCCGGAATCGGCGCACAATAGCTTCCGATGGTCCCGAAACACTGGACGGACCAGACCTGAAGAATATGGGAGATTTTTCCGCCCTGTGCCAGATAGATAAAGGCGGTGACGGAGATCATGGAGATTCGCTGCGCCAGATTACAGAAGAATGCTTTGGTCAGAAACCGCTTCTGTCCCGCCATCATGCTGACGCTGCGGCGGTAGCGGTCCATCGTCTCATGCATTTTTTTAATGTGTTTGTCCGGCTGTTTCACCAGATGCCAGCGGTAACCGATGTGAATACATGCCATCCAGGCTTTTTCCAGCATACCGGGCATCCGAAGAAACAGATGGAAGCCGATCGCCAGTCCGACAATCACAGCGCAGCCGAACACGATCAGAATTTTTGACAAAATACTGAAACACTGCCACACTCCCGGAAAGCACAGCACACCGATGATTCCGGATGCAAGAAGTGCTTCGGTGTAAAAAACCAGATTCATCACCAGAGCCGCGGTGGTCATCGCTCCGGAAATCCCGTCCTTCATCATAAAGAACGCGCTCGCCGGCTGACCGCCGGATGCAGAAGGTGTAATGGCTGAAAAATAGACATCACCGGCAGCATAGAGAAACCCCCGGCGATATGGAATCCGGATTCCCAGCCCCTGAAGAATCGCCCGGATTGCTTCACCTTCAAACCAGATAAAGCCGATCATGGAGAGCGCCGCACAGACTGTCCAGCCGGGTTTCAGATGCTTCAGATCACGGATGACCGATCCCTCCGTCAAGGTTCTCGCCTGCGACGCCACCGCCCAGACACTGAGGACAGCCAGAACGAGCGCGGCGACACTCCACAGCGCCTTTCGCTTCAGCTGCCTGCCGATCACATTTTCCTTTTCTTCATCCGTTTCCGTCTTATCGGTGTGGGCATTCCCGTCAGGTGCCCCATCCCCGTTTACGGTACCGGTTTCGTCATCATATTTCGGAAGGATATCCGTTTCGGATCGTGGATCCCTACCATCTTCCCGCAACGAATCACCCCCTCTCTGTCTCGTTCTTTTAATCCATAAGCTCCGTAAGCTTTTGATAGACTTTCCTTCCAATCCTGTGAAAAATCCAGGAAAGATCCCACCGCCGTGCGATCAGAAAGCCGATTTCCATGACGGCGATGCCTCCGATGATATCCACGATCACGTGCTGACGCACGAAAACGACGGACAGACACACCAGAACCGTCATCACGGCCATCGCTGTCTTATACCAGTTCGGACGGTGCTCCGCCATCGCCGTCCGAAAGCAGAACCAGCTTTCCAGGCAATGAATGGACGGAAACAGATTTACCGCAAAGTCTTTCGCATACACAAAGCGGGTCAGTGCACACGCGATTCCCGTACCGTCCACTTCCGGCCTTATAATCGTCGACGGAATGACGGCAAAACAGATCAATGCCAGTATTTTTGCATAAATCTCACTGCTGAACGCCTTATAGCAAAATGTCGGATTCTCCGCCATGGCCGTCAGATATCCGATCGCCCACTGCAGGAACGCCCCGATGTAGATGAAGATAAACACCGGAACCAGCGGTATCCGGTGATCCAGCGGAATTGAAAAATCATGCAGCGGACCGATGAGCGCATGTTTCCCGATCAGCACATAGCCGGTCGTGTTGAGAACAAGCGCTGCGATCACCGGAAAAAATGCGTACGCATACTTCCGTAAGAATTTTCCAACCATATATCACCCTTGATTAGACTCTTTTCAAAAGATCAATAGCTTCACGCACATTTCTGACTCCGACCAGTCCGATGCCGTCGGGCAGATCCATTCTTGTCATATTGGAACGCGGCAGAATGCAGGTTGTAAAACCAAGCCGGATTGCTTCTTTCACTCTCTGCTCTGCCATGGAAACCGATCTCACCTCTCCGGCGAGGCCGACCTCACCGAAAACAACGGTTTTTTCACTGATCGGGATATCCTTATAGCTGGACACCAGCGCAAGCACGATCGCCAGGTCCAGCGCCGGCTCGTTCATTTTCATGCCCCCGGCAATATTGATATAAGCGTCATACGAAGACATTTCCAGATGACAGCGTTTTTCCAGCACCGCCATCAGAACATTCACCCGGTTGTAATCCGCGCCTGCTGCCACTCTTCTGGGCATTCCGAAGCTGGTCCTTGTGGTGAGGGCCTGAACCTCCAGCATGAGCGGTCTCGTACCTTCCATCAGGCAGGCCGCCGCGGAACCGGAAGCATCTTCCGGTCTTCCCTCCAGCATGAATTCCGACGGATTCTCAACCTCCCGAAGGCCGTCCTCCCGCATCTCGAATACCCCGATCTCATTCGTGGATCCGAACCGGTTTTTAACGCTTCGGAGAATCCGGTAGGACGCATAGCGGTCCCCCTCAAAATAGAGTACCGTGTCCACCATGTGTTCCAGCACTCTCGGACCGGCGACAACGCCTTCCTTCGTGACATGACCGACGATGAATACTGTGATTCCCTCGCCCTTGGCGATCTGCATCAGAACATTCGTGCACTCCCGGACCTGACTGACCGAACCGGGGGCAGATGTGACTTCATCCATGAACATGGTCTGAATGGAGTCAATGACCACAATATCCGGTCTGGTCTTCCGGAGAACCTCCGCAATTGTGCCGAGATTGGTCTCGCTCAGAAATGCCAGCGGTCCCCTCACCTCTCCGATCCGGTTCGCCCGGATCTTGATCTGCTTGAGAGATTCCTCTCCCGAGACATATAACACTTTTTTCTCATTTCCCGCAAGATTCCGGCAGACCTGCAGAAGAATCGTCGATTTACCGATTCCCGGGTCGCCTCCGACCAGCACCAGCGATCCCTTGACGATACCGGATCCGAGAACCCGGTCCAGTTCCCCGTAACCGGTCGATGTCCGGTCTTCCTCATCCAGATCAATCTCATCCAGCCGCATCGGCTCTGCATTGGAGCCTGCACCGATCGCAATGCTTCTTCCGGCATGTCCGGCAATCTTCACCGGCTCTGCCGGTGCTTCCACCATGGTATTCCATGCTTTACAGGCCGAGCACTGGCCCGTCCATTTCGCAGATTCGTGTCCGCATTCGCTGCAGAAGAATGCGGTCTTCTTTGATTTTGCCATGTATCCTCCACATTCTTGATGCTGAACCATCCTCGCGCACAGTATGTGCAGACACCATCTTTCTTATTTTACCCTACTTTTCGTTAATTGTGTTGAAAATCAGCAAACATTTTTTTGTCTTTTTCATGTCAAATTTCATTTTCATTTCTAAACGGATCAGAAAAAGTCCGAAGGCAGACTATAAAACAAAAACGCGGATACCGATCCGTGACCGATATCCGCTGAAATGATTGTCCTTTGAGTTATTCCGGTGTCCGGCTTTTGATTCGCCGATCGCCGAAACCCGTTCTGACCGAATCAGAATTATTTGGATTCTACACGGATGGAAACCGGCTTCGATGCTTCCAGTTCTACACTGATCACCAGTTTTCCGCTCAGGTTTGTCTGCATCTTTCCGGCATCCTCTCCGTTGACCAGCACGCTGTACTCGCTGTCTTCCTGCATCTGAAGCGTGATCTGTGCATCCTGGATGCCTTCTACGGTAAACTCAACAAATCCGTCACCCACTTTGAAGTGATTTACTGCAGTTCCCGGGACCGATTCATAGACGAAGGTCTCATTTCTTTCCAGTTTCGTGATGTCCGCATAGGTTTTAACCTTGTAGATATCCCCCTGATATTCAAAATCGGAGAGTTTCTGCTTTGCATCCAGTTCATAGTTTCCGAAGCTGATGGTTCCGTCGCTCTCAACCTGAAGTAAATCTTTCACTACCGACATCTCTCATGTCCTCCTGAAGTATTCCTGCCATCGCAGTCATCTGTTGGTATGGTTATCTTATCACACTCGCCTTTTTATTGCCAGTGGATTTCTTTTTTGCCTTGGAAAATGTCAGCTTCTGCGCGTCTTTCGGCGCAGTGACGCGGACATCGTCGCCGCGGCTGATTTTCCCTTCCAGAAGGGCCTCCGAAAGCCTGTCTTCCACTTCATTCTGGAATGTTCTGCGGAGAGGTCTCGCACCGTACTTCGGGTCATAACCCTTCCTGGAAAGCCAGGTCACAGCCGCCGGACTGAAGATCAGGTTCATATCCAGCTGGGCGGATGTGCGGTGATTGATGTTCCGGATCATGATGCGGGTGATCTCACTGATATCATCCTGCGTCAGCGGATGGAACACAATGATCTCATCGATTCGGTTCAGAAATTCCGGGCGGAACATCCGTTTTACCTCATCCATGACTTTTCCCTTCATGAAGGTGTAATCCGCCTTCTCGTCATTTTCCGAGGCAAATCCCACATGCTTCGGGGAAATGATGTTGGCCGCACCGGCATTGCTGGTCATGATGATCACGGTGTTCTTGAAATCCACCGTGCGTCCCTGCGCGTCGGTGATATGACCGTCATCCAGAATCTGCAGGAGCACGTTAAACACGTCCGGATGCGCTTTCTCAATCTCGTCGAACAGTACCACGGAATACGGATGTCTTCTTACTTTCTCCGCCAGCTGTCCGCCTTCCTCGTAACCGACATATCCCGGCGGCGATCCGATGATCTTGGACACACTCTGTTTTTCCATATATTCCGACATGTCAACGCGGATCATGGCGTTTTCCGTACCAAAGAGAGACTCGGAGAGCGTCTTGGAAAGCTCCGTCTTTCCGACACCGGTCGGGCCGAGGAAGAGGAAGGAACCGATCGGACGTTTGGGATCTTTCAGTCCGACTCTTCCTCTGCGGATCGCTTTCGCAACGGCGCTGACCGCCTCATTCTGACCGACAACTCTCGCATGGAGAACTTCCTCCAGCTTCATGAGGCGCTCCGCCTCACCTTCATTGAGTTTTCTCACCGGAATGCCGGTCCACTCCGACACGACATCCGCGACCTCATTGGCTCCCACCACGAGTTTGCGGGAATCCTTCTCGGCCTTCCACTTTTCGCGCAGCTCCTGAATTCTTGCGGTCTTCTCCGCCTGTTTCTTCTTGATCTCGCCGGCTCTCTCAAATTCCTCTTCCCGGACAGCCTGCTCCTTGTCCACGTCGAGCTCTCTGAGTTCCTCCTCCAGTTCATGAATCTCACCCGGCTCGGTGTATCCGGTCAGACGAACCTTGGATGCCGCCTCATCGATGACGTCAATCGCCTTATCCGGAAGGAAACGGTCATTGATGTAACGCTTGGAGAGACGCACGGCGGACTCCACCGCCTCATCGTTGATCCGTACCTGATGGTGGTCTTCATACCGGCTCTTTAAGCCTCTCAGAATCTCAATGCAGGCGTCCTCCTCCGGCTCATCCACCATAACCGGCTGGAACCGGCGCTCAAGGGCCGCATCCTTTTCGATTCGCTTTCGATACTCATCCACCGTGGTTGCACCAATCAGCTGGATTTCTCCGCGGGCCAGGGACGGCTTCATGATATTGGACGCATCGATGGCGCCCTCTGCGCCGCCGGCTCCGATGATCGTATGGATTTCGTCGATGAACAGGAGAATGTCCCCGGCATTCTTCACCTCTTCAATCACCTTTTTGATTCGCTCTTCGAACTCACCGCGGTATTTGCTTCCCGCGACCATGCTGGAGATATCCAGACGGATCAGGCGCTTGTCCGCCACCGATTCCGGCACATCGCCGTTCACGATAGCCTCCGCAAGTCCCTCGGCTACCGCCGTCTTTCCGACGCCCGGTTCTCCGATCAGACACGGATTGTTCTTCGTCCTGCGGCTGAGAATCTGGATTACCCTCTGCATTTCCTTGTCCCGGCCGATGACCGGATCCATTTTTCCTTCTCTGGCCGCTTCCGTCATATCTACACTGTACTTGTCCAGCGTCGGAGTGTCGGATCCGGCGTTCTTGTCTTTTGCCCGCGCGGACCCGCGGCCAGAAGCCGTACCGTCTTCCGAATCCTCCGAGCTGTCTCCGCCCATTGCTCCCATCAGGTCGATGTAAAGCTTCTGAAGGTTGACATTCAGCGTGTACAACAGCCGGGACGCGGTACAGCTTCCGCTCTTGACAATGGCGATCAGAATATGTTCGGTGCCCACCAGCGGCGCCTTGAAAAAGACCGCCTCCTCATAACTGCTCTGCAGAATCTTTTTTGCCCCCGGCGTATACTCCGCATCGCCGGCCACGGCGGTCGGCGTCTCCGGAGAGACCAGTTTCTCCATCACATCCAGAATTCTCTGCTCGGTGATTCCGTGACTGTTCAGCACCACCGCTGCGGTTCCGTTTCCTTCCCGCACCAGGCCGAGAAGAAGATGTTCGGTTCCGACATAACCGCCGCTGGTTTCCTGTGCTGCTTCCACCGCCAGACGGATTGCTTCTTTCGCCCTCTCGGTAAATCGATCAAACATATCGTTTCCTTTCTGTCTCATGATCATTCCAGATCCGGTAGTTTCTCCCGGACATACCTTGCGCGCTCCATTGCCAGTTCATCCTGGTCCAGCGGTTTCTGCGCGGACCGCTGAAGATTTGCCGGCTGCACTCCGATCATAATGCTGTAAATGCTGACCGGACTGGACAGCGTCAGGAGCTTATCCTCCGTCCCGCAGCGGACGTGGGACAGGAAGATCATCGCTTCCTTTACGCTCAGCTTCCGAGCGTATTTCAGAACGCCGTAAGCTTTGTATGCCTCATCTTCCATCATCAGGCGATGCTTCTGCAGCGTCCCCGTCCGGATCTTCCGCTCCTGATCGGCAACCTGTCCCGCCACATAGCCGACGCGGTCAAGAATCTCCTGCTCGGTTACGCCCAGCGTCTTCTGATTGTAGATTTCGTAGAGATCGCCGTAGTTTTCCTTGCCTCTTCCGTACACTCCGCGGACACCCACGCCGAAACGGGACATATCCGACATAAAGCCCTGAAACCGCTGACTCGCGTTCAGCGACGGAAGATGGAGAAGCACGGAAGCCTTCATCCCGGTTCCGACATTTGTCGGATAGGCCGTCATATATCCGTATTTTTCATTGAATGCGTAATAGATCTTCTCGTTGATGTAATCGTCCAGACGGTCCGCCTCTTCCCAGCATTCCTCCAGTCCGGCTCCCTCATGGAGAACGGAAAGGCGGATATGGTCGTCGGCATTCAATACAAGACCGACTCTCTCATCCTCGGAGAGAATGATGCCTCCGGGCGTCTTTTTGTCCACCAGTGTCTTATTCAGATGTCTGCGCTCCTGCAGCGCGATCCGGTCAATCTCCTTCAGGCTGCGGAAACTGTGATAGTCATAGTCTTTCCCGTCCCGATCCGGAAGATCGCGGAACAGATCTTTGAGACGGCGGACCATCTCATCCGCCTCCTCATCGGCAAGTTTCGACGGAAAACGGTATTCGTCCCAGTTCCGGACAAGCCGTACCCGGCTCGCCACCACATTGGACGGATCGTTTTTTACACAGTCAATCCATGTACTCATGACGGATCACCGCCTTTCTTTCCCGATTCCTCCGCCGGTCCGGCCGAGGCAGCCAGTTCTTCGCGGAGTTCATGAAGTTTATCCCGGTAAACAGCTGCCATCTCATAGTTTTCCGCGGCCACCGCGTCTTTCAGCGCCCGCTCCATCTGACGCATTTCCTCCCGGAGAGAATCCGGTTTTTCCTTTGCATTTCCGGTATCCGGCTCCTTCGCTCCTGCCTTTTGGACAATCGGCCGCATCTTCGGATGCTTTCCCTTATGCGACCCGTTATCCTGTAGCTGACGGATCTTTTCGCCGATCAGCAGGTCAAACACGTGATAACAGTCCGCACAGCCGAAACGGCTGTTGCTGACAAACTCCTCGTATGTTGTGCCGCATGTCGGGCAGACAACCTCCCGCAGTCTCTCGTTGCTGTCCGTCACGGAGGAAAGCCCGAGAAGTCCGGAAAGAAGCTTGCCGATGGTCATATCACCGTCTACCACAAAACCGCCCTGCCCGAGATTCATCTCACCGGCGCACTGCATACAGAGGTTATGCTCTGTCTTGACGCCGTTCATAATCTCTGTGTAACGGACATTCGCTTCGCGGATCTTGCATCGTTCACATAACATTCGTCTGGTCCTCCTGTTTCTTTTCCTGATATTTCCTGCACTGACACGGGAATTCGTCATAGATGGAATCCACCAGACGATGAATCTCCTCCCGGGTCACATTTTTACAGGATGCTGCCGCCAGCAGAACTCCCATATCGTGGCGGATCTGCGCCAGCGTTTTCATCTTGTCCTCATCCACGGCGATCACGGCACCTTTTCGCCGGTCCAGTTTTACAAAACCTTCCTGTCTCAGCACCGCATACGCCTTGTTGACCGTATGCATATTGATTCCGATATCACTGGCGAGCTGGCGCACGGACGGCAGCGTATCACCCGGCAGCAGCCTGTCACAGGCGATGCCGACGATGATCTGGTTTCGCAGCTGAATATACAGCGCTTCGTCACTATTGAAATCGACCTCGACGATCATGCTTCGCCCCCTTTTTGAATCTGTGGGAACCGGTCCATGGCTCCGTTAATTGTTCTATTGATTATATAACAATTAACTGTTTTTGTCTACCTTGGCAAATACTCGGTCCGATCCTTCCAACCATCCGGTTTCCCATTATATCTATCGTCGGAAAGAGGAATTTGAATACAGAAATCAGCTTTTTCATCAGAGGATTTGCCGGTCTTTTGTCCGGAAACCCCGACGCGCCGCCGCTGTTCACTGTAAGGTGCCTCTTTCCTGGCGGAGCACTTTCCCATGACAGCATGACAGGCCGCCCGAAGGCGGCCTGTCATGCTGTCAATACCATATTGAAGGATTTGCGGATCCGTCAAAGATCCTGCACGTCCACGTCATCCTCTGCTGCGGAACGCGGATGGTTCCGAACCGTTTTCCCTCTGGATCGGGACGGCCGCTCACTGTCATGGGTTGCCGAGTTCCGACTTCGGGAATCATTTTCCGCCCTGGACTCCTCAAAGTCGGTCTTCACCGCTTTTTTGGCGGTACGGTGAGATTCCTGCTCCGGTCTTCGATCCGGCCGGTTCCCGCGGTCCGCGCCGTCGGAACGGCGCTTCACCGCAAACGGAATCTCCGGTCCGTCTTCCGCCGCTCTTCTGCCGCGTCCCCTGCGGCCCGTGTCCTCCTCGTAGTAATCTCTCCGCATCGCCTCTTCTCTGGCCTCCTCGATCCGGTCATGCCGGTGAAGAAGGAGATTGACGATGGTAATAAAGAGGATCACACATCCGAAAGCGAGGGCTGCCATAATCAGGAAACGATGGTTGTATTTATCCTGAAGCGCATTGTATTTGTCGATGATCTCTTCAATCTGCGCATCATCATAAAGACCGCCCGGCTTCTCAAAATACCGCTGCATGGTCTTCTCTGACAGATCATAGCTGTAAAGGCCCTTTTCTCCTGCCGAGTTCATTCCGTAAACCAGACAGTAATCCGAGGAAGATTCCCCGGAATCCGGCGTCCATCCGACCACCTCATAATTTCCGTTCAGCTGAATCGTCGTCTGTGAAAACCCCTTCGGAATGGCTACCGTATCATCCGGCGTGAGCACCACGATGGACTTTTCGGTCAATTTGATGGTCACAAACGGCGAGAACGCGTCTGTCTGCTGATCATAAATGTAGAAGTTTCCGGTTCCGGCCGCATCCACCAGATAGAGAAGACACAGACTCTCCGTTTTCGCGCACATGATGCTGGCTGATTTATACTCAACGGATCCCTCTTCAAATCCCGCCGGAATCAGTTTGGAATCAAAGGACTGGGCAACGGTATACTCCGTGCTGTCCACAGTAGCTTTCTCACTGCTGAGCACCGCAGATGCGGTCTTTTCGCCGGAAGACGCCGTCGTCGCTGCCGCGCCCTTATTCACGGTGATTATGTATTTGCGGGTCGACGCACCGTCCGGAGAAGACACCTCACACTCGACGGTATTGACGCCGTCCTTGAGAATCGTGTCTCCGGTAATATGAACCTTCGCGGAGCTGTCCTCCGCCTCGGCATTCACCGTGAAATCGGTGACATCCTCTCCGACATTCACCGTATAAGAGGTGATATCCGGGGAAAATGCCGGCGACAGCGATCCGCTGGAAACCTTCAGAGTCTTCAGCGCGGTCTTGCCGGAAGTGCTTCCGCTGCCTTTTTTCACGCGAATACTGGATTTTCCGACCTTGCTGACATCGACATTCTTGGAGTTTGCGTCATACACCTCATAGTCATCCACCTTGATGGTGGTGTTGCCCTCCGACAGGGCCTTGAATTTCAGCTGGTAGGTCACGGATTTCGCATTGGTGGAATCGACGCTTCCGGAGAGTTTGACTGCTCCCGCGCCGCCGCTGGCGTTGCTTCCGCCCTGAAACTCAATCACGGAAGAATCGTATTTGAGCATCATTTTGGAAGATCCGAGCGTTCCGTCCGTAGAAGTGATTTTTACATTGACGTTAAAGGTGTCTCCGACTTTCGTGTCCGGATCAGAGAAAGAGATCACGGCACTGGATGCCCAGGCGGTGATCCGTCCAACCGGTGATCCGACGGAAAGTATGCCGGCGGCAAGTAGCGCCACCGCGGCAAACTTCACGTGATTCAATCTCATCTTCATGCGTTCTAACCTCTTCCCTTTCAGTGCAGTCCGTTCCCCAAAGGACCGTTTTCTGGTTTCTGCAGAACAAAGTCCGCAAGTGATGGTTCGTTTCTCCGTTCCACATTCCGGAGGACGCCCGGCGGACATTATGCGCCGAATGTCAGTTTCTCTTGCCGAGTCCCGGGCCTTCCACCTGCCATGCGTGATAGCCGGTAATCTCTTTTGTTTCGCCTTCTCCCGGTCCCTTTGTCACAGAGTTTGTCCCGGTCGGAGATCCGCTTGCGGCTGTCTCCCCGATGGGCCGGATGGTTGTTGAACTGCCGGTTCCCGGTCCCGAGGACGATCCTGCCGCAGCCGTGCCGGAACCGCCGGTGCTGACCGTGGAAGTTGTCTTCGAAGAACTGCTCTCCGAAGAAGAACTGGTCTTGGTTGTCCAGCTTGCCGAAGACATGCCCGGACCGGTTGCGGATCCCTCCGAGGACGAGGACTTCGACGAAGAGGAAACCGATGCGGCCGCATTCATATCCGGCTGAATCGCACTGTTATACTCCGGTCCGTCCGCCGAGCGGTTGATCTTGATTGTGTATGTCCGGACTGCGCCATTTTCCGCCGTAACCTGCACCGACACGGAACTTCTGCCGTCCGAGATCGGAATCTCCCCCGCTCCGGCGATGGCCGCGGAGGAATCGATGGCCGCCGCACAGACCTTCAGAGACGCAGCGGAAGAATTCACCGAAACCTCGTACTCCTGCGTATCTCTTGCGAAGGACGGCGTGATGCCGAATCCCTCAATGCCGAAGCCGCGAAGCTTGTTGTTCGGGCTTCCGTCGCCGGTTGGCTTCAGCCGCGGCTCCGAAGGCATATCGCTGTATACCGGAATTGTGAAGACTGCCGCAGACTCCTTGAGTGCGCTGATTTTCGCGAGACTCAGTCCCTCTGCCGCCGCGCCCAGAACATTGGTCATGTACTGGTGCTTATAGGTTCCGTCCGACGTTACATTATATTTCTTGAGGTACAGATTAACCTGTCCGCGTTTTACATAGTTTTCGCCGTACCATTTTGCCCCGCCGACAATGGATGCCCTCACACTGTTCCAGGGTCTCCCGTAGGAACCGGACTGGGAAGCCCACCAGAGTCCGCGCTCCACGGCGCTCATCGAGCCGGATGTGTACGCCTCAATATTGAAGAAGTTATAGTAACCGCCGTATCCCGTCACGGTACCGGAAATGCTGCGGCCCTGTCCCTGTGCTCCCTGCTCCTGAAGAATCATGGAAGCGATGATATAAGGATTGACGCCGGATTCCCTTGCCGCATCCATGATGATGCTGACATACGTCTCGCCGGATGTTCCGCCCGGCTGGGAACCGGACTCCGCGTCCGCTGCTCCGGGCGCTCCCGATGAGGTGACCGACGAAGTCTGAACCGTCGAGTCGGTAAATCCGCTCCCCGACTGCCCCGGTCCCGCTGCCGGCCCGGTGGCTGCACCCGAGGACGATCCCGGCACCGAGCTGCCGGAAGACGAGCCCGAAGAAGAAACGGTTCCCGCAAGGAAGGTTCCCTTCACCATCTGGGTCAGTCCCTCTTCCGACTGCAGGGACTCATTGTAACTCTGGTCCATAAACTGGAAAATGTAGCTGTCATTCAGAAAATTTCTCGGATCCATGTAGTACTCGATGATCTCTCTGGATGCCGCAACCCAGGTTGAACCGTCGAAACCGGTCCACGTTCCGTTATTCCAGTCGTATGCTCCGTCTTCCGTCGATTTCCAGGAGGAAATATTGTCTCTCGCAACAAGATTTCTTCCGACTTTGCTCTCTTCGTTGATAACCGTATTCCAGGAAAGCCCGGTCTTATACGCCCTGAATGTCCAGTTCGGATAGGACGCATGAAGTTCCTGCAGCATCGGCCGGTAACTTTCCGGAAATCCTCCCGAACTCAGTTCACTGTCAAATCCTGCGTCGGACACGGCAGCCGTGCTTCCGATCCGGATGTAGGACGAAGATACGTACCCGACGGTACTTCCGTATCGGATCTTATACCACTGGTTGCCGTCCGTCCCTCGTGTCTCTTCAAGAACGGCAACTCTTGCACCTTTGTTCAGCCTTGTCACAGCGGAATAAGACGTTCCCGGCCCCTTTCGGACGTTCAGGCTGGTGGCGTTCACGGTTCCGGAACGTTCTTCGGCGTAAGCGACAATGCCAAACGGATTCCGCGCGCACTGTGCCGCCGGCGTGAAAACCGCCGCCGCGCCCAGAAGCATCGCGCAGATTCCTTTTAAATTCGGTTTTTTCATCATATATCTCCGTTCTGCCCTGTCCGGCAGCAATTCTTTTCATGTTTTAATGCAAAAAACAAAGTCCGCAGGCGGACTTCGACCGCATAAAATATGCATTGTTTCATCGTTAACATTATAAAGTTTTGTATAGAATTGTGCAACGAGAGTTAGAAATGTTTAAAATCCGTGGCCTGTTTTCTGCGCATTTGTAAGAATTTTGTAAGATTATGCAACAACACGTACAAGTCCGCTTTTCTCCTTTGCCTGTCACAGAAGGACGCGCAATAATCCCCGGACATATCAAAAGCCTGCTGCTTTTTCACTTTCTGAGAAAGCAAAAAAACAGCAGGCTTACGGAATTTATCGGGTTATTAACATGTCAGCACCATTAGGTTGTCTGTCCGGCTTCTCTCTTCTTGAAGAATTCCTCGGCAACCTGCGGGAACAGAGCATAGGTCAGGACATCCTCATCCTGTCTCTTCCACTGCGCAATCTTTGCCTCGTAATCCGGCAGCTGCGGAGCGATCAGGTCTGCCGGACGGCAGGTGATCGGTTCTTCGTTGCCGATAGCCTTCTTCTGAACTTCCGGATTGAACGGTTTAACCGTCTTACCGAACTCACCCTTCAGGAACTTCTTGGACTCCTTCGGGATCATCTTATATCTCTCACCCATCATAACGTTGAATACGGCCTGAGCACCAACGATCTGGGAAGACGGAGTTACCAGCGGCGGCTCACCGAAATCAGCACGAACTCTCGGGATCTCCTTGAGAACCTCCTCATACTTGGACTCCTGATTCATTGCCTTCAGCTGGGAAACCAGGTTGGACAGCATTCCGCCCGGAACCTGATAACGGAGTGTATTGATGTTTACGCCGAGAACCTTTGTGTTGAGAAGTCCGCTCTGGATATCCTCTTCTCTCTGCGGCTGGAAGTACTCTGCGATCTCGGAAAGCTTCTCGATATCCAGACCGGTATCGTACTTTGTGCCCTTGAGTGTCTCAACCATAACCTCGGTTGCCGGCTGGGAAGTACCCATCGCAAACGGGGAAATCGCGGTATCAATGCGGTCACATCCGGCCTCGATAGCCTTCAGATATGTCATTGCTGCAACACCGGAGGTATAGTGGGAGTGAAGATCGATCGGGATCTTTACGCTCTCTTTGAGTGCGCTCACAAGCTCCTGTGCCTTGTACGGAGTCAGAAGACCTGCCATATCTTTGATGCAGAGGGAATCCGCGCCCATCGCTTCGATATTCTTGGCAATGTTCTTCCAATAGTCCAGTGTGTATGCGGAACCGAGAGTATAACTCAGCGCGATCTGTGCCTCAGCCTTCTCCTTCTTTGCCGCTCTCACCGCTGTCTCAAGGTTGCGGATATCATTCAGACAGTCAAAGATACGGATGATATCGATACCGTTTGCTACAGACTTCTGAACAAAATACTCTACGACATCGTCTGCGTAGTGATTATATCCGAGAATGTTCTGACCGCGGAAAAGCATCTGAAGCTTTGTCTTCTTGAATCCGTCTCTGAGCTTTCTCAGTCTGTTCCACGGATCCTCATTCAGGAATCGGAGACAGGAGTCAAATGTCGCTCCTCCCCAACACTCTACCGCGTAGTATCCGATCTCATCCATCTTCGGGATAATCGGCATCATCTGCTCTGTTGTCATTCTTGTTGCAATCAGAGACTGGTGCGCATCGCGGAGTACGGTCTCAACGACCTTTACCGGCTTCTTCGCACCGGTATACGGGGATGCGACTGAATTGGCCTGCTGTGCTCCGTTATCGGATGCGCCGAACAGGCGGCTGAAAAAACCTTCTGACATTCTGTTTCCTCCTGATAATTACCATTTTTAACCATACTTGTTCACTTTAAAGTCCATGAACATACACATTCTATTATGTTTCGGTTTAAAATGCAACAATGCACACGATTCTGAACATCCGTTACCGGCTCCCCCTCTGATCGTGAAAAACAGGCAGGCGCGGTTTCTTATTTTCTTTCCATGCGCTGTCACAGTTCCAGAAGCTGCATGGCATCCGCCACATGGGTTGCCGGTTCATTGTCCGCCAGTCCGCAGAGCGGCCATTCCGTATGGTAACCGAGACAGGGACAGATATAGAGAATTCCGTCTTTCTGCAGAACCTTCCGGTAATGCACGTGCCCGCAGACCGCCGCGGCCACCGGATATTTCCGGAACAGTTCATGCAGTTTTTCCGTGCCGAGATAGGCGTTAAAAAATCCCCATCCCTCCTGAGACTCGGGAACGCAGAACTCCCGGATCGGAAGCATATGCGTCACAGCAATCACCGGACCTTCCCGGCATGCAGAAAGCTGCGATTCGATTCTCGAAAGCTGATCACTGCATGCGGCGTCATTGTCGCCGGTCCACTGATTGAAGAACTTATCCTGCCAGGTCCGTCCTCCCTTTGTCATGGAATCCAGTTCTTCCCGGCTGTGATCCGGAGATGCAAAACTGTAATCATACCAGCCGATATCGCCGGTAAAACGGACTTTCATGTTCTTTTCGCGGTCTGCGGAACTGCTCACCTGTCCGGAAAGACAGAGGATATCACCGGAATACATCCGGTATATTTCTTCCGTTGATCGCTCCGGACAGTGCTTATTCCACATATCGTGATTTCCGGGAACATACCGGACCGCCACATCCGGAAGAATCTCCGCCAGACGCCGCATCTCACGGATTGTCCGGTCCGGATCTTCGGAAATATCCCCGGCAACGAGAAGAACATCCGCATTCAGTTCCTTTGCTCTTGCCGCAGTCAGTTCGATCACCGGATAGGCCTCATTGATATCCGTATGGAGATCTGAAATCATTGCGATTTTCACTGGACACTCCCCGGACCGTACGATCCTGAACTCTGCCCTGGTACAGAAGCCGTTCCCTGCGGACCGGACTGCTGCCGGCTGTCCGGTCCGGTCACGGAAACAGTTCCCGGCTGCTGGGCCTGCGCCGTATTTTCTGCCTGCGGGGCTGTCGCCTCGGTTCCCGGCGCTGCCGTCTCGGTGCAGGCACCGCCGGCATCCGCCTGATACCAGGTCTGACCGTTACTGATCACCGCATTCACCGTCAGCGCACCGGAATCTTCCAGATGATACAGGGTATTGCCGATGGTCTGCCAGCCGGTAAGCATCTTACCGTCAGCCCCCAGATAGTACCATTTTCCCTTGTCCGAAATCCATCCGGTCTTCATCTGACCGTTCTCACCGAGGTAATACCAGCTTCCATTTCCCCCGATCCATCCGGTCGCCGTTCTTCCGTCACTGTGGAAGTAATACCATGCGCCGTCAACCTCCTGCCATCCGGTCGCCATCCTTCCGTCGCCCTTAAGATAATAGGTCAAATCGCCCTGCGTGAGCCATCCGGTCTGCCGTTTTCCGTCTTTCTTCAGATAGTACCAGCTGCCGTCCGCTTCACGCCAGCCGGTTGCCATCGAACCGTCGGCATCAAAGTAATACGAATCTCCGCCGATCTCATTCCAGCCGGTTGCCATCTTTCCGTCGCCCTTAAGATAGTAGGTCTTTCCGCCGATGGTCTGCACTCCGGTCTGCATGACGCCGTTCGAGTTCAGGTAATACCAGTTATTGTCGATCTGTCTCCAGCCGGTTGCCATCGCGCCGCTGCTCTTCAGATAATACCAGTCTCCGTTGATTTCCTTCCAGCCGGTTGCCATCTTTCCGTCACTGTTCAGATAATAGTAGCTGCCGGAATCCTTCAGCCAGCCGGCCACCGGAACACCGTCGGCATCGGCATAATACCAGTTGGCGCCGTCATTGACCCAGGTTGCCTTCTGAATGACGTGATTCTTGTAATAGTAGCGCTGTCCGTCGATCGTCCTCCACGTGTTGCCGTCTACTTTATCGGAGTAATCCCGGAACATGTAGTCGATGTCGACATTTCCGGTGATTCCGTTCACGCTTCCCTTGGAGGACTGCTGCCAGATCGTCGCTTTCTTATAAGTATACTGATCCGCGTATCGCGCGACCCAGACGTCCCAGTTCACGGCGCTCATGTCGATCTTGTTGGCAATCCAGTGCTCGTTGCAGTAGAGTGCCGGATAATATCCCGCCTCTTTGATGCGCCCGCAGAACGCATTGACCAGACGGGCCACCTCTGCCTTGGACAGGGTTCCCGTTGTATTCTCATCTTCCGCGTCAAAGAAGATGGGCAGCGAGATCGGATAATCCTTAACCGTTTTCAGCACAAAGTCCGCCTCGGCGATGGCCTCTTCTTCCGTCTTCGCGTAAGAGTAAATGTATGCGCCGATCCGGATTCCGTGTTTTGCGGCTCCGATGGCGTTGGGGCGGAAGGTCACATCCTCCGCGCCGTTTCCCCTTGTTGCAAGGATCGCAAAGGAAATGCCGTCTTTCGCCACCGCATTCCAGTCCGTCACACTGTTCCATCGGGACAGATCCACGCCTTTTGCCATCGCGCCGAAATGCGCCGCATCGGTGGAAATGCCGGTCCGGATCGGATCGGTGACCGCAGCCGTGCCGTTCACGCTGACGGTTCCCTGACTTGCGGTATCGTAGACGGAGGATCGCCCGCGGGCGGTCGACGCACCGGAGCTGGTGCCGGACGGGCTGGTCACGGAGCTCACGGTCGATCCGGAAGCAAAACCGGAAGACGAACCCGCCCCCGGTCCCTGCACCGCGGTTACCGCCGTACTGTCCGACGGACCCGCGTAAGAAGCCATCGGCGCCGCGGCCGTCAGCATCAGCGACAGAACACCTGCTGCCGCCTGCCATGCCAGATTATGTTTTCTATTTTGATTCATGAATACCTCCCAAAAAAACCAGTCGCCAGGCCCTCGTGCAGACACGGGGTGTGGCTTGCTGCTCGCAAAGCGTTTCTCTGTCACCGGAATTTCTGTGAAATATCGTATGACAGCAAACAGAGCAGGCTGGATTTTATCCACCTGCTCTATTATCTCAGATTTCTTTCGAAATTGTCTGTCCTTTCTATTACATTTTCTTTAATCCGGCCGTGATCGCAGCGCGGCGGTGTCTCACCGGTGAACTTCCCGGGTGGCGTGCTCAAGCCACTTCTGCTCCTCCGGCAGAAGTCTCGCCGTCATCACCTCCCGCACTCTGCGATGATAGGCATTCAGCATGTCGATGTCCCCATCGGTGAGCCAGTTCAGATCCACCGCATCCAGATCAATCGGCACCAGAGTCAGCGGCTCAAAGGAATAAAACTGGCCGAACTCATTTTTCACATTGTTCACGCAGAGAATCAGATTCTCCGTGCGGATTCCGCATTTTCCCTCAATGTAAAGTCCCGGCTCGTCGGACGTGATCATTCCCGGCTCCAGCACGGCATTGACGGAATCCAGATTGTTCGATACGGCGCGGAAGCGGATATTGTTCGGGCGTTCATGCACCGGTCCGAGATAAGCGACGCCGTGCCCCGTTCCGTGATTGTAATCCAGCCCGTGCTTCCAGAGAACCTCACGGGCGGCATAATCCAGCGCGACTCCGCGGCATCCCTGATGAAAGACCGCATTTTCCAGACGAAGGTGCGCCGCAAGAACAAGCGTAAAATATTTCTTTTCTTCTGCCGTCACCGGACCCAGGGCGATGGTTCTCGTGATGTCGGTCGTCCCTTCCAGATACTGACCGCCGGAATCCACCAGAATCATGCCCTCCGGCTTCAGCTCACGGTTCGTCTCCGGTGCCGGATGATAGTGAACGACAGCGGCATTATCCGCATATGCGGCGATGGTGGTAAAACTGATGCCCAGACACCCCTCCTGCTTCATGCGGAGCGCGTCCAGATATGCCGCCGCCCCCATCTCGTCGATCGGCTGCTTTCCGACATTCTCCTTCAGCCACATGATGAACCGGATCATGGAGACGGCATCCTTCCGGTGCGCTTCTCTGGTATTTTCGATCTCCGTCCCGTTCTTCACCGCTTTCATGCCGGAAGACGGATTCATCAGACTGAGTTTCGTGCAGGAACCGTCCACGCTGCGCCAGAGTTTCATGCTGACGCGCTTCTTCTCCATCAGAATCACGCTGTCCCGGATCTCCGCGAGATCGCGAAAAACCGAGTCATACGGGCGCACGTCGATTCCGATTCCGGAAAGATAGGTCCGAACGGTATCATTGACCTTGTCGGCGTCGATATAGAGCGTCCCCCCTGTTTCCCGGATCATCAGATAGGACAGAAAAACCGGAGTATCTGCCAGATCGCCGCCGCGAAGATTCAGAATCCACGCAATATCATCGAGGGAGGATACCACATGGACATCGGCATGAACCCTGCACATGGCCATGCGGATGTCACGGAGTTTTTCCCCCGCACTCTTTCCGGCATATTTCTCATCCAGAATCCATACCGGATCCTTCGGAGGTTCCGGCCGGTCGGTCCAGAGGTCTTCAAACAGATCCTGCGCAAAATCAAACCGGATTCCGCGGTCTCTCAGAACATTTTCCAGATTTTCCGCCGCGGTCTCGGAGAGAAGTCTGCCGTCGAACCAGAGTTTTCCGTTCTCCGGAAGAGAAGCGGCGAGAAATTCCTCGATTTCCGGGACGCCTTCCTCTCCGCTCCGGAAAAGATCCACACCGGTTCCCCGAAGTTCGCGCGCCGCCTGAACAAAATACCGTCCGTCAGTCCACAGGCCTGCCTTCTCTCTTAATATCACGGCCGTCCCGGCACTTCCGGAAAAACCGGTAATATACTTTCTGCAGCTGTAATGCTCCGTCACCATCTCCGAATCATGCGGATCGGACGTCGGCACCAGGCACGCGTCAATATTCTGTTCCCTCATCTTCTCCCGAAGCAAGCGGATCCGCTCCGAAACCAATGTATTCATAACTGTTTTTCTCCTCTTTCAGTTCTTCGCTCTGTCGGTATACATCGTCGATGGCTGCGTTGATCGCCTCACTGTAGGTCGGTTGGGCGCGCATTGCCGTGTGGAGCTGATGTTCGGTCAGTCCGTTCGCGATCGCGGTTGCAAGCTCGCCGATCATATCCGCCGCTCTCGGACAGATAATCTGCGCGCCGACCAGCGTATGTGTATACGCCTCAAAGATCAGTTTGACAAATCCGTTGCTGCTGTCGGCCAGAATCGCCTTTCGGTTTTCCTTAAGCTCCCTGCGCCCGACGATGACTTTCATATTGTAGGTCGCCGCTTCCGCCTCGGTAAATCCCACCGTTGCCACCTCTGGATCGGTAAAGATACATACCGGAACAATCGGGAGGACTACATACATGCCGTTTGGAACGACGGTCATCTGCATCCGGTGGCCCTTTTTCGCAATATGCTCGACCACATAAACCGCCTGGGATGTCGCAACGTGCGCCAGCCTCTGACGGGAAATGCAGTCGCCGATCAGATAGACGCCCTTCTGGGTCGTCTGAAACGAGCGGTCAATAATGGGGTGTCCATCCTGATCAAATTTTACCGTACAGTCGTCGCCGAGAACGGTCTTAACGCGCGACTCCCGGCCGCAGGAAACCAGAACCCGGTCACATTCCACGCTCTTTTCCTCTCCGCCGTCCATATAGTGCACTTCCACCGGACCGTTGTTGACCGAGGGGTCCACCTCCACGAATCCTTTCACGGAGACGCCGCAGAGAACGCGGACGCCTTTTTCCTCCAGGTTCTCCTTCATTTTATCCGAAACTGCCTCATCCAAAGTATCCAACAGACGGCTGCTTCTCTCCAGCAGGGTGACTTCAGACCCCAGCGTCCGGAAAATAGTCGCGCACTCCACGCCGATCACACCGCCGCCGACAACCACAAGACGGTCGTAATGCCATTCCGTCGCGTTCAGGATGGCACGGCTGTTCATGGCCTGCGGAAGATAGATTCCCGGCACGCGAAGCACCCGCGGCATGGCTCCGGACGCAATGATGACATTATCGCCGATGACATATTTCACGCCCTCTGCCGTATCGATTTCGACCTGATTGTTCCGGTGAAGTTTTGCCGTTCCGTGAATATAGGTCACGCCGCTGCCGATGAGTCTCTTCTGTTCGAGCCGGCGAACCTCCTGCACTTTCCGGTCTTTATAATCCATCATCATCCGGAGGTCGAAGCCGACGCCCTCTTTTGTGACGCCGAACATTTCCGATCGCTTGACATCGCTGTAGACACTGACCGCCTGAAGGAGCGCCTTTGCCGGAACACAGCCGGTGTTGATAAAAGCGCCGCCGATCTTATCCTTCTCGATGATCGCCGTCCGCATGCCGAGCTGAACCGCTGCCTCTGCCGCAGTATACCCGCCCGGTCCGGCGCCGATAATTACCAGATCATAATGCTCTGCCATAAAATCCTCCCTGCCTCGGTTCGCACATGGTTTATGTCCGTCTTCGATGCATGACTCTCGCTGATGTCCCCAGCAGTTTCCCGCCAAACACTGAGTTCAGTATAGCACAAAAAAAAGAGACCGTCTTCCTCCGGAAAACGATCCCTCTCTGTTTCATCCGCCGAATGCGGTGCCGCCGGTATCCCATGCAGGCATGGGGTCCGGCTTGGCATCGTGCGGATTAAAGAAGTCGAATATTATGCTTCAGCGCCTCTGCTCTGGTGCCGTCCGGCCAGATGGAGGACTGAATCTCTCCGATATGCGCTTTTCTCAGGAAGAACATGCAGATACGGGACTGTCCGATACCGCCGCCGATGGTCAGCGGGAGGTTCTCCTCGAGAATTGCCTTCTGGAACGGAAGAGATGCTCTCTCCATGCATCCCGCCTTCTTGAGCTGGGAAGCCATGGATTTCTCATCGACACGGATACCCATGGACGAAAGTTCCAGCGCGATGTCCAGAACCGGATAGTATACGAGAATATCACCGTTCAGGCTCCAGTCATCATAGTCCGGAGCTCTGCCGTCGTGCGGCTCGCCGCTCTTCAGCTTGTCGCCGATCTGCTCGATGAATACCGCACCGTGAAGCTTCGCCGCCTTGTACTCTCTCTCCTTCGGAGAAAGCTCCGGATAACGGTCTTCCAGTTCCTGAGAATTGATGAAGGTGATATCATTCGGAAGATATCGGCCGATGTACTCATACTCGTAGGCCATATAGTCCTCGGTTACCTTCAGCGCTTTGTACACGCTTCTCACCGTCTCCTCCAGATACTCGATGGAGCGGTCGCGGCGGTTGATGACTTTCTCCCAGTCCCACTGATCAACATACAGAGAATGGATATTATCGGTCTCCTCATCTCTGCGGATCGCGTTCATATCGGTGTAAATACCCTCGCCCGGCGCAAAACCGTACTCTTTCAGCGCATATCTCTTCCATTTTGCCAGAGACTGAACAACCTCTGCCTTGTGATCATTCAGTTCTCCGATTCCGAAATCGACCGGACGCTCGATACCATTCAGATTATCATTCAGACCTGTCTCCGGGAAAACGAACAGAGGAGCCGAAACACGGATGATATTCAGCTGCTTTGCAAGCTCTCTCTGGAAAAAGTCTTTGATTGTCTTGATAGCTACCTGCGTCTCGCGCAGACTCAGCTGCGGCTCGTAGCCCTCCGGAATAATCAGGTTCTTCATTTGTCTAATCCTCTCTTTCATCGCCTGCGCACAGACAGGCATCCGCATATGTTATGTCGGTGTATATGTATGTTTCATACAATGGTGAATATTATAGCACCGCCATGGAATGATATGCAAGAAAAAAACTTCGCTCTCCCCGGCGTGCGCTCCCGCGGTATCGGCTCCGCATCCCGATTGCGCCCGGCCGCAGCATCCGCAGTTCCGGATCCGGCGTCATTCCGGTCTGATGTGCCCCTTCTTCAGATGTTTCCCGATAATCTCCTCTTTCTGATATTTCCAGAGTTCTTCGCTCCCCTCATGGGTCCTTTCATTTCTCGCAAGGATCGGTGCCAGACTCACTTCGTGTTCCACCCAGCTTCGCCCGTCGGATGCGTCATTCAGGATCATCGGCTGAAGATTATCCATCGTGTGCGCAAATTTCGCCTCCGGTGTCTCCCATGCCTCGAATTCATCCCAGATTCCGCGGAACAGTTTCGCCTGGTCATCCGGCAGAAGGCGGAAAATGCGGTCTGCCGCCGTCATTTCCCGCTTTTTCTGTGTCTTCTTCGCCGCCGGATCGTACGCGTATGTATCTCCTGCATCGATCTCGACGAGGTCATGGATTAAAAGCATCAGTATGGTATGAAGCACATCTATTTTTTCATTCGAGTACTCCGCGAGAATCGCCGTCATGATCGCCATATGCCAGGCATGCTCTGCGTCCCCCTCTTTTCTTGACCCGTCGGCAAGATATGTCTGCCGGATGATTTCTTTCTCTTTATCGATTTCGCGGATAAACTCCAGCTGCCGCTCCAGCCGGGATTTCTGATCACTCTGTTTGTCCATTCTTCTCTCCACTTCTGTCTGCACTGAATTGTACCACTGCTGCGGCATGGCTTACTGTACGCCGTAATCTTCTGCCCCCCGCTGCGGCCTTCCCGGATTGAATTCCAAGCCATACGTTATATCATATCACATTTTTCACACATAATTGACGCGCTCCGAACATTATGCTACAATTGACCGGTACACGGGGTGTGGCGTAGTTTGGTAGCGCGCTCGGCTGGGGGCCGAGAGGTCGCAAGTTCAAATCTTGTCGCCCCGATTTTTTTGTGCGGACAACTCGCGAAGCTTGTTTCTTCTCGTTCCCTTCTGCGGGTTTTATTTTTCTTTCTGCAGAAATGTGAACGATATGAACGGAGGTCTCTATGCTCGTCAGCTTTGATCTTGATATGACGTTGTTGGATCACAAGGATTTACGGATCCCCGACAGCGCGCTTCGCGCTCTGGATCTGCTCCGGCAGTCCGGAAAGAAGATTATTCTCGCCACCGGACGTGATATGGATACCCACTACAGCCGCCAATACATTGATCTGATCCGGCCCGATGCCGTGATACACATGAACGGCACCAAGATCACAGTCGGTTCCCGTCTTCTCTATGAACATCACTTTAACCGGAATCTGCTCCGCGCCATGATGACCTTCTGTGAGGAACGCGGCTACAGCATCGGCATGACCTACGGTGACGACGATTATTATCTGAATCCGGAAGCGGTCGAGGCCAATGATCTCCGCCGCTGGGGCGAATGCGGGCGTCATTTTCGTGACCCGAGCTCCCTTCTGACGCTTCCTGTCCGGACACTTGCCTTCGTCGGAAGCCCGGATCAGGTGAAAGAAATGCAGAAAACCTTTCCAAATGTCCGTTTTCCTCTTTTTTCTTCGCAAACCGGCGCTGATATTGTAGAAGAAGGCTGTTCCAAAGCAGACGGCCTCGTACGCCTCGCGCAGTATTTCGACGAAGATCCGTCTCTGAAAGACGCTGTCGCATTCGGCGACAGCATGAATGACATCGAAGTGATTCGCGCTGTCGGCACCGGAATCGCGATGGGAAATGCAGTTCCCGAACTGAAGGAAGTGGCAGATTATATCACCGATCCGATCGGTCAGGACGGAATCTACAACGCATGCCGGAAATTCGGCCTGTTTGAAGCCGATTTCATCTGAAATCCCATTGCCGCCCCTCGGGCCCCGGTATAGCGGAACGAACCTCCGCCCGGATCCCTGCGCGCCGGAACCGATTTTTCATGAGTCATCTTTTCGATTTACTGCGTGAACAGCGACTATGAAAGATCTCCGGACCACACACGTAATTTGCGTTACCTGAAAATTAAAGAACACCAAAAGAAGGCCGAAACAGCCCCCGAATGCCGGAGCAATCCGACATTCGGGGGCTGTTCTGTTTCTTCATTTTATTCTCTTGTCTCTCACGGTCACTCGGATGTTTATCCCGCTGCCGGGCCAACCGGAATCTCCACCGGATGCGCTGCCGGGCCGTAAGCCGCTTCCTCATGCGGTTGACTTCGATTCGGCTGAGGTGCCGAATTCTGCGTCTGCTCGGACGCCGGGCCCGGGCCTTCCGCACCGCCCTGTGCAGCCGGATCCGCCCCTTCCGGAAGCGTCTGAACTTCCGCAGCCGTCTCCGCCGGATTGTCTCTTCCGGCTGTGCCGTACTTTAAGAGCAACTCCATTCTCTTCTTCATGGATTCACTGTTCAGCTGGGCAATCAGATTCTTTGCCAGCTCACGGTCTTCCGAACCGTACTGCCCCTCTCCCGATCGAAGACTCAGAATGATCTTCAGCGCTTTATCCGCCTTCGCATGATCCGCGCGGTAATCCGCTGTCGTGTAATTGCGGTTGTCGATGAGGAAGGAAGATTCATGCCCCTGAAGATACTCCGAAGATCCGAGGCCGCGATCCGACGTCGGAGCCTCAAACTGAACGCCCTCTTTTCCTTCCACCAGGCTTGTCATCGCCTGCTTCCAGATAGACGCCGGATAGGTCGCGCCATACAGGTTCGACAGTGCCTTCGGCTTGTCATATCCAACCCATACCGATACGGCGTAATACGGAGTCACACCGCAGAACCATCCATCTTTACTGTTGTTTGTCGTTCCGGTCTTTCCCGCCGCCTGAACCGGACTGTTCCATCCCATGGCGGCAGCCGTACCTCTGGTGATAACGCCCTTCATCATGTCGACCATCATATCTGCGCTCTCGCGCTGGTATACCTGAACCGACGGACTTTCTTCAAAGATATCTTTTCCCTGTGTGTTGACCAGGCGCACAATACAGGTCGGTTCTTTATAAGAGCCGTGATTTGCCAGCGCCGAATACGCTCCGGCCATCTCCTCGGTCGTCACACCGTGGGTAAATCCGCCGAGAGCGGTCGCCTGATAATAATCATCCGGGACAATGTTGTCGAACCGCATCTGCGTCAGATACGCCATTCCGAGCTCCGGTGTCAGGTCGCTGTAAATGGACCAGGCCACACCGTTTCGGCTCTTTTCCAGTGCGGTTCGAAGCGGCATGGTGTTTCCGGTCAGCGTGCTGACATCGACGCCCTTTTCCTTCGCGGCATCAATGCTGATATCGGTTACCGTCGTGGAAGAAGTATATCCGTTTTCCAGTGCCGGCGTGTATACCACCAGCGGTTTTATTGTACTTCCCGGCTGCCGGTAGCTCTGGAAGGCGCGATTCAGCGTATACGTGGACGTCTCCTGGGTTCTTCCGCCGACGATTGCCACAACCTTTCCGGTGCTGTTATCCAGCGCGGTTGCCGCCCCCTGAAGGCTGAAGATTCCATTGTCCGCCGTCTGATCGTTAAAGGCGAGAACGCCGTCAACCGCTCCCTGAAGCTTCGTCTGAAGATCCGGATCCAGCGACGTATAGATGGAGTAACCTCCGGTATACAGCGCATTTCTCTCCTGCTCATACAATTCATTGAAGTGGTCCTGATACTTCTTGTACTCGTCCGTGGAGCGGAAACCGTACTTGAAGTCAAACCCGTCCTTCTTCATGAGAAAGCGGACCGCACAGTCGATGGCATACGTCGTCTCATAATTGTGAAGCGGAACGCGATGCCTTGAGACGGAAATCTCCTCCGATTTGGCTGCCCTGCACTCGGAATCCGTGATAAATCCCATGGAACACATATCATCCAGAATCTTGTCTCTTCTGGTCAGTGCGCGTTCCGGATGGTTGTACGGATTATAATAAGTCGGCGAGTTCGGAATCGCACAGAGATAAGCGGTCTCACTCAGCGTCAGATCCTTTGCGCTTTTTCCGAAATATCCCTTTGCCGCAGCCTCAAGTCCATAATAATAGTTGGCATAGTTGATGTCATTGATATAGAATTCCATGATCTGCTTTTTGGTGTATTTCTTTGTCAGATCCATGGCGATCAGCATCTCTTTAAATTTTCGTTCCAGCTTGACTTCACGGGTCAGGAAACGGTTTCGTGCCAGCTGCTGGGTAATGGTACTCGCGCCGTGCATCTCATCGCCGGAAGACTTCAGATAGTTCACCAGTACACGCATGATTCCCCGGACATCAATACCGGAGTTATCCCAAAAGCTGCGGTCCTCGATGGCGATAAACGCATTGACCGCATTTTTCGGAATCTCATCGTAAGCCAGATAGCTCGAGTCCTCATCCCCGGTCAGTTTTGCAATGGCATCTCCGTTCACATCGTAGATGTAACTTGCCTCCTGAAGCCGGAACGTTTCCAGCGTACTCTGATCGACAACACCTGCAACCTGCTTCTTATAACTGTTGTATATCGGAATCAGTTTCACACCCAGAAAAAGAGCTCCGATCACAGCCGTCGAGAGCGTCAGAACAATGAGTGTACGGACCATCGCATTCAGAATCGTAAATACAGAACGAACCGCAACCCATGCGGTATTTTCATGAAGATTTCTTTGATTCCTGTCGATCTTTCTGCTGCTCATGTGCATCCTCTCGTCTGAATTTCTTTTCTCTCTCGTGGAACGCCTTGAGAACAACGCCCGACTCATACTGGTATGCGTATATGCACTCCTTCATGAGCTGTTTTTCCTCGTCATCCCGACACTCCGAGAGAAGCATAATCTCCTCGTCCTTTTCGAGATACGCATCACCGCCGTTTTCCCGATCCCGGATTTTCTTGTAAATGCGGAATTTCCGGCTGAAATCCGGACATTTGTAATAAATACTTTTCATCGGTTCCGGCACAATTCTGAGCTTATACTTTTCTGACATTCGCGCAAGAATGTTGTGAACCTTTTCACACTTTTCCCTTGTCAGGTTCTCTGAACTTGGATAACACAGTAAATAGTCCATCGTAGTCCTCTTCCTGCTCCTTTTTTTGACAGTTATTTCTGTCTGATTCTACCATTGTTTTGAATTCAAAATCCCTAAAAAGCGCTTAAAAACACGATAAAGGAATCTTATTGATGATAACACAATTTTACACAATTTGCTACACTCGGCACATCCGGATCCATAACGTTTTTCTTACGTATACCGCCCCCGCGGACTTTGCGCGCCGCCGCTGGTCACCGTTAGGTGACAGCGTCCTTGGCGAAGCTCTTAGCGACACATATTTCACTTAGCGGCTTTGCCGCTTAGTGAAATAGCGTGCTGCGGCTGGTTTTCTCGAGCTTAGTGAATTTGCTTACAGCGGCGTGCGCATCCTCGCGGAGCGTGTTTGTTTCATAGGGAATTCGGAGAAATTTCCTCTCCAATTAATCAAGTGTTTTTTTGTGTAAATTCATAGATTTTTATTCATCCTCAG
The DNA here is from genome assembly GCF_900101295.1 of [Clostridium] aminophilum. GTDB lineage: Bacteria > Bacillota > Clostridia > Lachnospirales > Lachnospiraceae > Clostridium_R > Clostridium_R aminophilum_A. The sequence continues at coordinate 238 of NZ_FOIL01000014.1, read as the reverse complement.
ATTGAGTGATTGCTTGGTTATGGACTAATCCTTGCCTAAATTGACAGATATATAGGTTTTTTGGGTACTCCAAATAAAGCGTCGTTTGATTACGATTTAAATGGCCTCGATGTATACCCATCCCTATATGGCAGCTCACCTCTCATGTCCAACAGGATCAGCCTCTTTGGGCGTCCTCACTTCCTTCGTTCTGCCTATCCATAACCAGGGTGCCAGCTCAGCTATGACTCAGGATCCT
>NZ_FOIL01000056.1 GCF_900101295.1 [Clostridium] aminophilum | reverse complement strand
CAAAGAGGCTGATCCTGTTGGACATGAGAGGTGAGCTGCCATATAGGGATGGGTATACATCGAGGCCATTTAAATCGTAATCAAACGACGCTTTATTTGGAGTACCCAAAAAACCTATATATCTGTCAATTTAGGCAAGGATTAGTCCATAACCAAGCAATCACTCAATCTGAGGATGAATAAAAATCTATGAATTTACACAAAAAAACACTTGATTAATTGGAGAGGAGATTTCTCCGAAATTCCCTATGAACTAAAAACGCTCCGCGAGGATGCGCACGCCGCTGTAAGGAAAATGTCACCTTACGGTGACCAGCGGCGGCGCGCAAAGTCCGCATGCGGACTCTGTTCTGAAAAATGTTTCCGGATGGAAGAACGGCAGAATTTGTGTTATCATAATTTTGTGACGAAAAATTGCGCACAATTTATGCGAAGACAAGCTTCACATTGCCCCTGGCCGGTGGATGACCTGCAGCACGATGCGAAGGCATATGGTCTTATCTTCTTACATGAGCAGTCGGCGAAGCGGATTGCGAATACCTTCGACTACGGAAAGGAAACAGTATGGGATCAATTAAAGAAGCAAAAGAAATGATGGAGGGCGCGGAAGCCGTCCATTCCCGCGACCGGATTATCATCCGGACGAGCATTATCGGGATTCTGGCTAATGTTGGTCTTGCGGCATTTAAGGCGTCCGTCGGCCTGTTCTCCAACTCCATCGCAATCGTGATGGATGCGGTAAACAATATCAGTGACGCAGGCTCTTCGCTGATCACCATCGTCGGCACCAAACTTGCCGGTCGGGAACCGGATAAAAAGCATCCGTTTGGATACGGAAGAATCGAATATCTGACGGCGATGATCATTGCCGTGATCGTGCTCTATGCCGGTCTGAAGTCGCTGGAGGAATCCGTGAAGGCGATTCTGCATCCGGAAACTCCGGAATACAGCACGGTATCGCTGGTAATCATCGCTGCCGGCGTTCTGGTAAAGATTGTTCTCGGCCGTTATGTGAAGGCGACAGGAGAAAAAGTCAACTCTCACTCGCTGATCAATTCCGGTCAGGACGCCATGATGGACTCCGTGATCTCAGCCTCCACGCTGGCGGCGGCCCTGGTCTATATTCTGACGGGGATTTCGCTGGAGGCATGGCTCGGAGCCCTGATCTCACTGGTGATCATCAAGGCCGGTATCGAAATGCTGAAGGAGACATTGTCCCAGATTCTCGGAGAGAGCGTGGATCCGGAACTGGCATCCGTGATCAAGAATACCGTGAAGAGTTTTCCGCAGGTAATCGGGGCATATGATCTGGTGCTGAACAACTATGGTCCGGATACCTTTAACGGTTCCGTTCACATTGAAGTGCCGGATACCTGCACGGCCAATGAACTCGACGAACTCATCCGCAGTATTCAGTACAAGGTGTATACCGAACACAAAGTCGTTCTGACGGCGGTGGGTGTGTATTCCGTCAACACGAAGAATGACCGCGCTGCGGAGGTGGAGCGGGAACTGCGGCATAAGGTGATGGAGATTCCGAATATCCGCCAGATGCATGGCTTTTATCTGAGCGAAACCAACAAAACCATACGCTTTGACACGGTGGTCAGCTTTAACGAGAAAGACCGGGAGGGACTTCACCGGAGACTGAATGAACTGGTGGAGACACAGTATCCGGGATACACGGCGCAGATTGTGCTGGATACCGATTTCTCGGAGCAGTGACTTGTTTTCCGGTGCAAACATTCCAAAAACACAGAGAGACCGTTAACAGAAGGAGAAAGGCATCTTTTGACCGTTCCGCACGCATGAATCGCGAATGAATGAACCGCAAGAGGCAGGAACGAAGAGAAAGATGAAGCGAGGACAGAAAGTATGAACCATCCGGAGATCGATACCGGTTTTTTTGCAACTGTATCCAGAATGAAATACATTGACCGTTGGGCGCTCATGCGCAATTCCAGAGAGGAATCTCTGAGCGAGCATTCTCTGGAAGTCGGCATGATCGCACATGCCCTCTGCGTGATCGGAAACCGGCGTTACGGGAGAAAACTGGACTGTGACCGCGCAGCGGTGATCGGGATGTACCATGATGCGGCGGAGATCATCACCGGCGATCTTCCGACTCCGGTCAAGTATTATAACGATGAGATCCGTGAAGCATACAAGAAGATTGAGGACGCGGCGGAGACACGGCTCCTGAGCCTTCTGCCGGAGGATCTGAGAGAGGAGTTCCGTGAGATTTTTCAGGGGCCGGAGAGGAGCGATCCGGAAGTGGAGAAGAAGGAGAAGTATCTGCGGCGGCTGGTGAAGGCGGCGGATAAGATTTCCGCTCTGATCAAGTGTATGTCGGAAGAGCAGGCGGGCAATACGGAGTTTATGACCGCGCGGGACACGACGGAGAAGGCAGTCCGTGCGCTGGCGGCGGAACTTCCGGAAGTGAGGGATTTTACGGAAGAGTTTCTGCCGGCTTATGGAAAGACGCTGGATGAGCTGACCGGGCGGAAGTAAACGCAGATAAATGATCAGGATGCGACAGATTGCCATCGCTGCGGTGGTAGCCGGCGGCCCTCTTCTGTGTTATAGTGAAAATATCAGTTTTTATCAATTAAATTTAGATGGAGGAACAAAATTATGAAATGTTTGAAAACCCTGATTGCTGCAGCAACGATGTCGCTGCTGATGACCATCAGCGCGCTGGCCGGCCAGTGGCAGCAGGACACAACCGGATGGTGGTATCAGAATGAGAATGGCACTTATCCGACCGGATGGACATGGATTGACGACAACCATGATGGAACGGAAAAGTGTTACTATTTCAACGAAAACGGCTATTGCCTTATGAATACGGTCACGCCGGACGGCTGTACGGTAGATGCCTCCGGTGCATGGACGGTAAATGGTGCAGTGCAGACCAGAAGTTCGGCACAGCAGGAGACTGCAGTAACACAGAGTGCAGAGCAGACATCGAACCAGGCTTCTGTTTCCGGTACACCGGGCGCATATGACTTAAAGACTGTATGGCTGTCCGCAACCGGTTCGAAATATCATACAATCAATCATTGCGGAAAAATGAATCCGGCAAAAGCGGTTCAGGTATCTCTGGAGGAGGCGATCAAACAGGGCATGGAGCCGTGCGATAAGTGCTTCAATTGAACACAGATAATATAGAATACAGCAAGACGGACCTGAGATGAGCGAGCGTTCATCTCAGGTCCGTCTTAGTGTGTGATGCTTATAAAAGTTGAAAATCTATCTCAGACCGGCATACGGCTGCTCTTTACCGCGTGGTGTGCGATCGGTGTCCATTCTACCTTCTGCACGAGGGCGCAGAGCGCGATCGGGAAGTAGGTCATCATGAACAGCGGGAAAGTGACAAGTCCGTAAATCATGGCCGGAATGGAAGCGTTAATCTTTTTGCGCTCCGTGTAAAGTGTGAGCGCACCGACGATGATCATACCAAAGTAATAGCGCACGATCAGATCGAAGAGATCGCCGGTGATGATGTGGAGAACACTTCTCTGTACCCAGAGCGGCGCAGCCAGACAGATGCCAAACAGGAACAGGTTCAGGATGATCAGAGAGATCGTGAGCAGCATGGCCGGGGCTACGGTTACGAAGATGTCGTAAGCGGAGAATCCCTCACGTCCGCCGCGGAAAATCGCGCGCAGAAGAGAGCCGGTGTAATGTGCGTCAACCTGATAGAAGCCCTTGGACCAGCGAAGTCTCTGATTCCAGGACTGCTTGAAGCTGGTCGGCTGCTCATCGTAAACCATCGCCTTGTCGCAGTAGCCGATGCGGCGGCCGCGGGAAGCGCAGTCTGCGGAGAACTGAATGTCCTCCGTGAGCAGGTGGAACGGCCAGCCGTGGTTCTCACGGATGATCTCACTGGAAACCAGGAATCCGGTACCGGAGATCGCGCAGTTTGTTTTCTGCAGCTGGCGCGGATAATTCAGGAAACGGGACTCGCGGAGATACCACAGAGAGTATCCGGCAGAAATCCAGTTGGAGTCAAAGTTTTTGGAATTGCGGTAGCTGGTGATCGCATCGTAGTGTCCGGTGGAGTACGTGCGGTTCATCTCCGCAACGAAGTTCGGATCCACAATGTTATCGGCATCGAATACCATGAAGCCTTCGTATTCGTTGTCCATTCCCTGCTGATGGAGCTGATGGAAGAACCAGTCCAGTGCGTATCCTTTACCGATCAGGACATGGTCAAAACGCTCGAATACTTTTGCGCCGGCTTTTCTGGAAACTTCTGCCGTGTCATCGGTGCAGTTGTCGGCGACGACGTAGATGTCGAAGAGTTCCTGAGGATAACGCTGCTGCTTCAGGCTCGCGATCAGCTGTCCGATTACCGCGGATTCGTTTCTGGCGGAGATCACGGCTGCAAAGCGATGCAGCGGAACCTCCTCGCGTTTACCTTCTTTCTTTTCTTTCCAGAGGCCGATCAGGCCGCTGACAATGTACCAGACCTGGTACGCATAGACGAGACCGAGAATCAGGGTAATCCAGAATTCGATCTTTCCCGTCCACCGGATCAGTGTGATCCAGTTATAAAACGTGGTATGCATCATGTTTTCTTCTCCCTTTTTTTGTGATTGACATAGAAATAACTATGCTCGCACAATGAAACACTATAATTCAAATCAGGCCATCTTGTCCATTCACAAAACGCCGATAAATCTGAAATGTCTCTGAAGAAAAGAGGACACAATTCTGTCACTGTTTATATTTATTTAATTATTGGATGGCGAAAGTGAACAAAAACAGGACTGAAATTTATGCATAATGCTATTTATGGAAAATACCATTGTGCAAATTTGACAGGAGGTAATGCATTTGCGGCATTTCAAAATGTTGTAATTTAAGGAAAGCGGATAAAGCGGCAGCCGGAAGCGGGACAGAAATATGCCCGGATTCAGTGCGTCAGCAGAACGGTGACGAAGGAGCAGTACTTTTGAGACTTCCGGGGAATGACATATTTACTTGCAAAATGACCTGTGATAAACTTAATTGTATGGAATTTACGGAATAATTGTCGCATATCGTTAGATACCTACATATTATTTTGAAAAGAATCGGTGAACATACAATGAAAAACAAGAGGCAGGAGAAGATCCTGAAAATGCTTCAGCAGGATCACACAGTGAAATCACTGGAATTGAAAGAATTGTTTCAGGTTTCGATGGAGACGATCCGTCGGGACTTGGAAGCGCTGGAGGCGAAGGGATATGTTTCGAGAGTCTATGGCGGTGCGGCGCTGAAGAATCTTTACGGAGAAGAAAAGGATACTTCCCGGAGCGCGGGCCGCAATTATCGGGAAAAGCAGGCGATCGGACGTTTGGCTGCGGAACTTGTGGAAGACGGGGATGCGATTATTCTTGACGTCGGTACGACAGCGCTGGAGGTTGCCCGGAATCTGAAAGGTGTGCGCAATCTGAAGGTATTTACCAATTCAGTTCAGGCAGCGGAAGAGCTGATGAGCGAGAGGGACACCCGCGTGTTTCTGATCGGGGGTGAGATCCGGAACGGAAGCTCCGGACTGTCCACCTCGGGCGGTGACGCGGAGGCGATGATGCGCAACTTTTACGTGGACAAGGCATTTATCGCGATCGGCGGGCTGTCGTTTGACAGCGGCATCTGCGATTATCATATGGAAGAAGCCAATCTGCGACGGCTGTTCATCCGTCAGGCGAAGAAAGTGGTCGGGCTGGCCGACCATGCAAAATTCGGCGTGACGGCGCTGAACCGGATCTGCGGTCTGAATGATCTGGATTATCTGATCACCGACGGGATGGCGGACACCCAGATGGTGAATGAGCTTTGCGCCATGAATATTGATGTCCGCATTGCAAAAGAAGAATAGACAGATAGCATATATATAAGAAGAGGAACATATCCGGTCTGCGGATGTGTTCCTCTTTGCGGTTTTGATTCGTTGGGGGATTGCCGGCTTCCTCTCACAGCTTCGGGTTGAGTGAATTGATAAACTGCTGGGCGATTCGTCCGGTGTGCCCGCCCTTTTTCACCGACCATGCGTTGGCTTTGGCGATGAGATCCTCTTCTGTCATGGTGATTCCGTGCTTTTGGGCAAGCCGGCGGACGATCTCATGATATTCGTCGAAGGACGGCTTGGTGTAGAGCACATTCAGACCGAAACGGTCCACGAGGGACAGTTTCTCCTCCAGCGTGTCGGAGTGGTGAACGTCCTGATCACGGCCCATATCATTGCGGTCCGAAACGGTCTCTCGGATCAGGTGGCGGCGGTTGGAGGTGGCATAGATCAGAATGTTGTCCGGCCGCGTCTCAAAGCCGCCCTCTATGACTGCCTTCAGATATTTATATTCGATCTCGAAATCCTCAAAGGAGAGATCATCCATATAAATGATAAATTTGTAATTCCTCGTCTTGATGCGGGAAATGACGTAGGAGAGATCCTTAAACTGATGTTTGTAGATCTCGATGAGGCGGAGTCCCTTCGGGAAGAATTCATTCAGTGTCGCCTTTACCGTGGTGGATTTTCCGGTGCCGGCGTCTCCGTACAGAAGCGTGTTATTGGACGCTTTTCCTTCGAGAAAGGCCAGGGTGTTGGCGCTTACCTGCTCTTTCTGGAGTTCGTAGCCCACCAGATCGTCGTAGTTGACATTTTCCAGATTGCTGATCGGGATCAGCTCCGGTGTTCCGTCCGCGTTTTCCCGGATCCGGAAGGCTTTGTTGAGTCCGAACATGCCGACGCCGTACTCCTGATAAAAGACGGACAGGGCGTCCAGAAATGACTCCGGGGTGTCTGCTTCCGACAGTTTTCGCGTGAGATCATTGACCACATGGCTGATGTTGCCGAAATACATACGCTCGTGTTTGCGGATTGTCCGGTATTTTGTGAGAACGGAGAAGCAGTCGGTGGAGAGTGCCTCCTCGAGCCGGCTAAAATCATAGTGAAGAAGGTCCATCAGGAAACGGCAGTCCCGGAGCGCGAATTCCGAGGCGGAACCCGTCTGAAGAGACTGCTTTTCATGGACCAGGGCAAATGGATTCTCGTCCATCATCAGCTGGTAGGTAACGTAGGTTGCCCAGAGATTCTCCTCGAAGCCGTACTGCGTTGCCACCTCCATAATGCGGTGGATGCTGTCAAATGCAAGCGTGCGGAGTTCTTCGCTCTCTGCCGGAGACGGCATCTCATCGAGCCCGTCGGATTCAACCAGGCGGCAGATTCCGGCAAAGGCGGAGAGAACCGGATCCTCCTTTAAATGATTGTAGACAATGAGGTTATTCAGCAGATGATTCATGATTTCCCTCCGAATGATACAGGCTCGCTTTCCGGGACGATTGTTCTCCGACGCAGGCGGTACCCGGCGCGATATTGCGGGGAACCGCGCAGTGCGGCGTGTCCGGTGTTTCGATGGCCGCAGAAAGTGAAACTGACCGAAAATGGACAAAAAAGTGGTTAGAACTATTATAGTGTATCATTCAAAATATTCAACACCGTGCAGGCGCGATTCCGGTGCGAAAATGACGGTAAAACCGGTCGAAAACCGCATAGAATATGGCGATGGAATAATTGAAGAAAACCTTTTGCGGGGCATACGGATAAAATTATGATTCATATAAGAAACAATAAAATATATCAAATAGTTATATATTTGATGAATGGCGTTCAAGATAAACATAAAAGATATTCATTGACTTTGCGATAACCGTATGTAATAATACAAACTAAATCTTGGAAAGAAAGGAACGGCGTGAGACAGCATGAAATTAAAGGGAGCCAGAATCCTGATTGAGGAACTGATCCATCAGGGCGTGAGTACCGTGTTCGGATACCCGGGCGGCGCAGTATTGGATATTTACGATGAATTATATAAGTGTGCCGACCGCATTGACCATGTCATCACGGCTCATGAGCAGGGCGCCTGTCACGCTGCGGACGGATATGCCAGAGCATCCGGCAAAGTCGGGGTTGTAATCGCGACAAGCGGACCGGGAGCAACGAATCTTGTGACCGGAATCGCAAATGCGAATCTGGATTCGGTGCCGCTGGTGGCTATTACCGGCAATGTTGCGGTGTCTGCCCTCGGCCGTGACAGCTTTCAGGAAGTCGATATCGTCGGTATCACACAGCCGGTTGTAAAGCATAACTTTATGGTCCGTGATATCACGGAGCTGGAGCAGACGATCAAAGAGGCGTTCCGGCTCGCGAACAGCGGCCGAAAAGGACCGGTACTGATTGATATTCCCAAGAATGTGCAGATCGCAGAGCTGGAGTACGGCGATGCGGTGCTTCCGGCCCGGGCTGTAAAACCGGTGCTGGAATACCGCCGGCAGGAGATTCTGGAAGCCATCTGGAACTGCAAGCGTCCGTTTATCTATTGCGGCGGCGGTGTCATCTCCGCGGAGGCGGAGGCAGAGCTGCTGGAACTCTCGAAGCGGCTCAATGCGCCGGTGGGTCTCAGCATGATGGGAAGAACCGCGGTTCCGGACAGCTATCCGCTGAACCTCGGCATGACCGGAATGCACGGAAGTTACACCGCGAATAAAGCTCAGACCGACTGTGATCTGGAGATTGCCGTCGGCGTCCGTTTTTCGGACCGTGCGACCGGCGACATCAGCGAGTATGCGAAGAAAAAGACGGTAATCCATATCGATATCGATAAGTCGGAACTTGGAAAGAATGTCAGCCCGAATCTTCGGGTTCAGGGAAATGTCAAAGAAATCATGGCGGATCTTCTGCTGGATATTCCGCAGCAGAGTCATCCGTCGTGGATGCGGCAGATTGAGGAATACAAGAAGGTTCCGGCTTCGGAACCCCCGAGAACGGGAGAATTTATCCCGAAAAATATCATTGAGACGGTCCGGAAGACGGCGAAGGACAGCACGGTAGTTGCGACGGATGTCGGTCAGCATCAGATCTGGACCTGCCAGTATTATGACTTTGAAAAGCCGAGAACGCTGCTGACATCCGGCGGACTCGGAACCATGGGATACGGACTCGGTGCCGCCGTCGGCGGATGCATTGCGAACCGGAGAGAGAGAACCATTCTCTTCACTTCGGAGGGGAGTTTTGCCATGAACTGCAATGAACTCTGCACGGTGGTGAGTCAGGAACTCCCGATCACCATTGTGATCCTTCATAACGGAGTGCTTGGTATGGTCCGCCAGTGGCAGGGAATTTTCTACGGTCAGCGCTATTCGCAGACGACGCTGAACCGGAAGACGGATTTTGTGAAGCTGGCGGAGGCATACGGGCTTCGCGGCTTCCGGGCGTCCAGCATAGATGAGCTGGAGGCGGTTCTGCAGGAGACGGAAAAGGACCCGAAGGGCGCGTATCTCATCGACTGTCTGATCGATAAGGATGAGAAGGTATTTCCGATGATTCCGCCGGGCCGCTCGGTGAAGGATATTATCCTGAGAGACTGAGCCGAAGACCGTTCGGAAGAATCCGGCATATTACAACGACAGGAAGTGACGGAAGAAATGAGCAGATTTACGGTAGAAATGTTATTAAACAATCGTTTTGGCGTATTGAACCGGATCACGGGACTGTATTCCAAGCGCTGTTACAATATCGAGACCATTCATGCCGGCCCGACGGAGGTGCCGGGAGTGACCCGGCTTGTCATCGAATCCACCGGGGATGAGTACATGAAGACACAGGTGATCGCGCAGCTGGAAAAACTGTACGATGTGCGCAAAGTGGAGATTACGAAAGAGGAACCGGATGCGCCGTGAAAACGGCCGGCCGGAAAAAGGTATGAAACTTTTTTCACTTTGTTCTTGCGTTTTAAAACCCACAGGTATATAATGACGATAATTTCGAAGATGAATAATATTCAACAACATCATCTGCGAAGTTTGAATTAATTTCAACACAAAAGAATCAGGAGGAAATGAAAATGGCAGAACCAAGAATGTTTTACGAGAAGGATTGTGATCTCTCTTATCTTCAGGGAAAGAAGATCTGCGTCATCGGTTACGGATCTCAGGGTCACGCACATGCACTGAACCTGAAGGATTCCGGCTGCGATGTTGTTGTCGGCCTTTACGAGGGTTCCAAGTCCAAGGCAAAGGCAGAAGCGCAGGGCCTTACCGTTTTACCGACTGCTGAGGCAGTAAAACAGTCTGACATTATCATGATCCTCATCAATGACGAGCTTCAGGCAGATATGTACTACAAGGATGTTGCTCCGAACCTGAAGGCCGGCGATATGCTGATGTTCGCTCACGGATTCAACATCAACTACAAGCTGATCGTTCCGCCGAAGGATGTCGACGTAACCATGATCGCTCCGAAGGCACCGGGCCACACCGTTCGTTCCGAGTATCAGGCAGGAAAGGGAACACCGTGTCTGGTTGCGGTTGAGCAGGATGCTACCGGCCATGCACTGGATTATGCGCTGGCATACGGTGCAGGAATCGGCGGCGCACGTGCGGGACTTCTGGAGACCACCTTCAAGACCGAGACCGAGACAGACCTCTTCGGTGAGCAGGCAGTTCTCTGCGGCGGTGTCTGCGCATTGATGCAGGCAGGTTTCGAGACGCTGGTTGAGGCAGGATATGATCCGAGAAATGCTTACTTCGAGTGCGTGCACGAGATGAAGCTGATCGTCGACCTCATTTACCAGTCCGGTTTTGCGGGCATGAGATATTCCATCTCCAACACCGCAGAGTTCGGTGATTATGTAACCGGACCGAAGATCGTTACCGAGGATACCAAGAAGGCGATGAAGAAGATCCTTTCCGATATCCAGGACGGTACATTTGCCTCCAACTTCATGACAGACATGAAGAACGGAAAGATTCACTTCCAGGCCATGAAGGCAAAGGCAGCTCAGCACCCGACCGAAGTTGTCGGCGAGGAGATCCGCAAGCTTTACAGCTGGAACAATGAGAACGATAAGCTCGTAAATAACTGATCGTCCGCTGGCGGTTGTTGGTCTGGCGGCGGCCGGAGATACCGTAATGTCGGATCCGGACTGCGAGAGCCGGGACGGACAAAAGACGAAAAATAATCGGTGCGGCAGTGATGAACTGCCGCATCTTCTGCATTACGCGGGCAGCATACCGAAACTCATGTCTGTATGAGCCACGGCGGCTGCCGTGATGTCGGGGGACGATCAAAAGTGTTTCCTGCCGGCATTAAACAGGTGCCCGGAAAGCGGCGCAGAAGTGGTATATTGGAAACGGAGGACCGCGGAAAGAAGCGGCTCGAGGAGGATGACATGGAACTTACACTCGACAGAGTATATCAGGCAGCACATGTATTGAAACCGGTGGTCAAGAAGACGGATCTGGTTCATGCAGTCCGCATTGATACGGACTGCGATCTCTATCTGAAGGCGGAAAACCTTCAGAATACCGGATCGTTCAAAATTCGCGGCGCGTATTTCAAGATTTCCACGCTGACGGATGAGGAAAAGGCCAGGGGCGTGGTTGCATGCTCTGCCGGCAACCATGCGCAGGGGGTGGCACTGGCCGCGACCAAGGCGGGAACCAAGTCCACGATTTTCCTTCCGGCGGGCGCTCCGATCTCTAAGGTGGAGGCGACCAGAGGATACGGTGCGGAGGTCAAGATGATCGACGGTGTCTATGATGACGCGTATGCCGCATGTATGCAGTTTCAGAAGGATACCGGCGCGGTGCTGATTCATCCCTTCAATGATCCGGACGTGATCGCGGGACAGGGAACCATCGGAATCGAGATCTGCGATCAGCTGGGGGATGCGGATGCCGTGGTTGTTCCGATCGGCGGCGGCGGTCTGATCTCCGGTGTGGCTTATGTGACGAAGATGCTGAATCCGAAGTGCAAGGTATACGGTGTTCAGGCGGAAGGCGCGCCCAGCATGGTCCGGGCGTTCCATGACAAGAAGCTTGAGGCGATTGATTCCGTGAATACCTTTGCGGACGGCATTGCCGTAAAATGCCCGGGCGATGTGACCTATGACATGGTCAACCGGTATGTCGACGATGTGGTGACCGTATCTGACGAGGAGACGGCAGCGGCGATCCTGACGCTGATGGAGAAAGAGAAGGTTGTGGCGGAGGGAGCCGGTGCGGTCTCGGTGGCAGCGGTTCTCTTCCACAAGATTCCGGTCAAGGGCAAGAAGGTGGTCTGCGTGGTGTCCGGCGGCAATATTGACGTCAATATCCTCTCCCGCGTTATCAACCGCGGACTGGTGAAGACCGGAAGAAAGAGCACGCTTACCATCGAATTGATGGATAAGCCGGGTCAGCTGGTGGAGGTTGCGAGGGCGATCGCATCCACCGGTGCCAATGTCACCAAGGTGGATCACAATAACACCGCGCAGTCGATGGAGATCAACGGATGCTACCTGACGGTGGAACTGGAGACCAGAAACTTTGAACAGATAGAAGAGATTCGTCAGACTCTGACGAAAAAAGGATTTAAACTGATTGACAGGAGGTAGTCATGACCGGTGCCGAGTTATTGGTGAAAGCGCTTGTGAAAGAAGGCGTGGAATATGTATATGGCTATCCGGGCGTTGCGATCTGTCCGTTTTTTGACAGCCTGATGTCGACGGAGATCCACCCGATTCTGGTTCGTGAGGAGCAGAATGCGGCGCATGCAGCCAGCGGATACGCGAGAATTACCGGAAAGGTCGGTGTCTGCTCGGTGACCAGCGGACCGGGAGCCACCAATCTGATCACCGGAATTGCCACGGCGTTTGCGGACAGCATTCCGCTGGTGGCGATCACCGGACAGGTGGACAGCCGACTGCTCGGCAGTGATGTCTTTCAGGAGGCGGACATCTCCGGTGCCTGTGAGTCATTTGTCAAATTCAGCTACATTGTTCGAAAAGCATCAGATATTCCGAGAATTGTGAAAGAAGCGTTTTTTATCGCATCGACCGGAAGAAAAGGACCGGTCCTCATCGATATTCCGATTGATGTTCAGAATCAGAACATTTCCCGGGTTTCCTGGCCGGAAGAGGTCTCTCTCCGGACTTACAAGCCGACGGTCAAGGGAAACGGTCTTCAGATCGTTCGGCTGATGGAACGTCTGGAGAAGGCAAAACGTCCGATTCTGTGCATCGGCGGCGGTGTTCATCTGGCCGGTGCCGCGCAGGCGGTCCGGATTTTTGCGGAGAACAACCGGATTCCGACGGTGTGCACGATGATGGGCCTCGGGGTGATGCCGACCAGCCATTGGATGTTTTTCGGCATGGTCGGAAACAATGGGCAGGAGTACAGCAACCGTGCCATGAACGAGGCCGATATGGTCATCATGGTGGGGGCCAGGGTGGCGGACCGCTCGGTTCGGCCGGAAATCATCAGCGAGGACAAGATCCTGGTTCACATCGATGTTGATCCGGCAGAGATCGGGAAAAATGCAGGTCCGTCGATCCCGTTGGTCGGGGATCTGAAGAGTGTATTCGACGCGCTGAATGAGCGCGAACCGGTGACCGCCGATCATTCGGAGTGGATTCAGACGCTGACCGGCTATCACCGGGAAGGCAGAAGTCTGGATGTATCCAAACTGGCCGGCGGAGTGAAGGCGAGGGACTGCGACAGCGTAACGCCGTCCGCATTTGTCCGCGCGCTGTCTCTGGAGATGAAGGAAAATGCGGTCTATGTGGCCGATGTGGGCCAGAACCAGCTCTGGTCCTGCCAGAACTATGTCGCGCGGGAGGGACGGTTCCTGACGTCCGGTGGCATGGGAACCATGGGATATTCGATCCCGGCAGCGATCGGTGCGAAGATGGCGGATCCGCACCGTCAGGTGGTCGCGGTCTGCGGCGACGGCGCGTTCCAGATGAGTATGATGGAACTGGCGACGATCCGTCAGTACCGTGTTCCGGTGAAGATCTGCGTCATGCGCAATCAGGTTCTCGGTCTGGTGCGTCAGTATCAGCATTTCATCTACAAAGACCGTTTTGCGATGACGACCATGGATGACACGCCGAATCTTGAAAAACTGGCGGAAGCATACGGAATCCGCTATGTCCGACTGGAGCGCAACGAGGATATCCCGAAGAAGATCCGGGAGTTCCTGAACGAGGAGGATACCGCGCTGCTGGAGTGTATCGTCGATCCGAATGAGGTGGTCTGATGAAGAGAATATATTCTGTTTTGGTAGAGAACCGTTCCGGTGTTCTGTGCAAGGTTGCCGGTCTGTTCTGGAGACGGTGCTTTAACATCGATTCGCTTGCCGTCGGCGAGACCATGGATAAGACGGTGTCGAACATGACGATTGTGTCCAGCGGGGATCAGAGGACACTGGAGCAGATCGAAAAACAGCTGAACAAGAAGCTGGATGTCATAAAGGTCAAGACCTTTGAGGAGTCGGAGAGCATCAGCCGTGAGCTGGTGCTGGTTAAGATTCATTATAACCGGACCAACCGGAAGGATATCATGGAGAACTGTGAGATCATGCATGCGGATATCGTGGATCTGTCAAAAAATCAGATGACGATTCAGCTCTGCGATACGCCGGAGAGAGTGCAGATCTTTCTCGATACGCTGAAGACGGTGTCCATCGTGGAGATCGCCCGCACGGGAACGCTGGCGCTGTTAAAATGCAGTCAGACGTCATAGCACGGGAAAACTGACGCTGAAGAAGGCAGGCTTATGTCATGGCGCAGATCGACGGCAGGGAGAGAAGCGACCGGGATTCCCGGAAAAGGCAGGAGAATTTAACTGCGGATTGTAGTATGATAGGAAAATAGATTTTGAAATGATTTTGGAGGTTTCATCATGGCAGAGGTAAAAACAGTTGCAACGGAACAGGCACCGGCGGCCATTGGCCCGTATTCTCAGGCGAAGGTTGTAAACGGATTCGTCTATGCATCCGGTCAGATTCCGATCAATCCGGCGACCGGCAATATCGAGGGAACCACGATTGAGGAGCAGGCGGAGCAGTCCTGCAAAAACTGCGGAGCAATCCTTGAGGCGGCCGGCTCCGATTTCGGGCATGTCGTAAAGACAACCTGCTATCTGGCGGATATCAATGATTTTGCCGCTTTTAATGAAGTGTACGCAAAATACTTTACATCCAATCCGGCCCGTTCCTGCGTTGCGGTAAAGCAGATCCCGAAGGGGGCGCTCTGCGAGGTGGAAGTTCTGGCTGTAGTGAAATAAGTTCGGTTTTTCGTAATTTAAAAGGACCATCAATCCGGTGAGAGAGATTGATGGTCCTTTTACTTGCCCGGTTCCTCCATGAGTAACCTCCTATTCAGTTATTTGATGAACTTTCACCGGATCAGAAATCGAATTAAAATGATTGTCATTCGATCACATAGTGCTGATTTTGATAAGACAAATCCTCGAGCCGGTGAAGCACACGCCACGTTTTCTATCGATTTGTCCATCGCTGTCTCACGTTCACCTTATGACAAAATTGTACGCCTAAAAATACAATTTGTCAATAGCGAAATGAAATGATATGATACGTTTCTGCGAAGAAAGACGAACAAAACATACGGGCGGAGACGGGACGGGACCGGAGCGGCTCTGTCTGCTTGCGGCCGGCAGCCGCGGAATGTTCATGCGGCAGGAAGTCCGGATACGGTCTGCCGGAATATGGAGGAGATCAGGATGACAGAGGAGAACAGAACCGGAAAGCGCGGCGGATGGAAGCGCAAAGGCGATACCGCATTCCGCACGGTGAACGGAAAAGAGGAACAGCGCCACTGGTACAAGGCGATTGAGAAGAAAGAAAGGGTATACCGGATCGGACTGGGTGATTTTGTGACGGCGTCCGGCACGGAAACCCGGGAACGCGTCGAAATGAAGGTTAATGACCGGAAACATCCGTTTTTCGGAAAGTCGATGCGGGAAAAGGTCGCGATCAAGGGCGTGGATTACGTTGTGGTCGGCATTGTCAAGAACGGCACAAAAGAGTATCTGGAAAAGATCCGCAGGGAGGGAAAGCGATGAATCTGCCGAAGGATCCCTTTATCGCGCTGTCGCTGATCAATACCGCGCTTCGGGATGGCGGTATCGATCTGGATGATTACTGTGCGGAAAAGGATGTCAATAAGAAAGAACTTCTCTCGATGATGCGGGGAGCCGGATTTGAGTATGATTCCGACCGACGCTGCTTCCGGTAAGGTATGCACGGCGGGAGAACGGTCTGCGAAGAAAATGATAAAAGAGGGACTGGCGGGATGAATTCCGCCGATCCCTCGTTTGCGTTTCATAGGAAATTTCTCCGAAATTCCCTATGAAACAAAAACGCTCCGCGAGGATGCGCACGCCGCTGTAAGGAAGCTGTCACCTAACGGTGACCAGCGGCGGCGCGCAAAGTCCGCGG
>NZ_FOIL01000076.1 GCF_900101295.1 [Clostridium] aminophilum | reverse complement strand
AAAGACACTGAAGCTGAAGGTTGACGGCAAGGAAGTCGGCGAGATGGAATTCGTGAAGAAGTGGAAAGAGATCAGCGCGGATCAGCTGAAGTAATTCCAGCGGAAACAGAAAGAGAAAACAGAAAGAGAAAACAGATGCCGGGGCCGGTTTCGGTCGCCGGCATTTGTGTTTCATAGGAAATTTCTCCGAAATTCCCTATGAAACACAACGCTCCGCGAGGATGCGCACGCCGCTGTAAGGAAGCTGTCACCTAACGGTGACCAGCGGCGGCGCGCAAAGTCCGCGGGGCTCCCCTCAGGACTGAGGGGATGGGGGAGCCGAAGTCCGCTTGCGGACTTTGTTGACAAAAAAAGCCGGAGAGAATAGACTTGTGCTATATAATTTGGTCAAAGTGTGCCCGTTTTCCGGGGATTCCCGGCTGAACGATACAGGAATGGAGGAGTTTGTCATGACAGAGAAAATCAGAAAGCCGTATTACATCACCACGGCGATCGCATACACATCCGGAAAGCCGCATATCGGCAATACCTACGAGATTGTGCTTGCAGACAGCATTGCCCGTTTCCGCAGAGAAGAGGGATATGATGTCCGCTTCCAGACCGGAACCGATGAGCACGGACAGAAAATCGAGCTCAAGGCTGCGGAGGCAGGAATCACACCGAAGGAATTTGTCGACCGCACGGCAGGCGAGATCCGCCGCATCTGGGATCTGATGAACACCTCCTATGACCGTTTCATTCGTACCACAGACAGCGACCACGAGGCGCAGGTTCAGAAGATCTTCAAAAAACTCTACGATCAGGGCGATATTTACAAAGGCTATTACGAGGGCTGGTACTGTACGCCGTGTGAGTCCTTCTGGACAGAGTCCCAGCTGGCTGACGGAAAATGCCCGGACTGCGGACGTCCGGTTCAGAAGGCAAAGGAAGAGGCGTATTTCTTCAAGATGAGCAAATACGCGCCGCGCCTGATCGATTACATCAATGAGCATCCGGAGTTTATCCAGCCGGTATCCCGCAAGAACGAGATGATGAATAACTTTCTGCTTCCGGGACTGCAGGATCTCTGCGTATCCAGAACCTCCTTCACCTGGGGGATTCCGGTATCCTTTGATCCGCGCCATGTGACCTATGTATGGCTGGATGCGCTGACCAACTATATCACCGGCCTCGGCTTTGACACCGACGGCAATCACGGCGATCTCTACAAGAAATACTGGCCGGCAGATCTTCATCTGATCGGCAAGGATATCATCCGGTTCCATACGATTTACTGGCCGATCTTCCTGATGGCTCTCGGCGAACCGCTTCCGAAGCAGGTATTCGGACATCCGTGGCTGCTGCTCGGAAAGGGCAAAATGAGCAAGTCGAAGGGCAATGTCATCTACGCCGATGACCTGGTTGACCTCTTCGGTGTGGATGCGGTCCGCTATTTCGTTCTGCATGAGATGCCGTTTGAAAATGACGGTGTCATCACCTGGGATCTCATGACCGAGAGAATGAACTCGGACCTTGCGAATATTCTCGGAAATCTGGTGAAGAGAACCATCTCCATGACAAACAAGTACTTCGGCGGCGTGGTGGAGAACCGCGGCGCAGAGGAAGCGGTGGACGAGGATCTGAAGAAGACCGTTCTGGCAGCCGTTCAGACCGCCATCGGTAAGATGGGCGAGCTTCGCGTGGCAGACGCACTGACCGCGATCTTCGACATTTTCCGCAGAAGCAACAAGTACATCGACGAGACCTGTCCGTGGGTTCTGGCAAAGGATGAAGCCGGACAGGACAGACTGGCAACGGTTATGTACAACCTCACCGAGTCCATCACCATCGGCGCATCCCTGCTGGCTTCCTTCATGCCGGAGACGTCGGAGAAGATCCTCGCCCAGCTGAACACACAGAAGAGAACCCTGGATGAGATGAAGGAATTCGGTCTTTACCCGAACGGCACAAAGGTTGTGGAAGATCCGGAGACGTTGTTTGCACGTGCCGACATCAATGAGATCCACAAGAAGGTCGAAGTGATCGAGGCAAAGCAGAGAGAAGAGGCGGCAAAGGCGGAAGAGACCGAGAAGGACGTGGCGAAACTCGGCGAGTCCTCTGATGCGGAAAATGCTTCCGGAAGCAGCAATGCGGTCGTGGATGTGGAGAAGAAGGCAGAGATCGTCTACGACGATTTCGCGAAGGTTCAGCTCCGCGTCGGCAGAATCATCGCCTGCGAGGCAGTAAAGAAGTCCAAGAAACTTCTCTGCTCCAAGGTTCAAATCGGCAGTGAGGTAAAGCAGATCCTTTCCGGAATCCACCAGTTCTATGAGCCGGAAGAGATGGTCGGAAAGCAGGTTGTGGTTGTGACCAACCTTGCACCGAGAACCATGGCGGGACTGCAGTCCGAGGGTATGCTGCTCTGTGCGGAGGATGCGGAAGGAAATCTCGCGCTCCTTAAACCGGAGAAGGATATGCCGGCCGGCGCCGAGATCGGTTAAGACAGGATTGTTGAACATTCATGGCATATATTTTTGATACACATGCTCATTACGACGACCGCGCGTTTGACCGGGACCGGGAGGAGGTTCTCTCCTCCCTTTCGGCGGCGGGGATCGGCCATGTGACCAACATCGCCTGCGATCTGCAGTCGATACGGACCACGCTGGATCTCGCGCACCGTTATCCCTGGATGTACGCTGCGGTCGGCGTTCATCCGGAATATGCGGAAATGCTCACGGAGGAGAGTTTTGGCATCGTGAGGGACGCCCTTCAGGATGAGAAGACGGCGGCGATCGGGGAAATCGGCCTCGATTATTACTGGAAGAACAACCCGGAGCATCCCACCCAGCGGTACTGGTTTGCCCGTCAGCTGGATCTGGCGTATGAGACCGGTTTTCCGGTGGTTATCCATTCCAGGGATGCGGCCAGGGATACGGCCGATATCCTGAAAGCTCATCATGGGCCGGACATCGGCGGTGTGATTCACTGTTTCGGATACTCGAAGGAGATGGCCCGCGAGTTTCTGAATATGGGATTCTATATCGGGATCGGCGGTGTCGTGACATATAAAAATGCGAGAAAACTGAAGGAAGTGGCGGAATACGCGCCGCTGGACCGGATTCTGCTGGAGACGGACTGCCCGTACATGGCGCCGGAGCCGAAAAGAGCGGCCCGCAACGATTCCTCCCGGCTTCCTTTTGTGGTGCAGATGATCGCAGAGATCCGCGGCATTTCTGCGGAAGAGGTCATCCGGGTGACTGAGGACAATGCGTTCCGGATGTACCGGATCCGGAGAGAAGAATGAAAGGTACTTATGGATAATCTTGCCATACCCAAAAATACGATAGAAATCATACAGAAATACAACTTTGCGTTTCAGAAGAAATTCGGACAGAATTTTCTGATCGACCCGCGTGTTCTGGAAAAAATCGTTGTATCCGCCGGAATCGGCAAAGAGGACGCCGTGCTTGAGATCGGCCCCGGTATCGGAACCATGACCCGGAGACTTTCGGAGTCTGCCGGACGGGTGATCGCGGTGGAAATCGACGATCATCTGATCCCGATTCTTCAGGAGACACTGTCGGATCTGGACAATGTCACACTGATCCACAATGACATTCTGAAGGTTGATATCGCGAAGCTTGCGGAAGAGTACAACGGCGGCCGCCCGATCTGCGTGGTGGCAAACCTGCCGTATTACATCACCACTCCGATCGTGATGAATCTGTTCGAGAGCGGCGTTCCGTTAAAGACAATCACCGTCATGGTTCAGAAGGAAGTGGCGGAGCGCATGCAGGCGGGACCGGGCACGAAAGATTACGGCGCACTCTCCCTTGCCGTGCAGTATTACGCGGAGGCGGAGATTGTGGCCAATGTACCGCCGAACTGCTTCATGCCGAGGCCGAATGTCGGCAGTGCGGTCATCCGCCTGACCCGGCATGAGAAGCCGCCGGTGGAGGCTCAGGATGAAAAGGAAATGTTCCGACTGATCCGGGCGGCCTTCGGACAGAGAAGAAAGACGCTGGTGAACAGCGTATCGAATTCGCCGGAGCTTTCCTACTCGAAAGAGATGATTCAGGCGGCTCTCGGAGAGTGCGGATTCTCTCCGACGGTGCGCGGAGAGGCGCTCACTTTATCGGATTTTGCAAATTTACAAAAAAGTTTGCACAATATGATTGACAAGTGACGCAAACTTTGATATTATATCACCGTTGCCGATGAGCACAGCGCTCACGGACAGCGGAAATGCCTAGATAGCTCAGTTGGTAGAGCGGAGGACTGAAAATCCTTATGTCGTTGGTTCGATTCCGACTCTAGGCACCATGCAGGTGTAGTTCAGTGGTAGAACACTAGCCTTCCAAGCTAGATATGTGGGTTCGATTCCCATCACCTGCTTTATAGGATGCTTAAGAGATGAGAGAGCACACATTTTCCTAAAGGAGATGTGTGCTCTTTTTTTCGTTATTGCCCCGGCTTTTGCTAAAATAGAATTAAGCACAGGAGAGTCTGTGCCGGAAAAGAAGGGAGGAACAACACATGTGGACGTGGTTTATCGAAACAGCAAGGGGATGGAGCGCCGCCGGAATTCTGATCCGGCTTGCCGTTTCACTTCTCGTGGGAACCGTGATCGGAATTGACCGCGGACTCAAGCACCGCGGCGCGGGAATTAAAACGCATGCTCTGGTCTGCCTCGGATCGGCGGTGGTGATGGTGACCAGTGAATATGTCAGCATGACGTTTCCGGATATCCGGGCCGACATGGTCCGGATGGGCGCTCAGGTTATCAGCGGCGTCGGTTTTCTGGGTGTCGGAACCATCATGGTGACCGGACGTCATCAGATCCGCGGACTGACCACAGCGGCGGGCCTATGGACCTGTGCCTGCATCGGCCTGGCGGCCGGCATCGGTTTTGTGGACGGCGCATTCTACGCGCTCCTGATGGTGGTGTTCATTTTCAAGATTCTGAACCGTCTGGACGGCTTTGTGCGCGACCATGCGAAAGTGCAGGACTACTATGTGGAGTTTGTGAACGGATCCAGCGTCGGCCTGTTTATGGAAGAGATGCGGAACCGCGGTATACATATTTCGAATCTGGAACTGGTCAAGAGCAAGATCAAGGGCGAAGGGCCGTCAGCCGTGATGACGCTGGAGATCGAGGACAAGCAGGTGCGGGACCGGATTCTGGGCGATATCCAGAATCTGGAATACATCCGATTTGCGGAAGAAACCTGAAACAGCGGGCGATAATCGGAAGCGGAACCGTTTTTAAGCCGGAGCCGGATACATAGAAACGATCCGGATCCGGAGATTATGGGGGCCGGCGCGAATGCGCCGGGAAGAGAACAGGCCGGAACGCCGTGAAAGGACACGGCGTTTCATATAGACTACAGGAGGAGAGTTTGAGATGAGTGAGAAGACTTACGATGTGGTGGTAATCGGCGGAGGCGTGATCGGTTCCTCGATTGCCAGAGAGCTTTCCCGCTACCAGTGCGATGTACTGCTGGTTGAGAAAGAAGAAGATGTATGTTCCGGTACATCCAAGGCGAACAGTGCCATTGTCCATGCCGGATTTGACGCCAAGCCGAACACCCAGAAGGCGGAGATGAATGTCAGAGGCAATGAGATCATGGGCGAGCTCTCCGAGCAGCTGGATTTTGCGTTCCGCAGAAACGGCTCCATGGTTCTGTGTTTTGACAAAGAGAGCGAGCCGGCGCTGAAGGAGCTGTATGACCGCGGCGTGGCAAACGGCGTCAAGGGACTGGAGCTTCTCACCGGTGATCAGGCGAGAGCCAAAGAGCCGAATCTGGAGGATACGGTGACCGCGGCGCTCTGGGCACCCACCGGAGGCATCGTCGATCCGTTTGAACTCACCATTGCCATGGCGGAAAATGCGGCCGACAACGGCGTGGAATTCCGTTTTAATACCGGAGTGGAGAATGTGGAAAAGACAGCGGACGGCTACCGTCTGACCACGAACAGCGGCATGATTTCCACAAAATATGTGGTCAATGCCGCCGGTGTCTATTCGGATAAGATTCACAACATGGTTTCCGAAAAGAAACTCTCCATCAAACCGCGCCGCGGCGAGTATATGCTTCTGGACAAGAATGCGGGCGGTCTTGTGGACGCGACCATTTTCCAGCTTCCGACCAAACTCGGAAAGGGAATTCTGGTGACCCCGACCGTACACGGCAATATTCTTCTGGGACCGACCGCGGTGGATCAGGAAGACAAGGAAGCGACCAACACCACACCGGAAGGTCTGGAGGATGTGCAGGCAAAAGCCGCTCTCTCCGTAAAGGGCATTCCGGTCCGCCAGGTCATCACGTCATTCTCCGGCCTGCGCGCACATGAAGCCGGCGATGACTTTATCATCGGAGAGTGTCCGGATGCGGAAGGATTCTTCGATGCCGCGGGCATTGAGTCCCCGGGCCTTACCTCTGCGCCGGCGATCGGCGAGTATCTGGCAGGCCTCATTGCCGAAAAGGAGCATTTTACCAGAAAAGCGGACAAAGACTTTATCGCAACCCGCAGAGGCGTGATTCATGCGGCAAATCTTTCTTCGGAAGAGAGAGCGGAACTGATCCGCAAAAATCCGGCGTACGGCATGATGGTGTGCCGCTGCGAGATGATCAGCGAGGGTGAGATTGTGGATGCGATCCGCCGCACGCTCGGCGCCAGAAGCATGGACGGAATCAAGAGAAGAACCCGTCAGGGCATGGGAAGATGCCAGGCCGGTTTCTGCACACCGCGTGCCATGGAGATCCTCTCCAGAGAGACCGGAATTCCGATGGAAGAAATCTGCAAGAACCGCAAGGGTTCCGAGCTGATCAAAGGCTGAAGGGGGAGAATGTCATGAAAGAGTGTGATGTAGTAATTATCGGCGGCGGCCCGGCGGGTCTCGCTGCGGCAGCTGCGGCAAGAAAAAACGGCGTGGAAGATATTCTGATTCTGGAGAGAGATTCCCGCCTTGGCGGAATCCTGAACCAGTGCATTCATAACGGCTTCGGCCTTCACACCTTCAAGGAGGAGCTCACCGGACCGGAGTACGCGGCGAGATATATCCGGGAAGTGCTGGACATGAAGATCCCGTACCGACTGAACTCCATGGTTGTCGATATCAACGATAAAAAACAGGTTACGGTCATCAACCGCGAGGAAGGTCTGGAGGTGATTCAGGCAAAGGCGATTATCCTTGCGATGGGATGCCGCGAGAGACCGCGCGGTGCCCTCAACACGCCGGGATACCGTCCTGCGGGCATCTATACCGCGGGAACCGCGCAGAGACTGATGAACATTGAGGGATATATGGTCGGCAAAGAAGTGGTCATCCTCGGCTCCGGTGATATCGGTCTGATCATGGCAAGACGTCTGACGCTGGAAGGTGCGAAAGTCAAGGTGGTCGCAGAACTCATGCCGTATTCCGGCGGTCTGAAGAGAAATATCGTCCAGTGTCTGGATGATTACGGCATTCCGCTGAAGCTCAGCCATACGGTAACCAATATTGAAGGCAAAGAGCGCATTACCGGCCTGACCCTCGCTGAGGTCGGCCCGGACAGAAAGCCGGTTCCGGGAACAGAGGAGCATTACGACTGCGATACGCTTCTTCTCTCCTGCGGTCTGATCCCGGAGAACGAGCTCAGCCGCAGCATGGGCATCGACATGAATCCGGTTACCAGCGGTCCGATGGTCAACGACCGTCTGCAGACCGGACTGCCGGGTGTATTTGCCTGCGGCAACGTCCTTCATGTACATGATCTCGTGGACTATGTATCCGAAGAGGCGACCAAGGCCGGCGAAAATGCGGCAAAATATGTCCTCGGTCATGAGGCACAGGCAATCCATACCGTGACGCTGAAAGGGGAAAACGGTGTTCGTTATACCGTTCCGCAGACACTCAGCCCGGAGGCGATGGAGGATCTTCTGACCGTCCGCTTCCGCGTAGCCGATATCTATAAGAACCGATCCATCGTGGTATCTTTTGACGGCAAAGAGGTGCAGCGGATTCCGAAGAGAATCATGGCGCCGGGAGAGATGGAACAGGTTATTCTTCAGAAGAAAAAGCTTGCGGAATTCCCGGATCTGAAGGAAATCGTGATCCGCACGGAAGAGGAGGCATAAGTCATGGCTGAGATCAGAGAACTTACTTGCATTCAGTGCCCGATGGGGTGTCAGCTGAGAGTCACAATGGAAAACGGTGAGGCGGTAAACGTCGAGGGCAACACCTGCCCGCGGGGCGAGATTTACGGAAAGAAGGAAGTGACCAATCCAACCCGGATCGTGACCAGCTCCGTTCCGGTTGAAAACGGCGAGATTGCCCGCGTATCGGTCAAGACGGCGAACGATATTCCGAAGGGAAAGATCTTTGACATCATGAAGGAGATCCGCGAGGTTACCGTGAAGGCTCCGGTTCATATCGGTGATGTGATTATTGCCGACGCGGCGGGAACCGGTGTGAAGATTATTGCGACCAAGGATGTCGAGAGAGTCTGAGGCAATCGGCCGGGATCTCTCCGGGAAGGTGTCCATGCGGAATGATCCTGCCGGTAATTCATACCGGACAGATAATAATAAAATAGAAATAAGACGGTATTTTGTGATAAAATAGCGCAGTTCAGAGGGTCGGGACCAACATCCCGGCCCTTTTTCTGACGAAAAATGTGATTTTTATTGCGCAAATTTGACCGAAAATGAGAGAAATGTCATTCGGCGCCGAACAGATTTATGCAGAAAGGTGTCTTGAACAGGGAGACCGGTATGGAAAATGACGAAGGACGGAAAAAGCGGTTACACCGAAAGGTGTAGATTGTATACAAAGGAAAAGCGAGAGCATACAGTCTTGTCATGAAATGTGCCGATATTGAAAAAATGGCTTGAAACAAGGGTTTTCAAGCCATATAGTGGGTAACTGTGTCAAGAAAAGAATGTGAATTAGTTAACAAGAAAAAGCGGAGGTAGTAAGCAATGCATTTGGATAACGAAACATCGTCGCGCCGTTCTGGCTTCCGGATGAGCATCCGGACCAAGATCCTTCTTCTGGCGATCTGCGCATCCCTTATTCCGCTGATTACCAGTGCGGCAGTCAGCGCGGTTATGTCGAAAAAGACCGGAAAAGCCACGGCGATCCGGACCGTCGAGACGCTGACGGAGAGCATTTCCAATGAGGTATCGGAGTATATCGGAAAGAGTTATGCGGTTGTCGAGTCATTGGCAGCATCCGGCGATATGCTGGGTATGGACCCGGTTCAGCAGGATAAGATCCTGAAAGTGACCGCAAAGAACAACCCGTATTTTTCGCTGCTCTATCAGGTGGATCTGACCGGAATGCAGACTGCAAGAAGTTCCGGCGAGCCGGTGGACCGCAGTGACCGCTGGTGGTACAGGGAAATGATGGAGAAGCGCAAGTCGTTCGTTTCCAAATCATTTTTCAGCGCGACCGATGGCATTGCAACCAGCTCCGTTTATTTCCCGGAATTTGATGATGCCGGCAATATGTGCGGCATCCTGGGGGCAAACCTCTCCCTGGATCAGATTCAGAAAGTCGTTTCGTCCTATGATTCGGAAGGTACCTATTCTCTGATCGTGGACGGTGAAGGTGTCTGCATCGCCCATCCGGAACCGGAGTATGTATCCCAGAGCTACAACTATCTGGACGGAACCCGTTTAAAGAGCGGAAGCACCACGGAGCGCGAGCCGTTTAATGAGACCGATTTATTCCGGAAACTGACGCAGGAAGCGCTGAATGGTGTGAGCGGCGTGACGGAGGGAATAAACCGTAAGGGCGAGAATGCCATCTATTCCTATCGTCCGATCTCCATTCCAGGAACCTCGGATCAGTGGGCGGTTGTGACGATTCAGAAGACCTCGGCCGCTTACGCGGACGTCAACGCGATGATCCGTTTCTTTATCGTCTTTACGGTTGTCATGGGCGCTCTGGTTGCCGTGCTGGCGGTTCTGATGGCAAAACGGATCACCCGTCCGATGAAACACCTTGCGGCAGCAGCGCAGGAGATCGCGGACGGAAACCTGAAGGTACAGGTGGCTGTTGAGTCCAATGATGAGACCGGCGATGTGGCGAGTGCAATGCACGAGACGGCAGCGATGCTGAGTTCCTACATCGATTATATCCATGAGATCACACAGGTTCTGAACCAGATCTCGGAGGGCGATCTGACCTTCAATCTGAAGTACGATTATGCAGGAAACTTTGCGGAGATCAAGGATGCGCTCTTCAATATCCGAAGCACTATGACGGATACCATGTCCCATATCCTTCATGTCGCGGAAGAGGTCAACGGCAACGCATCCACTCTCTCTTCCGGAGCGCAGTCTCTGGCACAGGGTACCACCGAGCAGGCATCTTCCATCGAGGAGCTTTCCGCAACCATCGCGGATATCTCCAACCATGTGAAAGTGACCGCGGAAAATGCGGACAACGCGGAGAAACTCTCCGAAGATGCCCGGGTTGAAATCCAGAAGGGCAATGAACATATGCAGGAGATGGTGAAGGCGATGAAGGACATCTCCGACAGCAGCAAGGAGATCGGAAAGATCATCAAGACCATCGAGGACATCGCATTCCAGACCAACATCCTGGCACTGAATGCGGCGGTCGAGGCGGCGAGAGCCGGCGCGGCAGGAAAGGGCTTCGCCGTGGTTGCGGATGAGGTCGGCAACCTCGCAAAGAAGTCTGCGGAGGCGGCGTCGAACACCACGCATCTGATTGAGAAGGCGGTTCAGGCGGTCGAGCACGGCATCACCGTTGCGGATGAGACGGCGAAGAGTCTTGACAGCATCGTGGAAGGCAG
>NZ_FOIL01000013.1 GCF_900101295.1 [Clostridium] aminophilum | reverse complement strand
TACCCACACGTTCTTTCACACTTATACCTGTCCCGTCTACTGTTGGCGTTCCGTGCAGTTTTTGGACTTTGGCTTGTTTGGCAGCCTCATCCACGCTTCACAGCCTGTTCGGGATTCCTGTTCGTCAGGCCAGCGCTTTGCCTCGGGCTTCCTTCAGACCCACACCTCACGGTGGAGCCCTTGCCTCTGGCTGCATCCTTCCCACTGCCGGGCGGATCAGGGACTTTCACCCCTTAGAACGTGCGCCCGCCGGGCGCACCGAAAAGACGCAGGAACCATCAGCCGGTTCCTGCGTCTTTTTTACGCATGCGCTCTCTATCTTAGCGGTGCACTGCTTCCGCCATCTCTTTCACGTATGCACCGATGTGTTCCGGCGCTTCTTTTCCGTACTGTGCGAGAATCTTGATAATCGCCGATCCGACGATGGCGCCGTCCGATACTTTCGCCATTTTTTCCGCCTGCTCCGGCGTGGAGATCCCAAAGCCGACCGCACACGGAATATCGGTGTTGGCCCGGACGATCTCCGTCATTTTCCCGATATCCGTCGTAATATCCGTTCTCGTGCCCGTGACGCCAAGGGAGGAAACCATATAGATAAAGCCCTTCGCCTCTCTGGCAATCTGCGAGATCCGCTCTCCCGACGTCGGCGCGATCATAGAGATCAGGTCGATGCCCTCGTCGGCAAACACCTCATCGAACTCTTCCTTCTCCTCAAACGGAACGTCCGGCAGGATCACGCCGTCGATGCCCGCCTCCCTCGCCTTTGCGGCAAAAGTTTCCATTCCGTAGGAAAAGACCACATTGGCGTAGGTCATGTAGA
This sequence comes from [Clostridium] aminophilum, assembly GCF_900101295.1. Taxonomy (GTDB): domain Bacteria; phylum Bacillota; class Clostridia; order Lachnospirales; family Lachnospiraceae; genus Clostridium_R; species Clostridium_R aminophilum_A. Next base: position 62,079 of record NZ_FOIL01000013.1, on the reverse strand, counting down.
CCAGCGGGACGGCGATCTCCTCCCGGAGTTCCCGGGTCATTCTGAAAATATCGTCTGTCGTCACGCCGCCTTCCAGCGCTCTCCGGTCCGCTTCCATGATCACCGGTCCCTCCGCCGTCGGATCCGAGAACGGAATTCCGATCTCGATCAGATCGGCGCCGTTCCGCACCGCCTCGATGACCGCTTTCTTTGTCGTCGGAATATCCGGATCTCCTGCGGTGATAAACGCGATGAACGCTTTATGATCGTTAAATGCATTTCTGATTCTGCTCACTGTCTTCTCCTTTTCTGAAATATCAAATCCTCTGCCGGACCGGCTCACACGGTATTCCGGCCAGTCCCTACTCACGGATCTCCTGAACGGTCCCTACTCCCGGATCTCCTGACCGCGGTATCTTGCGATCGCCGCGCAGTCCTTATCGCCGCGGCCCGAAACCGTGATCACAAGAATCTGATCCTTTCCCATGGCCGGCGCAATCTTCATCGCGTGAGCGAGGGCGTGGGAACTCTCAATGGCCGGGATGATTCCCTCCGTGCGGGAGACGTACTCAAACGCATCCACCGCCTCATCGTCCGTTACCGGCACATATTCGGCGCGGCCGATGTCATGGAGATGTGCGTGCTCCGGCCCGATTCCGGGATAGTCGAGGCCGGCGGAAATGGAGTAAACCGGTGCGATCTGTCCGTATTTGTCCTGGCAGAAATAGGATTTCATTCCATGGAAAATGCCGAGCCGGCCGGTATTGATGGTAGCCGCCGTCTCAAAGGTATCGATTCCGCGGCCCGCCGCCTCACAGCCGATGAGCTTCACGCTCTCATCGCCGATAAAGTGATAAAAGGTTCCGATGGCATTGGAACCGCCGCCGACACAGGCGATCACCGCGTCCGGAAGCCGCCCTTCTTTTTCCAGAATCTGGTCTTTGATCTCCCGGGAGATCACCGCCTGAAAATCGCGGACGATGGTCGGGAAGGGGTGCGGTCCCATCACCGATCCCAGAAGATAGTGGGTGTCGTCGATCCGGGAAGTCCATTCCCTCATGCACTCGGAAACCGCATCCTTGAGAGTCGCCGTTCCCGTCGTCACCGGAACCACGTCTGCTCCTAAAAGTTTCATTTTGTACACGTTGAGTGCCTGGCGCTCGCAGTCGAGTTTTCCCATAAAAACCACGCATTCCATTCCGAGAAGAGCTGCAGCTGTCGCCGTCGCGACGCCGTGCTGGCCCGCGCCGGTTTCCGCAATCAGACGGGTCTTTCCCATCTTCTTTGCAAGCAGCGCCTGTCCCAGGCAGTTGTTGATCTTGTGCGCTCCCGTGTGATTCAGATCCTCTCTCTTCAGGTAAATCTTCGCGCCGCCCAGATCCTTTGTCATCTTTTCCGCATAGTATAACCGGCTCGGTCTTCCCGCATAGTCGTTCAGAAGATCCTGCAGTTCTTTCTTGAATTCCGGATCGTCCTTATAACGGTGATACGCTTCTTCCAGCTCGTGCACCGCATTCATCAGCGTCTCCGGAATGTACTGTCCGCCGTGGATACCGAATTTTCCGTTGTCATTCTTCATTGCTTTATCCTCTCATGATTCTCTTCTTCGTGTGCTCAATCCTTCCTGCGGCATGTCCGTGCCTCCCGGACAAAGGCTTCCATCTTCCGGGGATCTTTCCGACCCGCCGTCTCCAGAAGACTGCTGGCATCCACTGCCGCGGCTCCGGTCTCCCGGATCGCCTGTGCCACATTGTCCGGTCCGAGACCTCCGGCCAGGAAAAACGGTCTTCTGCAGGACTGCAGGAGGGACCAGTCAAAGGACTCTCCCGTGCCGCCTGCACCGTGATCCAGCAAAATGTAATCGGCAGGACTTTTTTCCGCCAGCCGGATGTCCGACTCCCGCTCTATTGCCAAACCGCGGATGACCCGGAATTTTTTCTGGATTCGGCGGATTATGTCATCTCCTTCGCGGCCGTGAAGCTGCACCAGATCGACGTGACAGAGTTCCGTCACATATTCGATCTCTTCCGGTGTGCTGTCCCGGAACACCCCCACCGACCGGATGCCCGGCCGAAGCTTTTTCCGGAGTTCCTCCGCCTTCTGCGGAGAAATGTACCTCGCGGAGGAAGGGGCAAACACAAAACCGACAAAGTCCGGTTCCAGACGGTTCACAGCCTCGATCTCTTCCATCTCCCGCAATCCGCATATCTTAATCATCGTCATCGGCCTGTCCTCACTGTTCTCCGCCCCGAAGTCGCCGAAGTTCCGCCGCCGGATCCCCGGCCCGCATCAGCTGTTCTCCGATCAGCACCGCATTTACCCCGTTCTTCCTGAGTTCCTCCACGTCTTCCGGCGTCCGGATTCCGCTCTCCGCCACGAAGATTACGTCTTCCGGCGCCATTTCGCGAAGCCGGATGCTGTTGTGAATATCCACGGTAAAATCTTTCAGATTCCGGTTGTTGACGCCGATCACCCGGGCGCCGCAGGAAACCGCCATCTTCACCTCATCCGCGTCGTGTGCTTCGGTCAGTGCCGAAAGTCCTATCCGGTCACAGATGGCGAGATAGCGTTTCAGTTCCTCCTCGGCCGTGATGGAACAGATGAGAAGCACTGCACCGGCACCGAGAACCTTCGCCTGCCAGATCATGTATTCATCGACGGTGAAATCCTTCCGGAGACAAGGAATTCCGACGGTCTCCGCAATCTCCTGAAGATACCGGTCCTGTCCCAGAAACCATTTCGGCTCCGTCAGGACGGAGACCGCTGCTGCTCCGGCCGACTCGTATTCTTGCGCAATCTTCCGGTAAGGAAAGTCCGGTGCGATCAGTCCCCTGGAAGGAGACGCCTTCTTGCACTCACAGATGAAGCGGATCTCCTCTCCCCGAAGTGCTTTTTCAAAGGCAAATGCTGCACTCCCGGTCCTGTCCGCCGCCTCAATGGCTCTTGCTTTCATCTCCGAAAGCGGTATTTCCCTCCGGTACGCTTCCACCCGTTCGGCCGCATGTTCCGCCAGTTTCTCTAAAATGTTCATACCCGCCCCCATCGCTGTTTCCGTACGTTTCTTCGGTTCATATCTTCCATATGTTCTCTCGGTTCACGCCTTCTGTGCGTTCTCACGATTCGCGCCCTCCGTTCGTTCCCTCGGTTCACGCCTTCCGTTTGTTTCGTTCTCTCGGTTCATGTCTTCCGTTCGTTCCCTCAATGATCAGGAATTTGAGCACTCCACAACCCGGTTCAGTGTCTTCATTGCCTTTCCGCTGCGGATGAGTTCGTCCGCAAGCTTTACGCCGTCTCCGATGCTCTCCGCCTTTCCTGCCACAAAGAGGGCCGCTCCGGCATTCAGCAGCACGGCATTCCGCTTTGTTCCTGTGATTGTGCCGCCAAGGATTCCCTTTGTGATCTCCGCGTTTTCTTCCGGCGTGCCGCCGACCAGTTCGTCTTTGGTGCCGGAAGCCAGCCCGAAGTCCTCCGGGCGAATCACACCGGTGCGGTAATATCCGTTCCGAAGCTCGCAGATTGTGGTCGGGCCGCAGGCGCTGATCTCATCCAGCTTTTCCTGTCCGTAAACCACCATCGCCCGTTTTACCCCGAGGGAATCCAGAACCTTTACCAGCGGCTCCACCAGATACTCGTCGTAGACGCCCAGAAGGAACATTTCCGGCCGGGCCGGGTTCGTGATCGGACCAAGGATGTTGAATACGGTGCGGAATCCCAGTTCCTTGCGGACCGGGCCGACGTATTTCATCGCAGAGTGATATTTCTGTGCAAACAGGAAGCAGAATCCCGCATCGTTCAGCATCTGCTGCGCCTTTTCCGGATCCTGCGCGATGTTGACCCCCAGCGCTTCGAGGCAGTCCGCGGTGCCGCACAGAGAGGACGCCGCGCGGTTTCCGTGCTTTGCCACCTTGACGCCGGCCGACGCAATCACCATGGCCGATGTGGTGGAAATGTTGAAGCTGTGCGCTCCGTCGCCTCCGGTCCCCACGATCTCCAGCACTTCCATTCCCGGATGCGGAACCGGCGTCGCGAGAGACCTCATCGCCTCCGCGCAGCCCGAGATCTCATCGATGGTCTCCGCCTTCGCCGATTTCGTGCTCAGCGCCGCAAGAAAGGCGCCGTTCTGTGTCATGGAAGTCTCTCCTCTCATAATCTCAAGCATCACGGTCTTCGCCTCGTCATAGGTCAGGTCCTGCTTGTTTACGATCTTTTCAATGGCTTCTTTAATCATGGTCTTCCCCCTGTTCTGTCTTTCTCAAACCGCAGTCCGGTTCCCGCTCTCAATGCTTTTTCCTTGCAAGGCGGATAAAATTCTCCAGGATCTTCACTCCGTCCGGCGTCATAATGGATTCCGGATGAAACTGCACGCCGTAGACCGGATACGTCCTGTGGGCCACTGCCATAACCTCCCCGTCGTCCGCCGTGGCGGTCACCGTCAGTTCCTCCGGAAGAGTCTTCGGATCGACCGCCAGCGAGTGATACCGCGCCACCGGAATCGTCTCCGGCAGCCCCGCAAAGAGCGGGCAGGAGCGGTCCAGTTTTGCCATCGACTGCTTTCCGTGCATCATTTTCTTCGCGTAGATGATATCCGCGCCAAAAGCTTCGCAGATTCCCTGCTCGCCGAGGCAGACACCCAGAATCGGAATCCGGTCCCCCAGTTTCCGCACGGTTTCTTCCAGAACACCCGCATCTGCCGGCCTTCCCGGTCCCGGGGACAGAATCACCGCTTCCGGGGAAAGTTCCGCAATCTCCTCCACCGTCAGTTCATCGTTCCGCACGACCCGGATCTCCGGCTCGATGCTTCCCACAAGCTGAAAGAGATTGTAGGAAAAACTGTCATAATTATCGATCAGCAAAATCATATCCGTTTGCCTCCTCCAGTGCTCTCACGACCGCGGCCGCCTTGTTGATGCACTCCTCATACTCCTTTTCCGGCACGCTGTCCGCGACGATTCCGGCTCCGCTTCTCACAAAAACCTTTCCGTTTTTCTTATAGGCAAGGCGTATGCCGATGCAGGTGTCCATATTGCCGGTAAAATCGATATAACCGATGGCACCTCCGTAGATGCCGCGCCGGTTGTCCTCCAGTTCATTGATCAGCTGGCAGGCCCGGATCTTAGGCGCCCCCGAAAGCGTTCCCGCCGGGAGAACCGCGCCGATCGTATCCAGCGCGTCCAGGCCGTCCCGGATGTTTCCCCGCACCGTCGAGCCGATGTGCATGACATGGGAGAAACGGAGAATCTGATGATAATGCTCCACCTCAACGCTTCCGAATTCCGAGAGGCGGCCGAGATCATTTCGGCCGAGGTCCACCAGCATGTTGTGTTCCGCCAGTTCCTTTTCGTCCGCAAGGAGCTCATCTTCCAGCGCCCGGTCCTCCTCCGGCGTCTTTCCGCGCCGCCTCGTCCCCGCCAGCGGGAATGTGTGCAGAACGCCGTCCTCCAGCCTTACCAGTGTCTCCGGCGATGCCCCCGCCGTCTCGACATCGGTTCCGGAAAGATAGAACATATAGGGGGACGGGTTGACGGTCCGCAATACCCGGTAAGTATTGAGGAGCGTTCCCTCGAAGCTCCCCTCCAGCCGGTTGGAGAGAACGATCTGGAAAATGTCGCCTTCATGGATGTGATCCTTCGCCTTCCGGATCATTTCGCAGTAGGATTCCTTATCGAAATACGGCGTCATGGAGGAGGTCAGCCTGCCCGGCACGTCCTCTGCAGGCGTTCCGTTGAGAATCAGATCCCGCATCTCTGCCAGATTACGCTCCGCCTTGTGATAACCCGCTTCACCTTCATCCACATTCATGTTGGAGATCAGAATGATTTTCTGCTTCACGTTGTCGAAGACGATGACGTTTTCAAAGAGCATCAGATCGATGTCCTCGAATTCTTCGGTATCCTCTGCGTCTAGGCTGAGCGTCGGCTCCGCGTATTTGAGATAATCGTAGGAGAAATATCCGACAAGCCCGCCCGCAAAGGGCGGCAGTTCCGGAATCCGCACTGCCTTGTGCTCCTTCAGGATCTGACGGATGTAGGAAGCGGGATCCCTTGTTTCCACCGTGATTGCGCCGATCTTCATCTTTCCGGCGCGGCACCGGATCTCCAGCGTCGGATCGTAGCCGAGAAATGTATACCTGCCCCATCGCTCCTGTGCCTCTGCGGATTCAAGGATAAAGCAGTGCTCGGACACCTTTTTCAGCTTCCGGAGCACCATGATCGGCGTAACCATATCGGCCGGAAGCTCACGGTAGACCGGAACCCGGTGATAATCGCCTCCCGCGGTCATCTTCCGCACATCATCAAGTGCCGGAAGTGCCGACTCCATCCCGTTCTGCCGGTTTTTCCCATATTCGGATGTCATTTCGGGTATTTTCTGGATATTCATATACTCTCCTCTCCCAGATAGAAATCTCAGCCTTTCTGCGTTATCCGACCGGTCCGGGGTGAAAACAAAGTCCGCAAGCAGGCTTTGGCTCGTTGCCCGCGGAACAAAGTCCGCAGGCGGACTTCGTCTCCCCATCCCCTCAGTCCTGAGGGGAGACCTGCGGACTTTGCGCGCCGCCGCTGGTCACCGTTAGGTGACAGCTTCCTTGGCGAAGCTCTTAGCGACACATATTTCACTTAGCGGCTTTGCCGCTTAGTGAAATAGCGTGCTGCGGCTGGTCTTTTCGAGCTTAGTGCGTGCCATGGAAATTCACTTAGCGAGGTTTTCTCGAGCTTAGTGAATTTGCTTACAGCGGCGTGCGCATCCTCGCGGAGCGTTTTTGTTTCATGGGGAATTTCGGAGAAATTTCCCATGAAACAAAAAAACGCCCCTGAGAGAGATCTTCCGATCATCTCTCAAGGACGTTGAATCTGAATTCAGCGCGGTGCCACCTTGATTCACAGCATTGGGGCGTTCCCTCCTGCTGTGCACTTTTGCGAAGTACCATCATACTCCCGGACAGTAACGACGTCCTCCCGTCATCGAATACTTGCGGCGGATGCTCCGCCGTGTTCACGATGCCCTCTGTGGTCCATTTGCATCAGGGTGATAATGCTGAAATCCCACCGCCTTCAGCTCTCTGTGAATTCCTTCTGATACGTTATCTCCACGTCATCGGTTTCAAACGCTCTATGAAATTGTCTAAATATTACATGATCTTCTACCGAAAGTCAACATTTCATTTCTTCATCCCGTTTATAATCTGACGGAATATCGTCATTTCCTGCATCCTCCTGCTTCTCCGGATCCATACAGGACTCCGGTTCCGACCTCAGAATCCGTTGCCACTCTTTTTTCAGTTCCCGGAACGCTTCCCGCTCACGGTCAAAAAAGCCGTGCTTCCAGAACTGTCCGATTAAAATTCCGATGGGAACGGCGAGGATCATTCCGCCGATTCCGCAGACACGGTAACCGGTAAAAAGGAGGAAAAGCGTCATCAGCGGCGACAGTCCCATGGTATCTCCCACCACCTTCGGCTGAATCAGCTGCCGGAGAAACTGCGTGACCGCCCAGAGAATCACACACCCCGCCGCCATCCGGTAGTCGTTCTGCCAAAATGAGAATACAGCCCACGGAAGCAGTGCCGTCCCGGTTCCGAATACCGGCAGGAAATCCAGAAACGAGATGAGAAAAGCCAGCAGAAGCGCCCATTTCACCTTCAGGATCAGGAATCCGGCAATCAGTACCGCCATCACCACCAGCATGATCCTGAACTGTGCGAGGAAATATCCCCCGATCAGACGTCCCGCCTCACCTTTCAGGAAGATCCCGTATGCCGTAAACCGTTTCGGCATATGCCTCCTCAAAAATGCGATGCAGCTGTCATAGTGGACAAGGAACAGGTAGGAGCCGGCCAGAATGACCACCGTGTAGACGAGAGTGTCCGGAAACACGCTGAGGACTTTCCGGATCTCGGGCGCCGAACCGCGAAACTGGTCCGGAATCTTCTCCGCCAATTCCGGAAACTGTCTCTGCGCCCACAGAAAAAGCTGATATGCCCACAGGCCAATCCTCCACAGAAGATAGAACACTGCCGCCAGAACGGTTCCGATCAGGACCAGGGACCCGTATCTCCTGCCGATCCGGAATTTCCGCTCCAGAAAATGCACGAGCGGGTGAATCAGCATCGCGATCAGCCAGGCGACCAGGAAAGGCATATAAAAACGAAACAGGAAAATGGCGCACAGAATCACCCCCGCCTTCTCCGCGATCGGTATCAGAAACCGCGCGGAAAGGAGCATCAGCCGATTCCTGTCCGATCCGGCCTCCGGGGCCCGATCGACGTCCTTCCTGTTTCGCTCGTTATCCATATGCTGTCCTCCGGGACTTGATTTTTATTTGTTCAGACCATACCTCTCCGCAACCTTTGCAAATGCCGGCATGGAACGCTCAATCATGTCATAGCTCACGCAGTACGCGATGCGGACGTATCCGCCGCAGGCAAAGGAGGAACCCGGCACCACCAGAATATGATGTTCTCTGCAGACATCACAGAATTCCTTTTCATCTTCCACAGGAGACTTCACCCACATATAGAACGCTCCCTGCGGGCGCACACATTCAAATCCGAGATTTGTCAGACCGTCATAGAGCGCACTGCGGTTCCGGTCATAGGCTTCGACATTCACTTTCGCATTCAGACAGCGCTTGATCACTCTCTGAATCAGAGACGGCGCATTCACGCTTCCGATGACACGGTTTGCGATGGCGGCCGCCGCGATCAGCTCCCTGCTCTCACTGACCTCGTCCGGGATCACAACATATCCGATTCGCTCCCCCGGAAGGGAGAGGGATTTGCTGTACGAATAGCAGACCACGCTGTTGGCGTAGAACTTTGTCACATACGGAACCTCGATTCCGTCGTACGCCAGCTCTCGGTAAGGCTCATCGGAGATCAGAAGAATCTCCGTGCCGAATTCCTTCTGCTTCTCTTCCAGAATTGTCGCAAGACTCCGGATTGTCTCCCCGGAGTAAATGACGCCGGTGGGATTGTTCGGCGTGTTGATGATCACCGCCTTGGTGCGCTTGTTGATCATGGAACGAAACACGGCAAGGTTTGGCTGAAAAGTTTCGGTGTCCGCCGGAACCACCACCAGTTTTCCGTCATAGTTGCGAACATAATTGCCGTACTCGACAAAGTACGGGGCAAAAGTCAGCACTTCATCGTCCGGATTCAGCACCGCCTTCAGGATGATATTCAGCGCACTGGCCGCGCCCACGGTCATGATCAGATTCCGGGCACCGAAGCCGGTTCCGAACCGGTCATTCAGCGACTGCGCGATCGCCTGTCGGACATCTTCATATCCGCTGTTGGACATATACCCGTGAACCAGAAGGGTGTCTTCCTCCTCCAACACGTCCCGGATCGCCTGATTGACCTCCGGCGGCGCCGGAACCGATGGATTTCCGAGACTGAAGTCATAGACATTTTCCCGTCCGTACAGTGCCGCAAGGCGGTTGCCCTCCTCAAACATCATACGGATCGCGGAATTATTGCGGAGTAACGGCATCATTTTTTCTGATATCATGGTATATCCTCTTTCTGAGTAAACGGATCTGCAGTTCTTATCTATATATTTCTATTATATCCGTTTTTATATCCGATAACCAATTATCTTGAGTTTTGGCAGGCATAAATCTGCTTTATAATTTCCGTCAGTTTCGAAGTCCCACCGCGATTGCGGCCGCCGCCGTGACACCGAAATAAAACCAGGTCACCGGGAGGGAAAACCAGGTCGTAAAAAACGCCAGCAGAAGATAGACGGCAGCCTGTCCGTAGATCAGAAACATCACCGGATTCTCACATTTTTCCGTCCGATGGGCGATCCACCGCGCCGCTCCTCCGAGAAGGGCGGAGAACAGTATCACGCCGGGGATACCAAAATCATAGTAGGCGTCGTAGAGGATCGTGGTGGTGGTCAGCTCCTCCTTCACAAAATACATCGGCCATTCCACCAGTTCCGGCTTCAGAAATTTTATGCCGGTAAAGGTCAGAAGCGGCATCATGGATTTGGCTCCCATCGAGTGCTTTGCAAGCGCCCGGACCATATAATCAAAATTCTCGTAATTGTTTGCGATATAGATATACGGCTGCGAGAAAAAGACCGGCATGTGCTCATTCTTCATCTCAAACACCTGATTCAGATATGCCGCATCATGGCTTCTCGCGACGGAAAGCACCGCAAAGAGAACTGCGATCACCGCCAGAGCGGCCGGAAGCATCCATGGGCGGATCCGGTCAAACATCCGGACGTACACCGCCACCGCGATCAGAATTCCGAACATCATCTGAAAGCGGGAAACGCACAGAAGCGGGACCGCCAGCGACAGGATAAGGGCGAGTTCCGCCAGCCGGTCAAAGAAAAGATCTCTTTTCCCGATCATGTTGCCGTTGAGAAAATGAAACCGGTTGATGCTGCCGACGGAGCGGACGCGCACCGAAAACTGTTCTCCCGCATCCTTCCGGAGTTTCAGATATATCATGTCCAGTCCCGGCACCAGCACGCAGCTGACCGTAATGTAATGAACCCCCATGAGATGAAACTCAGAGTAGGCATGCGGAACGCCGCGGACAAAGAGTGGAACATACCCGAGCCGGAACGCCTCGAAAAGAAAACTCAGAAAACTCACGGCAGCGATGGCAAATGCGCTCGCCGCCACGGCATGCCGCGCCGAGTCAGCACCTCCGGTACCGTGTCCTCCGCTTCTTCCCCGGTCGCCTCCGAAAGCCGAACGCCGGCCGCTTCCGAAACCGGAATTCCAGCCACCGTTTTCCGTCTGCCCCGGGGAAGCGATTCCGAATCCATTCCGACCGTCCATCCGGATGCCTGTCAGTTCCCATGCCGTAAGAAATGCCATCTGTGCGGCAAAAAAGGAGAGCCACGTAACCGGAGACCATTCGGACGACAGATACGAAAGCCGCATGACAGCAAGGGCCTCTCCCCCGCTGAAACTCAGGGAAAAGAGGCCCCGCAGATCGCAAAAACTCCCGCTTCTTTTTACGCTTTCCGCAAAAAGGTAAATGGCGGCGATTCCAAGTTCCAGGCCCGCCAGAATCGTATGACCGCCCGCGGAAGCCAGATACGCCGCCGCATAGAGAATGGGATAGATTATCATGTCAGTTCTCCCCGGACCGCTTCACACATCGCTTTCAGAGCCTCCTGCTCATCCGGCCCGTCGCAGCGGATCTCAAACGTATCGCCGAACCGAATGCAGGCGCCGAGCGTGCTGAGCACGCTCTTTGCGTTGTAATCGGATTCCCGGACCCGGAACGTGATGCTGGACTGGAATCCGATGGCAATATTGCACAGGCGGTTCGCCGGTCTCAGATGAAGACCTTCCGGAACGCCGAGTATAACTTGTTCACTGATCATAGTTTAGTTTCCGGATGCGGCACCGGAATCCGCCGCATCCTCCTCCGTTTTCTTCTCTCCGTTTTTGCCGGAAGCTTTTGTCTCCTCTCCGGCCGAACCCGATTCCACTTCCGCGGAACCGCTGTTCTCATCGTCATTTGCGCTGTCATTTCCGTCGCTGACATGAACCGTGACGGACGGGTAGGTGACAATCTCGCATCCGTCCTCAGGCTCAGCCTTGACCGTAATCGTGTGCACGCCCGGCGTGAGGGATGACACATCCGCCGTCAGGCTCAGATCCGAAACCTTCAGCTTTTTCAGCACATCCGGAAGTCCCTGAATCCGCATTCCCATGGACGCGCTCTCCACCGTATAACGGTAACTGCTGTTTTCCCCCGTGAGCGTGATATCCGACGTGGTGACATTGAACCGCTGGATATCCAGTTTCTTCACGTTCAGAACCACATGAATCTCGGTGCTGTCGAGGCCGGACACGGTGACACCCTCCGGCAGATAATCGCTGATGTCGATATCCGTCTCCACATTCTTCTCGGCATCCGCTACGTTCAGCGCCGGTGTCTGGATCCGGATCTCACTGAGGGAATCCAGAATCCGGGTATCGCCGGCCACATTGACCGCGGCCACGGTCGCATCCGCGCCGGTGAATCGGTAACCATCCGCAGGAGTTCCGGAAACCACGAAGTTCAGCGGAACTTCCTTCAGCCGAAGCACTTCCATGGTGCAGTGAACGGAATCCGTCAGAATCTGTACAGAGTCGTTCAGATGAAGGGCATTTCCGTTTGCATCGTAGAATCCGGGCGTTCCGTCCGTCTCGACGGTCGTTTCTGCGCCTTCCACATCAAATTCCACGCCGATGGAGTTGATCTGTCCGACCAGTGACTGCGGTCCCTGAACCGTAACTTTCTGCGGATCCAGCGATACCGCTCCCTTCTCAAAGCCGGAAGCGACTTTTCCCTTCGGCCGTGCCACCACGGTAAACTCCTTGGTCTGCATCGGCTCGGTCTGAATCCGCACCACCTCCGGCGAAACCTTTTCGCCGTCAATGAGAGAGGCGTTGTTCAGAACCTGCAGATGGATGGGAATTGCCCCCGTCACGTCATACATCTCGGAGAGATCCGCATATGCACGGAAATCCGATGTCTTGATCCGGTAATCATCCCTCGTACGGACCTTGTAGGTGACCGTCGCGGTCTTCTTGCCCAGAACCTCATATGCCAGATTCGCGTCCTGAAGGATATCGCCGTTCACGATTTCCACCTGTACCTCACGGGTCGATGTGATCGTCGGATTTGCGATATTGACGACGCCAAGCCAGACGATAAACGCCAGCCCCAGGGCCAGCAGTTTCCATTTGGCATTATTCAGAATCATTTCCTTCATGCTTCCTCCTCTTCCAGAGTGAACCGAAATGCCGGTTTCCGGTCGGTTCACCGCGCAGCATCTGCGTCTCCAGAATATCTCTCAGCTGTTCCTGCGTCGACGCTTCCTGAAGCGCTCCGCCGATTGCCACGGAGACCTGACCGGTCTCCTCCGAGACAACCAGAGTCACACTGTCCGTGTTCTCGCTGATGCCGATGGCGGCCCGATGTCTGGTGCCGTAAGCTTTGCTGATGTCATTGTTCTCGGAAAGAGGGAGATAGCAGGTCGCCGCCGCGACCCGGTTTCCCCGGATCACCACCGCACCATCATGGAGCGGCGTGTTGTGCTCAAAAATATTGATCAGAAGCTGGCTGCTCACCAGACCTTCAATGTCGATTCCGGTGCGCCGGATTTCGGAAAGCGGACTCTCCCTCTCCAGAACCATCAACGCGCCGGTTTTAACCCTGCTCATCTCAAAGCAGGCGCGGACCAGCTCGCCCACCGTCTGCTCGGAAAACTCCTCTTTTTGTGCCTCCTCCACCGACTGGAAGAGACTGCCGAACATCTTCTGGCTTCCGAGCTGCTCCAGCGCTCTCCGGAGCTCCTGCTGGAAGATAATCAGCACCGCGGTCACCGCGATTACGGAGAATTTTTCCATCAGCCAGAGGATCGTGTCCAGTTCCAGAACCGCCGCAAACACGAAGAAAGCAAAGATAAATCCGATTCCCTTTAAAAGCACGCTGGCGCGGGTATCCCGGATCCAGATGATGATCTTATAAATCAAAAACGTGATAATCAGAATCTCAACGATATTTTTAAATCCGATCCTCGGAACAAACGAAATCCAGGAATAAAGCTCGGAAAAAAATGACGTTCCCACCGTGTCACCTCCTGTGAACTTTATTGATTTTCTGCACCCTGACATCCGTCCGGGCGACATTGACCTTCGGGACTGCCTTCACATAATAGTAATAGTCCTCATCCTCGTACTGAAGGAACTCCGTGCGGCCGTAATCGGCCGAAAAACGAAGGAACCGGTACAGCATCGCGACCAGAACGCTGACCGCCACCGACACTGCGGTGAGCGGAAGGCTGACGGAAAGGCTGAAGCTGTAGCTTCCGGCCAGAATCACGATGAGACCCGCCATCAGTCCGCCGGCAATCGCGATCTCCCACACATAATTGACGGAAAGCCGGCGCAGAAGAAGTGTTACCATCATGGTGATGCAGACTGCAATCAGCATGACGATCATTTCCGGATTGGACAAAACGCCGCGGAGAATTCTGGAAAACATCTCCGACATTTCCCTTACCTCCCCTTTTTCCGTCAGTGTACTGCTGTTTTGCCGGACATACATGATCAGGTAGTAGACGAAAATGCCGCAGCTCATCGGAATCACCGAAACCAGCGTCCCGGAAAGTCCCACCAGAACCGCCATGGCTAACGGCATTTTGGCAAACAGCACCAGCGGCGCCAGCAGAATCAGCCAGATCGAATCCGGCTGAAATCCGAACAGGAGCAGCATGACAATCAGGATAAATGTAAAGGTGATCACCGTCACCTCCAGAGAAAGCGCAAAAAACTCGACCAGCAGGAAAAATCCCGCGACCGCCGTGATGGCCGTGGTCGGAAGAAAGGCGCACCCCGCCGAAGTCAGGACAATCAGCAGAATGCTTCCGAGCTTGTCCTGATAACCGGTAAACCGTGTGATAAACAAAAGTGACATCAGCGCCAGAAGAAAGCGGACCGCAGGGTCGATCACGATACTCCAGCGCGCATAGACCGCCTTCAGATTTTCTTTTAAAACAAGCAGATTGGTCATCCGCGTTTTTCCTCCCTCATCAGTTCCTCCGCCCGTTCATGGTATTCGTAACGGCGCGACAGCGACGTGAGCATGTCCAGATACTGCTTCCAGAGCGTCACCTGACGGTCGTAGCGCCGCCCGTAGACGCCGCCGACGATCAGAAGATAGGTGATCATTCCCAGAATATAGAGGGCGATGGCAACCGTCACGCGCACCGTCAGCGTCTTCATATCCAGGTCATCCAGAACCATATCCAGATTGTAAAATACAAACAGAATACCGATCATCACGAAACTGACGGTATAACTGACAAAACCGCGCACAAGGCTGCGGAACACATAATCCGTACGGTAAAAATCCGACACTTCCCGGACTTTTTTGCCGTTTTTCTTCTCAAACATTGCCAGATCCGTCATCCGGCGGATCTTCTCTTCTCTCAGCATACTGCACCTCAAAAGATTTTCCTGCAGTTTCCGGACCGGTCTGCAGCGGGACGAATTACGTTTGCGCCCGTTATCACGTCAGTCTCCAAAGTCTCGCGGGGCGTTTTTGTTTCATAGGGAATTTCGGAGAAATTTTCCCATGAAACAAAAAAGGGCAGACCAGTATACGATAAAAGTATACCATATCTGCCCTGTCAATGCGATAAATCGCAGGAATTGTTCATAGATTTCACATAATTTCGTAGGAAACGGTTTTCCATCCCTGACGCCGTGCGTGGGCCAGCATCAGATCCACGATCCTGCCGTAACTTTTCACGCCCTCTTCCTGTCCTCCCGCCCGGAGATAGGCGTCATTCACCTTCTCATGAACTTCGGCCGCCTTCCCCCGGAAACGGTCCCAATACGCATTGTTCTCCGCCAGTTCTTTTTTCATGCTCTCCGGGATCTCCCCGTAGAGCGCCGAGAAGGCCTCCGGATCTTCCGCCGCCAGCGCATTGCCCGCATAGACCCAGCCTTCCAGCCATCCGCTTCTGGCAAATGCCGCATTGTCTGACCGGATGCAGGCGAGAAACGCGATGAAATTCGCCTCGTCCTCCCGCATGAATCCCCTCAGATGGGAGAGCTCATGGCAGGCCGTAAACGGGCGGTTGTATCCCGGAATATCGCGGTTCCACGCCGCCTCGACAAAGAACGGAAGGTAGATGCCGGTCACCTGCTGCTCGCTGAAAATCCGGGAGGTGACGAGCGGTTTCGGTATCGGATAATATCCGGACAGATCCGGATATTCTTCACTGAGCCCCTCCATGGCCTTCCGGGCCTCTTCCCCGATCTCCGTCTCGGCTCCGTAGCTGACAGCGGTCCGTGTTTCTCCCACGTTTTCCGCGTTGCGTTCCATGCCGTTGTCTTCTGCATGTTCCATGCGCTTTCCTTCCGCTTCGTTCAGCCGTTCCGCGATGTAGGCGCAGAGATCCGCCAGCGCCAGCCTGTCATAACCGTCCGATTCCGCATTTTTCCGGATTTCCGCCGCCAGCCCCGACTTTTCGGAAAACGGGACCGACCGGTAATTGATCCCGCAGTTTGTCACATAAAGCATTGCCAGCACCGCGGCCGTGAGATACGTACCGCCGAGCCACCGGAAGAACCGGCCCGCCTTCGGGCCTTTTCGAAAGATCCCCAGAAAACTCCCGGCCAAAATCAGGATCATGAGTCCGGCCGCCAGCTCCGTCACGGAAAAGGGTACGGTTCCGCTGATCCTGCTCACCTGTTCCGAGATCATCCGATAGATATTCTCCCGGTACCACTCGGCAAATGCCGCATTGACCATCGACAAATAATACAATCCTGCTGCCAGTATAAGCAGAACGGTTCCCTCCAGCCAGACCATCCCCGTGCCTCCTTTGCTGATTCTGTTCCCTATCATAACACACCAAAGCAAACGAAGGAACCAACTCCACAAGAGGCGGAAGCCCCGCAATCCGGAGTTTCCGCCTCTCTTTTCCGAATCCCGACCGGTCACGTTTCGAACGATCGGATCCATTTTCATGCTCCATCACGCGAATGCGTGTTTACCGGTTCTCTGCATTCACTTAGATGTGTATTATCCGTTTTTGTCACATGGAAGCGTGGCAGGTTCTGGAGATGACATCCAGCTGCTGCTCACGGGTCAGATCGATGAACTTGACCGCATATCCGGAAACGCGGATGGTGAAGTTCGCATATTCCGGCTTCTCCGGGTGCTCCATCGCATCCTTCAGTTTCTCGACGCCGAAGACATTGACATTCAGATGGTGTGCGCCGCGGTCGAAATATCCGTCCATGGCGGACACAAGATTCTCCGCTCTCTCATCGTCGCTGTGGCCCAGCGCGCCCGGGTTGATCGTCTGTGTGTTGGATATTCCGTCCAGTGCGTACTCATACGGAAGCTTTGCCACGGAATTCAGGGAAGCCAGAAGACCGTTCTGCTCTGCTCCGTAGGACGGGTTCGCGCCCGGGGAAAGCGGAGTCCAGGCCGCTCTTCCGTCCGGAAGCATTCCGGTGTTCTTTCCGTACACAACGTTGGATGTAATCGTGAGAATCGAGGTCGTCGGCTCGGAATCGCGGTAGGTATGGTAGTGCTCAATCTTCTTCATGAAGGTCTTCAGGAGCCAAACCGCAATGTCATCCGCGCGGTCGTCGTCATTTCCGTATTTCGGGAAATCACCCTCAATCTTAAACTCCTTCGCGATGCCGTTCTCGTCGCGGATCGCAGTTACCTTCGCGTACTTGATCGCGGAGAGGGAATCTACAACATGGGAGAAACCGGCAATACCGGTGGCAAAGGTTCTGCGGACATTGGTATCGATCAGCGCCATCTCCGCCGCCTCATAATAGTACTTGTCATGCATATACTGGATCAGGTTCAGGACATTGACATAAATGCCGGCGAGCCACTCCATCATGGCATCATACTTCTTCATGACCTCATCATAGTCGAGGACGTCGTTCTTCACCGGCGCATACTCCGGTCCGACCTGCATGCCGGTCTTCTCATCCACACCGCCGTTGATGGCGTAGAGAAGGCATTTCGCCAGATTTGCTCTCGCGCCGAAGAACTGCATCTCCTTTCCGGTCTGGGTCGCGGACACGCAGCAGCATACCGCGTAGTCATCCGACCAGATCGGACGCATCACGTCATCGTTCTCATACTGAACAGAGGAAGTCTTGATGGAGATCATCGCGGAATATTTCTTGAAGTTCTCCGGAAGTCTGGAGGAGTAGAGAACCGTCAGATTCGGCTCCGGAGCCGGTCCCATGTTCTCCAGTGTGTGAAGAAAACGGTAGTCGTTCTTCGTCACCATGCTTCTGCCGTCATCGCCGAGACCTGCCACATCGAGGGTCGCCCATACCGGATCGCCGGAGAAAAGCTGGTTGTAGCTCGGAATGCGGGCAAATTTCACCATACGCAGTTTCAGCGTGAAATGATCCACCAGCTCCTGCGCCTCGGACTCTGTCAGGGTTCCCTCCCTCAGATCTCTCTCAATGTAAATGTCCAGGAAGGTGGACACACGGCCGACGGACATGGCCGCACCGTTCTGGCTGCGAACCGCCGCGAGATATCCGAAATACAGCCACTGGAATGCCTCGCGCGCATTCTTTGCCGGACCGGAGATATCATAGCCGTAGCTCTCCGCCATTTTCTTCATCTTGCGGAGAGCGCGGATCTGCTCCGCGATCTCTTCTCTCTGCCGGATCACATCGTCGGTCATGATGCCGCAGCCGCAGCCTGCAAAATCCGCCTGCTTCGCCTCGATGAGACGGTCAATGCCGTAGAGGGCAACTCTGCGGTAGTCTCCCACGATTCTGCCGCGGCCGTAGGTATCCGGAAGTCCGGTAAGGATCTTGTTATGTCTCGCCAGCTTCATTTCCGGAGTGTAGGCGTCAAATACCGCCTGATTGTGTGTCTTGTGATATTTGGTAAAGATCTTGTGAAGTTCCGGGTTCGGGGTGTAGCCGTAAGTCGTGCAGGCTTCCTCCGCCATCTTGATGCCGCCGTAGGGCATAAACGCTCTCTTTAACGGCTTGTCTGTCTGAAGCCCCACGACCTTTTCCAGTTTCTCGGTGCCTTCCCCGATATAGGCAGCGCCGTACGCGTCCACATCGGAAACCACCTCGGTTTCCATGTCCAGAACACCGCCCTTTGCGCGTTCTTCTTTCTGATATCCCTGTACCATATCCCAGAGACGGTTCGTCGCCTCCGTCGGCTCTGCCAGGAAACTCTCATCCCCGTCATAGACGGTGTAGTTTTTCTGGATAAAGTCTCTTACATTGATGTCATCCACCCAATGGCCGCTTTCAAAGCTTCTCCATTCATCTCTCATTGACATGATTATTTCCTTTCTTCGTTCAAAATCCGGATTTCTATATTTCTTCCGGGACTATATATAGCACAGTCGATTCCCCCCGTTCTTTGACCGCGGTCAAATTCGGGAGGGGTTCTGTGTCCTTTTTCGCATGCAATATTAGTCCTATCTAACCGCATATATGAAATAAAGCCCGGAACCATGCGATTCCGGGCCTTTTCGGCCATCTTTGTTCTTTTTTCCATACACATATCCGGTCATGTTTTCCTCCGGAACGTCTCTGATCCGGAGTGCCGGTCATGATTCGCCGCTCGTGTTTCACCGGTCATGATTCGCCGCTCGTGTTTTACCGGTCATGATTCACTGTTCTCGGGCCTGCGGTGATTCTTCTCCTCTCAGAATCCGCTCCGCATTTTTTACGCGGTCCGGAGTCGGCGGCTCCATCTCCCGCAGAGTGTACGGAATCCCCAGTTCCTCCCATTTCGGGATTCCGAGGGCGTGATACGGGAGAACCTCGACCTTTTCGATATTGGTGAGCGTATCCAGAAACGCCCGGGTCTTCCGGAGATATTCGTCCTCATCCGTGATGCCGGGCACGAGAACATGACGGATCCAGACCGGTTTCCCGATCTCTGACAGATACCGCAGCATGTCCAGAATATTGTCATTGGGCTGCGCTGTCAGTTTCCGGTGTTCCTCCGGCACGATATGCTTGATGTCCACCAGCAGAAGATCCGTATACTCCATCAGTTCGCGGAACATTCCGAACCATGGTTCCTCCCTCGTAAAGGGCTGACCGGCGGTATCAATCACCGTGTGAATCCCCCGTTCTTTCGCTTTTTTCATCAGATCCAGCAGAAAATCCATCTGAAGGAGCGGTTCTCCGCCGCTGACGGTGATCCCGCCTTTCCTGCCCCAATAGGACTTGTACCGCACTGCCTGATCCAGTACGTCCTCCGCTTCCCGTTCCCGGGACTTCCCAATGGGATCCCAGGTATCGACATTGTGACAGTAACGGCACCGCATCCGACACCCCTGCACAAAAACAATAAAACGGATCCCCGGCCCGTCCACCGAGCCGAAGGATTCCGTCGAATAGATTCTTCCCTTTGCCATGTTTTTCCTCTCCTCCCGTCAGGCATCTCCGCTGGTAAAAATCCGCCGCAGCCCGTCTCTGGAAAGGATCCGGATCCGTCCCTGCCCCAGTCTCTGCAGAATCTCTTCTTTCTCAAACTGCCGCAGAACACGGCTGACCGTCTCCTGACGCAGACTGATGGAAGCGGCAATCTCGTCCAGTTTCAGGTGAATCTCCGGTTCCGGAAAACGCCGGATCCGGTCCAGCAAAAATCCGGCCATCCTCACCCGCGGGCTCCGGATCGACAAAAGCAGTGCCTTTTCCTTCGCCGCCTCCAGCCGCTTGGACAGGAGCGCGATCAGGTACCGTTCAATCCCCGGATGCCGGTCCAGCTCCCCGAAGAAGACGTCTTTGCTGATCTCACACACACTGACATCCGTCAGGCAGACCGCGGTATAGGTAAACACCGCATCTTCCACAAAAAGACTCTCCCAGATGGAATTTCCGTCCGAGAGAACATCCATGATATATTCCTGTCCGTCCGAGTCTATCCGGCATAATTTCACCCTTCCCGCCTCGATGATCCGGATAGAATTCACCGGATCGCCTTCGAGAAACAGAAGGCTTCCCTTGTCATGCCGGCGGCGGACCGCATACCGGCACAGCGATTCCTGCACCTCTTCCGGAAGTTCCCGGAAAAGGGGAAGGTCTGCCGTACAGAGATGACCGTCTCTGGTTCTGCACCGCTCGCAGAATGAACTGTTTGTCATATCTTCTTACTTCTTTCTGTCTGCCGCATTTCCCTTGACCTGGAAACCTTTCCCGTCCTGGAAACTTCCCCGTTCCGGGAACCTTTCCCGTCATGAAAGCTTTGCCTGTCATGAACGCTTTGCCTGTCATGAACGCTTTGCCTGTCATGGAAATGTGTCCGTCAAATATCTGTCCCGGACCGTTTCACGCCTCACCGGTCAGAACGACCGTCGTGTAGCCGTGATCCACCGCCGGCAGAAACTTATCCACCATATCGCTGGTCTTCATGCACAGACTCGAGGTGTTCACACAGGGATGACAGCCGAACTCCCCTGCGTTCAGCACATCCTCGTCAATCAGGAGCCGTACCCGGTGTTCCTTATCGTTCATCAGACCCAGCACCGACACCGATCCCGGCGTGATGTCCAGAAACCGCTCCATATATTCCGCGTCGGCAAACGACAGTCTCGCCGATCCGATCTGTCCGGAGAGTTCTTTTGTCTTAAAAGGCTTGTCTCCCGGCATCAGCAGCAGATAAAAATCCGTCTTCTGCCGGTTGCACAGAAACAGATTCTTGCACATCACAACGCCCGCCGCGCCGTCCACTTCCTCACACGCCTCCATGGTGTAGAGGGCCTCGTGATCAATCCGGCGAAACGGTATTCCGAGTAAATCCAGCAAATCATAGCACCGGATCTCCTTCGGAAGGCGCCCGGTCTCATCCTGAGGCCTTCCCTGTTCTATCCTGAGTTCCATATTCTTTCCTGTCTTTTCTATAATCTTGCCGGCTCCGCACCGCCGCTGCCGGACAGTCCCGCTCTCCTGTCCGGCACGGCGAATCCCCGTTTTTCACCGCACCTGTCCGGTTCCGTCGATCTGGTATTTTGTCGTCGTCAGTTCCCGCAGTCCCATCGGGCCCCGCGCGTGGAGCTTCGCGGTGGAAATGCCGATCTCGGCGCCGAAGCCGAATTCGCCTCCGTCCGTAAATCTCGTCGACGCGTTCCAGTATACGCAGGCCGAATCAACGGCATTCTGGAAGAGACGGGCATGGGCCTCATCCGGTGTGAGAATCGTCTCTGAATGCTTTGTCGAATACCGGTTGATGTGCCCGATCGCTTCTTCCACGCTGCCCACAGTTTTTACCGACATCTTATAATCCAGATATTCCGTTCCGAAATCCTCTTCCGCCGCGCGCTCAATCAGGGAAAGCTTCAGCGCCGGATCCGCTGCGGCCGCTTTCGTCAGCGCCCCGTAGGCTTCCTCGTCGGCATATACGATCACATTCTTTTCCTGCAGTTTTTTCACCGCAGCCGGGAGAACCGTATCCAGTACGCTCCGGTGCACGACAAGACTCTCTGCCGCATTGCACACACCGATCCGCTGTGTCTTTGCGTTGAAAATGATCGCCTTCGCCATCTCCGCATCGCAGCCTTCATCCAGATAAATATGGCAGTTTCCGGCTCCCGTCTCGATCACCGGAACCGTGCTGTTTCTCACAACCGCCTGAATCAGCCGGGCGGAACCTCTCGGAATCAGCACATCGACATATCCGTTCATCTGCATGAACCGTGTCGTGGTCTCGTGATCCGTCGAGCGGATCAGAAGCAGTGCATCCTCCGGAAATCCGTTTTCCGACAGCGCTCCGCGGATCACGTCCGCCACCGCGCCGTTGGAATATATCGCATCGCTTCCGCCCTTCAGAATCACGGCATTACCGGATTTAAACGCGATGGAAAATGCATCCGATGTAACGTTCGGCCGGGCCTCATAAATGATCCCGACCACGCCGATGGGAACGCGGACTTTGCGGAGACGAAGACCGTTCGGCCGGGTCCATTCTTCCAGAACATCACCCACCGGATCCGGAAGAGACGCCACGCCGCGGACTGCCTCCGCCATCCCGTGAATCCGCTCTTCATTCAGGAGCAGCCGGTCGAGAAGTCCCTCCGACATATTCTTTGCTCTTCCGTTCTCAATATCTGTCCGGTTGGCCCGGATAATCTCCTGCGCATGCGCCTCCAGCGCATCCGCCGATGCCATCAGGGCACGGTTCTTTTCCTCTGTCGTCAGACTGTTCAGGGAAAATGCCGCCCTTCTTGCTCTCATCCCGAGTTCTGTAAGCTGTTCCATCCGCAATCTCCTTCGAATCTCCGCCGATAGCGCGCGGGATCATTTTCCCGCATTCCGCCCGGCATTTCCGTTTCATGGGTTACTGATTCTTCATACTTTTCCAAATTTACCAATCCGTAGCCCGGCACGCCGTCATGGCTTTATTCTTCCGCGTCTTTTGCCCGGCGGATAAACTCTGCCAGATCAAAATTCTCATTTTTGTGTGCCGCAAAGAGGGTACCGACATTTTTTCCCTTCAGAATGTCGAAGATGATATCCGCGCTGTCGAATTTCGCGATCACCATGTCCGCATCCGAATCGGTGGCAATGCGGGCCGCCGCGATCTTCGCGCTCATGCCGCCGGTACCGACGTCGCTTCCCGCGCCTTTTCCCATGCCGAGAATCTCTTCCGTGATTGTCGGGACATATTCGATAAATACCGCATCCCGGTTGTGCCGCGGATCATCGGTGTACATTCCCTCAATGTCGGACAGAAGAATCACCAGGTCCGCGCCGATAACCGCGCCGACGATGGATGCCAGCTGATCGTTGTCGCCGAAGGTCTCCAGCTGGGCAAGCTCCTGTGTCGAGATCGTATCATTTTCATTGACAACCGGGATGACGCCGAGTTTTAAGAGCTCGTCGAAGGTGTTCTTTGTGTTATCCCTGGATGTCTGGTTGATGATGACATTTTTTGTCAGAAGAACCTGCGCCGTTGTCTGGCTGTACTCCGCGAAAAAGCGCTGGTAGGTGCTCATAAGCTTGGCCTGGCCGACGGCCGCAAACGCCTGTTTTTCGGTCATGGAGCCCGGTTTTCTTCCGATCTTCAGCGCCTGACGCCCGCAGGCCACCGCGCCGGAAGACACCAGAACCACGTCCCGTCCCTCCCCTTTCAGGTCGGCGAGAACGCGGATCAGATGATCGATCTTGGAAAGGTTCAGTTCTCCGGTTTCCGGATGCACCAGCGAATTGCTTCCGACCTTGATGACGATTCTCTTCTTGTCCTTCAGACTCTGTCTTTTTTCCATCGATGCTCTGGATCTGCGATCCGGGAGCGATGTCTGTCTCTCTTCCATATGGATCCCCTTTTCTGATACTGCACCGTGAATCTGCATTCTCTCCGGATCTCCGGAGCCCTGCCTTTCATCACATTTTACTTTAGCCGGTTAAATCATTTTTGGATATAGTGTACCATCATCGGACAAAAAGGTACATCACAATTCTTTCTTTTTCTTTCGCGTCTGCTTTTCATGTTACAATATTCAGCGTATCAGGCGGGCCTTTGTGTCAGCGGACACTCCGCTGGATTTTTATTCCCTCGAACGTTTTTGCAGCCCCATGAACATTTTCGCAGACCCACGAACGTTTCCGCAGATTCACGAACGTTTCCGCAGAATTACAATTACATTGTTGGAGATAATTTATGAACATATCCATCCCATCGCTTTCCGCATCCGAGCGCGTCCTCCTCGGGAAATGTCCCCTTTTTTCCGGCTTTCCCGAACCGGATCTGGACTTTGCGCTCCGTTTTTTCGATGCGGAACGCGTCACCTTTTCGCAGGGGGAATCCCTGCTGAACGAGGGCGATCCCCTCTCATTCTTCGGTCTGGTTCTCTCCGGCAAGATCCGGGTTTCCATGACCGCCATCACCGAAGAGGAACTTCTGATGGCAGGCGTACTCCCCGGAGGAACCTTTGCGGAATCCCTGTGCTATCTCGGTACCGAGAGCGCCGGCATCGCGATCCGCGCCGATCTGGATTCGGTTATTCTCCGGATGAGCACCGACCGGCTTCGAAATTCCCTCCTCGCTCCGGAAACGTCCGTTTTGCCGGCCCAATTCCACAAGAATTCCGCCGCTTCCGACGGCATTTCGGCAGACCATGCGGACCTGCCGGTCCGAAATGCCGAAAACCTGAACGCGGCACGCCTGTCCCGGCTCCTCACGGACCGTTTTCTCCGCATGCTCGCAAACCGCGCCCTCTCCATGAACCGGCGCATTCAGACCCTGACGCGGACCACTCTCCGCCGGAAACTCATCGCCTTCTTCAGTGAATGCCGTGACGAGTTCGGCTCAGATACCTTTACGGTCCCGATGGACCGGGAAGGACTGGCCTCCTACCTTGGCACCGACCGCTCCGCCCTCTCGCGGGAACTCTCGGCAATGAAAAGGGAGGGGCTGATTGATTTCCGAAAAAATGAATTCCGCCTGTGCCGCATGAACCGTGAGTAGAAACAGCCATTCTCTTCCCGCAGGCTGACAGAAATCCCCTCCGCCCGGCTTCGCCCCCGGTTCCGGTTTCTTTCAGGATGAGACATTCCTTCGCAAACCGATTTTTTATATTTGTTGCAGATGCAACAGAAATATTGTATGGACCGTATTATAATATTTCGGGCAGAAATGCATAAATCGTTATGGTATGGGAGGAATATATCATGAAAAATCATACTTACAGACTGAGCGCAGCCACTCTCGCCGCTGCGATGATGATTGGCGCCGCAGGATGCGCATCCGGCGCAAAGGCACCGGAGACCACTGCCGCTTCCACGACAGAAGCTCCTGCCGAATCCGCAGCGGAAACATCCTCCGAGAGTGCCTCCGATGCTTCCGGAGCCGCAGAGTCCACGGCGGCGCACAAAGACGGAGCCATCCGTCTGGCCGGTCTTAAGGGACCGACCTCCATCGGAATGGTTAAACTCCTTGACGACGCAGAGGCCGGAAAGAGCCTGAACTCCTATGAATTCCTGATGGCCGCTTCCGCCGATGAGATCACCCCGAAGTTCCTTCAGGGAGAGCTGGATATCATCGCCGCTCCGATTAACCTCGGCTCCGTCCTCTACAACAAGAGCGAAGGAAGGGTTCAGATGGCTGCCGTCAACACCCTCGGTGTTACCTACATCGTCGAGAGCGGAGACAGCAAAGAGCTGAAAACCTGGGCAGATCTCAAGGGCGAGACGATCATGGCAACCGGCAAGGGCTCCGTTCCGGAGTATTCCCTCACCTACCTCCTCAAAGAGAACGGTCTGGATCCGGAAAAAGACGTCACCATCGACTGGAAGTCCGAGCCGACCGAAGTTGTCGCATCCATGAAGGAAAACGGAAAAGGCATCGCAATGCTTCCGCAGCCTTTCGTGACCGTTGCCAAAACCCAGATCAGTGATCTGAAGACCGTTTTCAATATGACTGAAGAATGGGACAAACTGGGCACCGACAGCCGTCTGATCACTGCCGGACTCTTTGTCCGCAAGGATTTCGCGGAAAACCATGCGAAGGAGCTCGCGGATTTCCTCTCTGAGTATCAGGCTTCCACCGAATATGCCAATGCCAATCCGGCCGACGCTTCCAAACTGGTGGAGAAATACGGCATCGTCAAGGCTCCGATCGCAGAGAAGGCGATTCCGGAATGCAACATTGTCACCATCACCGGCGAAGACATGAAGAAAGCCGCATCCGGTTTCCTGAATGTTCTCTCCGAGCTGAATCCGAAGGCCGTCGGCGGCAAGGTTCCGGCTGACGACTTCTACTATGCAGCGCAGTAATACCGATAAGCGAAGAGATCGAAACCGCCGGGGAACGGGAACGCTTCCCTTCTCCGGTCCGGCGGAAAGGGCGGCCGCTCTCGCAGCCGCCATCCTCGTCTGGACATGCATTGCCCGTTTTGTCCACACCGGAATTCTCATTCCGTCACCGGGTGAAGTACTTATCCGCTTCCCGGCTCTGATGGCCGGGCCCGATTTTATGCCTGCGGTCATCTTCAGCACCGGCCGCATCGCGGCCGGCTTTTTTTTCGCATTCCTTGTGGGAATTGTGCTGGCCGCCTGCGCAAGCGCCTTTCCGGCGGTGCGTACGCTCCTCTGGCCGTATATCGCCGTTGTCCGCGCGGTTCCGGTCGCTTCGTTTATCATCATGGCCCTGATCTGGATCCGGGCGGAAAATCTCTCGGTCTTTATCACCTTTCTGATGGTTTTTCCGATCATCTACCAGAACACGCTGGCCGGTTTTGATTCGGAAGACCCCCTTCTCCGGGAGATGGCAGATTCCTTTCACGTTCCGATGCCGGTCCGCCTGCGCTATATCGATCTTCCGCGGCTTCGGCCCTGGATTCGCTCCGCCTGTTCGAGCGGAATCGGCTTCGCATGGAAGAGCGGTGTCGCAGCCGAGATTATCGGTCTTCCGAAGGGTTCCATCGGCGAGATGGTATATAACGCCAAGATCTATTTTGAGACGGCCGACCTCTTCTGCTGGACCATCTCCATCGTCCTTCTGAATCTGGTGACCGGGCGCCTGTTTCTGTGGGCTGCAGACCTCCTTTTTGCCGCTGCCTCTCCGGACTGCGGAATGGGAAGAGGCCCCCATGGGCAATTCCGGGATGCTGAGCGCACCGGTCCCAAAAACAGTACGTCACTTTCGGAAAATGCCGCCGGGGCTGACGTCCGTCTCGGGCATATCCGCTTTGCCTATGAAAATGAGCCCCCGGTTCTGAATGATCTTTCGCTCACCATCCCCGCCGGAAGCCACATGTCCCTCATGGGCCCTTCCGGTGAAGGAAAAACCACGCTTCTTCGCATCATTTCCGGTCTGCAGAGACCGGACAGCGGCACGGTGACAAGGCAAATGCCCGACGGTTCGGATGGACTGGTCGCCTTCCTTTTTCAGGAGGACCGACTCCTCCCGGATCTCTCCGCCCGCGCCAATATCCGTTTTGTTCTCCGCCGCGGAGGCCAGACAGCCGTTTCCGCGTCATCTGAAGATGATCTGATTGACAGCCTTCTCACCTCACTTCTCCTCACACCGGAAGACGCGAGAAAGCCGGTCCGGGAACTCTCGGGAGGCATGCAGCGCCGCGTCGCCATCGCAAGGACGCTGGCATACGGCGGAAACCTGATTCTTCTGGATGAACCTTTCAAGGGGCTCGATGAGAAAACTCGTGACACCGTGATCCGTTTCGTCCGGGATTATACCCAGGATCGCACGGTTCTCATGATTACACACGAGAAAGCCGAGGCAGAACTTTTCGGCGGAACGGTTCTGCGGCTGTAAACCTTCTCCCGTCCGGGAATGCGGTGCCGGATCGGACGCACCGTTTTTCTGAATAACCTCTGGAAATCGTCCTCCCCTTTTTCAAGGGGCAGGGCGATTTTTTTTACGCGGCTACCATGCCAGAGCTGTGCCTGCACGAGGCCTTGGCGACTGCCGTTAACGCGCGAAACCCGCAAAGCTTTTTTCGTGTCCCGTCAAAAAAATGTTATAATAGCCCCATAATAAAAAGCATTATGATATCTTTTTCCCGTTTTTTGAGACAGACAAAACGAGGTGACTTTTATGCATCCATTTTCCCATTCTTCCATGCGATATCACGCGGCCGTTCTCCTTTCCGCCTCTCTCCTTGCCGTGGGATGCGGCGGGACAGTATCCCGAGCAGCGGATTCTTCTCCGGAGTCCGGCCTGACCGGTTCGTCCGCTGCGAATCCTTCTCCGGAGTCCGGTCTGACCGGTTCGTCCGCTGCAGAACAGCTCCGCGCCGCCGAGCCGGCATCCCCGGAATACGGTCCTGCCACTTCCGGAACCAATACCGGTTCCGGTCCCGCATCCGCCGGTTCTTCTCACGGGTCTTCCTCCGGTTCCGTTTCCGCCAACGCATCGGCCGAATCCGGGACACCTGTCTCCGTTCACGGCGCTCTCTCCGTCCGCGGAACCGACCTGATCGACGGGTCCGGAAATCCTTTTCAGCTGAAAGGAATCAGCACACACGGTCTCGCCTGGTTCCCGCAGTATGTCAGTGAAGATGCATTTCGCACGCTCCGTGACGGATGGGGTGCCAATGCCGTCCGGCTCGCCATGTACACCGGGGAGTACGGCGGATATCTGTCCGGCGGCGACCGCACCGCTCTGGAGAACCTGATTGATCAGGGAGTTCAGGCTACGGAACATCTCGGAATGTACGTGATCATTGACTGGCACATTCTGAGCGACGGAAATCCGAATCAGCACACCGGGGAAGCCGCGGATTTCTTCCGCCGGATGTCCGCCCGGTATGCGAACCGACCGAATGTACTCTATGAGATCTGCAATGAGCCGAACGGCGGCACGACCTGGGCCGAGATCAAGCAGTATGCCGATCAGATTATTCCGGTCATCCGGGAAAACAGCCCCGAAGCCGTCATCATCTGCGGCACGCCGACCTGGTCTCAGGACGTGGATCAGCCGGCAGGCAACCCGCTAAACCGTCCCGAAAACGTCATGTACGCCCTCCATTTCTATGCGGCGACACACAAGGACGGCATCCGTGACAAGCTTGTCCGTGCGCGGGCAGCCGGAACACCGGTCATCGTCTCGGAGTTCAGCATCTGTGACGCCTCCGGAAACGGCGGCATCGACTACGAGAGTGCCGAGGCATGGAAACGACTGCTGAAAGAGAACAACATCTCTTATTTCAGCTGGAATCTCAGCAACAAAGCGGAAACCTCCGCCCTCCTCGCCCCGGGCTGCCAGAAGACGGCGGACTGGGAGGACAGTGATCTCACAGAAACCGGAAAATGGGTCCGCAGCCTCATGCTCGGACAGTAATTTTAGCGAGACGAAACACACCTCACGGGTTTCAAACGTTTCGCGGCAGTCGCCAAGGTCTCTTGCAATCACAGGCTTTGGCTCGTTCCTCGCGTAAAAAACAGCTCCGAAGCGGCAGCCTGCCGCTCCGGAGCTTTCTCATTACCGGCAGATTATTCCGCCGGCTTTGTCTTTCCCTGTTTTGCCGTTGTCTTTTTCTTCTCTTTGGGCTTCAATGCGGAGGTTCCGCCATCCTTTTTCCGGCCGGAGGAATTTTCTTCCGCCGGCTCGTTTTTGGACGCTCTCGCCTTCGTCATGACCTTGGTCAATACGAGCACTTCTCTCACGTCCCTCACCGGGATGATCTCCAGCTTATTCTTGACCTCATCCGCCACATCTTCCAGATCTTCCGTATTCTCTTCCGGAATGAGAACCTTCTTCACGCCGGCACGGACCGCTGCCATCAGTTTCTCCGGAAGTCCGCCGATGGGCATCACCACGCCGCGCAGGGAAACCTCTCCGGTCATGGCGTATTCCGGTGATACCGCCCGCCCCGTAATCAGGGAAGCCAGCGCCGTTGTCAGGGTGATTCCCGCAGAAGGTCCGTCCTTCGGAACCGCGCCCTCCGGAATATGGATGTGAATGTCATTGTCCTTAAAGATCCGTCCCTTCTCCGGGAACATGGACTTTACAAGGCTGAGCGCAATCTGCGCCGACTCCTTCATGACATCCCCCAGCTGTCCGGTCACGGTGATCCGGCCGCTGCCCTTCATGAGAATCGTCTCAATGTAAAGAATCTCTCCGCCGGCCGATGTCCAGGCAAGTCCGGTCACAACGCCCGGTGCCTTCTTCTTGAGGGCCTGATCGTGGCGGATCGGCTTCATATCCAGAAGCTTCCGGAGATCCTCCGGCTTCACATCCAGACCTTTTCCTTTGTTTTTGACAATCTCGACCGCTGCCGCACGGCAGAGCGTCTCCATCCTCTTTTTCAGACCGCGGACGCCGCTCTCCGCGGTAAAGTCCGCGATAATCTTCCGGATCGACTCATCGCCGACCGTCAGCTGAGTTTCCTTGATTCCCATCGCTTTCCGCGCCTTCGGAAGAAGGTACTGCTTCGCAATCTCAAACTTATCCGTCGCGGTATATCCCGGGAAATTGATCACTTCCATGCGGTTGAGCAGCGGCTCCGGAATCGTGTCCAGAGTGTTGGCGGTACAGATAAAGAAGACATCGCTCAGATCGTACGGCACATTCATGTAATGATCCGTAAACGAGAAATTCTGCTCCGGGTCAAGCACTTCCAGAAGCGCACTGGCCGGATCGCCGTTGTAGGACGAGGACAGCTTATCCACCTCGTCCAGCACCATAACCGGATTCGAGACACCGCTCCGGCGGATGCCCTCCATAATCCGTCCAGCCATCGCGCCGAGATAGGTTCTCCGGTGTCCCCGGATATCCGCCTCATCCCGCACACCGCCGAGGCTGACGCGGACATACTGCCTTCCGAGCGCTCTCGCGATGCTCTGACCGATGGACGTTTTTCCGGTTCCCGGCGCTCCGACAAAGAGAATGATGGAACCGGACTGTTTTTTATTGAGGTCCATCACGGCAATCTGCTGCAGAATTCTGGATTTGACTTTCTTCAGCCCGAAATGATCCTCGTCCAGAATTTTCTCCGCCCTGGTGAGGGAAATGCGGTGTGCCGGCTCTTTTTTCCAGCTCAGCCCCGTCACAAAGTCCAGATAGTCGTACAGCATTCCGTACTCCTGGCTCTGCGTTCCCTCCTGTTCAATGCGCTTGAGAACGTGTTCCGCCTCTTTCCGGGCCTCGTCATTCATCCCGCTCTCTTTGATCTTCATCTCCAGCATCCGGATATCGGACACATCCTCCGGATGCATTTCATCCAGCTGATCCTGCAGATAATCGAGCTGACGGCGGATGGCACTCTCGCGGACCATCCGGTGATAATCCTCTTCCTGCTCGTCCTGCGCCTCCCCGGTCAGTTTCGACATCTCAAGGAACTCATACAGCGCTTTTTCCATCTGATGCATCCGTATCCTCGCGCTGTCCTCGGCGAGAAAGGAATATTTTTCTTCATTGGTGAGAAGCAGCCAGCTCGAGAGCGATGAGAGGATCTCTGCCACATTTTCCCACTGGACAATATACGGGCGGACGATCGCCCCCCATTCTTTGCTGTCCACAAATGTGACCAGCGCTCTGCGGAGTTTCTCGAAAATCTGCCGCTCTTCCTCTTCCTGAAGATCAGCCGTATCTTTTCGGACCGCGGAAGCGATCCGCATCGTCTTGTCCTCTTCGATGGTCACGCGCTCCACCGTAATACGGCGGTCGACACGAAGCGTGACATAATCATTTTCACCGATCTCCTCGATCACGCCCTCCGCACCGACCGGATAAAAATTGTCTGCGGTCAGACTGTCGCGGTTCTGAAGCTCCTTCTCATAGAGAAATGTTACCGGCTCATCGGCAACCGCATCCCTTCCGGACGTTTGCCGGAATTCCTTTTTCTTGAAATACAGATGGATCCCCGGCAGAAGGATCGCATTGTAAACAGGTATGACGATCATGTATTCTCCTTTTGTCAGCCTGACTTTTTCTGTTCATGCATACTTAAAAAGCCAAAATAAAAAAATTATATATATACCTCTTGGGCCTATTGCCTACATTATTAAGATTACAACTCTTTTATTTTATGTCAATATCCGCACGTTCCCATCGCCTGTTCGGAGACGAATGAGCAAAGGAACCGTACCGTATCCTCATATCCCAGTTTTTCATGAGAATCCAGTTTTTCCGGTGAAAAGTCCAGCGTGCCCGATCCCGGCGATTCTTCCAGCGGAACCGACGGCCGTAGTTCCCGATAGCGGCGGCAGACACCGTCTGCTCCTTCCTTCGGTCGTCCGACCTCATCGTAAAGATTCAAAAATGCACCGATCAGCCAGTCCGCGCAGACATTTTCCTCTTCCAGCATCTCACACATGGCCGGAACCGGAATTTTTTCATGCGGCGCCGGCGTCTCCGCAGCCCCACCGACCGAAATCCGCCGCTGCAGCTCCGCGTTCTCTGTCCGGCCGCTCTCATCCGGCCCTCCGCTCTTATGCCCCGTCTTCCTCTCGTGAAACAGAATCTCCGGAACGACACCGCCGTCCAGAAGAACATCCCCGTGATACCGCACCGGCGGAAAGACATACGGGAGACTTCCGCTGGCCAGAACCAGCATTCTCTGCTCCTCCGCAGGAAGCCCATTCAGCCGGAAATGCACCGGTCTGCGCGCGATCAGCGAATAACAGCACACTTCCACCGGAACAGAATTGTGCTCCAACAGTTCATCCGGCAGTGTCTCCCGGTAATACTCCAGAAGCGGAGCCGGATCCATGGCATAAAACCGCTTTTCGTTCAGGAATTCCTCCAGAGTGACCCGTCCGGCCACGACATCTTCCCGGGCCTTCCCCACCACATCAAACGGTGTGACCGGAACCGTCTCATGGCCCGCTGACCGGTCAAAGGCGTAAAACATTTCCCGAAGCGTCTCGAGATTATGACATGCAAGATAGACGGCATTCATCGCTCCGATGGATGTGCCTGAGAGCCAGAGTTTTGAACGGTCCAGCCCCGCCTCATACAATGCCTTCATCATGCCCACCTGATATGCTCCTTTGGCTCCGCCTCCGGAAAGCGCAAGCGCAACGGTCTTCCCGCGCAAAAGATTCTCATGTTTCATCTCTCTCCACCTTTCCGAAGCTGTGTGATCTCCGCCGCGATCGAGCGGTATCTCTCTCCAAATATACTGTTTTTCTCCCAGATAAAGGAAAAATCATGCCGGACCTGAAAATCCTGCAGCGGAATCTCAACAAGAACCCCCTTGCGGATCATCTCCTGCGCCGCCGGCTGGTACATGAACGAAATCCCCGCATCCTCCTCCAGCAGTTCAAGAATGGTATGCATTCCGCCGATCTGGATGGATGAGCGAAAATCCTCGACCGACAGGTTCCTGCCGGAGAGCTGCCGCTCCAGAATGGCTCTCGTTCCGCTTCCCGGCTCCCGGAGAATCAGCTGCTCATCCAACAGATCCTCCAGAACCCGGATCTTCTTCCGGAAATGATGGCGGACGCTGCATACAGCGATATAGCGCACCGTATCATACCGCTCCCAATCAAATTCCTTTCGCTGAAATGTTCCCTCCACCAGGCACAGATTCAGATTTCCCGTCTTCATCTTTGCGACCAGCGTCTCTGTATTCGCGATCTCCATACGGAGATCGCCGCCCGGATGATTTCGCATATATGCCGCCAGGGGACGTCCGATCACATATTCTCCGATTGTCATTGTGACGCCGAAATGAAGCGGCATCTGCACCGGTTGTCTCGCGGAAAGCCGGTCTCGAAGAAGTTCGGCATCATTTGCCATCGTATCCGCCGCCCGCTCCAGTTCCCGCCCGGCCGGTGTAAGTTCAAGACGGCGGCCGCGATAGTCAAAGAGCCTGGCGCCGTAATACTCCTCCAGCCCGCGGATGTGCTGAGACACCGCCGGCTGGGTAATATGGAGTTCCTCTGCGGCCCTGGTGTAATTCATGTGCCGGCAGACGCATAAAAACGTCATGATCTTTGGATCCAGCATCGCAATTCACTCCTGTCTGCTTTCTCATATCTGTCCTGCTGTTAATCCTCTGTGTTTTGTTTTCTGCTCTCAGTATACTTCTTTTCCGACTGGTTTGGTAAGCATATTCATAAATTTTCCTTATTTATTTATTAGTAATTATAATTTTATCTTTGTTGTTGAATTGACGTATATTGTTAACTGCCGGTTTGAGGATCGCCATCCGGACCGGAAGATATCTACTATACACATCGAAATGAGAGGAAACAAAAATGGACTTTATCAAAAAAAATCTCGCAGGCATCCTGCTCTGTCTTGCCATTGCCATCCCGTCATGGCTCCTTGGAAAAATATTTCCGGTCATCGGCGGCGCAGTCTTCGCCATCCTCACCGGCATGGTGATCGCCGTCTTTTTCACGAAACGGGACCGGTTTGACAGCGGTATCAAATGGACATCCAAAATGATTTTGCAGACAGCCGTCGTCCTCCTGGGCTTCGGAATGGATCTCCACGTTGTCATCCGAACCGGCCGTCAGTCCCTTCCGATCATCCTCTGCACAATATCCACCTCTCTGATCATTGCATGGGCACTCCGCCGGGCAATGCAGATTCCGGGCAATACCGCCATTCTTGTCGGTGTGGGTTCTTCCATCTGCGGCGGAAGCGCCATCGCCGCCACCGCTCCGGTCATCGATGCGGATGACGATGAGGTCGCTCAGGCCATCTCCGTCATCTTTTTCTTCAACGTGCTGGCTGCTGTCTTCTTCCCGATGCTGGGGCACGCTATCGGCTTCGATACCACCTCCGGAGAAAGTTTCGGTATCTTTGCCGGAACCGCGATCAATGACACCAGCTCCGTAACCGCCGCCGCGGCAACCTGGGACAGCATGTGGAATCTCGGATCTTCCACCCTCGACAAAGCGGTCACCGTGAAACTGACGAGAACGCTCGCCATCATTCCGATCACGCTGATCCTCGGCCTCCTCCGCGCACGCAGAGGGGGAAATACCGAAGACCACCGCTTTCATTTCCGGCGGGCGTTCCCCATATTCATTCTTTATTTTGTCATGGCATCGATCATTACAACCGTTCTCATCGGTTCCGGCATCTCAGCTTCCGTCTTTGCTCCATTGAAGGAAACGAGCAAATTCCTCATCATTACGGCAATGGCTGCCATCGGGCTGAAT
Organism: [Clostridium] aminophilum; assembly: GCF_900101295.1. Lineage (GTDB taxonomy): Bacteria > Bacillota > Clostridia > Lachnospirales > Lachnospiraceae > Clostridium_R > Clostridium_R aminophilum_A. The sequence goes on along the minus strand of NZ_FOIL01000013.1, from coordinate 27,024 downwards.
TCCAATATGGCAAAACTCATCCGTTCCGGCGGAAAGCCGATTCTTCTCGGCGCATGCTGCTGGTGCGGCATCACCGTCATCAGTCTCTTTCTTCAGCATGTAATGAACATCTGGTAATCCGTTCCACCGGTTATCTGACCCATTCCGCGACCGCATCGCTGAGTGCCGCAATGGCATCCGCCGATTCCTTCGCGGAGTTTTTCTTTGAATAGTAATAAAATTTAATCTTCGGCTCCGTTCCGGACGGGCGGACGCAGAACCAGCTTCCGTCCTCGAGAATAAATTTCATCGCATTGGATGCCGGGATATCCTTATATCCCTGCAGATAATCCACCTTCCCGCGAATCGCCGTGCCTGCGAAAGCATCCGGCGCTTCCGTGCGGAACCGCTCCATGATGCCACGGATCTCGCGATTGCCCTCTTCGCCCTTTCGGACGATGGACACCTCTTTTTCTGCGTAGTACCCGTATTTTCGGTACATTTCATTCAGCACATCTTCCAGCGTCATTCCGTTCTTCTTATAGTATGCCGCCATCTCCATTACCAGCATGGCCGCGCACACACCGTCCTTGTCGCGCACCTTTTCTCCCGGCGCACAGCCGATGCTCTCCTCATATCCGAAAAAGTAACGGTAACCCTTTTTCTCCAGTTCCGGAATCCGTCCGCAGATATTCTTGAAACCGGTCAGCGCTTCAAATGTCTGTATGCCGTAGTCCTCGCATACCGCCCGTCCAAAATCACCGGTCACGATGGATTTGATCATCATTTCCCGGCCGGTAAGTTTTCCCTGCTCCTTCCGGGCCTGTGCCATGTAGTAAATCAGGAGTGCGCCGGTCTGATTTCCGTTTAACGGAACGTACTCTCCATCCCCATTCCGGATCTCCACCGCCATCCGGTCGCTGTCCGGATCCGTCGCGATGAGGAGTTCCGCCCCTATCGTCCGTCCGAGTTTTTCCGCACACGCAAATCCTCTCGGATCTTCCGGATTCGGATACCCCACGGTGGTAAATTCCGGATCCGGATCTCTCTGTTCCGGGACAATGGCCACATCCGAAAAGCCTCTCTCTCTCAGAATCGTCATGACCGGAATACTTCCGGCTCCGTTCAGGGGAGTATATACCGCTTTTACGGCTTTATTCAGATCTTTATCCGGTCTCTGCGCGATACTCTTCACATAATCCAGATATTTTCTGTCCATTTCTTCCCCGAGAATATGGACAAGTCCCGATTTTATCGCCTCGTCCAGCGGCATTCTTCGAGGTGAATCAAACAGGTCGATTTTGGCGATCTTCTCCGACATTCCCTCGGAGATTTCCCCGGAAACCTGTGCTCCGTCCTCCCAGTAAACTTTATATCCGTTGTACTCTTTCGGGTTATGACTGGCCGTCATATTGATTCCGGAACACGCGCCGAGTTCCCGGATGGCAAAGGAGAGTTCCGGCGTCGGGCGCATCTCCGGGAACAGCCAGGAGACAATGCCGTTTCCCGCCAGAATCTCCGCTGCCAGTTCCGAAAACTCCCGTGAGTGATATCGGCAGTCGTATGCAATCGCGACGCCGCGCTCCGGATCCACTCCGGATGCGAGAATGTAATCGGCAATTCCCTGTGTCGCTCTTCCGACCGTAAGAACATTCATCCGGTTCGTTCCCGCCCCGCAGATACCTCGAAGTCCGGCGGTTCCAAATGCAATCTCCCTCCAGAACCGGTCCGTGATCTCTTCCGCATTTCCCCGGATTTCTTCCAGTTCCCTCTTCATCGGATCTTCATCCGACAGTTTTTCCATCCAATATGCATAACGTTCCTGCGCGTTCATCTTATTCCTCCCGATGTGTCCGGTCCGTACGTTTTCTGTTCTCCATTATACCGCATTTCACCGAATTGTGCATTTTCGGACGGAGGCGGCCTCATTTCTGACAGTTGATATCTTCCATGGCAAAAAAAGAAACGGCCGCATGTTTTTTCCATGCGGCCGCCCGTTATTTTTTTGTAAATCCGTACCATCTGCCGGAGGTTCTGTGGAAACGCTGATATTATCGTTGTTTCCCCGGATCTTTTTCTCAGTATAACATCGCAAAAAAGGATGCGCCAATCACGGTCAGAATACCGGAGACAACAATTGCAAGTGAACTCATCGCGCCTTCCAGTTCACCGATCTGCATCGCGCGGGACGTACCGATGGCATGGCTCGAAGCACCGATGGCAAGCCCCTTGGCGATGGGCTCCACGATGTGAAACATCTTACAGACGAAATCGCAGGAGACATTTCCCAGAATTCCGGTGATAACGATCACGGCAACCGTGATGGTCACATAACCGCCGAGTTCCGCCGTCACGCCCATTCCGATCGCTGTTGTGATAGACTTCGGAAGAAGTGTCACGTACTCCTCGTGGCTGAGTTTGAACACCGCCGCCAGAGCCAGAATACAGCCCATGCTGGTCACCGCGCCCGCCACAAGGCCGCACAGGATGGCGACAACATTTTCCTTCAGGCGCTCAAGCTGAACATAAAGCGGAATCGCAAGCGCAACCGTCGCCGGCGTGAGAAGATAACTCAGATATGCGGCACTCTTATAATAATTGTCGTAGCTGATTCCCGTCACGGAGAGCACACTCATCGTGATGACGACCGAGATCAGAAGCGGATTCAGCCAGTTTTTGTGAAAATGAAACTTAACGAGAACTCCGAAGCCATAGGCAATCAGACTCAGCACCACGCCAAATGTAGCTGAGCTGGCAATCAGATCATTCATGACATACCTCACTCTTTCCCGACTTTGTTTTCTGGGAGGATTTATGCTCCGTGTGCATCCGATGTATTACAAACTGCGTCACTTTACCGGTTACCACCATGACAAGGAAGGTGGAAAATACCGTGATCACAAGAACCGGAACGACAATCGGCCGAAGCTGCTCCCAGGACTCCAGAAGACCTACCGCGGCCGGGATAAACATGACCGGCATGATCTCGATCAGAAACTCCGCCGTCTCTTTCACGTCATCCAGAGGAATCACATGCAGCATCAGAAGGATAAACATCAGGACAAGGCCATAGATCGACCCGGGAATGGACAGCGGGATAAAATAATGCAGAAATTCGCCGATACACGTTGTCGCGAGGATAAAGCCGAACTGTTTCATGTACTTCATACCATTTCCTCCATCAGAACAGAGTTCGCAGACCGGCAAATCCCGTCCGGCTTCTGCGACATATTTCTCCCGTGGCTGAGCGGAATTTCCGCCTCATGTGTCATAAAAAAAACGAAGAACTTTCTTAATGAGAACAAAGTCCGCAAGCGGACTTCGGCTCCCCTGAAACATAAAAATCGGGAACGCGCGAGTGCGCGTTCCCGATGGAATGTGCATTTCACAGTCTGATATATTAGAACACCGTGATGCGCTTGTCAATGGTCTGACCACTGAACAATAGTTACAAAAGTCGTTTTTTCATGTTTTTCCCGTTACCGGCGTTTCAGCCCGGCATACGCTCACCGGTATCCGCGGATGCGTTCTCTGCCTCGTGATCATCGTTGTTGTCAGAACGGCCGTTTCCCGCCGCAGCAAAGCCGGATCCCGCCGAACCGTCTTCGTCCGATCGTTCCGGATCTGTATTCCCGCCGTCTGCGGGCTCATTTCCGCCGTCTGTGGGCTCATTTCCGCCGTCCGCGGATTCATTTTCTCTGTCTGCGGATTCAATCCCGCCGTCTGCGGGCTCATTTCCGCTGTCTGCGGATTCATTTCCGCCGTCCGCGGTATGTTCGTCCTGCCGGAGATCCGGCGTCGCGGCATCTCCATCATTTGAAAGCTCCGTATCTCCGCCATCCGCCGCATTCTCGGCGGCCGTCCTGCCCGCATCCGGTTCTCCCGCTTCAGCCGGAGAAGTTTCTTTCTCTATCCCTGACAGAAGATTCATCGCATTCCTTGCGGCATATCCCGCCGGAGCCGCGATATGCGAGGTCAGCAATCCGTTATACAGCGCGTTGTTATTCGCGGTTGTGCGATCCTCGAAGTCACCGATCTCATCGTATACCCCATCCACATCCGGGAACCATATCTGCATACCTTCATCGCTGTACTCAATATCATACGTGCGGTCATGGAAGCTCACAGCGTGATTATAGGTATGTCCGTCATTGACCGCCTTATAAAAATCAGAGTCTTCCGGCCAGCCCTCCAGACGGCCTCCCGGGTAAGTCATACTGACCGCATGCTTCTCCCGCATAAACTCAATCAGTTCCCGTACATTGACATTCTCTCCATAGACCTTGACATTCTTGTTCCGGTCAATGGAGTACCCCGGATCTGCCGATTCTCCGCGCGAACCGTCTTCTCCGGTGGAGCTGTTCCCGCCGATCGGGGAAGTTCCGCCGGACGCGCTGTTGCCTCCTCCGTTCGGGGAAGTTCCGTCGCCTGCGCTGCTGCCTCCTCCGTTCGGGGAAGTTCCGCCGCCTGCGCTGCTGCCTCTCCCCGGAGCGGAAACTCCGCCGCCTGCGCTGCTGCCTCTCCCCGGAGCGGAAACTCCGCCGGACGCACTTCCGCTGTTCGCCGGAGTCTCTCCGGCTGAGGGACCATTTTCTTCATCCCATTTTTCCGGATCCTCGGATGGCTTTGCCCCCGATCCGCTCTCCGTCTTTTCGCCGACCGGAGCCGCTGCCTGCGTTTCCGTCCTCCGGCCGGAGCCATCGCCGTCCCCTGACGATGAACTCTTTCCGGTTCCGCCGGCGCCGGTTCTGACATATTTCACAGCTTTTCCGTTCTCTTCTCTGATCCTGTTCGGATCGCTCAGCGGAATGGAAGTCAAATGTTCTCCGGCATGGCTCTCTTCCGACGTTCCCGGCGTAAATGCCGGCACATCTGCTGCGGTCTCCTGCGTTCCGTTTTCTCTCCGTCCTTCCGCCGATCGGCCGCCGATGTCTCTGGCAAATTCATTTCTTGATTCCGTATCTGTTCCGTGTCCCGACTTTCCGGACGTTTTCTTCTCCCATACGGATTGCGCGCAGCCGATGAAGTTTTCCCCGAAATCATATCCGTTCACGGAACTAAGCCTCTGATTCAACGCATTCCGCAGATCTTCCGACGTTTTTCCGCCGGTCCGGGCCATGGATGAGAGGACGCGTTCCCGGAGCGTCTCATCCGTCTTCAGCTCCGCCAGAACATTTTCCGGCAGCTCATCGATTTCAAAATCCTCCACCCGGATCTCGCCGGTCCGGTCGTCCGGCTCCACTTCCGTCATCTGGCCGCCGTTCATCACGGTCTCACGCTCCGATCCGTCTTCCGTCACGGTAACATGACCGTCCGTCACCATCAGAAGAAGACCGTCCTCATCGGTGTATCCGATATCCAGGGATGTTCCCCGAATGCTCATAGTCGTCGATCCGGCACTGAATTCCATCTTCTCGTGATCTTCCAGCTTATTCTCAACATTGACAAAAAGCTCTCCCACTTCCACCTGAATCCGGATCCGGTCCCTTCCGGCCTCGGTCACCGACACGGAAGAATCCGCAGAAAGCCGCAGATTCTTATCTTCATCGATCCGGAGATATACTACCGTATTCCGGTCAGTCTTTACGACATCACCTATCTCAAGGCGCATTCCCACATATCCGCGGATGGCTTCACCGTTCCGCCGGATCTCGACGCCCGGCGCCTTTCCGTCAGCCGTTTTCATCTGAACGATCACCGCGGTTCTCGCATTGGTCTGATCCACCTGCTCACTCGAAGCAGTTGCCTGACTGCCTTGATTCGGTCCGGCACACCCTGCCGCCGAATTCAGCATCAAAACGCCGCAGATCAGAAGAACTGCGGCTCTTATTTTTATTTTTCCACCCAACATTTTTCCACTATTCTTTCCCAGTCAGCAGCGCGTCATGGCGTACTTTTTCACCGTACATCCTCTGCAGCCCCCCGCATTCCGCACAGCTGCCAGAACAATACCTTTATGTGTATTGCTGCATTTCTCCGGTGCAGACAATCCGCACCGTTTCGTCACCCTCCGGCGCTTTCACTCCTTCACACGCAGGGCCCGGTAAATGTGAACTGCCTCCGTCTTTCCCTTGAGTCGAACCATACCGCGGTCCTCACACTCAATGCGGCTGCAAACCCGGTCATACACTTCCCGGCTGATGATCACCTCCCCGGCTCCGGCCTGACCCTCCAGGCGCGCCGCAGTGTTCACCGTATCCCCGATGGCAGTATACTCCATCCGGAAATCCGTCCCGATATTTCCGACGATGGCTTCTCCGCAGTTGATGCCGATCCCAAAACCGACTCTCCCTTTCATCTCGTCCGGAAGACCGTTTTTGAGCCGTCCCGACTGCTCCGCCATATAGAGTCCCGCGCACACCGCACGGTACGTATAATCCTCAAGATCCAACGGAGCGTTAAAGAGTCCCATCGTCGCATCGCCGATAAATTTGTCCACCGTACCCTTATTCCGGAGAATACCGTCCGTCGTGATTCCGAGGTACCGGTTCAGCATTTCCACCACTTTTTCCGGTCGAAATTCCTCCGACAGAGTTGTAAAATTCCGGATGTCGACGAACAGAACCGCAATATCCTTTTTCCGCCCACCCAGCGAAAACGGAACATTGCCGGTATCCGCGATGGCTGCCGCGATCTCCGGTGAGAGGTATCTGCCGTAATCGGCGATCATTTTTTTCTTCTCCCGATATACCGCAAAATAGCGGACCGCAATGTGGCCGATGACAAGCATGGTCACCACCAGCGGAACATAGAACACCGGACAGATCACCAAGTTTTCCCTGTACAGAATCCGGATTCCGAGAAGATAGCACACCGCGCCAAATACACTCAGTCCGATGGAAATCCTGGTTCTCAGAAAAATAAGGAACGCTCCGGTCAGAATCCCGACCGCCATCGTCAGGAAGATCCGCATATCCTGCGCCATTTCCCGAACGTCCGCATTGTCCAGAAGCTGCTGGACAATGTTTGCCTGAATCTCAACACCGTACATCGGTGTCCCGTGGCTGACTGACGTAAAATACTGATCCTGCATTCCGGACGCATACGCACCGATCAGGACAATATTGCCGGCAAATGCCTCCGACGGATACTCTCCGCTCAGAACCTTGCGGAATGAGCATCCTGCCCCGACCGCTCCATAGTAATCATGCGGTTTCCCCGCATACCGTATGTAGAAGCCCTTGTCTTTTCTGGCAAAGTCCCGGTCTCTCTGTCCCGTGTACTGTGCATAGATCTGATACGCAAAAGACGGATAGTTTGTTCCGGAAAAAGTCAGATCCCCGGCAGCATGACGGACGAAGCCGTCCGAATCCGTCTGAACATTGGAATGACCGATAGCCCTAGCTGCCTGCTTCAGAGCCGGAAACGGCTCATCAAACAAGATAACCTGATTTTTGCCGGAGAATGTTCCGTTCGGCTCATCGCGAAGAACCGTGCCAAATGCTGCTGCCGAAACGAGCACAACATTGCCGGCATCTCTTACCGCCTCCGTCAGTTCGCGGTCGGAATCCGCTTCCTTTTGTCCATAGAAGCCGACATCGATCGCAATCACCGCCGGTTTTGATGCTTCGTCCCTTGTCAGATAGCGCACCATCTCCGCAATTTTTTCTCTTCCCCACTGATGAAACGCTCCATAATACGCCAAAGATTCTTCATCAATACCGATCACGTAGATTTCCGGAGAGACTCTGCTTCCCGTCTGAAAAAAACGATCCTCCAGAGTGTTCTCCGCCGTATTCATGACACCGCTGACCTGAAGCAGAAGCGTCAGCATAATCGGAACAGCATACCAAAACCAGGCCATTATCCCTTGTCCGCGCCTGATCATCTTTTCACCCGCTGTCATTCAGAATTGTTTATGTTTTTCTAAATATCCATTTTATAGCAATACATTATTAAATATAGTAGCATTTGCATTTTTATCTTTCAATTGTTCGACATTATATGTAATTTTTTTCGCACAATATCATAAATATCCGCCGTTATTCCATCTTTCTTTCATTATAATGCACATAAATCACCGCTATTTTCTCATTTTATTCTTATTGTGTTTTTTTTATGATTATGCTCGTATCTGCATATTGTGAACCAAAACCGGTGCTGGTGCAGAACGGTCGTCGGCTCGTTCGCTTCCATCTCCTCTGTCAGGCACGATCCTTCAGCACCGTTACGGTCTGGTAAGGGATCTCGATCCCGTTTTTATCGAATGCTTCCACCACGTGCTGGCGAAGATTGCTGCACGCACGGAAACTGTCATTCAGATCCTTTGTCTTGGCGGTGAACTTCAGCACGATTCCGTTGGCCGTCAGCCGGTTGACCAGAACGCTGATCCGGTCAACTTCGATCAGGAGAGGCTCTCTGCGGCATTCCTCCAGAATGATCGCTTTTGCCTTCTCCACATCCGACCCGAAGGCGATCTCGAACTCCATGAAATTGCCCACATTCTCGATATAGTTTGTGTTCACGATCACCGAACTGTCGATCACACTGTTGGGAAGAATGCAGGCCTGTCCGTCATACTGCTCGATTACCACATGCCGCATCGTCATGTCCCGGACAAGCCCCTCCGCAAGGGTGGTCCCTCCGGACACCACCCGGATCTTCTGTCCGATGTCGCAGGGCTTTGACGCCGAGATGGAGAAGCCGCTGATCACATTTCCCAGCGTCTTCTGCGCTGCAAAGGTGGCAACCGCAATGATCAGAGAGCCACTCTGAAGAATGGTTGTGCTGAAATCTCTTGTGAGCTCAAACTGCGATAAAACCGCAAAAAGGCCAATCACCAGAATGACACCCTTCAGGCAGCTGTGCAGAAATTTGTGCGGAAGTCCCGCCCGCTTTCTCTCCAGGCGCTGAAGTGCCTGATCGCTGATCTTCAGTACCGCAAGCGTGATGAGCACCGTCATTCCCACGCCAATCAGCCGGAATACGCCGGCCTGTCCTCCCGGAAAAATCTCAAACAGTTTCTCCATAATCCTCTCTCCTTACCTTAAACTCATTTTCCCGGAGACATACTGTCTCCCTTGATAAAAAGATTATATACTATCCGTCCACTGTCCGAAATGAATTCATTCTTTCTGTTTTCTTCCATATTTTTGTCCTCCAGGCTCAAGCAGACAAGCTTGCTTTTCTATTTGAGCCGTCAATCAAAGTTTGAAAGTCTACTTTCAAATTTTCTCTCCGGATTGTTCTAAAGAAAGGGCAAAGCGTGAAAATGAACCGCATATGTTTACATCCCGCATAAAATCTGATAAAATCCTACCGCCAAGGTCTGCACTCTTAGGGATATCCTCTGCATTGGAAGCATCATCCGGATATCCGATGACGATAGATCAGGCCCCGGCTTATTTGTATTTCACAAGATGAAAGGAAGGTTGTAATGAAGAATCATGTAATCGGTGCGGCCGCAATGGTTCTCTGCGGTGCGGCCATCGCATTTGCAGGAAACCAGCTCAATGCACAGAAGAAGGCGAACCAGGAGGTTCTTACCGGCACAGCAAAAGGTTTCGGCGGTGACGTTACCGTAACCCTTACCAGAGAGAACGGTGCGATCGTTGACGTTAAGATCAGCGGTGAAAAGGAGACTCCGGAAATCGGCGGCGCAGCACTCGCTGAGCTCGCAACACAGCTCCGCACCGCAGGGAAGGCTGATATCGACGGCGTATCCGGCGCAACCATCACCAGCACAGCCGTAAAGGAAGCTGCTGCTCAGGCGCTCGGTGAGACTCTGACCGCTGCACAGGAGACTGCTGCAGAGACTGCCGCTGCGGAAGAGCCAAAAGCAGAAGCAGAGGAAGTCAACGTCGAGGGCGGTCTTCAGATCGGTCAGGTTCTCGCAGCCGCTCACGGCACAAAGTGCTTCGCACAGGTTACCTCCGTTGTATCCGGTGACAAGATTGTTGCCGCTTACATTGATGAATATCAGTTTACCGATAAGGGAACCGAGGGCATCACTGCCGTTCCGAACAGTGACAGCGATTTCGGTGCCGGATATGCAGAAGGCAAGGTTCTCATCTCCAAGCGTGAGAGCGCAGACTACTACAGCAAGCTGATGACCGACCACGCCAAGGCTACCATCCGCATCGACGACAACTATGATGCAATTCAGGCATTTGCAGCCGGCAAGACCATCTCTGAGATCGACGCCGCAGCCGCAAAGGGCAAAGAGGCTGTTGACGCAGTATCCGGCGCGACTCTCGTTGATACCGCCGGTTATCTTCAGGCGATCGCAGACGCGGCCAAGGCTGCGCAAAAGACACCGGCTGTCGCATTTGACGGCGATGCTTCCGCTCTGAAGCTGAACTTTAAGATCGGTGCTGCTCACGGTACAAAGGGCTTCTCCACCGCTGCAGTTCTGACCGACGGCTCCAAGGTTATCCTCAGCTGGATCGATGAGTTCCAGTTCATGCCGAAGGGTGAATCCACCGTTGTCGGTGTTCCGAACAGCGATGCAGACTTTGCAGATGGCTATGCTGCCGACGTTGTCCTTGCTTCCAAGCGTGCAAGCGCAGACTACTACAGCAAGCTGATGACCGATCACGCAAAAGCTACCACCCGCATTGATGACAACTATGATGCAATCCAGAAGGCTGTCGACGGAATGACCATCGATGAGACCATCGCCCTCGGAAAGAACGAGAAGGCTGTCGATTCCGTATCCGGCGCAACTCTGGCAGATACCGCAGGCTACGTTGCCCTGATCGGTGACGCTGCAAAGCAGTAATCCTGCCAACGATATTGCAATCGCATACGCGAGGCGAAACACGCAAAGCGTGTTTCGCCTCATTTTTATAGAACAAAGTCCGCGGGGCGTTTTAGTTTCATAGGGAATTTCGGAGAAATTTCCTCTCCAAAAGCAAAAAAGAACGGCAGACAGGCGAAACGCGTTTCGCTTGTCTGCCGTTCTGATAACGTTCAGAGCCAGTCAGGGACAGTTCCTATCCCTCTGTTTTCTTCCCTCCCGGGAACCAATCAATAGTTTTCCTCGCGAACCTCAAAGAAGCTCTGCGGGTGATTGCATACCGGACAGACTTCCGGAGCCTTGGTTCCGATCACAACATGTCCGCAGTTACGACATTCCCATACCGTGACACCACTCTTCTCGAAAACTTCCTTTTCTTTCACGTTATGGAGAAGTTTCCGATAGCGCTCCTCATGAAGTTTCTCGATCGCCGCCACACCGCGGAACTGAGCGGCCAATGCGGTAAAGCCTTCTTCCTCCGCCTCTTTCGCCATGCGCTCATACATATCCGTCCACTCATAGTTCTCACCGGCTGCAGCCGCTTCCAGATTCTGTTCGGTATCACCTAACTCGCCCAGAGCCTTAAACCAGAGCTTCGCATGTTCTTTTTCATTGTCCGCTGTCTTGAGAAACATCGCGGCAATCTGCTCATATCCGGCCTTTTTCGCAACCGAAGCAAAATATGTATATTTGTTTCTTGCCTGAGACTCTCCGGCAAAAGCTTCCCAGAGATTCTTTTCGGTCTTTGTTCCGGCATATGGATTCTTTTTTACGTCTGCCATTGGTAATGCACTCCTTTCCGTACTGCAATCGATGATATTCTCCCGGTCTCTCCCTTCTGCCGAAGAATCCGGACCTGCCGGTCAGCTCCGGACAAAAATGATGGGGCCGAAAGACGTTGATATCTTTATTATAATCAGAAAACCAGGAGTGTGTACGGTTTTTCTCCGGCAGAACCGCATTCATCACCGAAAGAGGCTTACTCGCGGAATGTCAGGGAATCGTCGGTCATGTTTTCCACAATCGCCAGAGACTCTACACGGAATCCTCTCTTTCGAAGATCCTCTCCCCCCGGCTGAAAGCCCTTTTCGATGCAGATTCCGATGCCGACAATCTCCGCTCCTGCCTGCTCACAGACATCGATCAGTCCGTTCATGGCCTTTCCGTTCGCCATAAAATCATCGATCAGAAGCACCCGGTCACCTTTATTCAGGAATTTCTGTGAAACCGTGATATCATAATCCTTTCCATAGGTAAAGGAATGAACCTTGGAATGATACACGTCGCCGTCGATATTGATGCTCTTAGCCTTCTTGGCAAATACCATCGGCACGTGGAAATGAGTCGCGACAAGACAGGCAATGCCGATTCCGGATGCCTCGATTGTCAGAATCTTATTGATACCGGCATCCTTGTAGAGTCGATAGAATTCCGCCCCGATATGATCCAACAGTTCAACATCCATCTGATGGTTCAGAAAACTGTCCACCTTCAGTACATTTCCCGGTCTAACCTGTCCGTCTTTCAGGATGCGGTCTTTCAACTCCTGCATTGTATTTCCTCCTGCTTCTCTGCAATTTGTATTTCCGCCTATTATAACGCACAACATTCGGAGCGTAAACAGTTGTTTTTCCATTCTTCAAAATCATACATGCATTCGGCAAGGCCTGACCGATCAGGGGGGATCAGTCAGGCCTTGCACCCCAGAGTTTTTATCGAAAAGGAAGAGTGGCAGGCTTTCTCAAAATGCAACCTTGATATCGCGGTATCCTCCGGCATTCATGGTATCCGGATTCATATCAAGATATGCGGGGTTCCGGTCAGCATCGTAGTTGCAGACATCGTAGTATCTCCAGATGCCGTTGTCATTGATCGCTGACCATGCATGATCGTTATTGTAGACAAAACGTGCGGCGAGATAGGATGGATTTGCTGCATTGTAATCCACAATGCCATTTGCTACCGGAACTGCGGATATGATGGAATTGAACGCATATGCGTATGTCGCGCAGATGCCTTTTCCCTCGGTGAAGCACCGGAGTGCTGACTGATAACTTCTGGCAAGTTCGGAATTGCCGATGGCTGCCCGGTCATAATTCATCCGGTCGGAAACCCATACAGCGGCTGTGTGCGGGATATCTGCTGCCGGTGTTCCCTGCGGAACGATGTTTTGGATATTGTCCGCCAGCCATGCATCCACCTGATTCTGAATCGAGTCCAGTTTTTCTGCGCTCTCAGCCGAAATCAGAATATTGCCGGTGTTGGTACTGTAAACCTTATCCAGTGTCGTCATGCCAACCGCCGGGCAGGCGGTGTTCAGCATTTTTTCCGCCTGAACATAACATCCGGAAAGATCACTTCCCGATACAGAATTAAAAATATATCCATTGCTATTTGAAGTAAGAAATCCACCATCTTTTACGCCCGCAAAAGAGGTAAGGGTCATTGTTGCTGTGATTGCCGCAGCAGCCATGAGGCTCTGGAAAAATCGTCTGAGCTTCATATAATCCCTCCTCGCAATAATCATAAATTCAATCACATTTCAGTATTCCTATCTGTTGATTGAATCATACATGATCCGTACCGGTTTTTCATAGTGGATTTGATATTTTCGGAGAGTTATTCGCTGTTTTTTGTGTTCATTTTAATTATCTATTTTTCATATCTATGTTTTATGTTCACATTATGCTCTTATTTGTCTTTTATTACCGTTTTTTTCACTTTTATCCTAAATAAAAAATCATATATAATTCACGTTTTTCCTTTTTTGATGCATCAATTCTGATTGCGCCACGTCGTTCATTTATTTATTTAATATATTTTAAATGTTGTTTTTAATTTTTTAGCAAGGAAGATCCGCCCATGACGGAGAGAACAAAGTCCGCAAGCGGACTTCGGCTCCCCCATCCCCTCAGTCCTGAGGGGAGCCCCGCGGACTTTGCGCGCCGCCGCTGGTCACCGTTAGGTGACAGCTTCCTTGGCGAAGCTCTTAGCGAGGTCTTTTCGAGCTTAGTGCGTGCCATGGAAATTCACTTAGCGAGGTTTTCTCGAGCTTAGTGAATTTGCTTACAGCGGCGTGCGCATCCTCGCGGAGCGTTTTTTTCATAGGAAATTTCTCCGAAATTTCCTATGAAAAAAATCGGCCATCAAATGTACGATATTCGCTCGTACAATTGATGGCCGGCACATTTACCTGCTCTCCGTGATTCTCTTATTCTCCGTTGTCCCCGGTTACTTTCAGTCGTTCAGCGGGTCCAGTACCACGCTTCCCTGCGCTCTCGTCTTCTTCATGTCGATAATCCGCTGGTTTTCCGAACCGCGGAATTTCAGAGTGATGTTCTTCAGCTCCTCCACAAACTTTCCGTCGACAAGAATGTCAATGTGATCCAGAATGGAATCCGTCACTTTCGTGTAACGGCAGCCGCCCGGCACCAGATCCCGGTCATAAGTGAACCCGGTAAACATCCAGATCGTCTTCTGCGGAAGTTCTTCCCGGATGCGGAGAATCAGATGGACCAGCACTTCCTGATTCGGGATTTCAAACGGTTCCCCGCCGAGAATCGTGATTCCGTCGTAATACGGCTTTTTCAGCTCATCCATCAGGCTCTGCTCGATCTCTTCCGTATACGGAATTCCATAGTTAAAATCCCACGTCTGCGGCTGAAAACAGCCCGGACAGCAGTTCGTACAGCCGGACACGAAAAGAGTCAGCCGGATTCCGATTCCGTTTGCGCAATCTGTCTTGATTATCTCGCCGATATGCATACCGTTCTGCCTCCTTTTTCAATACGTTATTCTGCATTCCGCATTTCTCCGCGAAAGCATCCTGTTGTTATCTCTACTATACAACGTTCCCCGGCTTCATGGAATCCCCAAAGCCAACGGGACGAAACAAGGGAAAAGGCTCCGAAGGAATCCCTTCAAAGCCTTTTGGTTCATGTTATAATCCCGCTTCTGCACGGTCAAAGCCGTCGGCGCTGCGCTGCGGTCATCCCTTGCAGAAGGTATTCTCCGACACGTGCATCACGCGCTCGGCGATCTCCTGAGTTCTGCCCTGATTCCAGAACTGTGTGCCGATGTATCCACAGGTCCGTCTTGCCACATGCATCTTCGACTGATCGCGGTTTTTGCAGTTCGGACACTCCCACACAAGCTTTCCGGTGGAATCCTTCACGATCTGGATCTCGCCATTGTAGCCGCACTCCTCACAGAGATCGCTCTTTGTGTTCAGCTCCGCATAGAGGATCGTGTCATACATATGCTTCATGATCGCGAGAACCGCTTTCAGGTTGTTCTGCATATTCGGAACTTCCACATAGCTTACCGCGCCGCCCGGAGAGAGCACCTGGAACTCTGCTTCCTTGGAAAGCTTGTCGAACGCGTTGATCTCCTCGGTTACATGAACGTGATAGCTGTTGGTGATGTAATTCTTGTCCGTCACATGCGGAATCTTGCCGAATCGCTTCTGCAGGCATTTCGCAAACTTATAAGTAGTGGACTCCAGCGGAGTGCCGTATACGGAATAATCGATGTTCTCCTCTTTCTTCCACTTCTGGCATGCATCATTTAACGCCTGCATCACCTTCAGGCCGAACTGCTCGCCCTCCTCACTGGTGTGGGAGGTGCCCTTCATATAGTAAACGCACTCGGCAAGGCCGGCATATCCGAGAGAAATCGTAGAGTATCCGTCAAAGAGAAGCTTGTCAATGGTCTCGCCCGGTGCAAGTCTTGCCAGCGCGCCGTCCTGCCAGAGGATCGGAGCGACGTCGGACGGTGTGCCGAGAAGTCTCTCGTGACGGATGCGGAGCGCCCGGTGGCAGAGATCCAGTCTCTCGTTCATGATCTCCCAGAACTTTTCCTCATCTTTTCCGGAAGAGCACGCCACATCCACCAGGTTAATGGTAACCACACCCTGATTGAAGCGGCCGTAATACTTGTGCTTTGTCTCGTCAAAATTCCCCGCATGGCCGATGTTGCCGACGCCGGCATCCGTAAAGCGGTCCGGTGTCAGGAAGGAGCGGCATCCCATGCACGGATAGCAGTCGCCCTTCAGCTCCAGTGCCTTCTTCTCGGAAATGTAGTCCGGAACCATTCTCTTGGCCGTGCACTCTGCGGCAAGCTGTGTCAGATAGAAATACCGGGATCCCTCTTCCACATTGTCATCCTGCAGAACATAGATCAGCTTCGGGAACGCCGGTGTGATATAGGTGCCGTTGCGGTCCTTAACGCCGAGAATCCGCTGTTCCAGCATAACCTCAATGATCATGGCAAGGTCATCTCTGGTCTGCCCCTCCGGAACCTCGTGGAGATAAAGGAATACGGTGACAAATGGTGCCTGACCGTTGGTGGACTGAAGGGTAATCAGCTGGTACTGGATGGTCTGACATCCGGATTCCACTTCTTTGCGCACTTCCTTCTCCACCAGAATCTTAAACTTCTCGTCGGAGATTTCGATTCCGGCCTCCTCGAACTCACCTTTCAGTCGCTTTGCGATCTTCTGACGGCTGGCGTCGACAAACGGTGCCAGATGAGACATGGTGATCGTCTGTCCGCCGTACTGGCTGGATGCAACCTGAGCGACGATCTGTGATGCAACCGTGCAGGCGGTGTTGAAGCTGTGCGGCGTGTCAATGTGCGTACCGCTGATGCAGGTGCCGTTCTGGAGCATATCACCCAGATTCACCAGACAGCAGTTGTGCATATGCTGTGCAAAGTAATCCGCATCGTGGAAATGAATCACGCCCTCTTTGTGGGCCGTGGTGATATCCTCCGGAAGGAGGTAACGGTTGGTGTAATAGCGGCTCCACTCACCGGCCATATAATCTCTCTGAACCGAGAGAACGGTCGGATTCTTGTTGGAGTTTTCCTGCTTTACTTCTTCATTGTCGCGCTCGACAACACCGGAAATCTTCTGGTCGATGTCGCTCATCTTGCGCATTTCGTTGTGTTTATAGCGATAAGTGATGTAGAGCCTTGCAACCTTGTGTTTTCCGGTTCCCATCAGCGCATCTTCTACTTTATCCTGAATCTCTTCAACGGAAAGATCTCTTCCTGCATTTCGAGCATCCTTCTGAATTCCGATCACAACATCATGAATCTGTGCATCAGTCAGACGCTCAGACAGAATTCCTTCTTCTTTATTTGCCTTACAGATCGCATGTTCGATCTTTTCCGGATTAAACGGCACTCTCTCACCGGAGCGCTTCATTACAAAGATCTGCTGCTCTTCCAGACCAAGGTTTCCATCCAGATACTCGTCGTACATTTC
Source organism: [Clostridium] aminophilum (assembly GCF_900101295.1). Lineage (GTDB taxonomy): Bacteria > Bacillota > Clostridia > Lachnospirales > Lachnospiraceae > Clostridium_R > Clostridium_R aminophilum_A. Next base: position 10,039 of record NZ_FOIL01000013.1, on the reverse strand, counting down.
CATTTCCTCCCGGTTTTCGTCTATTCATTCCGGTCCGCTCCCGCAGCGCCCGCATCGTTCATAGTTTACGGGTGTCGGTATCTTTCGCGGACCAACGGCTATCTTTGAGCCTCACTTATTATAGTCTCGGCCTCCGGTATTGTCCATTGTAAATTATGCCGAAAACACAATATATAGTGTCTGTCCTGAATTGATTATTCAATATGATGTATAATCGTTTTTTGCCTGTTTTCTGCTGAAAAACCTCGTTCTTTTTTCGCATCGGCTCCGCGGCAGCTTCGTGGAGCAGGTCCGCAAATCCCGCATAAATGCGTCATTTATCAATTATTACCAATGCTTACGGAACAAAGGTCAAAAAAACACGGCACACCGCAGCCGGCATGCCGTGTCTGATTTATTCTCTGTTTCCGCAGTCCTGTCCCGGAATAGTCGGACCACTATATCTTGTGGTCTCCTTTCCGGCCCGCACAACGGTGTCCGGAGAACCTGTCACCGTCCGAACGCCTGATGCCGCACAACGGCATACTCGTCGTCATTGCGGTAAAACGGGCATTGTTTGTAGCGGCCTTCCAGAATACGGGCGTAGTCGTCCTCGTCCATCTGAGCCTCACAGAAATAATCGTCCTCGTCTTCATCATATGCGTAATACGCACAGGTCTCACAGGTTCCCATTCATTTCTCCTTAAATTTCAGCGTTGATTTTTGCCGCAGCTTCGGTCTCCTGCTCGTTGATCGAATGTTTCTCGGCATAACCGGTCAGAATCAACGACAGTGCACCGTCGCCGGTTACGTTGCAGGCGGTTCCGAAGGAATCCTGAAGCGCGAAAATAGTCAGCATCAGTGCGGTTCCGTTCTCGTCAAATCCGAGAACGCCGGTGATCAGTCCGAGAGAGGCCATAACCGTTCCGCCCGGAACGCCCGGCGCGCCGATCGCGAAGACACCGAGAAGCAGGCAGAACAGAACCATCTGTCCCGGTTCCGGATACACACCGTAAAGCATCCTGGATACTGCCATAACGAAAAAGGTCTCCGTCAGAACCGATCCGCACAGATGAATATTGGCAAACAGCGGAATGCCGAAATGAACCATATCCTTTCTCAGCGGCGGAACGGATTTCTCCGCACACTTGAGAGCAACAGACAGTGTCGCCGCGCTGCTCATGGTTCCGACCGCGGTCACATATGCCGGTCCGTAATTCTTCAGAATCGCCATCGGATTCTTTCCGGAATAAGCGCCGGCAATGCTGTAGAGCAGCGTCAGCCAGATATAATGGCCGGCCATAACAATGACAATGATGATCAGGAAGATCGGAAGCTGCCTGGTGATCGTTCCCTCATAGCTCAGCGTGCAGAATGTACATCCGATCAGTAACGGAAGTACCGGGATGACAAAATGTGTGACAATGCTGAGAACGATCTTCTGAAACTCCTCCAGGATCGCGGTTACATTCTTACTGTTGTTCCATGCGGCCGCCAGTCCGACCATAACCGAGAAGAACAGCGCGGACATCACCGACATGATCGGCGGGATGGAGAGTGCAAAGACTACGTCCGGAACATTTTTCAGTCCATCCACATTCGGATTGATGTTCAGATGCGGAAGGATCGTGTATCCTGCTGCCGTTGCGAACAGCGCGGCGCCGATGGATGAAACATAGGCGATTACCAGTGCAACCTTCAGCATGCGGGATGCGTTCTGTCCCAGTCTTGTGATGGACGGAGCGATGAATCCGATGATGATCAGCGGAACGCAGAAACCGATAAACTGCGATAAGATGTACTTTGCGGTTACCACAATGTTCAGGACCGCGCCGCCGACAAGTGTCTGATCCGAACCCTCAAGCACAAGTCCCAGACCGATACCGATCAGAAGTCCGAGAAGGAGCCTGAACGGCAGACTGCTGAAAAAACCATTTTTCATATTCCATTTCCCCCTGTTTTGTTCCGTCGGGCTCATCCGCCGATCTATCCTCCCCCGATCCCGAAGAGCCTTCTGGTCATAATGGTTATTACCCCAAAAATATTATCATAACTAACCGGTTTATTCTACCGTTTTACCATGAATCTGCACAAACGTTTCTTTCGCTCAGCGTCCGCAGGCAGACTTCCGCCCGCTGTCCCTTCCGTCCTGCCGGGAGACCTGCGGCCTTCGGCCGGTCATCCCCGCGGGGCATTTATTCTTCCTTCCGGCTCAGTGCGAAAAATGCCACTGCGCTGGCTGCTGCCACATTCAGGGAGTCCACCCCGTGGTACATCGGGATCTTCACGGTCACATCACAGGCCTCAATGGTCTCTTCCCTCAGACCTTCCCCCTCCGTTCCGAGATATACCGCCAGGCGGTCGATCTCCGCAAGACGCGGATCCCCGATCGCCATGGTGTCGTTCCGAAGCGCCATCGCCGCGGAGGAAAATCCCAGTCTTCTCAGATACTCCGGGCCGGCCCCTTCCGGAAGATAGGTCCACGGGATCTGAAACACGGTTCCCATGCTGACTCTCGCCGCTCTCCGGTAGAGGGGATCGCTGCAGGCCGGCGTCAGAAGCACCGCGTCCATCCCCAGCGCCGCCGCGGAGCGGATGATCGCTCCGACATTGGTGGGGTTGACCACATCTTCCAGTACCGCGATCCGGTGGGCCGTCTTCAGGATCTCTTCCGGCGCCGTCTGTGCTCTCCGCCGCATCGCGCAGATGGCGCCGCGGGTCAGCTGAAAGCCGGTCAGGCCGGTCAGCAGTTCCATCGGAGCGGCATAGACCGGAACCGGTGAGCCGTCATTCTCTTCACGGTCACTGTTTCTCCAACCGGCCACTCTGCGGATGGTCTCCTGCGTCGCTGCATCCGATTTATCTTCCTGCACCAAAAGGGATAGCGGCTCATATCCCGCGTCAAGCGCTCTCCCGATAACCAGTGGACTTTCAGCGATAAAGACACCTCCGTCCGGTTCGTACAAATGCCTGAGTTCCGGCTCAGAGTGTCCCGCGTAAACGTCGAGTTCCGGAATATCAAGCGAACGGATTCTGATCATTCTGTCCATATCTCAGTCCTCACCGACCACTTCCAGCACGCGTTCCAGAGTAGTACCCGCCGCGTATGCAATGTTTTCATTATCGTAATTCAGTGCCTTCAGCACCTGAATATATCCGTCCAGAAGTTCTTCCGGATCCGGTGCGGTATCCTCCTCACTCTGCCCGTAATATGCCGGATTCACCCCCGGATCGATCACCGGTTCCAGTGACTGTTCGAGATCGGACATTTCCTCGGTGTCTTCCGTATTATCAAATGCATATCGGTTCATATTCATCTTCTCCTCTTTCTCTATCCCGGTCCAAAGACCGCAGGGCGGCTTCGGTTCCTCCATCCACTCACCTCTGAGGTCTCCACAGTTTTTTTGCAGCAAAACAGGCACAGCCATTCGTTTCCGAAATGTGCTGTGCCTGCTATTATACCTCATTTTCCAGCGCACGAAAATGAAAAGAGCCCGGGAAGAAACCAAAGAATGTCTCTCCCTGACGGATTTATTTGTTATTCGTCCGCCTTCTCCTCGTCATCCTCATCATCTTCTCCGGCTTCTGTCTCTGCCGGAATAAACTGAAGAAATTCGCCGTTGTCGTCGTCAATGACATACTGCCCGTCATAATTCATCAGTTCGAGCCATTCCTGCATGGCGTCCGCCAGTGTCTCCGGGTCGCTGAAGTAAGGATCGCCGTCATTTCCTCCATGCTGGATTGCTGCCTCAATAATCTTATTTAACAGTCTGATCTCATCTTCCATTCTGATCAGATCTCCGCTTTCCAAAGACCATGCAGATTGCAGAATTCATATGCCGCGACCGGAGCATCGCCCTCTGCCAGTGCAAAACATGCCGTCGGCGCCTCGCCCGGCTTGAGATCCTTCTTCTGATAACCCTGTTTTGTCTCGAGAACAATAAACTGAATGTAGTGATTGTCCATCATCGGATGTTCTACCGATCCGACCGTAACCGTAACCTGATTTCCGTCGACTTTTACGACCGGTACATGTTTCTCGAAAGCGCCGTCGGTTGTGTTCGGTGTCAGTTCTTTCATCGGCTCACCACAGCACTTCGGTGTACAGGCTGTCTTCTCGGTAAGAAACGTCACAAAGTTGCCACATCCTTCACATCTGTAAAAAACCATCGACTTCTCCCTTCTGCCGCCTACTCCGGCGGATCTTAAACGCCGGATTCACACCTCCGGTAAGGTTATCTGTTATTTCCATAATAGCCAATATTCATATCCGATGTCAACACAGGCGGTTCCGCAAAATAATCACTGTTTTTCGGATTTGCAAGAATGCCCAAAAAATGATATAGTCGGACGGAACATCTCTGCCGGCAGGCCGGCAGACACAGGAAGGAAAGGAAACCGATATGACCGAAGCACAGATTGCACGAATCAACGAACTTTATCATAAATCCAAATCCGAGGGACTGAACGCGCAGGAAGCCGAAGAGCAGGCCGCACTCCGCAAACAGTACATCGCGGACATCCGCCGGAGTCTCCGCGGCAATCTCGACAGCATGTCGATTCAGCATCCGGACGGCACCATCACCCCGCTCCGCAGAAAGTCCGGAAAGTAACCGGAAATTCGGAACATAATTTCTTACCGCAACGCACGAATCCTCGCGAAGCATTTTTGTGGTATAAGGATTTTCCGAAATATTCCCGAATAAGAACAAAGTCCGCTTGCGGACTTTGCGCGCCGCCGCTGGTCACCGTTAGGTGACAGCTTCCTTACAGCAGCGTGCGCATCCTCGCGGAGCGTTTTGTTTCATAGGGAATTTCGGAGAAATTTCCTATGAAACCAGAAAAGAGCTTCGGCTTCCCCTCACAGAGGGGATCGCCGAAGCTCTTTCCCGTATCATAAGCTGCTTTTTCCGAAACTCTTATGACGTCAAACGCTCCGCGGGGATCCGCGCAGCGAATATTTTACTGCTCTGCCTTCACCGGATTCAGAACCTGAACCTTGTGATCATACCACTTGCCTTTTTTTCCGAGAATCGCGCAGTCGAATTCCTCGCCGATCACGGAAACCGGAATATCAAATCCGTTGACTTCCTCCGTCGTTCCGTCTTTGTATTTCACCGTATCGATGGTCGGAGACAGGATTTCCGCCCCGTCTTTCTGCGCTTCGTCCGCGGTTCCGCAGAACAGATTCATGATGTTCACGGAAGCAAGGCTGACGTGCATGGTCATTTTCCCGTCCCTGACGGTAAGAACTCCCTTTCCGTCGTTTGCCTCACTGACGTGAAACATGGAACTGTCCGTCTTGAATTCTGCCTGATAGACTCCGTCCTCTAATGTCTTTGCCGCTGCGGACACATTCTTTGCGTTCTCAGCCGATGCGCCCTTCGTCCCGTCCGCTTTGGTTTCTCCGGTGCTTTCCGAAGCCGGTTCTCCCGTTTCTGCGGCCGCTGTCTCTAATGCACCGTTTTCTGCAGTCGAAACCGCAGCGGACTCCGCCGTCTTCGATGCAGATCCGGCCGTAGCGGAGCCGGCAGCATTGCTGCCGCAGGCGGAAGCGGCGGTCAGAAGCAGAGCCGCTCCGATCGCGGCGATTCTTGCCTTTTTCATATGATATCTCTCCTTTATCCGACGGTCTGATCTCTCCCGGCAGCTGCCATGTCATTTCCCCCGGATCTCTGCTCTTCTGCGTTCCTCTTTATTCTTCGTTTCTCAGCCAATCGCGTTCTTGGTGTGCTCCACATAGATCTTCTCAACATCTGCGATGCTGCCGAGACCGTCGATCTGGCAGTCGATCTTCTCAAATGCGCCGGACGCAGTAAACTGGTTCTTCCAGGAATCCTCATCATCACCGGCCATATCGTTGTTTGCGTGATCACCGGCAACGACCATCAGCGGTCTGAGAACAACCTTCTTGAATCCAGCCTTCTTCACGGCCTCCATCACACTCTCGCAGGAAGTGGTTTCCGGCTTACCCTCAACGGTGCCGATGAATACGTTTTTATATCCGAGGCTCTCCATCTGCGCCTGCATCTGGCTGTAGGAAACGGCTGCCTTGTGGCTGGTTCCGTGGCCCATGAATACAAATGCGGTTCCGTCCTTCTCCGCATCCTCCAGTTTGTCGAATCCCGCTGTCTTTACGGCTTCCGCGGTAATTGCCTTTGCAACCGCCTCTTTGTCGTCGTTGACTGCCTGCTCGTTCTCTCCTACTTCTCCGAGAAGCGGCTCTGCGATCTTCACCGACTCGAAGGATGCCTTGTGCTTCTCGATCGCCTCGCAGAGTTCATCATACTCTGCACCGTGCATCAGATGCGTCGGCTGAACCACAAGCTGCTTTACGCCGTTCTTCTCGGCTCTCTCCAGCGCCTGCTCCACGTTATCGATCTTCTCGCCGTCTCTTGCCTGAATATGGTTGATGATAATCTGTGCCGTAAATGCTCTTCTGACCGACCAGTCCGGGTTTGCCTTCTGAAGAGCCTTCTCGATGCCGCCGATGTCATCCACACGGCTGTCATTGAAGGATGTTCCGAAGCTGACAACCAGAAGTTCCTTCTCGCCGATGCCGTCGGCATTCAGCGCGTCATCCCTAGATGCGTCGCCGGTGTCTCTGCCGAAATAATCCGGATCAGCTTCCTCACCGGAAACCAGTTCTTTCTGCGCGTCGGTCAGTGCGTCCCAGGCTTTCTTTGCTTCCTCGCACTGGCGATCAGTGTCCTCGGTTCTCTCCTGAACATAGATCGCATCGATCATGGCAGCCACCTTATCTGCTGCTTCCTGATCGGCGGATACCGCTGCGCTGCTCTCTTCTGCTGTGCTTTCCGCCGCAGTCTCGGCTGCAGTGGTTGCGGCTGCGGTGGTCGCTGCGGTCTTGGAAGCAGATCCGCATCCGGCTGCCGCGCCTGCAGAAAGCGCCAGTGTAAGCATTGCTGCGGTGTACAGATTTCTCTTTTTCATAATGTCTCCTTTTGTCCATCCTCGTGGACATATGTAAAATGATGAATACAGGCAGGTCTCCTGACTCATGAAGCGTTTCGTAAGGCCGCCTTCCCGAACGGTTCTCCTGTCCGGAACGTACTCCGGCATTTCCTCCCCTGTACTCCGGATTTTCCGAAGCATTCTCTGATCATGTCAGCCGGTTCCGAATAGACGGTTCAGTGGCGTCTGGCCTCTGCTCTTCATTCACAGTGACGGGATCGTACAGGATTTGCACCTGTTTCCCTTTTCACCGTTTTTACGCGGCACCTGTATCCTTTGCAACTCAACGATTATAGCACACAAAAAATGGAATAGAAATACCTTCTCTGTTTCCTTCCATATACGGCAAAAGCCTGCACCGTCTCCGGTGCAGGCTTCTGTATGGTTCTCTTTGCAGATTTTACCCCGCAAGTTCCATCAGCAGTTTCACCGCAAACGCCGCAAGATATGCGGCCGTGCACTGGAACAGAACGATGAAACAGGCCCATTTTGCGCCGAGCTCGCGCTTCACGGACGCAATGGCCGCGACACACGGCGTATACAGCAGACAGAACACGAGAAGTGCTGCGGCCGATGCCGTATCGAGGGCCGCGGCAATCCCGCCGCTTCCGTAAAGAACGTTCAGGATCGCAACCACGCTCTCCTTTGCCATAAATCCGGAGATCAACGCGGTCGCCACCTTCCAGTCGCCGAATCCCAGCGGTGCAAACACCGGGGCAATGGCGCCGGCCGCCCTTGCGAGAATGCTGTCCGCGGAATCGTTCACCATCCGCAGGTCCGTGCCGAAATTACGCATAAACCAGATGATGATGGATGCAAGGAAGATGACGGAAAATGCTCTCTGAAGGAAATCCGCCGCCTTCTCCCACAAAAGACGGAGCACATTGCCCGCACTCGGAAGCCGGTAATTCGGAAGTTCCATGACAAACGGAACCGCTTCCCCCCTGAAATAGGTCTCTTTGGAGATCTTTGCCGTCAGAATGCCGACGAGAATTCCCAGAAGATAGAGGCCGATCATCACCGCTGCCGCGTTATCCGGGAAAAATGCCGCCGTAAAGAAACCGTAGATCGGCAGTTTCGCCGTACAGCTCATGAACGGAACCAGCATGATGGTCATCTTGCGGTCACGATCCGACGGAAGCGTGCGGGATGACATCACCGCCGGCACACTGCATCCGAATCCCATCAGCATTGGAACAATGCTTCGCCCGGAAAGACCGATTTTTCGAAGGATGCGGTCCATAACGAACGCGATGCGCGCCATGTAACCGGTATCCTCCAGAAGCGACAGAAAGAAAAACAGGATCACGATCACCGGAAGGAAACTGATCACGGATCCGACACCCTCAAAGACGCCGTCGATCACGAGGGAATGGAGAACCTCGTTGACATTGGCCGCCGTCATTGCCCCATCGCAGAATTCAGCCAGCGCGCCGACACCTTCCTCCATCTTTTCCTGAAAGAATGCCCCGATTACATTGAACGTCAGCCAGAATACGAGGCCCATAATCGCGATGAATGCGGGAATCGCCGTGTATTTTCCGGTCAGGACTTCGTCAATTTTCCGGCTTCTCTCATGCTCTTTGGATTCTCTCGGTTTGATAACAGTCTCGGAGATCAGTTTTTCAATGAAGGCAAATCGCATGTCCGCGATCGCAGCGCTCCGGTCCAGACCGCGCTCTTTCTCCATCTGGACGATGATATGCTCGATCAGCTCCTCTTCATTCTGTTCAAGGTTCAGCGCACGAAGGATGCGGCTGTCCCCCTCGATCAGCTTGGTCGCCGCAAAACGAAGCGGTACGCCCGCTCTCTGGGCATGATCTTCAATCTGATGCATGATCGCGTGAAGCGCGCGGTGAACCGCTCCGCCGTGGTCCCCCTGATCACAGAAATCCTGTCGTCCCGGCCGTTCCTGATATTTTGCCACGTGAATGGCATGATCTACCAATTCCCGTACGCCTTCATTTTTCACTGCAGAAATCGGGATAACCGGAAGTCCGAGCAGTTCCTCCATCCGGTTGATGAGAATGGATCCTCCGTTTCCCTGCATCTCGTCCATCATGTTGAGGGCAAGAACCATCGGTACATCCAGTTCCATCAGCTGCATGGTGAGATATAAATTTCGCTCAATGTTGGTGGCATCGACAATATTGATGATGCCTCTGGGCTTTTCGTCGAGAATGAACTGACGGGACACAATCTCTTCCGCTGTATAAGGGGACATGGAATAAATTCCGGGAAGATCGGTTACTTCCGTCTCCGGATGACCTTTGATGGATCCGCTTTTCCGGTCTACCGTAACTCCCGGAAAATTGCCGACATGCTGGTTTGATCCGGTCAGCTGGTTAAAGAGCGTGGTCTTTCCGCAGTTCTGATTCCCGGCAAGGGCATAGGTCAGTTTTGTCCCGTCCGGAAGCGGATGTTCGTCCGCCTTCACATGAAAGCGCCCGCCTTCTCCGAGGCCCGGATGTGCCGACTGGCGGATTCCTTCCGCTTCCATATACGGATTGCTCCGGTGATCCGCCGCGATCGTCTTCTCATCGGTCTCACCGGAACTTTTCTTCCGGTCTTTCCTTCTGTCTCTGGTTTTTTCTTTATTTGATCCGCTTCCTGTATGATCCGCCGGTTCCGGCCGGAGCTGCACCGATTCTTCAATCTCAATTTTTGCCGCGTCCGCCAGTCGAATGGTCAGCTCATATCCGTGAAGTCTCAGCTCCATCGGATCCCCCATCGGTGCCAGTTTTTCCAGCGTAACTTCCGCTCCGGGAATGACGCCCATATCAAGAAAATGCTGCCGGAGTGCTCCTTCGCCGCCGACGGCGAGAATCCGGGCGGATCTTCCTGTCTCCAATTCGTTTAATGTCATATTTTTTGTCCTCCAGGCTCAAGCATATCATACTATAAGGTGATGATTTCCGGTGTCTTTTTGTTATGTATATTTCTGTCGGAAAAGTGTGAGAAATGGTTTCATGGGGCTGGCGCACTAACTCAAGTTAGATAATATGAAGTGACCCCACATTTGTAGCACCGTGGATTTACCTGTATACTGATGATTGAAAAGATCAATGGTAACAGGGATTACCGCATA
>NZ_FOIL01000025.1 GCF_900101295.1 [Clostridium] aminophilum | reverse complement strand
CTTTCCATGCCTATCAGTGTTTTAATAACTGTTTCAAATGTGATTTTTCGTTTCCTAGTGAAATCTTTGCCAGACGAAACACAATACTCATTTAATTTTTCAGAAACAGCTTTTATCTCAGATAATAGAAGTTTTTTAAGATGTTTAGGTTTCATATGCGACCTCCTTGCAATCAAGATTCCCTTAATTACAAGGGCCGCTTTCGCTACATCATTATCATTCAATAGCGAAAGCGGCCGCACATTTTGATTTTTGTGTCAAGTGTTTATATAAAAAAAAGACCCCAGTATTATTTCTAATACTGAGATCTTTGATTTTGTCACCTTAACTTAATGACATTGCGGCAGCGGGACCGGTCGTTTTTATTTCATAGGAAATTTCTCCGAAATTCCCTATGAAATAAAAACGCTCCGCGAGGATGCGCACGCCGCTGTAAGGAAAATGTCACCTTACGGTGACCAGCGGCGACGCGCAAAGTCCGTCAAGCTCCCCTCAGGAATGAGGGGATGGGGGAGCCGAAGTCCGCTTGCGGACTTTGTTCCGGCATAGGATTTTCTTCAAAATTCCTATGGCACAAAACCGCTCCGCGGGGATGCGCGCGCCGCTGCGGCAGATCTGCCGGGCATAAAGAGAATTCATGCCAGTTATTCGAAATTGCACGATGATGGATCTCCGGTTGAAAAAACAGAGTAGATTCTATATAGTGAGATCAATGAGATATAACCAGATGAAATGAACAAAAGAATAATCCATAAGAATTGTGCATATAAGGAGGAAGGATCATGAAGTGCAATATCGTAACCATCCCGGGAGACGGAATCGGACCGGAGATCGTCCGCGAGGCGTGTCTTGTTTTGGAGAAGACCGGAGAAGTATTCGGACATGAATTCCATTTTCAGCCGATCCTGATGGGGGGCTGCTCCATTGACCGGTACGGGGTTCCGCTGACGGACGAGGCGCTGGAGACGGCAAAGAAGGCGGATGCGGTCCTTCTCGGGGCAGTCGGCGGAAAAGTCGGCAATTCCAAATGGTATGATGTCGCACCGAATCTTCGCCCGGAGGCGGGACTTCTGGCTATCCGCAAGGGACTCGGCCTTTTTGCCAACCTTCGCCCGGCCTATCTCTATCAGGAACTCGCAAAGGCCTGCCCGCTGAAGCCGGAACTGATCGGCGACGGATTTGACATGATCATCGTCCGCGAGCTGACAGGCGGTCTGTATTTCGGAGAACGCCATACGGATGTGGTGGACGGTGTGGAGACGGCAGTCGATACTCTGACCTACAACGAGAAAGAAATCCGCCGCATCGCGGTCAAGGCCTTTGAGATCGCCATGAAGCGCAGAAAGAAAGTGACCAGCGTCGACAAGGCTAACGTCCTCGATTCGTCCAGACTCTGGAGAAAAGTGACCGAGGAGGTGGCAAAGGATTATCCGGAGGTTGAACTCGAACATATGCTGGTTGACAACTGCGCAATGCAGCTTGTCATGAATCCGCGTCAGTTCGATGTCATTCTGACCGAGAATATGTTCGGCGACATTCTCTCCGATGAAGCCAGCATGATCACCGGATCCATCGGAATGCTGAGCTCCGCGTCCCTGAATGAAACAAAATTCGGTCTCTATGAGCCGAGCCACGGATCGGCACCGGATATTGCGGGACAGGACATCGCCAACCCGATCGCCACGATCCTCTCGGCGGCGATGATGCTCAGTTACTCCTTCGATCTTGACCGCGAAGCCCAGGCGATTCGGGATGCGGTTCAGAAGGTGCTGACCGAGGGTTACCGCACCGCGGATATTTATCAGGAAGGTTTCACAAAAGTCGGCTGCGGGAAGATGGGTGAGCTGATCCGCGACCGGATCGTGAAGTGAGATGATATCGTGCGATCTTGAAGGTGCGAGGTTGCGTGCAGAATGGCGAAGAAAAAACTGAGTGCAAAATCATTCAAGATGATGTATAATCACTTTCAATATATCAAGGAGGTATCATAACCATGAATAGTGATTCTGTAAAATCCGGTATGGAACGTGCTCCGCACCGTTCTCTGTTTAACGCGCTCGGCTTCACGGAAGAAGAGATGCATAAGCCGCTGGTCGGCATTGTCAGCTCCTACAATGAGATCGTTCCGGGCCATATGAATCTGGATAAGATCGTCAACGCGGTCAAGCTCGGCGTTGCGGAAGCGGGCGGTATGCCGGTGGTATTCCCGGCAATTGCGGTCTGTGACGGTATCGCGATGGGCCACGTCGGCATGAAATACTCTCTGGTCACCAGAGATCTGATTGCGGATTCCACTGAGTGCATGGCGAAGGCCCATGGATTTGACGCACTGGTCATGGTTCCGAACTGCGATAAAAATGTTCCCGGTCTTCTGATGGCGGCAGCCCGGGTGAATGTTCCGACTGTATTTGTGTCCGGAGGACCGATGCTGGCGGGGCACGTCAACGGAAAGAAGAGAAGCCTTTCCTCCATGTTTGAGGCGGTGGGTTCCTACGACGCCGGAAAGATGACGGAGGAGGAAGTCCGGAATTTTGAGCGAAACGTATGTCCGACCTGCGGTTCCTGTTCCGGTATGTATACCGCGAACAGCATGAACTGTCTGACAGAGGTCATCGGTATGGGACTTCAGGGCAACGGCACGATCCCGGCGGTTTATTCTGCAAGACTGGCCCTGGCGAAGAAGGCCGGATATGCGGTTATGAATATGCTGAGAAAGAACATCCGCCCGAGAGACATCATGACAAAAGAGGCGTTTGAGAATGCCATGACCATGGATATGGCGCTCGGATGTTCCACCAACACCATGCTGCATCTTCCGGCGATCGCTCATGAGGCCGGCGTGGAGATTGACATGGAGTATGCGGACAGGATCTCGGCGAGAACCCCGAACCTCTGTCATCTGGCACCGGCCGGTCCGACCTACATGGAAGACCTGAATGAGGCCGGCGGCATCTATGCGGTCATGAATGAGCTGACGAAGAAGAATCTTCTCCATCTTGACTGCATGACGGTAACCGGCAGGACCGTGGGTGAGAATATCAGGAACTGCGTCAACAAAGATCCGGAGGTTATCCGTCCGATTGACAATCCCTTTATGCAGGAGGGCGGTATCGCGGTGCTGAAGGGCAATATTGCCCCGGATACCGGTATCGTAAAACAGTCTGCCGTGGCGCCGGAAATGATGAAGCACGAGGGACCGGCGAGGGTATTTGATTCGGAAGAGGATGCGATTGCGGCGATCTCCGGCGGAAAGATTCATCCGGGCGATGTGGTTGTCATCCGCTATGAGGGGCCGAAGGGCGGTCCGGGCATGCGTGAGATGCTCAGCCCGACATCGGCGATCATGGGAATGGGTCTTGGATCCACCGTGGCGCTTCTGACGGACGGAAGATTCTCCGGCGCGTCCCGAGGCGCGTCCATCGGACACATTTCCCCGGAGGCGGCCGTCGGCGGACCGATCGCGCTGATTCACGAGGGGGATATCATCTCCATCGATATTCCGAACCGCCAGCTGAATGTCAAAGTCTCGGATGAGGAACTGGCAGAGAGAAGAAAGAACTGGAAACCGAAAGAGCAGCATCTGGAGGGGTATCATGCCAGATATGCGAAGCTTGTGACCAGCGGCAACCGCGGCGCGGTCCTTGAGGTTCCGAAAGACTGAGATCGGAATAACGGATAAGCGGAACCGTTTTTGGGCGAAGGGTTCCGGAATCCGGGATTGAGGACTGTGTGCGGTAAGACAGATTTCCGGGAGAAGAAAAAGACAGATAACAGGAAAAATATCCAGAAAATTACGGCCGGGCGGTGAACGCTCCCCGGGGCCAGACCGGAGAGCAGAGAACACCGTTCCCGGCCGTTCGCACGCGGAAAATACTGGTAATATTACTGGGAATACCAGTGAGATTATCACTGTTATTCCATTTATTCACGAAATGGGATGAAAAAAAGTGCACAGTAAATTAAAAATTTGTATTGTTAATTCCATATAACTGGATATATAATAGGAAAATCAATTTCGAAAGAGATTGACAAATTTATAGCATATTGCAGAAAGACAGAAAAGGAGATTGTGTTATGAGCAGAGTGTACAATTTTTCCGCGGGACCGGCGGTCCTTCCGGAGGAGGTATTGAGAGAAGCTGCTGACGAGATGCTTGATTACAAGGGCTGTGGCATGTCCGTAATGGAGATGAGTCATCGATCATCAGACTTCGAAAGTATTCTCCACGAAGCTGAAGCAGATCTCCGTGATCTGATGAATATTCCGGACAACTACAAAGTCCTCTTCATTCAGGGCGGCGGTCACGTTCAGTTCGCGATGGTTCCGATGAACCTGATGAAGAATAAGAAAGCGGATTACATCATTACCGGAAACTGGGCGAAGAAGGCAGCGCAGGAGGCAAAGCTCTACGGCGAGGTCAACATCATCGCTTCCAGTGAGGATAAGAATTACACCTACATTCCGGATTGCTCCGATCTTCCGGTGGATGAGGATGCGGATTATGTGTACATCTGCATGAACAACACCATCTACGGCACCGAGTTCAATGAGCTTCCGAACACCAAGGGCAAGATTCTGGTTGCGGATGTTTCTTCCGATTTCCTCTCCAGACCGATTGATGTCTCCAAGTTCGGCATCATCTGGGGCGGCGTTCAGAAGAATGTCGGACCGGCCGGAATGGCGATTGCCATCGTAAGAGAAGATCTTATCACAGAGGATTATCTTCCGTTCACACCGACCATGCTCCGCTACAAGACTTACGCGGATAAGGATTCCCTTTACAATACACCGCCGTGCTACAACATTTACATGTGCGGAAAGGTATTCAAGTGGATCAAGAAGATCGGCGGACTGGAAGCAATGCATAAGAGAAATGCCGAGAAGGCAAAGATTCTGTATGATTTCCTCGACAGCAGCAAGCTCTTCAAGGGGACGGTCGAGAAGAAGGACCGCTCTCTGATGAACGTTCCGTTTGTCACCGGCGACAAGGATATGGATGCCAAGTTTGTCGCGGAAGCGAAGGCTGCAGGCTTCGTCAACCTGAAGGGACACCGCACCGTGGGCGGTATGAGAGCCAGCATCTACAATGCGATGCCGAAGGAGGGCGTAGAAAAGCTGGTTGCGTTTATGAAAGAGTTTGAGGAGAAGAACGCCTGATTCCCGCGAGGGACCGGCAAGGGTCTTTCGGAGCCGGAAACAGAGTGAACGGGAATCACCGAGGAAAGGATATATCATGAAAAAGCAGAGAAAGATCGCGTGCCTGAACGCGATCTCCCAGAAGGGTCTGGACCTTCTTACCGATAATTACAGCATTACAGACAATGCCGACGAGGCACATGGAATTCTGGTCCGCAGCGCAAAGATGCACGACCTGCAGTTCGGAAAGGGACTCCGCTGCATCGCCAGAGCCGGCGCCGGTGTCAACAACATTCCGTTAGACCGCTGCGCGGAGGAGGGAATTGTTGTATTCAACACTCCGGGCGCAAACGCAAATGCCGTAAAAGAAAATGTTCTTGCGGGACTTCTTCTCGCGGCCCGCGATATCAAGGGCGGCATGGAGTGGTGCGATTCCCAGAAGGACAATGACAACGTCGGCAAAGACATGGAGAAGGCAAAGAAGAATTTTGCCGGCCATGAGATCTTCGGCAAAAAGCTCGGCGTCATCGGACTCGGTGCGGTCGGAGCGGAAGTCGCAAACGCAGCCGAGGCACTCGGCATGGATGTTTTCGGATATGATCCGTTCATCTCTGTCAAGAGTGCATGGGGACTTCGCCGCAACATCCGCCACATCGATAATGTGGAAGAGATCTATAAAGAGTGTGATTACATTACCGTTCACGTTCCGGCGCTTGACAATACCATCGGAATGATCAACAGGGATGCCATCGCGATGATGAAGGACGGCGTGGTGATCCTCAACTTTGCGAGAGATCTTCTGGTCAATGACGACGATATGGCTGAGGCGCTCGCATCCGGCAAGGTTGCGAAATATGTAACCGATTTCCCGAATGCGAAAGTCAACAAGATGGTCAATGTCATCGCGACGCCGCATCTGGGCGCTTCCACCGAGGAGGCGGAAGACAACTGTGCAGAGGCTGCCGTTCAGGAGATGATGGACTACTTGGAGAACGGAAACATCCGTAATTCCGTCAACTTCCCGATGGTTGACATGGGAAAATGTGAGAATGCACAGAGAATTGCACTTCTCCATCAGAATGTGCCGAACATGATCGGACAGATCACGGCGATTCTTTCCGGAAAGGGGCTGAATATCGCCAACATGCTGAATAAGAGCCGCGGAAAGTACGCATACACGCTGGTTGACCTGGAAGAGGCAGCAGATGAGGCGACATTGGATCAGCTGAGAAATATTTCAGGGGTAGCAAGATTACGCCATATCCAGTAAAATAGAAAGTACAATTGCATATAATTTCCCCGGATTTTGCGGTCCGGGGAAATTTGCGTATCCAAAAAAATTTGTATGCGGCTCAGACAGAAAAAGACTGTCGGGGCTCGGAGGAAAAAGTTTGAAAGTAAACTTTCAAACTTTGATTGACGGCTCAAATAGACAAACAAGTTTGTCTGCTTGAGCCTGGAGGACAAAATATGGCTGAAATTAGAGCGTTCCGGGCGATCCGCCCGGTCAGGGAGTATGTTTCCAGGGTTGCGGCCCGCCCGTATGATGTGGTGAGCCGGGAAGAGGCAGAGGAGCTTGTGAGAAAGAAACCGCTGTCCTTTCTTCACGTCGACCGCCCGGAAACCTGGTTTGATCACAGCGTTGCTTTTGATGATCCGAGAGTGTATGTAAAAGCGAAAGAAACCATTGCGGATATGCGGGAAAAGGGGATTATGCTTACGGAAGAGAATCCGTGCTATTACCTCTATGAGCTGACGCTGGACGGACACGTACAGACGGGTATTGTTGCCTGCGCATCGGTCGACGACTATCTGAACGGAGCGATCCGCAAACATGAGAACACCACGGTGGCAAAAGAGCAGGACCGGATTAACCATATCGATGTGACCAATATGCAGACCGGGCCGATCTTTCTTGCGTTCCGCGATCAGATTAATCTCAAGCTGATGATAAAGCGGATCAAGGAACAGGACAGAGCGCTGTATGATTTCACCGAAGATGACGGTGTGCGTCATCGGATCTTCCGCATTGCGGACCGGGAGAGAATCGATCAGATTACCGACGGAATCCGCAGAGTCGGTCCCGCATACATCGCAGACGGCCATCACCGCTGCGCATCCGCGGTAAAAGTGGCGTTAAAGAGAAGGGAACAGCATCCGGGATATACCGGAGACGAAGAGTTCAACTACTTCCTGTCGGTGTTCTTCCCGGCGGATGAACTGAAGATTCTTCGCTATGACCGTGTGGTGAAAGACCTGAACGGAAAGACTCCGGAGGAATTCCTGGAAGAAGTCGGTCAGAAGTTTGAGGTGATTCCGGGCCGCTTGATCAAAGAATATGACGGCAGAAAGGAATTTCCGGGAGACGGAAGAGTGCCGCAGAAAAAAGCGGAGTTCGGAATGCTTCTGGGCGGCCGCTGGTATACGGTACGCGCAAAGAGTGAGATCCGAAGCAGTGATCCGGTGGACGGACTGGATGTCTCCATCCTGCAGAATCATCTTCTTGGCCCGGTTCTCGGCATTGACGATCCGCGCACGAATGACAGAATCCGGTTCGTCGGAGGAATCCGCGGCGTAAAGGAACTGGAGAAATGTGTGATGGGAGGAGATGCGGTTGCATTTTCCTGCTATCCGACTTCCATGGATGAACTTTTGGCCGTGGCGGACGCGGGAAGACTCATGCCGCCGAAATCCACCTGGTTTGAGCCGAAACTGCGCAGCGGAATCTTCCTTCACGATCTGGGCTGAGTCGGATTCTCCGGTGAACCGTTGACGTCTTCAGCCGGAAAGGGTATCATCAGAGCAGAGTCGTAAGACAATTCCAGTGAGAGAAAGATAACAGAAACCTATGAGAGAAGAACAGTTTTTCAGAGATTTGGAAGAGGCACTTCGCGGAGAGATCATTGATTCCGCGATTTCGGATAACCTCCGGTACTACCGGGATTACATCAACGGAGAAAAGGCGAAGGGGAGAAGCTCGGACGAGATTCTGGACGAGCTCGGAGATGCCCGGCTGATCGCCCGCACCATCGTGGAGAGCGCGGCGTCCGGCGCGGATTCCTCGCCGAACGGATATGACTCCACGCCGGGAGATATCGGATATACCGGATTCGGAAAAGACAAATCGCAGGACCGGACGGCGGAAGACGAAGCCGGTTACCGTCAGGAAACCGGATACGGTTCGGAGAATCCGTATGCCCGCCGGAATCCGGATATGCACTATGTTGATTTCAGCAAGTGGTATGTGAAGGCGATCTTCATCGCCGTTCTGGTGCTGATTCTGTTCCTGATCATCGCTCTTTTTGCGGGAGTGACCAGCTTTGTATTCTATTATTTCTGGCCGCTTGTCGGAATCTACTGCATCTGGTATATTATCCGGCATATCGGACGATAACGGGAGATAAGGAAAGATAAAAAGAGATAAGGCAAAAAAGAGACGATAAAGAAATAAGGAATAAAAAAGAGAAAAGATGAAAATGAGCGGAATCCGGAGACGGGGTCCGCTCTCTTTTTTTTCATAGGAAATTTCTCCGAAATTCCCTATGAAAAAAACGCTCCGCGAGGATGCGCACGCCGCTGTAAGGAAGCTGTCACCTAACGGTGACCAGCGGCGGCGCGCAAAGTCCGCGGCGCTCCCCTCAGGACTGAGGGAGCCGAAGTCCGCTTGCGGACTTTATTCTGTCACAGGACAGTTCCCTGAATTTTCTATGACGCGAAAATGCTCCGCGGGGATGCGCTCGCTGCATCACCGGCAGCCGCCTGCCGGGCTGTCTGATGCAAAAACAAAAAAGAGACCCTTCACAGGATCTCCGGAAAACTGGGCTAGAAGGATTCGAACCTTCACAATGACGGAGTCAGAGTCCGCTGCCTTACCATTTGGCTATAGCCCAACGACTCGTATACTATAGCATTGACAGCTTCATTCGTCAAGATGAAAAATAATCAATTTAACTTTTTGTGAATTTTGCCGAAAGATAGATAGACATCGCAAAAATAATCCATTATAATAAGCTGTGTGTTTGTAGCTTTTTGCACAGAAGAGGACGGTTGATTCATGTACGGTTTTGACAGCAGAGTACGATACAGTGAGACAGATGAAGAGGGCATTCTTTCCATCGAGGGAATGATGAATTATCTTCAGGACTGTTCCACTTTTCAGTCGGAGGACATCGGCGTCGGTCTGTCCTATATGAGAGGAAAGAAAGCGGCGTGGTGGGTCTACAACTGGAATATTGAGATCATCCGCATGCCGAAACTCGGGGATATGATCCGGATCGAGACATGGCCTCACGGATTCCGCGGAATCTTCGGATACCGCAATTTTGTGATCCGCGATGCAAAGGGAGAGATTCTGGTTCAGGCCGATTCCGCCTGGTTTTATTACGATCTGGAGAGCATGATGCCGTCCAGACCGCCCAAGGAGGACATCGATGCCTACGGATCCGAAGAGCGGCTGGAAATGTCGCAGGTTCCACGGCGGATGAGCATTCCGGAGGGCGGAACAGAGCTCTCTGCGGTGACCGTCACCAGACACCATCTGGACACCAACCATCATGTGAACAATGCGCAGTACATTGAGATTGCGCGGGAATGTCTTCCGGAGAAGACGAAAATACGACGGATCTGGGCGGAATACCGGAAGGCGGCGGTTCTCGGTGATGTGATGGTTCCGTACCGGGTTTCTTCGGAAGCTGGGGACGCAGAGATCATTTCGCTCCGCGATCCCGAAGGTCAGGTATATGCGAGCGTTTACCTGTATCTGGATGAGTAAGATTTTATAGAAAACACGGATTCTGTCCGTGTGCCCTTAGAGCCTCCGGCGGATGGCACGGATTTTCAGAGGCAGCGGATGCTTCGCATCGAAAAAACGGGCGGGGAACGCTTTCATCAGTGTTTCCATGATATATTTCCGGAAGGAAATAACGGAAAGGATAACCTATGATAAGAATTGGAGAGAAACAGGAGCTGACGGTAGTCAGACAGAAGGATTTTGGTGTTTTTCTCGCAGAGAGTGAAGGTGCGGAGGAGTCGGTTCTTCTTCCGATCAAGCAGGTTCCGGAGGGAACCGGGATCGGAAGCCGGATTTTGGTCTTTCTCTATAAGGATTCCAAGGACCGTCTTATTGCGACGACCAACGAGCCGAAAATCCTTTTGGGGGAGACAAAGACCCTTCAGGTGACGGATGTCACGAAGATCGGCGCCTTTGTGGATATGGGGCTGGAGAAGGAAGTTCTTCTGCCGTTCCATGAACAGAATCATCCGGTCCGAAAGGGCGAGGAGGTTCTGGTTGCGCTCTATGTGGACAAGAGCGGCCGTCTCGCGGCGACCATGAAAGTGTATCCGTATCTGTCCGCGGAGTCTCCGTACAAGAAGGAGGACCGCGTGGAGTGTACGGTCTATGAGATCAATGACCGCATCGGAGTCTTTGCTGCGGTTGATGATAAATATTTCGGCATGATACCGAAATCAGAAGTTTACAGAGAATTCCGGCTCGGTGAGCGCATCGTGGCGAGAGTCATGCGTGTCCGTGAAGACGGAAAGCTGGATCTGAGCACCCGGGAAAAGGCATATCTTCAGATGAATCAGGATGCGGATATGGTTTTGAAGGTGATCGATGAGTTTGCGGGGGTACTGCCGTTTAACGACAAGGCCCGTCCGGAGACCATTCAGCGGACATTCGGACTCAGCAAGAACGCATTTAAGCGTGCGGTCGGACTCCTTCTGAAAGAGGGCGCGATCGAGATTACGGAAAACAGTATCCGAAGAACATTTGAGAAAAAAGGAGAGAGTAAAGCATGATTTCGAATCAGATACTTCAGACGAATCTGGATGGACTGAAAGAGATCACCAGAGTCGATTTCTGCATCTGCGATACCGAGGGCAAGACGCTTGCCTCCACATTTGCGGGAACAGAGGAATACGAAAAGAGCATTTTGGCTTTTGTGGAATCCGAGGCGGACAGCCAGATCGTTCAGGGATATCAGTTCTTTAAAGTCTTTGACGATCATCAGCTGGAGTATATTCTTCTGGCAAGAGGCGAGAAGGATGACGCGTATATGGTTGGCAAGATGGCGGTGTTCCAGATTCAGAATCTTCTGATTGCATACAAGGAGAGATTCGATCGCGATAACTTCATCAAGAACCTCCTTCTGGACAATCTTCTTCTTGTGGATATCTACAACCGCGCGAAGAAGCTTCACATTGACACCAATGTCAGACGCTGTACCTTCATCATTGAAACCCATCAGGACAAGGATCTCAATGCGCTGGAGACCGTCCGCAACTTCTTCAATGCGAAGAGTCATGACTTCATCACCGCAGTCGATGAGAAGAACATTATTCTTGTCCGTGAGCTGAAGCCGGAAGAGACCTATGATGATCTCGAGAAAGTGGCGGAAACCATCGTTGACATGCTCAGTCCGGAAGAGGGAGAACGGGTCAATGTTGCTTTCGGTACGGTTGTCGGTGAGATCCGCGACGTATCCCGCTCTTATAAGGAAGCGAAGATGGCACTGGATGTCGGCAAGATCTTCTTCCGGGAGAAGAATGTGGTCGGATATTCCAGACTTGGAATCGGCCGTCTGATTTTCCAGCTTCCGATGCCGCTCTGTCGTATGTTCATCCGCGAGATCTTCGAAGGAAAGTCCCCGGATGAGTTTGATGAGGAGACACTGACCACCATCAACAAGTTCTTTGAGAACAATCTGAATGTTTCGGAGACGTCCCGTCAGCTGTACATTCACAGAAATACACTGGTTTACCGTCTGGACAAGCTTCAGAAGCAGACCGGCCTGGATCTCCGCGTTTTTGAGGATGCCATTACCTTCAAGATCGCACTGATGGTTGTCAAGTACATGAAATATATGGAGAATCAGGATTACTAATGATACTTCTGGATAATGTCAGCAAGATATATCGTAACGGGGCAAAAGCCCTCCGCGGTGTGGACATCCGCATCGAGGACGGTGAATTTGTATTTATCATGGGGCCGAGCGGATCCGGCAAATCCACGCTGATCCGTCTTCTGCTTCATGAGACGGAGCCCACTGAGGGAACCATCCGGGTTGGAGATGTGGAGGTGACGGGGCTTCACCGCCGTCACATTCCGCAGTACCGCCGGGAGCTGGGCGTCGTTTTTCAGGATTTCCGCCTGCTGAAAGAGCGCAATGTCTATGAAAATGTTGCCTTCGCGCAGCGCGTGATCGGTGTGCCGACGAAAGAGATCCGGGAAAATGTTCCACGCATGCTTCAGATGGTCGGGCTTTCCGCAAAATATAAAGCATTCCCATCCGAACTCTCCGGCGGAGAACAGCAGAGAGTGGCCATAGCGAGAGCGCTCATCAATTCACCGAAAGTTCTGCTCGCCGATGAGCCGACCGGCAATCTGGATGCAGACAATTCCATGGGAATCATGAAGCTTCTTGAGGACATCAACCGCCGCGGCACTACCGTGATCGTCGTGACGCACAGCCGGGAGATTGTCCGCTCGATGCAGAAACGCGTGATTATGCTGGAAAAGGGATTTGTCGTGCGGGATATCGAAGAGGGAAGCTATAACTTATGAGAATCAGAACCTTTTTTTACTGTTTGGCGCAGGGATTGAAAAATATAGGCAGAAATATCTGGGTGGCGCTCGTATCGGTCGCCAGCATTTCCGCTTGTATTTTTCTTTTCTGCACCTTTTTTGTTATGATCTGCAATATTCGGCACATGGTCCGCAATGCGGAGGAGGCTGTCGGTGTGACGGCATTTTTCGACAGCGGAATCTCGGAAAAGGAGATCCGGGGGATCGGCGATGAGATCACGGGCCGTCCGGAAGTCAAGGATGTCACCTACATCTCGGCGGAAGAGGCATGGGAGAGTTTTCAGGAGGACTATTTCCGGGACAATGAACATCTTGCGGAGGGATTTGCCAATGACAATCCCCTTGCGGAATCGGCGTCCTACGAAATTCATCTGAACAGCATTGAACAGCAGGACAGCTTTGTGACCTGGCTGAAGGAGGTTCCGGGCGTCCGGAAAGTCAACTATTCCGTCGATGCGGCGTCGGGACTCGTCCGGCTGAACCGGCTGGTCGGTCTGGTCTCCTCCGTGATCATTGCGATTCTTCTGACGGTCTCGGTCTTCCTGATCAGCAACACGATCTCCACGGCGGCGGCATTTCACCGGGAAGAGTACCGGATCATGCGGCTGATCGGAGCAACCAACTTCATGATCCGGGCGCCGTTTGTGTTTGAGGGAATCCTGATCGGACTTGCCGGAGCGCTGATTCCGCTCGGAGTTGTGACGCTTCTTTACCGTCATGGCGTAAAGATCGTGATGGCGAAGGCGGCGATCCTGTCTTCGGTGATTAACTTTCTGCCGCTGTGGGAGATTCTGCCGGTGATGTCCCTGATTGCGCTCGCGCTCGGCGTCGGCATCGGTTTTGTCGGAAGTTTCTTCACGATTCGGAAGACACTCCGCGTCTGAGGGAGGTACAGGATGTTCTTGTGGAATCATGTGCCGAACGGCGGCAGCGGCAAATGGAAGCGGCGTGCGGGGGTAATTTTCGCGGTTACGGCGGCTTCCTGGGCGATGACCTTCAGCCATGTGAGCGGAACGCTCCGGGTCAATGCGGCGAAAGAGAATGCGCTGGCGGATGCGGAAGCAAGAAAGCGCGCCATGGAGGCGGAGAAAAAGAAGACGGATCAGAAGATCAAACAGCTGGAAGGTCTTCGGGGCAATACCGAGCAGTATGTGAAAGAACTGGATGCCCAGACATCGCAAATCGCAGACGAGATGGACAAGCTGGACCGCGAAGTGCAGGAAAAACAGTCGGAGATCGATGAGACCAGCGTGGAGCTGGCGGCCGCGGAGGCAGCGGAGAAAGAGCAGTACGCGGCGATGAAGCTTCGAATCCGTTATATGTATGAGAAAGGGGATTCCAGCTTTCTGGAGATTCTTCTCTCCTCCGATTCACTCTCGGATCTGCTGAACAAGGCCGAGTATATTGAACAGATCTCAAAATATGACCGGGATCAGATGGAGGAGTACGAGGCGACAACCAGGCAGATTGCCGAGGATAAGGAAAAACTCGAACGGGATCTGACAGAGATCGTGGATATGCGCAATGAGACTGCGGCAAAGCAGACCTCGATCAAGACGCTGATGGAGACCAAGAAGAATGAACTGACGAATCTGGCTGCGCAGATCGGTCAGCAGAGAGATGCTTCCAGCGGCATGGCGTCCGATATCGCCGCACAGCAGGCGGAGATCGACAAGATTCAGGAGGAGATCCGTCAGGCCGCCATCGCAGCGGAGAAGGCTGCGCAGGAGGCGGCAAGACGTCAGGCGGAGGCAGAGGAAGCTGCACGGAAAAAGCAGGAGCAGCAGGCAAAGAACAGCGCAAAAACGGTTGACGCCCCCACCGAGGCGGACGGCAAAAAGACCGAGACCAAGGTGGAGACGAAAAACGGCAATACTTCTTCCAAAGGAACGATGACCAAGGGAAGCGGAAGCCTCTCCTGGCCGCTTTCAACCTCCGGAAGGATCACGTCCACCTTCGGACAGCGAGAGTCACCGACGGCGGGAGCATCCACAAACCACAAGGGAGTGGACATCGCAGTCTCCAGCGGTACGCCGATTAAGGCAGCCGACGGCGGAACGGTTGTGACCGCAACCTACAGCAGCTCGGCGGGAAATTACGTGGTGATCAGCCACGGAAACGGAGTGTCGACGGTTTATATGCACTGCCAGTCGCTGGATGTTTCGGCAGGAGATACCGTTTCCAAGGGAGAAACCATTGCGAAGGTTGGTTCCACCGGTTATTCCACGGGTGCACATCTCCACTTCGGCGTGCTCAAGAACGGACAGTATGTGGATCCGCTGAATTACGTCAGCCAGTAAAATTCCTTTAAAAAAAGAGATGCATTTTTCAGACAAAGTCCGCCAGGCGCTTCGCCCTCAGGAATGAGGGAATCGGAAAACTGCTTGCGGACTTTGTTTTTTAAAATAATACAGGACAGGGAACGGCTTGCGCGGTATAATACGGAACAGATGAGCCGGAAATCAGCCCGGTTTTGGAAAAGAGGACACATCATTGGAGCATTTGGAAGACAGAAATACAGATCCGGTAACCGGGGAACAGGAGGCGCAGAATACTGCGCCGGTACAGGAGTGTGCGGAAATGCCGGGCCGGGAGAACGCGGAAACGGCAGGGCAGGAAGAAACAGACATGCCGGGCCGGGAGAACGCGGAAACGGCAGGGCAGGAAGAGACAGACATTCCGGGCCGGAAAAATACAGAAACGGAAGGACAGACGGAACCTTCCGGAAAAAAGCAGAAGAAAAAGCACCCGGTGATCCGGGGAATTGTGATCGGCGTTTGCGGCACACTGTGTGTGCTGACAGCGGCGGTCGGAGTATTTGTCTATAACGGCTATCGCCGGATGAAGGCGCAGCTGAGTCTGGCCGGACAGAGTGCGGAGGGCGGCAAAGAAGGCATCAATCTGGACAATGTAAGGGATAAGCTCTCGGTTCTTGATTATCTTGTGAACAATAAGTTCCTTTTTCAGGAAAATCTCGACGCTCAGCTCCAGGAAGACTATCTGTATTACGGCTATGTTGCGTCTCTGGGGGATCCGTACTCCCGATATTATTCGAAAGCGGATTTCCGGAAAATGCAGGAATCGCAGAACGGAGAATATGTCGGCATCGGCGCGACGGTTACGACCAATCCGAATACCGGAAATGTGGAAGTGATCTCACTGACGCCGGGCGGACCGGCCGAAAAGGGCGGGATCCTTCCGGGGGATATTTTCTACAAAGTGGATGAGGAATATGTCACCGGAAAGGACCTGGATCTTCTGATTATTGAGAACATTCGAGGAAAAGAGGGGACGCCCCTCACAGTCACGGTTTACCGTCCGTCGGAGAAGAAATATATCCCGATCGCCATGACAAGAGAGAAGATCGTTACGGAGACCATCAAGGCGTCCATGAAGGACGATATCGGACTGATCCGCCTCACCGAATTTGATGAGGTGACAACGGGACAGTTTAAAAATGCGGTAGATACCCTTCTCGCACAGGGGGCGAACAAGCTGATTTTCGATCTCCGGAATAATCCGGGGGGAAATCTGTCGGCGGTTCTTCCGTGTATGGATTATATTCTTCCGGACGGCGGACTGATGCTGAAATTCAAGGGACTGGGCGATACTCACGAAGAATTCCGGTGCGAGGACGGTCATGAGGTTTCCGTTCCCATGGCTGTTCTAGTCAATGGGAATTCCGCCAGTGCGGCGGAGGCGTTCAGCGGTGCTCTGCAGGATTACGGAAAAGCGGTTCTGGTCGGAACCAAGACCTTCGGAAAGGGTATTGTCCAGACTACGTTCCCGCTGGGGGACGGCAGTGCGGTGAACCTTACCACTCAGCGGTATTACACACCGAAGGATCAGGATATTCACGGAAAAGGCCTGACGCCGGATGTGGAGTGCGAGCTGGCGGAGGGGCTGATTGCCGGAACACAGATTCCGGAAGCG
This sequence comes from [Clostridium] aminophilum, assembly GCF_900101295.1. Classification (GTDB taxonomy): domain Bacteria; phylum Bacillota; class Clostridia; order Lachnospirales; family Lachnospiraceae; genus Clostridium_R; species Clostridium_R aminophilum_A. The sequence goes on along the minus strand of NZ_FOIL01000025.1, from coordinate 29,142 downwards.
CAGGACAATCAGCTTCAGAAAGCGGTGGAGGTTGTCAATCAGAAGGCAGCCGAAGATGCTTTGACGGAACGTGCAGCGGAGAACTCCACTGCGAAGACAGCGGGAACGCAGACAGAGGCGGAACCGTCAGCCGAGTCCGAAGCACAGGAGACGGCCGGCGCGCAGACGGAAGCGGAAGCGGAACCGGTATCCGAGGCCGGAGCAAAGGAGACGACCGCCGCGAATTGACGCGCTGCGAAAGATAAACAAGGCAAAAAAAATCGGGCAGGGATCACCTGCTCGATTTTTTCTCTATGGGACGAATCCGATCATGGCTCAGACCCTTCCGGCCTTCAGAATGCTTCTTGCGACAGACAGACCGTTTGCGCTGGCCTGCTGAAGACCGCGGGTAACGGAAGCACCGTCGCCGATGGCGCGCAGCGCCTTGATGCTGGTCTCAAAATCCCGGTCAACCATGACTTTGTTGGAATAAAATTTAACTTCCACGCCGTAGAGGAGTGTCTCATCGCTGGCGATTCCCGGCGTTACCTTATCGAGGGCTTTGAGCATTTCCTCAATGTCCACCAGAATGCGGTGCGGAAGGACAAGGGAGAGATCGCCCGGAACGGCATCCTTCAGCGTCGGCATGAGGTTGTTTCGGTAAAGTCTCTCCTCGGTGGTGCGGCGTCCGCGGCGGAGATCGCCGTAGCGCTGGACCAGAATGCGGCCGTCACACAGCATGTTGCTCAGCTGGGCGACGTATTTGCCGTATTCAATCGGTGTGTGGAACGGCTTGGTGAAATTCTTGGAGACCAGAAGTGCAAAATTGGTGTTGCGGGTCTTGAATTCCTTGGATTTGTACGCATGGCCGTTGACCACTGCCAGATTGTCATCGTAATACTCGGTCGCGACCTCGCCGGACGGGTTTGTGCAGAAGGTGCGGACCTTGTCGTCGAAGGTCGGAGTGTAGTATACGAGCTTTGCCTCGTAGAGGTTTTCGTTCAGGAATTTCATGACCTCATCGCGGACTTCGACGCGGACGCCGATATCCACGGTGCCGACCTTCGTCTCGATGTGGTGTTCCTCACAGATGTGGGAGAACCAGTCGGAGCCGTCGCGCCCGATGGCGGAGACGATCTCTTTTCCGTAAAAGGTCTCACCTTTGTCGGTGACGACGCCGATGGCCTGTCCGTTCTCCACGATGATGTTTTTGACGCTGGTCTGGAAGATCATCTCCACGCCGATTTCGGCGAGGTGATCCTGCATGCGGGAGTAGATTTTGTATCCTTCTTCGGTTCCGAGGTGGCGGATCGGACATTCGATGAGCTTTAAGTCGGCAATGATGGCGCGGCGGCGGATCTCATCGATCTCTTCCTGCTTGTCAATGCCGTAGATGCCCGGATCGGCGCCGAACTCGAGATAGATCTCGTCAGACTCGTGAATGAGCTTGGCAGCTTCCTCATAGCCGAGGATTTCCGGCAGATTTCCGCCGACATCCGGAGAGAGGGAAAGCTTTCCGTCGGAAAATGCTCCTGCGCCGGAAAATCCCGTGGTAATGGAGCACGGCTGACAGTGTGCGCAGACACCGGTTTTTCTCTTCGGACAGATTCTCTTTTCAATGGAACGTCCTTTTTCAATCATGACGATGGAGAGGTCCGGGCGCTGCTTCTTGAGCTCGTAAGCGCAGAAGATACCGGAAGGACCGGCACCGATAATGATGACGTCGGCACGGCGGGATGCATTTTCGGAATTGTTCATATTATGTACCTCTTTCGGAAAGGGTAAAATGTATACGAAAGTATCGGGATAATCCCTAAAAAAAGTATAGTATTACCCTTAAAATAAGTCAATTTGATGAATTATTGTGTGGCACACAAACTTCCATAATATACCATGCACGCCGGAAAATGTCAACAGAAAAATGCGCCAAAACATGCTTTGCGGATTTCCGGCAAACGCTTTGGCAGAGCGCGAGTAACACAAAAGCAAAGTGGAATCAATTTGCAAGTTTTCCGGTCATGCAGTAGAATACCTAAGGAAATACTGATTAGATCAGTAATTTCTCAGAGCCTTCGGCAGATGGCACGGGTTTTCAAAGGAGATGGATGCTTTGCATCGGGAACCCGTCCAAGAAAACGCGTTAGACAGCGTTTCCCGAAATGTAAATATTGGAATGGCAGGCGGCGGATTTCCCGTACAGGGGAATTCGGCGCATAAAGTCGTGCCTTGGACAAGGTGCAGGAAGAGGATTGTGCTGTGAATATATTGCGAAAGCTGTTCGGGTTGACCGATGAAAAGGAACGTTCAGAAGACACAGATTGGAGAAATGGAAATATGTATATTATCGCAGGACTCGGAAACCCGGGAAGAGATTACGAACATACCAGACACAATGTGGGATTCGACACCCTTGACCAGTTGGCGGACCGTCTGGGGATCACGCTGAATGAGAGCAAGTTCAAGGGAATCTTCGGAAAGGGGATGATCGGGGGAGAAAAGGTGATTCTGGTCAAACCCCTGACTTATATGAACAACAGCGGAGAGTGCATCCGGCCACTGATGGACTACTACAAGGTTGAACCGGATCATTTTATCGTCATCTATGACGATATCTCCCTGGATCCGGGGGTGATCCGCGTCCGCGGAAAAGGCAGCGCCGGCGGTCACAACGGAATCAAGAGTCTGATCCAGCATCTCGGGACACAGGATTTTCCGAGAGTCCGGATCGGAATCGGCGCGAAACCCAGCCAGATGGATCTGGTCGATTACGTTCTGGGACATTTTGATCAGGTGACCCGGAAAGTGATGGAAGAAGCATACCGGGACGGCGCGGAGGCGGCCTGTGCTGTGATTCAGGACGGCGTCCAGAAAGCGATGAGCGGCTTCAACGGTGCAGCGAGAAAGGACAACAGCGAAAAGAACGGAAAACACATTCCGAAGGAGTGATATGGGAGCGATCTTTGAGAATCCGCTGCATGAGCTGGCGGAATACGAAGCCCTGCAGGAGGCGTTGGGGAAAGGAAAAGGACCGGTTCTGGTCTCCGGAACCGTCGAGTCACAGAAGGTTCATCTGGCGGCGGAACTGGCAACAGAGCGGAAAGATGAGGGCTGGACGCTGGTTATCGCGGAGGACGAGCTGAAGGCGAAATCCATCGCGGAAGATTTCCGCTGTTTCCGCCGGGATTTGATGATCTATCCGGCCCGTGATCTTCTGTTCTATAACTCGGATATCCACGGAAACCTTCTGACCAGACAGAGAATCCGCGTGCTGGAGGCACTGTCTTCCCAAAAGAGCGGCATCGTGGTGACGACCGTCGATGCGCTGATGGAGCATCTTCTTCCGTTGGAGATGCTGGCATCACGCGCGATCACCATCAAGGGCGCGGTGAAACTGGATCTTACGGATATGGCAAAGAAGCTCGCGGCCCTCGGATATGAGAGAACGGCGGAGGTGGACGGAACCGGACAGTTTTCCGTGCGCGGCGGCATTCTGGATGTTTTCCCGCTGACGGCGGAGGTGCCGTACCGGATTGAGCTTTGGGGCGACGAGATCGACTCCATCCGTACCTTTGATCCGGAGACGCAGCGGTCGGTGGAGACCGTGTCCGAAGCCTACATTTTCCCGGCGACCGAGATTGTCCTCGGCGATGAGATGCTCGAAAAGGGACTGGGGAAAATCGAAAAAGAGCGCGATCAGAATGTGAAGGCCTTCCGGGATCAGATGAAAAATGAAGAAGCCTTCCGCCTCACCCAGAGTGTGGGCGAGGTAGTAGAGAGTCTTCGGGAGAAAATGTCGGTTCACGGTCTGGCCAGCTTCATCCGGTACTTTACCCGGGATACCGTGTCGTTTCTGGATTATTTCCCGGAGAATACCGAAGTTTTTCTCGATGAGCCGCAGCATCTGAAGGAGCGGGCGGAAGTCGTGGAGCGGGAGTTCGCCGACAGTATGCAGCAGCGGATCCTGATGGGGGCAATTCTGCCGGGGCAGGCGGATTTCCTTTTCAGCGCGAAAAAGACCATGGCGATGATGAGCGGAGCCCGCACCGTGATGATGATGTCCATCGAGCAGAAAGTCACGGGGATGACGCCGAAGACAAAGGTCTCGCTGACCACCCGGAGCGTCCAGTCCTATCAGAATAATTTTCCTCTCCTCATCGAGGATCTGAAGAAATGGCAGAGCCGGAACTACCGCATGGTTCTGGTGGCCGGCTCGACGGCGAGAGCGCAGCGTCTGGCCGCAGATCTCCGGGATTATGAATTCCGGGCGTTCAGTCCGGAGAGCGCGGAGCACCGCGTAAATCCCGGCGAGATCATGGTGGTGGCAGGCAATCTCCACCGCGGCTTTGAATATCCCATGATCCGTTTTGTGGTCATCACGGAAAATGATATCTTCGGGGCGAACCGGCCCAAGCGGAAAAAGCCGCAGAAGAAATACAACGGCCGGTCCATCCAGAGTTTCACCGAGCTCTCGGTGGGAGACTATGTCGTTCATGAGACCTATGGGCTCGGAATCTACCGCGGAATCGAGAAGATCCGCTCAAACGGCACGGAAAAGGACTATATCAAGATTGATTACCGCGACACGGACGTTCTCTATGTTCCGGCAACGATGCTCGACAAGATTCAGAAATACGCGGGCGGCGACGCGGAGAAAGTGCCGAAGCTGTCCAAACTTGGCGGCACGGAGTGGAAGAAGACCAAGACAAAGGTCAAAAAGGAAGTCGAGGAGGTCGCCAAGGACCTTGTGGCACTCTACGCCAAGCGTCAGAACGGGTCCGGATATGCCTTCGGCCCGGACACCGTATGGCAGCATGAGTTTGAGGATTCCTTCCCGTTTGAGGAGACCGACGATCAGCTCGCTGCCATCGAGGACACCAAGCGGGATATGGAGAGCACGAAAATCATGGACCGCCTGATCTGCGGCGACGTGGGCTTCGGAAAGACGGAGATTGCGATCCGTGCGGCTTTTAAAGCCGTTCAGGAAGAGCGGCAGGTGGCGGTCCTTGTGCCGACGACGATCCTTGCCCAGCAGCATTACAATACGTTTATCCAGAGAATGAAGGATTTTCCGGTGAACATCGAGCTGATGAGCCGGTTCCGCACACCGTCCGAGATGAAGAAGACGGTGGAGGGGCTGAAAAAGGGCACGGTGGATATCGTGATCGGAACGCACCGCATTCTCTCAAAAGATGTGAAGTTTAAGAATCTCGGCCTTCTCGTCGTCGATGAGGAGCAGCGGTTCGGCGTAAAGCATAAAGAGAGCATCAAGAAACTTCGGGAAAATGTCGACGTTCTGACATTGTCCGCAACGCCCATCCCCCGCACTCTCCACATGTCGCTGGCGGGAATCCGGGACATGAGCGTTCTGGAGGAGGCTCCGGTGGATCGTCTGCCGATCCAGACCTATGTCATGGAGTACAGCGACGAGATCATCCGGGAGGCGATCCGACGGGAGATGGCGCGGCACGGTCAGGTCTACTATGTCCACAACCGGGTCGGCGACATCGATGAGATCACGACAAAGATTCAGGCGCTGGTGCCGGAAGCACGGGTAGTCTATGCGCATGGTCAGATGAAGGAACATGAGCTGGAAAACATCATGATGGATTTCGTGAACGGCGAGATTGACGTTTTGGTCTGCACGACCATCATTGAGACCGGACTGGATATCCCCAACGCCAACACCATCATTATTCACGATGCCGATAAGATGGGACTCTCCCAGCTGTATCAGCTTCGGGGAAGAGTCGGAAGAACGAACCGGACTTCCTTTGCCTTCCTGATGTACCGGAGAAACATGATCCTGAAAGAGGTGGCGGAAAAACGACTTGCCGCCATCCGCGATTTTACGGAGCTCGGCTCGGGAATCCGTGTCGCGATGCGCGATCTGGAGATTCGCGGAGCGGGAAATGTCCTCGGCGCGAAACAGTCCGGCCATATGCAGGAGGTCGGCTATGATCTGTACTGCAAGCTCCTGAATGAAGCGGTTCTTCTTCTGAAGGGAGAAAAGGTCGAAGACGACGAGTTTATCACGGAGATCAAATGTGACATCAGCGCATTTATTCCGCCGAAGTACATTCCGAACGAGTTCCAGAAACTGGATATCTACAAGCGGATCTCGGCATTTACGGACGATGAGGACTGCTCGGACATGCAGGATGAGCTGATTGACCGGTACGGCGAGATCCCGGCACCGGTGGACAACCTTCTGAAGGTTTCGCTTCTCCGGGCCCACGCGCACCGGGCGGGAATGTCCCTGATCGAGATCCGGAATCAGGAGATCGTCATCACCATGTATCCGAAAGCGGACCTCGACCCGGCGGGCATCCCGGAATTTGTCACAAAATACGCGAAAAAGCTTCACATGGTCGGCGCGGGTGTGCCCCAGTTTATCTATGAGGAAAAAGGCAAGCGGTATCCGGACTGCACGGAGATGTTTGAGAAGACCAAAGAGCTGGTGGATGAATTCTACCGGCTGACGGCAGTGAAGACCGATGAGGAAGAGAAGGAAAATGTGACGGAGTAACGTGTGACCGGGGAACATGACGGAGTAACTCGTGACCGGAAACGATGACGGAGTAACGCGTGACGGGGAAACAGAACAGAGTAACTCGTGACCGGAAACGATGACGGAGTAACGCGTGACGGGGGAAACAGGACAGAGTAACTCGTGACCGGAGAAACGGGGCGGAGAATAAAACGGGACAGAAGAGGAAAGGACCGGTAAGAGCAGCATGAAATACAGGACACTGTCGGATGCCATGAAGGAGCAGTTCGGCACAAAAGTTTATAAGCTCTCCCTCTCGGCAGGGGTTACCTGTCCGAACCGGGACGGAACCCTCGGCTACGGGGGCTGTACCTTCTGTTCGGAAGGCGGCTCCGGAGACTTCGCGGCGGAAGGTGATTCGGTCGCGGAGCAGATCCGGAAAGCGAGAGAGCGGGTGGACGGTAAGATTTCCGCAAAAATCCCGCCGGAAGAGAGAAAGTACATCGCCTACTTTCAATCCTTTACGTCGACCTACGGCGACACGGATACGCTTCTTGGAAAATTCCGGGAGGCGATGGAACAGCCTCAGGTCTGCGCCCTGTCGGTCGGGACGAGACCGGACTGTCTGAGTCCCGACATGGTGGAGGGGCTTGCCTGCTTCAATCGGGAAAAACCGGTGTGGGTGGAACTTGGACTCCAGACAATCCACGAGAAGACCGCAAAAAGGGTACACAGAGGATATTCTCTGGATGTATTTGAAGACGCTTACCGCCGCCTGAAAGCGGCGGGCCTCACGGTGATTGTTCATGTGATTCTGGGGCTTCCGGGGGAAACGGTAGATGAGATGCTGGAAACAGTTCGGTATCTGGCGTCGCTTTCTCCGTTGCTGGACGGGATCAAACTTCAGCTTCTCCATGTGCTTTCCGGAACGCGGCTCGCCGAAGAGTACCGGACGAAGCCTTTTCCGGTCTTTACACTGGAAGAATACTGTGACGTCGTGGTGCGGTGTCTGAAACTTCTCCCGGAGAGCACCATTGTCCACCGGATCACCGGGGACGGACCGAAGAAACTGTTGATTGCGCCGCTCTGGAGCGGAGACAAGAAGCGAGTCATGAATACGCTCCGGAAAGCGATTGAGGAAGCCTGAAGGTCGGAAGCGAAGGATGGCCGCCCCGAAGAACGGTAAAAACGCATGGAAGTGAAACGGCACCAATGCGAAACGAAGGAAGGCGGATCCGCAGAATGACCGGATCCGCAGGACATGCATCGGGTGACGGATGACGCGCATCGGATAAAGAAAGGAACGCATATATGGGATATCTCTATTTCACAAGACACGGCCAGACCATCTGGAACGCGGAGGATAAAATCTGCGGCGCAACGGATATCGCGCTGACAGAGCTGGGGAGAAAGCAGGCGGCGGAACTGGGGAAGACGATCCGCGCCATGATGGAAAAGGGAGAGATCCGGATCGACCGGATCCTCGCGTCCCCGCTCTCCCGGGCAAGCGATACCGCGGAGATCATCTCGGGACAGACCGGCATCCCGTGGGCGAAGGAGGAACGGCTGACGGAACAGAATTTCGGCCGGTTTGAATCCACCTCCCCGCGAAACGGGGCGGAGTTCCGGGCAGCAAAGCAGAATTTCATTCATTCCTTCGACGGCGGTGAGACCATGCTGCATCTCTCTCACCGGATCTACAGTGTCATCGACGAGATCGAACAGGACACGAAGGAGACGGGGCGGACGACGCTGATCGTTGCGCACAACGGCATTTCCCGCGTTGTGCGGTCGTACTTTGAAGATATGACAAACGAGGAGTTCAGCAGTTTCGGTATCAAAAACTGTCAGCTTCTCCGGTTTGAATTCCCGGAAAAGAGAGATATCTACGGAAGAGCGGAGAACTGACGGACAGCATGAACCGGGAGAACGGAGAAAATCAATTCTGTTCATCCAAAGGATAGAGGTACATGGAATGCTGTAACCGGATAGGGGAAGGGAATGGTAACCTGACAGGATTCTTCCGCAGGGAAGAATTGAACGGGAAGAAGGTTGAACGATGAGAGCGAAAGTATGCGGAATCAGGAACTACGAAGATGCCATGACCGCGATTTCGGCCGGTGCAGATGCGGTCGGTTTTTTGGTGGGGATCACACATCTTGCGGAAGATAAGATTTCGAAAGAAGAGGCAAAGACAATCATTGAGAAGCTGCCGCCTTTTGTGTCAAAAGTGCTGGTGACACATCTGACGGACAGAACGGAAATCGTGGAGACGGCAAAATATATGGGCGTTGACACCATACAGATCCACGATTATATTTCGCCGCAGGACGTTGATTTCGTCAAAAAAGAACTGCCGTACTGCAGGGTGATCAAAGCGATCCATGTGATGGACAGAGGAGAGGCACTCAAGATGCTGGAAGAGTTCGACGGGCACTGTGATGCGGTTTTGCTCGATTCCAGAACAAAGGACCGCATCGGTGGCACAGGACTTACGCATGATTGGGCCATCAGCAGAGAGATCGTTGAGAAGGCAAATTGCCCTGTTATTCTGGCCGGCGGGTTGAATGATACCAATACCTATGAGGCGGTAAAACAGGTTCATCCGTATGCGATTGATGCAAATTCCGGGGTAGAGGCGGAAGGATTCAAATCCTATGACAAGATTAAGGCTTATATAGACAATGCGGTCCGGGCAGAGGAAGAATACCGGAAAGAAACCTGACGGATGGCAGCGCGGGCTGTTCAGACAAAGCCGGATCAGGGCTGATTCGGAAAAGAAAAAACGCGGTTTCTTGACTTTGCCCTTTTCATCCCCTATAATCGGCAGGGAAAGGCGTTGAAGGAAACAAGTACTTTCTGAAAGACACAAAGAGAGCTGCCGGATGGTGAGAGGCGCGTGAAACTGCAGGAAGGAATACATTCCGGAGCTCTGCACCGAAGGGGATGCGGCAAGGACGGCGGAAGAACCGGGAATCGGGCATTCGAGAGATCGAAAGGGATTCGATTTCCTGAAGGGATGATAACCGGGTCCGGTGAGCCCAGAACATAGGCTGCAGCGTGAGCGCGCGTTAGAGCGTAGAGGTTTGAGGCATTGCCGGCCGGATCCTCAGTCATGAATGATTAAGGATGAAACCATATATGAACCCGTGGATGGTCAGGAATGCAAAGAACCCGCTGAGGCGGTCCGTGTGAGCGGATCGTGAATAAAGGTGGTAACACGAAGTGATATGCTCCGTCCTTTATGCCGAACGGCATAGAGGACGGAGTTTTTGTGTTGCGGAATTTCTTTGAAATCCTGTTAACACAAAAGCGCTCCGTGAGGATGCGCACCTGCGCGTAAGGAAATACGCTGCCGAAGGCAGCGCGCGCCCGGCGCGCAGAGTTTCGCAGGTGAAACTCTATATACATATTCAAAAAGGAGAATCAACATGCAGATCTACGAGGAACTTCAGGCAAGAGGACTTCTGGCACAGGTAACCGACGAGGACAAGATCCGCGATCTCGTCAACAACGGAAAGGCAACATTCTACATCGGCTTCGATCCGACTGCAGACAGCCTTCATGTCGGACACTTCATGGCACTGACCCTGATGAAGAGACTTCAGCTTGCCGGCAATAAGCCGATTGCGCTGGTGGGCGGCGGTACCGCAATGATCGGTGATCCGTCCGGAAGAACCGACATGCGTTCCATGATGACCATCGAGACCATTGACCATAACGTTGAGTGCTTCAAGAAGCAGATGAGCCGCTTCATCGAGTTCGGTGAGGGAAAGGCAAGAATCGTCAATAACGCGGACTGGCTGAGAAATCTGAATTTCCTCGATTTCATGAGAGAGATCGGACCGTGTTTCTCCGTCAACGAGATGCTCCGCGCAAGATGCTATGTAAACCGTCTGGAGAAGGGGCTTTCCTTCCTGGAGTTCAGCTACATGCTGATGCAGAGCTACGATTTCCTTCGTCTCTATGAGGATTACGGCTGCAACATGGAGTTCGGCGGCGATGACCAGTGGTCCAATATGCTGGGCGGAACCGATCTGATCCGCAGAAAACTCGGAAAAGACGCATTTGCCATGACCATCGCGCTTCTTCTCAAACACGACGGCACCAAGATGGGCAAGACTGCCGGCGGCGCGGTATGGCTGGATGCCAACAAGACCACTCCGTACGAGTTCTATCAGTACTGGCGCAATGTGGACGATGCCGATGTTCTGAACTTCCTGCGCAAGATGACCTTCCTTCCGCTGGAGCAGATTGAAGAAATGGACAAGTGGGAGGGAAGCCAGCTGAATGAGGCAAAGAGAATCCTTGCCCATGAGCTGACCACCATGGTTCACGGCGAGGAAGAGACCGAAAAGGCAGAAGCAGCGGCAAAAGCCCTCTTTGGCGGCGGCGCCGATGCGGAGATTCCGACCACAGAGCTGACCGAGGCGGATTTTGAGGGAGACACCATCGATATCCTGGGCGTTCTCGTAAAGGCAGGTCTCTGCGCAACCCGTTCCGAGGCGAGAAGAAATGTAACTCAGGGCGGTGTATCGGTAGAAGGAACACAGGTAACCGACTTTAAGGCCACCTTCACCAAGGCAGATCTGGCAGAGGGCAAGGTATTCAAGAGAGGTAAGAAGAACTTCCGCAAAGTGATTCTGAAATAAGTTCAGGATGATGAGGCGACTCTGAAGTGATTTGGAAGGGATCGCGGAAGGAAACAGGATATTACCATCTGGACTGGGAGCAGAACGCGGATGCGGACTGCTCCCAGTTCTGAATCCGGATTCTGTCAATGTCAAATGGAATTATTCCGCAATTATTCCTGCGGCATCTGCACGTTATTCTTACGAAAGAGGACAGATATGCAGCTTGATTTGACCAGTGGAAACATATATCAAAAGATGTTCCGGTTTGCTGTTCCGTACCTGACCGCCTGTTTTCTGCAGTCATTTTACGGGATGGCGGATCTGTTTATCGCCGGAAGGTTTAATGGGGCAGCAGTGGTTTCCGCTGTCTCCATCGGCAGTCAGGTGATGCATTTTCTGACGGTGGTGATTGTGGGCGCTGCGATGGGAACCACGATCATGATCAGCCGTGCCGTCGGTGGAAAGGACAAAGAGGGCGCCGCAAAGGTAATCGGCGGGTCGGTTCTGGTCTTCTCGGTGATTGCGGTGCTTCTCACCGCAGTGCTGATTCTGACGACCGACGGTGCACTGGCGATGTTAAAGACGCCGCCGGAGGCATTCCGGCCGGCTCGGGCTTATCTTCGGATCTGCATTTTCGGCGTTCCGTTTATCACAGCCTATAATGTGATCAGCGGCATTTTCCGCGGCGTCGGCGATACAAAAAGTCCGATGTTTTTTGTCGCGCTGGCGGGAATCATCAATATCGGTGCGGATTACATTTTGATCGGTCTGGTGGGAATGGGCGCGGCCGGCGCTGCTGCGGCGACGGTGGGCGCGCAGGCATTTTCTGTTCTGTTTGCGCTGGCGGCTATGGCGCGCAGAGGAATCGGAATCCGGATGTCGGGGAAATATTTCCGGCCGGATCGCAATGTGATCCGCAGAATTCTCGGAATCGGCCTTCCGATTTCCTGTCAGGAAGGGTTTATTCAGATATCGTTTCTCGTGATCACCGCCATCGCCAACAGCCGCGGCGTTCATGTGGCGGCCGCGGTGGGAATCGTGGAGAAGATTATCAGTTTTCTGTTTCTGGTTCCGGGAGCCATGCTCTCGACGGTATCGGCGATGGCGGCCCAGAACGCAGGTGCGGGATTCCACGACCGGGCAAACAGGACCCTTGCCGGCGGCATCCGTGTCTGCGTGATCTATGGCCTTGCAGTTTTTGTCATCGCACAGCTTGCCGCGGAACCGATTGTGGGGATGTTTGTATCCGGTGAGCCGGAGGTTGTTCTCCTCGGGGGACAGTACTTCCGCACTTATGCCATTGACTGCATGATCGCGGGAATTCATTTCTGCTTCAGCGGGTATTTCAGCGCATACGGGAAATCTGTTTATTCCTTTGCTCATAACGTGATCTCCATCGTGACGGTCCGAATTCCGGGAGCATGGCTGGCATCCGTTCTGTGGCCGGAAACGCTCTATGCACTGGGCGGAGCGGCGCCGCTGGGATCTGCGCTGTCGGTGGTTTTGTGTATTTATTTTTATCAGAAAATCCGGAAAAACAAAACATCAGCCGCCGAAGAACAGGTGCTCCAGAAGAATCTTTAAACCGATGGCGACAAGGATCACGCCGCCGAAGATTTCGGCGCGCTGTTCATATTTCTTACCGAAGAGGTGGCCCACCGCAACGCCGCCGGTGGCGATGACAAAGGTCGTGACACCGATGAGACAGACTGCGGGAGCAATGCGGACATTCAGAAACGCATAAGTGATGCCGACGGCCAGCGCATCGATGGAGGTGGCAACGGCAAGGATAAACATGGTCTTTACGTCCACCGCATCGCTGGCCTCCTCGTCTTCACCGGAAAGAGCCTCCCGGATCATGTTTCCGCCGATCAGGGCGAGAAGGACAAAGGCGATCCAGTGATCGATGCTCCGGATCACACCCTGAAAGCGAAAGCCGAGCATGAAACCGGCCAGCGGCATTAACGCCTGAAAGATGCCGAACCACAGTCCGCAGGTCAGCGCGGTTGCTTTGTTAAATGTTTTCATTGACAGACCCTTGCCGATGGAGACGGCAAAGGCGTCCATGGAAAGACCGACACCGGTCAGAAATATTTCAAACCATGACATGGTATAACCTCCGAAAGTAAAGAAGGATGATTGGAACAGCCCATATAATTTATCGCCAAAGAGGCGGTTCGTCAAGGCGGTTTGAGCGTTCTTCGCCAATCTGTCACCAGAGGTTTTGTCAGACAAAAAACAGTGGATAGAACCGGGGCAGAATGCTAAAATAGCGGATAAGCACATGGAACAAACGACGATGAGGAAGAAAACATGGAACAGAAGAGTCTGAAAGAGCAGGTATACAGCTCAATTCTTGAAGATATCATTTCCCTGGAGTATCGTCCGGGACAGATCCTGAATGAAAAACAGCTGATTGAAAAATATGACTGCAGTAAATCACCGGTCCGTGAGGCGCTGATGGCGCTCTGTGCCGAGGGTGTGCTCCGCAGCATACCGCGGTACGGATATGAGGTAATTCGTCTCACCAAAGATGATATTTACGAGATGATTCATTTCCGCTGTATTCTGGAAGGTGGCTTTCTCCATGAGATCTGCGGCCGGATCACCGAGCAGCAGATCCAGCATCTGGAAAAACTGGATGAAAAATGCCGGGCGGCGAACCGGGATGTTTGGGAGCACTGGGAATACAACACGGAGTTCCATATGTCGCTTCTGGGATATGCGGGAAATACGTATGCATCCGAAGAACTGGAGCGGTGTATGTCCCGGATGAAGCGTGCCTATGCGCAGGCATACTGGGATAAGACCGATCCGGAGCTGGCCTTTGATACAAGACATCATGCCCAGATCATCGCGGCAATCCGGAAAAATGACGCGGAAGAGGCGAGAAAACTTCTGGTGGACGATCTCTATGATTTCGGAGGGGAGAATTTCCTGACGAGATAAAACAAGTTAGGGTTGAACCGGAAAGCGGACATGTAAATGCCCTGTCAAAGGTGTGACAAAACGGCAGACAGACGGAATAAGTCAAAAAAACTCCCGTGCATCGGTAAGTGATCCAATGCACGGGAGTTTTCTGTGTCATATATACTGTTTCTAAATATAAAACGGCTTCTCATCCGGAGCATTTTTCACAATGCAAATGCATTGGGATGAACTCCTTGCGTTATTCTGCGGAGTCCGGTGTCTGTTCGGTGACTTTCAGCCCGGAATCTTCGGAATGCCAGATCACCTGACCGCTGCGGAGCGTCATCAGCGGAATAAGTCCCGCTTTTCCGGTGCGCTCGCAGCCCTCCGAATCGCAGAACAGGATCTCGGAACTGTCCATGCGGAAGATGGCGAGGTCCGCTTCATATCCCGGAGCGATGGAACCGATCTCGTGATCGAGGCCGAGGAGCCTGGCAGGCGTCACCGTAACGGCACGGATCGCATCGGCAAGCGGCATTCCGAGAAGCAGGAACTTGGATACGACCCGCGCGAGATCCCACATGGACGGGCCCTTTTGATAGGTCATCGGCGTGGCATCACTGGAGATGATATCCGGGTATAGTCCCTTTTTGGTGCATATTTCCGCAACCCGGAAACTGAAGTTTTTGGTTCCGTTGCCGACCTCGATGAGAACGCCGCGCTTTTGCGCGTCCAGCATTCTGCGGATGACCTCCTCCGAATCTGCGGCGGTATGGCCGGCACCCTGATAGGTGTGGCTGTAAATGTCGCCGGGGCGGAGCGCGGCCGCAATCTCATCTGCCGGAACCGGCGGATCGGTGGTGTGGACACAGACCGGAAGACCGAACCGGTCGCCCAGCTCGATGGCACGGGCAAGCGGTTTGGCGCCGAGATCCTTTACGATGTTCCGGCTGAGGCGTACTTTTAAGCCGCTGATCGCACCGGGATATTCCTGAAGGATCTGTGCGATGCCGTCCGCGGAGACGGCCGCGTCATCCAGCGGCTCTGTGATGCCGCGTCCCGGCTGTCCCACCGGGGAAATGTTCAGAAATGCGCCGGTGCGGATCTTTTTTCCGAGGAGATCACAGCGGTACATCGCCGGAAAGTTCACCCAGCCGGCGCTTCCCATATCGATCGCCGCGGTGACGCCGCTGGAAGGGAGTTTGTCGGCGTCCAGGCCGAACTGGCTTCCGTGACAGAACAGATGCGTGTGAAAATCGATAAAACCCGGGAACAGATAATTTCCACCTGCGTCCAGAATTTTTCGCGCAGTCGGAAGGTTCTTCCGCGCTTTGACCGAGCAGGGCAGAACACATTGAATTTTCCCTTTTGCGATTCCGACGCAGGATAACGATTTTTTGCCGGAAACCGACCACAGAAGTTTTGCGTTGATGATCAGGAGATCTAACATGGTACGGTCCTTTCTTGTATCATATTGAGTCGTTGAACCGGTATTTCCGGCAGCTGGCGGAGCCCCTGGAGACCGGTCCTGTCCCGGCCATGGGACCAAACGGTGTGCTGCGGGATACCGGAACCGTTATGCGTAGAACGGCCAGAAGAACGGGATGACCAGTACGCAGAAGATCATGAAGATCGCAGCCAGAAGGATGTTGCTCTTCAGGTAATCCGAGAACTTATATCCGCCGTAGGAATAAATCAGGTTTGCCGGCGGGCATGCGATCGGGGACAGGATGGACATCGTGGAGGCAATTCCGAGTACCATGATCAGCGCATTCGGAACTACACCGATGGTGTCGGCAACCGCGATGACAATCGGCATCAGAAGCGTTACGGTTACAACATTAGACATGAACTGGGTCATGACCGTGGTCAGCATGAAAATGATGACGGTGATGAAGTAAACATTGGTGGAACCGCCGATCAGCTTTATGAGAAGATCCGCGATGGCCTGCGCGGCGCCGGTTTCTTTCAGCGCGGTCGCCAGCGGAGTCATTCCGCCCAGGAGAATGATGGTTTTGATGGAAACCATCTGATAAGCCTGCTTCTCGGTGAAAATGCCGAGAAGAACATCGACGACCGCACCCATGATGGCGACGAAATAGGACGGGATGCCGGTCTGTTTCTCGAAGATCATGCCGAGGAAGACGATGAGAAGGACCGCAACGGACGTGATCTGCTTCCAGCGCGGAGCTGTCTTCGGCTCGGAAGATGTGAACAGCGCGTCGTCGCCTCCGGCCATCGGGATATCCGGAAGGAACCGGTAACCGATGAAATACATATAGATGATCATGACGATGGTCAGCGGGACACCGATCTTGCTGATCTCAAAGAAACCGAAGGGATAACCGAGATTTTTAATCTGATCACCGATGAGTACGTTGATCGCTGCGTCGCCGACCAGGGTAAGACGGCCGCCGGACATCGCGCCGAGAAAGGCGGACATCAGGAGCTTGGAATGGGAAAATCCGGTTTTGGCACAGATTCCCATGATGATCGGGATGAAAACCGCAACCGTTCCGGAGTTGGAAAGCCCTGCGGAAAGGATGCTGGCAAGAATCAGGATCGCGACGATCATCTGACGTTCGGTTTTGGCAAAACGCGTGACCTGCGCCGCGATCATATCACAGACACCGGTTTCAAATAAAGCGCTTCCGACGATGACGACACCGATCAGCATCAGGATCGTCGTGCTGGCAAAACCGGATACGGCGGTCTTCGGATCAACCAGTCGAAGAACCACCAAGGCAATCATAGACAGCATAACCGTCATGTTGACAGGAATCTTTTCCAGCAGGAAGGAAGTCACTGCCAGAATTAAAATGATAATGGTAAGGACCATCGGTGACATAAAAGCAACCTCTCTTTTTTTGAAAAACTTTGTTACAAAACATCTTGTCCGGATGGCGTGCACATGTCACGCTCCCCAATGGATTTCACACATGTTTTTGCTTTCTACATCCGGGTCCTGCGCAGGATGAGGAAGAGACCGGGTTTACGGTTTCTTTTCTCGAAATGTCTCGGCAATGTGAACTATATTCATGATATAGAAAGACCATTGACAAAACAAACAGCGAATATTTAAAATATCGACAACAAGTATTTGTCAAAGCTGTAATTATTGTGCATTTTCTACAAAAAGAGGTCAGACCATGGATTCTACAAGTCTTTATTACTTCCGGGAACTCAGCAAAGATCTGAATATGCATCGGACCGCGGAACGGATTTTTGTCTCGCAGCAGACCATTTCCAACCATATCCTGAAACTTGAGGAAGAACTGGGCTGCAGACTGTACGAGAGAAAGCCGGGGCTGACGCTGACCGATGCGGGCAGGGAAGTTCTCGGATTTGTTGATGAGATGACGCTTCAGCAGGACAATCTGAAGAATACGCTGGCGGATATCAACAACGAAGAGAAAGGAAGCATTTGTTTCGGCGCAAGCATGCTGCGGCTCGGGAGCTGCCTTCCGGCGGTCATGCCGGCCTTTCACGCGAGGTATCCGAAGGTGGAAATGAAACTGAAAGACCGGATGGAACGGGAACTGGAAGCGCTTGTCCGGGCGGGAGAGGCAGATCTTGGAATTATCGTGGAAGTCACGGACGAAAAGGATCTGATTGTAGAACCAATGCTCGACGACCAGGTGTATGTCTGTGTGCCGGACCGGCTTTTGCGTGAGGTTTACGGAGAAAAGGATGCGGACCGGATCCGCTGCCGGTGCGCACACGGAACGGATCTCCGGGATCTGGAAAAGCTTCCGTTCTGCCTTTTGGAAAACCGTCTCGGCACGGAGATTCAGAAGTGTTTTGACGAGGCCGGATATGCGCCGGAGGTCTGTATGACGTCATCCTTCATGCAGATCGCCGCCTCCGTGGGTTTTTCCGGAATTGCGGCCTTTTTCACCACTCAGGTTGCCATCGGAAGTCGTGGAAACGACATTCCCGCGGACCTCAACATTTTTCCTTTATATCAGCATGGAAAACCGCTCTACCACCGGATCTACATGATCCGGCGGGACAAGCGCTATCTTCCGGCATTTACCCGTTATTTTGCGGAACTTCTGAAGGATCATTACCGGGAAGTGGCAAGACAGCATGCGGAGAGAGTGGCGAAGAGGGTAAGATGAATCCAATGAAAATGAGCCGGCACAGTCGCATTTGGGATACAAAGCGTCTGTACTGGCTCTTTTTTCGGGGGACAGGAAGATGTCACCGGACGGTGACCGGCGGCAAACTCTGGTCGGTGAAGACTCTATCCGAGTATCCGGTATACCAGAACCTCATTTGAGAGATCCGGCTCGGCCTTATAGCGGGAGAGGCCTTCTCCGCCGAGATAAACCAGCTTTCCGAAGACCGAGTCGGCAAGGTCGGAGGCCACCATGGAAAACAGGGTATCCTTCCCGTTGTCAGAAAGGATGACCGTCCAGCGAGGTTCCGCTTCTTTATCCCGATTGGGAGTTTCTGTCAGCGCGGATTTTTCGGCCTGATCAGGAGTTTGGGCCAGAGCGGGAGTTTCTGCCGGAACAGGAGGTTTCTCCAAAAGATCCTGCTCCTGCGCATATTCTCTGCATCCGTCACTTCCCGCGCAGATCACCCGTTCCACACGCTTCGGCTGTTCCCCGGAAGGTTCTTCCGAAAGAGAAGTGCGGGCAGACCAGCCGCGTTCGCTCTTTTCAAGGATCACATAATATCCGTTCCCGCTGTCAATGACGGTGCGCCCGCTTTCTGAAAGGTGAATCGGCATCCGATTTACTTCCCAGGCAAAACTTACGGATTCTTTGGCCTTTTCCGACATGGTCCTTCCGAAAATGGGGAACCAGCGGGAGATCCACGGCATATCGCCGGTGATGACGCATTCCGTAAGCGGCGGATTCTCCGGAAAAAGAAGAGCTGTGATCTCGTCGGCCTGAGCCTCAGAAACGTCTCGGCTCAGGAGTTTTTTCCGGGCATCCGGCTTGCTGCCGGAGAGCAGATCATCCATGAAGAGAAGCGTTTCCTCCGTTTCGCCGAAGGCGGAGAACATCCGGCTGCAGCCCGCGTCTCCGCTGCCGGAAAGCATGCGGAAGATGTTTGACGACAGGACCTCTTTTTCCGTGGAAAAAGCTCTGGAAATGAAGAAGGTGCGCTGGCCGGTCTGGCTTCCTCCGTCAAAAAGGGTTCTTCTTTTGCCCTTGTCTTCCAGAAAGTATCCGTAATCCCACCAGGTTGCCAGAACGGTATCCTCCGGCGTATTCTCTCTGATTTTCAGAAGGCAGTCCTCCACCGTCCTGTGTGACCAGACATCTTCGGCGGGGACAGAGCAGATATACCGGTATACGCCGCACACGCCGCCAAGTGCCGGAATCAGCAGAAGCACCGGGATCACCCCCGGACAAAATGACCGGAACTTCCGCTTCTGTCGGTCTGTCCGGCCGCAGACGGTTACGGTCAGGTTTCCTGCCAGAATCGCCGCGGGAACGGAATAGAGCATGATAAAACGTTTTCCCTTAAAAGAGAGTACCAGCGTGATTCCATACCAGAGGAGAAGCAGAAGGTACTCGAACCGGACGTCTTTCCGGATGATCCGCCGGATGAGGATTGTGCTACAAGCGAAAGCGGAACAAAAGGAGAGGATTCCGCCCGAGAGGCTGATGATGCCGGCGGTTTCCGAGAACGTGTTCAGGCAGAACAGATCGGAAACCGTTCCGTCCCAGAGGAGTGGGGGCTGTAGCTCGTTGATGGAGGAAAAGACGTTCGGGAACAGGCCGCTGCTTTCTTCTCCGGAAAAGATCCGGCCAACGATCGATCGGACATTTGTGAAAAGATCTCTTTCCTGTATCAGGAGTATGCCCAAAATTCCTGCGGAGAGCAGGAGCGGGGCAAAAGAGAACGGCCGCTTTCCGCAGTCACTTTTCCATGTGAGAAGCGTGAAAAGGAGAAGTGCTCCGGCAAAGATCACCGGGAACATATAATAGACATACCAGCTTTGCGAAAGAGCGATAAAGCTCGCAAAGAATGCGAGACCGTATACGATCACGGTCTTACGGTTCTCTGTCTGCCAGCCGTTTACAAGCTTCACCCCGAAATAAAAGAAGAAACAGGACAACCAGATGATTACGCAGTCCGTATCATAGAATCCGGGTACTGTATTATACAGATAACTCAAATTCAGGGCGGACAATACGGACGCCGCGATGGCTCCGAACATCCCGCTCATCTCAAAGGTGAGGAGGAAGACCGGGATCACCACCAGTACAGAAAGGAAGGGACTCAGCCAGTAAGCCGTCTGCTCCAGACTCTGGGAAGCAAAAACGGAGATCAGGCGGTTGGCGGCAATCGCAAGGTATCCCATCAGGGGCTTGTAGTCGGAAGCGTCTCTTCCTTCGGGAGCATAGCTGAAACTGTCCCATGGCACGCCGTCTTTTACCGTATCTCCCGGATGCCCGTATAACGCAAGATCTCTTGTCATCCGCAGGTGGTAATAGCAGTCCATGTCTTCGAGATACGGCAGGCCGGTCTCTCTGTCCAGGAGAACATCACTCTGGGACGCGATCTCGCGGTAGAAAGCCAGACGGGGCAAAACGGAAAGAAGCATGAGACAAAGGATCACGGCTGATATCATTAAGGCGCGTCCGATGCTGCTTTTCATGACGGGTCAATCCCACCTTTCTGTGTTTACGGACCGGGGTATTCCGGTGTTTTCTTACTATGATCCTATTATAACACGGCGGCATTTGCTGTCCTTTTTGTTTCTGACTTGAATCTGTCACGGGAGTTGGTGTATCTTTAATATAAAGAACATTATTTTTATGAAATTTTCGAATTTGTGCAGATTAGGAGGAACACTTATGAAAATCACATCATTCAGTCCGCTAATTGTAACAACTGATCCTGAGAATACCATAAAATTGTTTGAAGAACTTGGCTTTGAGAAGCGTCATAAAAAAGATGAGCTTGATGGACGTGAAGACGTCGTCGGAGTGCGTATGAAGGACGCAAACGGCTTTTGTGTGGACATCGTTAAAAGCGGAAAAACAAAACAGGATATGATGACAATCCGCATGAATGTTGATGATTTTGATGAGGCAAGGGAAATGCTGGAGAGCCGTGGCTTCAAACCTTCGCCGGCCGGAATTGTCACGGATTCTTCTTCAAAGTCTATCGGTATGTATTCTCCGTCCGGTTTTTCGTTTAGTCTGGTTCATCATATCAAGGATTGAATGAAACCGCTCAGCATTGTGTGGCTGGGCGGTTTTTTTTCAATATTTTTCAAAAAGCAAAAGCTTCTATTCGCGGAAGACCCGTTTTCCGTTCGCATCCTTGGACCACTTGCTGAACCATTTTTCCCAGATCATACGCGGTTCTGACGGAATGCAGTTATGGTTGCGGCCGCCGGTAACGGTAAATACATACATCGGAACGCCGTTTGCGTCCTTCCAGGTGCTGGTGGTGTAACGGCCTTCTTTTGTGATCGTCTCCTCACCGATCCCGCCAAGACCGTTGCGCTTGAGGAAGTATTCCACAGTCGCTTTCAGGTTAAATCCTTCCGTCGCATCCACCGTATAATCGGATTTGTAGATGTCATGTTCACCGCAGTACTGCCATACCGGAACCGGGGTCTTTCCTGCGGAGTCATCAATCTCAAAACTGATCAGACCGGAAGTGGAGCCAAATGCGGCAAACGGTTCGTCATTGTAAAGAGCGCACCAGTTGGTCCACATGGAACCGAAGGACTGTCCGGTCATGTACTGACGGCTTGCGTCGATCGGATAATTTTCCGAAACTTCTTTCATGATGGATTTCAGGAAGGCTACATCGTCTGCGGTGGCGGTGTCAGAACCCTGCTGATAACCGGTGATGTTCCACGTCAGGTCAACTGCTGTGTTGAACTGCTCGGACGGCATGACAACCATGAATCCATAATCATCCGCAACCTGCCACCAATCGGTGCAGTCAAAGAATACGCGCGGAGTCTGAGTGTTTCCGGCCATGACGTACACAACCGGGATGTCCTTGGCCGGAGCCGATTTCGGAACATACACCAGATATTCGCGGGCATATCCGTCCTGATCGAAGGGAACGAACTTTACTCCCATTTTCTCGTAATCGGGGCGAAGCATCAGGGCATTTCCTTCCGCCCACTTATTCTCATACTTGGTGTATTGAGTCATAAAATCAATGAACGAATCGGTATAGTCAGCCGGTACAGCGCCCTCTTTTTTGTCAGAAACAATCACTTTTGACGTTACTCCCCTGGTATAAGAAGTCTGCTGGCATTCCTCGGTCTGCGTGTAAACGCTGTCCCCGTTCTTTTCTTCACTTTTGCCGGCGCAGTGGTTTGCCGCCAGCCAGTAATTCACGACGTCATCATTTCCGCCGACCTCCCATACGGGCATCGGGATCGAACCGCGTCGGATTTCCGTCTGTTCATCATTGACCTCTTTTGCGTTTGCAGACATAAACTCGGACGAAATGCCGTCCGCAGCGTCGACAAAGCCACCGGCGATAAATGCCGTCGGATGAAGCATCGCGAATTGCTGCAGGGCAGCGCCGCCCTTGCCGTATCCGACGATATACGATTCGGAGTAGTTGGAGTACCACTTGCGAGTGTTGTAGGCTTCAAACGCGGCGTTCAGATATTCTGCTTCCTCATCAGGGGATCCCCAGCCGCCTTCTCCTGGCTCTAACAGGAAGATGCCTTCTTTCTTTTCATCCGCATAATCCGCCCAACCGGTCTCTTTCAGGAATTCATAGGGATCGGTATTGTCCGGAACGTTGACCCATGTCATGTAGCAGCGAACCGGTGCGTCCTTTCCAATGTAGAGCTTCACGGTTCGCGTGGTATTCCCGACCTTGATCTCCTGGGACAGATAGCCGTTCAGCGGAAGGATCATTCCGCGGGTCTTATCCACCTGAGGGATATTTTCCTCCGTAAGTGCTATGGCTTTTGAATCTTCTTTCGGCGTCCCGGGTTCCGTTTCATTGGACGGAGCATTGGTTTCCGCAGCACCGGTGACAGGTACGGTTCCCGATGTGCCGGCCGGTGAGCTGCAGGCGAGGGCAGATGCCGTTAACAGCGTGACGGCAGCCAGAGTGATTGACTTTTTCATGTTTTGCCTCCTTTTCGTGTCAGTCGTATAACATTATCGTAATCAATCCCGGAGGTATCTTACAGACAAAGATTTTTTGCACTTAGCGTTTTTTTTGAAAAAATCGAAAAAATGTTAAACGAGTGAAAGAATTGTTCATCTCTCCTTTCCGTATTGGATGGTTGGGATATTCCATTGTTTTCTTACTATGATCCTGTCATAGCACTGCGGTATTCGCTTTTGGATGCCGCATGTCAGTTGATCCGGTTTGAAAAAATGGATTCTTTTGACGAGAAAAATTAAATAGAGTAGAATCAAAGAGGTTTTATCTCATTTTGTCAATCCAATCGGGTTTGATTGATTCTGTGATGAGGTAATGGCAGGCGAGAGTATGATCACAATTTGCTGAAACAGGGTGAAATTCGGAAGATCGGCGGTGGCCGGGATACGAAATATACTTGGAATACGGGGGAGTAACAAATGATCACCGGTGAATTAAAAAATAAAATTGACGGAATATGGGATATCTTTGCAGCAGGCGGTCTGACAAATCCGCTGGAAGTCATTGAGCAGATTACCTATCTCATGTTTATCCGGGATCTGGACGATTCCGACAACAAGCGGGAGAAAGAGTGCGCAATGCTTGGTCTTCCGTATCAGAGCATCTTTTCCGATGAAGTGACCATCGGAGCGCAGACCATCGCCGGAAAACAGCTCAAATGGTCCGTCTTCCGTGACTTTCCCGCAGGAAGAATGTTCACAGTCATGCAGGAATGGGTTTTTCCGTTCATTAAGAATCTTCATGACGATAAGAACAGCGCCTATTCCAAGTATATGGGGGATGCAATCTTTAAGCTTCCTACACCGCTGATTCTGTCCAAGATTGTAGATGCGTTGGATGATGTGTATACATATATGAATGAAGCACAGTCTGCTGATGTTCGCGGTGATGTATATGAGTATCTTTTGAATAAAATTTCTTCTTCAGGTCGAATCGGACAGTTCCGTACACCGAGACACATCATCCGGATGATGGTTGAATTGCTCAATCCGACTGCAGAGGATACGATCTGTGATCCGGCCTGCGGTACATCGGGATTCCTTGTGACGGCGGCAGAGTATCTGAAAGAAGTGAGAAAAGAGGAGATCTTCTTTGATAAAAACAAAAAAGCACATTTTATGAATTCTATGTTCACCGGGTTTGATATGGATAGAACAATGCTTCGCATCGGCGCCATGAACATGATGACTCATGGCATCGAGAACCCGGTTATTGAGTACCGCGACAGCCTTTCTGACCAGAATCCGGATCGGGAGATGTATTCCATGATTCTGGCGAATCCGCCGTTTAAGGGGAGTCTGGACGCCGATGCGGTATCGACAGATCTTCTTCGGGTCTGCAAGACCAAGAAGACGGAGCTTTTGTTCCTTGCACTGTTCCTCCGTATGCTGAAAGTTGGCGGACGCTGCGCCTGCATCGTTCCGGACGGCGTTCTCTTCGGCTCTTCGAAAGCGCACAAGGACATCCGGAAAAAGATTGTGGAGGATAACCGCCTGGAAGCGGTCATTTCCATGCCGTCCGGCGTGTTCAAACCCTATGCCGGCGTTTCCACTGCCATTCTGATCTTTACCAAGACCGGACACGGCGGAACGGATCAGGTATGGTTCTATGATATGACAGCAGACGGTTTCAGTCTGGATGATAAGCGCACGCCGGTGGATGAAACGGATATTCCGGATATCATCGAACGGTTTAAACATCTGGATCAGGAAAAAGACCGGAAACGCACAGAAAAGTCTTTCATGGTTTCGAAAGAAGAGATTCAGGGAAATGATTACGACCTGTCCATCAACAAGTATAAAGAAGTTGAATATCAGAAAGTTGAGTATCCGCCGACATCCGAGATCATGGCAAATATCCGTGAACTGGAAAATCAGATCGGGAAAGAGATGGATGAGCTGGAGAAGCTGCTGAAGCTGTGACTTTGAGCTGGAGAATGGGAATACAGCAGGAAAATGATATGAATGGCGATTCGAATCAATCGGCCTTTGCGGAGAGAAAGCATGTTTGAGATTAAAGCTATAAACAAGGCACATATTACAGAATATGGAGATATTTATGCGAGAGCATTTTCCGGAGAACCGTGGAACGATCCGTGGAAGGTGGAAGATGCTGTGGTTCATGTAAGGGAACTGCTCGAATCAGGGCAGTCATATGGGCTTGAGTGTCTGCTGGACCGTAAAGTTGTTGGATTTATTCTTGGAACCTCAATGCTTTTCCATTATGGACGGACATTTGAAATCAATGATCTTGCAGTCGATCCGGTTTATCAGCGGCGTGGTATTGCGAAGATGCTCATGGATCGCTGTCTTGCGGATGTGAAAGAGCAGGGCATGGTTGGGGTGCATCTTATCACGGCAGGTGAAGGAATTCTGCCTGCGTTTTATGAAAGATACGGTTTCAAAAAAGAAAACGAGGTTATTCTGATGGGGCTTGAACTCAAGGATTAACTGCTTGCGGTGATGACCGGTAGAAGTGGAGATAGTATAATAAACAAGAGATTTTGGAACAGTTAAATTGAGATTTGTAGAGGAAACGAGGAGTGCGCATGGGGCACTCAAAGTAATTCTATATTACAACTGAATATTTGTTTGACGATAATAAGCGGTGATGATAAAATTGTATTAATTAAAGGTGCTACCGGTAGACGGTTAGCCCTGGATCATATTAAGCAATTATAAAATAACCGCTCAGTCTGGCAGGACAATGGGCGGTTATTTTTGTGTCTTGGAATCATGCTTGCCAAACATGTAACCAAGACTAAAGAAAGTTCCACACAGTGCAAGCACTGCAATAAGGTCACTGATGGTGAGCATAAGCAAATACCTCCGACAAAGATTTCTCAATTGAGATTTCTATGATGAACAGAGGCCACAGTCCTCTGGAAAAGGACTAACCGCCTACCGTGATTACTGGTAGCACTGAAAATATTATACCAAACAAATGTTCTTGAATCAAAAGAAAGATTTGTAGGGATGATAAAATGACGAAATTAACAGATTTATGTGACATCCAGTATGGATATGCATTTGATTCTGGAGCATTTTCAGATGATGAATCATATCCACAACTTGTTAGAATCAGAGATGTAAAACGAGGATATTCAGAGACGTATTATAACGGTGAGTATCCTGAGGAATATGTGTTGTCCGCAGGAGATTTACTTATTGGCATGGACGGCGAATTCAATATTGCCAGATGGAAAGTGGATGGAGCGTTACTGAATCAGCGAGTTTGTAAGATTATTGCAAAGGATAATGCTGATGAAGAGTTTCTAAGATTTGCATTGTCAAAGGCATTAAAGGCAATAGAGGATAGAACATCATTTGCTACAGTAAAACACCTTTCAGCAAAGGAACTTAATAAGCTTGAAATACCAGTTCCGCCTTACGAAGAACAGAAAAAGATATCTGAAATACTTCATAGATTAGAAAAGGTTATTGATATTCGTCAGAATGAACTTGCATCATTAGATGAGCTCATCAAAGCCCGATTTGTCGAGCTCTTTGGTGATTCTGAGAATAATAGTAAACATTGGCCAGTGTACAAATTGGATGAGCTGTGTGATGTAGGATCAAGTAAGAGGATTTACCAAGAGGAGCAGACTTCGGAGGGGATCCCTTTTTGGAGAATATCAGATCTTGTAAATAAGATGGATGTTGGATACGCAAATAGCGGATTATTTATTTCCCAAGAGAAATATGATGAGTTAAAAGAAAAAGAGCAAGTCCCGGTTGCGGGAGACATATTAGTAACATCACGCGGAACACTTGGTAGATGCTATATTATTTCCGAAACGGATAAATTCTATTTCCAAGATGGTATGATCAGCTGGCTTAGCAAATATAAGCATGGAATAACACCACTATACATAAAGCATCTATTTATGACGTCCGGGCTTATCAGGCAAATAAATGGAATGCAGGCAGGATCTACGGTCGCATATTTATCTATAACAATGTTAAAGAAATTGGATATTATGCTTCCTGATTCGGGCGTGCAGTTACAGTTTGCAGAGTTTGTAAAACAAGTCGACAAATCAAAAGTTGCCGTCCAGAAGTCGCTGGAAGAAACACAAACACTATTTGACAGCTTGATGCAGGAGTATTTCGGATAAGAGGGAGGCTTCGTATGAACAAGGAATCCTTTTCTTTTGTGGTATACATGCTTCATGCCTGTGCAAATAAATGGGGAAAGAAACCGTCGGAAGTATATAGTCTTTTGAGCAGTGTGGATTGTATAAACAGCCTTTTGGTGAAACATTATGATATTCTCCATACACAGGGGACGGACTTTATTGTCCAGGATGAGATATCCTAAGATAATTAACAAGCTGGATAATGGCAAAATCCATTGTTCAGCTTGTTTTGACTCTACGTAATCCCGTTGCTTTTGTAAAGAATTATGTTAGAATACATCTTATATTGGAAGTTAAATAGCTAAGCAACTCGGGATTTGGCGAGATGGTATAGCAGTATATGGCAAGTGACATTTTCCTGAAATACAGCAGATAACGGAGAAAGGAGAAGCCGATGATTACAGATTCGTTTGATGATAAATCCCCTGCCAAGATCAATATAAAGAAAAACGAGAACGCCGTTCAGGTTGATGCGGTCATTTACACATTTTCTGAGGAAATTGAAAAATATGTGATCGCTCACTATGACTGCGAGAAAGTCGGAGAATACGCATTGGCGTGCGGAGCAACTTCGGTATATCTGCTCAGGCACCACGGGAAGAAAATCGGGTTTTTCAGAACCTGGGTAGGAGCGCCTGCCTGTATCTGCCCGATTGAAGAATTGTCAACTGTCCTGAATACGAAAAAGATCATCCACTATGGCGGAGCAGGATGCCTTGACAAGGAAATTGCCAGAGGCAAGGTCATGATTCCGACAGAAGCCTACAGAGATGAAGGAACCTCCTATCATTATGCGCTTGCATCTGACTATATCCGGATCAAAAACCATGATATCGTAAAAGCTTTTATGGAAGAAAACCGGATCCCATATGTTTTGGGTAAAACCTGGACTACAGACGCTTTCTATCGGGAAACCGTCAATAACTTTGAAAAGCACAAGGCGGACGGCTGCATTTCGGTTGAAATGGAAGGTTCTGCTGTTCAGGCAGTCTGTGATTTCCGCGGGCTGGAAGTGTACATGTTCTTTACAAGCGGAGATCTGCTGGATGCACCAGAATGGACTGACAGAAAAAAGAAAGGGCAAATCGAACACACGCAACATGATCCGGGACATTTTGACATAGCACTTGCGCTCGCCGAATATGTGGTTGATCTATAGCAGCAACTTCAAAGTTGCCGTCCAGAAGTCCTTGGAAGAAACACAAACACTATTTGACAGATTGATTTCATACTTCGCAGAGAAAAATAGTATTTCACTCGAAAAGACGATGGAAATCTATTATACCAGAAGACTGTCCAATCTGATCTACGACGGTGCCAATGACATCCAGTATCTTGACTACAAGGTTTTGGCGGAATATCTGCAACAGGAAAACACTGAACGTTTGAAATAAGCCGATTATGGCTGTAAGATATGTGCAAACGTTGTGGAAGAAATTCCGAGAGTTCTTCTACGAAAATGAGGTTTGACTATTTTACAATTATTGTTATAATTGGGTTAGGCAAAGAAATGTTGCAAGTATTTCTTTCAAACTAGCAAAAAGCCCCAAGAGTTGCCGCTCTTGGGGCTTTTCATAGTGGTGCGCCCGGCGGCGCACGTTTCTAACGGGTGAAAGTCCCGAATCCGCCCGGTAGTGGGAAGGATACAGCCGAAGGCAAGGGTGTCCGCCGCGAGGCGGGATCTGAAGGAAGCCGGATGTGGGAACAGACTAACCACGGGCAAACCTCTGGCCTGACGAACAGAAACCACATATGAGGTCACGCATGAGGGTAAGACTGCCGTACAAGCCAAAGCCCAATAACTACACGGAATCATGCGGGATAGATGAGGCAGGTAGATGGAGGGAAAGAAACGTGTCGGTACCCGGGGA
>NZ_FOIL01000027.1 GCF_900101295.1 [Clostridium] aminophilum | reverse complement strand
AGTTCATCGTTGTAACCGTAGCAGTTTCATCTGATGGTGTTAATATAGCATCGTTTTGTTGTAATGTCAATGGTTACATCTAATTTTTTTCAAAAAAATTTCCAGGTGCAGTTAAACACCTGGATTTAAAGCAAAACAACTATTCAATAATTGGTAAATCATTATATTCTAGCCAATACTTCTTTTAGCATACCAATTCCTTCAGCTCCCCAAATGGTTAAGGCCTGAGGAACCACTGCAACAATGATACCCACAATAAGTCCTTGCCATCCAAGAGAAGCAGATCCGTTAATAAATGAACAGATACCACCAAGTTTTAAATCTAAATCTGCCATAATGCACCTCCTATGTACGGCCTCCGTACGTTATCGGCCAATAAATTACAGTGTTTTCTTTCTGCTTCGAATAGCAGCCATTCTATCCAAATCACCGTGTTCTATCTCATTTTCTAATAATGCAATGATGGCATCTTTTCGCTTCAGAAAATCAGGCCCAGTCAGGTTTTTGCCGGAAACAGTATGATGCGTAATGAAATAGCAATCACAAGTGAGATTTTCCACAAAAGCCTTCAGTTCTATGAGCATCTCTTTTTCAGAAAGCGGTGTGAACTCTCCTCTTTCTGCTTCCTCAAGAAGTGGTGTTTCTGGGAAAAGAGTAAGCCCCCCTGTTCCTACAAGCATAGGCTTACACTGAGAAAAAACTCTGGCAGAATTGACTGCATGTTCCAAGCTATGCTCTTTGCCGGCTGTTCCATTAAGTACCTTCATTCGGAAGTAGCTTCTCCCGAATTTTCCTTTCTTGAAAATAGATTAATAGTTTCGACTCATGTCCATTCCTTGCGCTAAAAATGGGCATAATAATAGACCAGTACGAATCATCTGGGCGTCCCCAGAGGTACTGGTCTATGTAAAAGCTATGTAAAAGTATAGTTTGTACTATGGACATCCATGCCGATTTTGATTATTCTATTCATTGGTGACCTCCTTTTGTATGCGGTAATCCCTGTTACCATTGATCTTGTCAATCATCAGTATACAGATAAATCCACGGTGCTACAAATGTTGGGTCACTTCATATTATCTAATTTCACGACTTCGGATTGTGGCTACCAGCTTTTCCAGATTCGGGATCTGTCCGATATTGGCTGTCTCATTGATGAGGCATCTGACATGAACTGGAAGTCTGCCGCCATACACATCATCGGCCTTCTCACAAAGCAGATTGAAAAGCTGACTGTAGACCATGGAAATCAAGAAATTAAAGGTAGCATCTGTATCACTCATAATGAGAAATAATGCTGTCTTTCTATCTCCCAAGGTGTCCAGTTCCAATTCATCATAGCTTGTGATTTCTCGAAGCTCTGCAATATCAAAGGGAGCTAGTCTGGCACCGCAGCTCACTAAAATAGATTTTGCTGTTTTGCCTGTAACTACTTGTCAAGGACTTTTTATTTCTCCATAAAACAGGCCCGGATACTGTTTTCGTTCCGGGCCTCGTCATAGTGTTATTCTGTTATAGTGCCCATTTTACTCAGGCCTTGTTGAACTTCTCCTTAGACTGCCTGCAGCGGGGACATTTCCAGTCGTCCGGCAGATCCTCAAAGGCGACGCCGTCATGCTCGGCGGGATCATAAACATAACCGCAAATAGAGCAAATATACTTTCCTGTTCCCTCATCCAGCACAAAATAGTCTTCCGTCGGCCAGATCGTCTGCGGCGGATTATCAAGATCCATTACCCGTTTTGCTTCCAGATTTTCATAGCCCAGGGGAGTATGGGTTCCGCAGTATACCGTAGGATGATTGCGGATGAATTCCCGGATCGTATTCTGCGTGCTCCTGGTCAGATGGATATCGTCATATACGATAGACAGCCTGTCCGCATACATTGCCTCGTCCGTGTATGAAATATCTCCGTGGAACATGTAGAACAGGCCGTCGTCTTCTGCGATGATAATACTGTTGCCAAAGGTGTGCCCGGGTGCCGGAATCATTCGCACGCCCGGTGCAATGATCTGGCTTCTGGTAAAGTTATAATAAGGTCCATCCGTAAAGTCCACGGGTGTAATGCCGGGATGATCTTTCAATGCTTTTACTTCGTCTGTCTCCAGTTCCACTCTGTTTACATAGAACTTTGCATTCGGGAAGCTTCTGATCTCACCGGAATGATCGCTGTGTTTATGGGTCAGAATGATCTTCGTTACCTGAGAGGGCTCATAGCCGGCCGTCTTCAGTGCAGACACATAGTCCTCGATCCATCTGCCCATATAGGAATGGGCTTTGCCGTCCCAGACAGCGCCCGGCGTTTCCTTGGGAAGCCCCGTATCGACCAGGATCACATCATCACCTGTATCGATGACATAATTCTGAAGGGACGCACGGTACTTCACATTGTTATCGAAATGCTCCATGCCATCCTCGCCGCCAAAAGCGAAGCCCTGTGCGTGGAAGCCTTTCTCAAAATATTTTACAGCCTTAAAAATCATTGGGTTTTCAACTCCTTTCTGGGTCAGACCGGTCTGAACATATCCTTATCCTTCCGGCAGCGCGGACATTTCCAGTTCTTCGGAAGATCTTCAAACCTTGTTCCGGGTTCTATGCCGTGCTTCGAGTCTCCCTTCCCGGGATCATAGACATAGCCGCACTTTGCGCATTTATACTTGCCGTCTGTGACAGGTTCCATAGGAGAATTCCTTAAATATCCATCATTTCAAGAAGGTAGTTGTCATATCCGAGTTTCTCAATGATACCGAGATGCTGCGCAACCCATCTGCAGTGTTCCTCTTCACCTTCCACAAATTCTTCGACCATCTTTCTGGTAACCACGTCATCTTCAAGGCTGCATGCCAGCTTGTTCATGGACTCAATACCACCCTCGGTGAATTCCTTATACCACCGGCAGAGCAGTTCCTTGGGATCATAGTGGATCTCCTGCGGGATAAATCCATACTCCGGCTTGCCGCCCAGCGCGATGATCCTTGCAGTGCATTTCTTTGCCTCTTCCAGTTCTTCCTCGGCCTCTTCCTTGCAGTGATCCGCAAACTTGCCATAGCCCTGACCATGGAAAACAGCCTCATGGATGGAGTCTGCCTGAGACGTGGAATACCATGCAATCGCCAGATCGTTCAGAGCCTTGATTTTTTCATCGAATGTCATAGTGAATCCCTCCTGTGAATGTTTGTTGCAAGTCCGAATGACTCATGCTAATATAATATTACATCTGTCACTTTACTATTTCAATTTACAGTCAGGCTCATGCAGTTTATTTATGTGACATATGTCATTTTTAAGGGAGATGTACATGAACTTTACCGATCTCAGGATCTTAAAAACACAGGAGCGGCTTCAAAACGCACTCCTTGAACTGCTGGATACAAAGGAATTAAAGGAGATAACCGTGAAGGAGATCTGTGAAAAAGCCGGCATAAGCCGTAATGCTTTTTATCAGCATTATGGCTATAAAGAGGATCTGTACGACCAGATGGTTGCCAGAGCCACAGAAGGGATCCGTGACTCACTTATGCCGATCATTCAGGACGCCTCCGCGGTCAGAGAGGAGACGATCGTTTCCTATGCGGAACACATTGTGGAAGGTATATCGGAGGTCAGGGAGCTGATCTATGTCATGCTCAAGGGTGACGACGGAAAATTCCTCCGGCAACTGACAGACCTTATCTTCGGTCAGAACCTGACAAACGCACTTTCATTTTTTGATATGAAGGATTCGGAAGAGCTTCGTCTCTATTATGAATTCCAGTCTGCAGGCATGGCTGCTTTCATCATCAAATGGATCCTAGATGAGGGCTTATCGGAGGAGAAAGCAGCGAAATTACTAGCGGGGATCCTACTTCAATCCCCGGGCAAAAAGCCGGTTATCGTCTGACCGCTGACCATCAAAGCAGGATATCTATCCCTGCCCATGCTATGAGAGCCTTTGCACTATGTAGTCGTCGTACATCTCCTATCTCGGCAATCAGCTTAGGAGCAAGAACTTCGCCTACGCCGCTCATTGCCCGTACCGTTGTATATTCAGTTAAAGACTTCGCAAGATCTTTCATTCGTGATAAGATATGAGACAGAGAGCTGTCCACGGCTCTTAATACTGAAACTGCTTCCTGTACCAGCATTTTGGTCGATGGAGTACTGGAAGACATTGTTGGAATACCATCGGATGCCAGTTCATAGACGGTCTCAGCCTTTGATCTGCTTCGGTGGTATTTCTTTTCTTCAGCCCAAACAAGATTCCATAGAAACTCGCCTTTCTGGCACAAGTACATCTCAAATTCCCATTCAAGTAAATAAAAAATCAGCGCAAATCCCCATTTATACTATGTCCATTATTGCTGAAATCCCCTTTAGAGCCCTGGAAGCTCTGCTGCCCTGTCAGTGTTTGGATATTCGATTATGTTTGGCGCCGCCCATGATCTCTACCCGCCCAGTAGGTCGAATAAATAGGACTGTACCGGAAAAGCCTTTGTTTAAGCCGCTTTTCGGTGTCGTCCTATTATCGCACAATCATTTAAAACAATCGTTTTCATGTACCCCTCTTTCATATATTCGGCCAATAAATTACAGTGTTTTCTTTCTGCTTCGAATAGCAGCCATTCTATCCAAATCGCCGTGTTCTATCTCATTTTCTAATGATGCAATAATGGCATCTTTTCGCTTCAGAAAATCAGGCCCGGTCAGGTTTTTGCCGGAAACAGTATGATGCGTAATGAAATAGCAATCACAAGTGAGATTTTCCACAAAAGCCTTCAGTTCTATGAGCATCTCTTTTTCAGAAAGCGGTGTGAACTCTCCTCTTTCTGCTTCCTCAAGAAGTGGTGTTTCTGGGAAAAGAGTAAGCCCCCCTGTTCCTACAAGCATAGGCTTACACTGAGAAAAAACTCTGGCAGAATTGACTGCATGTTCCAAGCTATGCTCTTTGCCGGCTGTTCCATTAAGGAAAGTCATCTAGTAATCGATACCCGCTTCTTCCAGTTTCCTGCACTGTTCAAGTATGTCTGAGGCATGATATCCTTTATTGATTCTATCAAGAGTCCAATCGTCACCGCTTTCAACTCCAAGGGATATTTCTCTAAGACCTGATTCTTTCAGCTTTTTTAGCTCTTCCACCGTCTTGTTTTTAATGTCTGTCACTCTGGTCGCAGCGTATATAGATTCCATCTTAGGTAGATAATGGTTGATTTTGTTTAAGATTGGAGCAAGCTTATCATAAGTCATGCAAAGAGGATTGGCTGACAGAAGCTGTATCGTCGTTGCATCCGGAGCAATCTCAGCGATCTCCTGGAGATCTTCCTCGATCCATTCCATTGGCTGCATACGAAATGGAATCTCCTTATACATTGTGCAAAATTTGCAGTTGTTGTGGGTACACCCCTGTGTAATCTGCAAAAGCGGAAATGTTGGCCAATAGGGATTTCTATAAACAGTATCTGTAAAATGCATGGTAAATGCCTCCTTCATCTCATTTTCAGCAGTTCAAAACTTCACTCTTAGAATAAAGGCAAATCTTGTACCATTCCATTTACAGAAGTATAATAATGATAGATTTTCTTACATAATTATATTTTTGTAATAAAGCTGTGAGGTGAAAACAATGGCAGATAGAACCAAACTATGGATTGCGGAGAAAATGAAGAAGATTATGGCGACAAAGCCTTTAGATAAAATACGTGTGACAGAGATTTGCCGTGAGGCTGAGATTGAGAGACCGACTTTCTACTATCACTTCAAGGACAAATACGATTTAGTTGCCTGGATTTTCTTTCATGATGCCTTCAAGACGGATATTCTCTCTGTAGAATCGGCTGCCAAAGGCATGAATCAGATGCGAGCGGATTACCTCTTCTATAAGCGGGCTTACGAAGACAATTCCCAGAATCCGCTCTGGCAATACATGCATGAGTACTTTGTTGACCGTTACTCTGCCGAGGCAATGAAAATTCTTGATACAGATAGATTGGATACCCAGATTATATACAGTATCCGACTGTACTGCTACGGATGTGTGGGAATGACACGAGAATGGCTGATGAATGACAACATCATCCCTGCTGAAACTGTGGTAAAGATGATGTTTCATTCTATGCCTGAGAATATAAGAAGAATCTTTTTTAATCCTTTGCTAAAAGTTTAAGTCCTGCAATCCCGACTGCAATAAGAATACACTTGTAACCATAAGCATCTGCCCGGACATCTCGTAATAATAGATCGGCGTAGCCCAAACAACGACATCATGATCAAAAGCTCCCTGGAGCCTTCATTTCTTCCGTTCCCGCAGGAGTTAATACCGAAGGAACCCGACTTCCAGATTCAGAGTGCATTCCTCGGGCAGGCTTTCACACATTCCATGCATAGAATGCACTCCGTTCCGTTCTTGCGATTTCTCGAATTATCTGTCACATCCACATTCATCGGACATATGCGCCTGCATTTTCCGCAGGATATGCATTTTTCTTTATCGCATTGGATCCTTATCAGCGAAAACCGGCTCATCGGTTTTAAGAATACCGTTATTGGACAGATGTACTTGCAGAAAGCTCTGTTATCCTCAAATGCAATTGCCAGAGTTATACCGGTTCCGTAATACACGATATTCCCGACCACAAACGACCAAAACATGATGTATTCGATATTTCCAGCTTTGAAAAGAAATAAAGCCGCCACGAATACCAAGGATACGGCAAACGTGATATACCGGATCCACCCCAGTTTCTTTCTTGGCTCCTTCGGCACCTTATACGGAAGAAAATCCAGCACCATTGCCGTCCAGCAGGCATATCCGCACCATCCACGTCCGAAGACCAGGGGACCGAATATCTTTGCAACGGCATAATGAATGGTCGCCGCCTCAAAGACACCCGAAAATAGATAATACC
Source organism: [Clostridium] aminophilum (assembly GCF_900101295.1). Classification (GTDB taxonomy): domain Bacteria; phylum Bacillota; class Clostridia; order Lachnospirales; family Lachnospiraceae; genus Clostridium_R; species Clostridium_R aminophilum_A. The sequence continues at coordinate 36,286 of NZ_FOIL01000027.1, read as the reverse complement.
AGAAACCTTCTATCTGCATATTTTCCCGGCAGATAAGCCCCAGATAAACCAGAATATATAAACCGACAAGCAGCTGCACGGAACGCCGCGCATATTTATATTTCTTTATAAAGCAAAATACTCCCAGTGATATGGATAAACCTATATAACTGAAGTTAAACAGATAAAACAAGTTATCCCTGATCAGCCACAGCCCAACGGCTGCGATCTCAAATACCGCCAACAATATGGCAGGCAGCCTGTATTGTTTCATAATTTTGTCCTCCAGGCTCAAGCAGACAAGCTTGCTTGTCTATTCGAGCCGTCAATCAAAGTTTGAAAGTTTACTTTCAAACTTGCTCCTTACACCGTTTTCCCAAACATAAGCCGGAACGCATCGGTTTCCGCCGGTTCCGCTCCGGGGTGACAGTCTCTGATCTCTCCGCCTTTGTTCGGAAAAACCTTTTTTCCGCTCTCAGAATAATTGCAAATCGAGCAGGAGACCAAAGCCTCCTACTCGATCTTTTTCTTCCGTATGAAAAGCGCATCTTCTGTTTTTGTCCGATCAACGATCTGTTTGGACCGCTTCGCCTTCTCGGGCATACGACTGGCCGGACACATTACGGATTCCGGCATTACCAGGCACCGCCGCCTCCGCCGCCTCCGCCGCCTCCGGAGAATCCGCCGCCGGAAGAACCTCCCGAATAACCTCCGGAAGAGCCACCCGACGGGACAGGCGGTACCGCTTTCGTGGTGCACGAACGGACAATCTGATTGCACCAGACAGGTGAATATACAAATGTGTCATCCGACCGATACCACTCAGGCTGCGGGATGGAAATCTTCTCAAAATGCCTTGTCCACTGGGTTTCCAGTCCCAGAATCGCCGCATAGGGAAGAATATGATAAAAATATTCCGGGTCCTCTTCGCTGAGGGCCACAATCCTTTCATACTCCGCATTCTTGATAAAACTGCGGAAACCGTTTATTCTTCCCATCAGCCGGGTATTCTCAGGTGTGCGTTTCTGCATTAGTGTCATAGCAAGGAAGATCACCGCCATGGAAACCGCAAATGCTATGGTGTACTCGCCCTGCGGCAGATGGTTAAACCACCAGAGAGAAATCAGAATCTGAAGCGCATACAATATAAAACCGGCCACGATCTTGACAACACCCATGCCCTTATGGAAACGGAAATTATCCATTCCCGTGCAGGCAAGATACATTGCGGCAATACAAAAGCCAACAGGGAAAACGGCCAGATATACCCCGTCAAAATGGCCGTCCATGATCCAGTAATAAACTGCCATATCCAGAATCAGGAAGATAAGGCAGGCACAACGGCTCAAAAATGCGCTCACTGTATAGACGTCGTCATGTTTTTCACGAAAATCCTTTTCCGCTCTGGTTTTCGCCTTGTTAAAAGGTTCCCGGAACGCCATCGGAACTTTGTCCGTCCGGAAGCTCTTTCTGCCCTTGAACAATGCAAGAAGGAAGTCCTTTACATGCTGCGGCTCCTCGTCCGCTGCGTCCTTTTCTCTCTTCAGGACAAAATGACCCTTTTCCGGTTCTATGGTGATATATCCCTTATCTGCCAGATAAAAGACCATTGTCATCATCTCTCCATCCGAAAGCTCCTCGTCCATCGCATATCCGATCTCGGCGGGAGTCATCTGATCCGGCGGATAAAACTCCACCGTTTCAATGATCGCATCATCCCGGCCGTATCGTATCCAAAGCAGGATAGACAGCACGGCGGTGAGAATGGAGACGATCATAATGACCGTGATTGCTGTCTTATGAACCTCCGCATAGGTTCTGGCCTCTGACCAGTATCCCTCCGGAAGCCCGGTATCGCGGAGAGTCAGACCGCAGCCTTTCCCCAGATCCTCTCCGTAAAGGGTCAAGGTATCGCCGTTGATCTCGTAATCAAAACAGGACTTCCAGCGCTCATCATCGACTGCGCCATACTCCCCGTAATAGATAAACATATTATCCCAGTCGATCTCGGAGGGCATGGTGAGGCTGAGCTGCGCCTGACGGATCGATGTCTGCCACTCCGTCGGAAGCATGTTCTGAGCCAAAAAATCCGCCGAAGTATCTGTATCTTTTAAATACTCGATCTGATAAGAAATGACGAAAGTCTGATCGCCCTCCAGATATTTCTCGGCGTCTCCTATTCGAACGACCACATTGCCGCTCTCTTTCTCCACCGAATAGTTATAGTCATTCACCGAAACATTCCTTATCTCATATGTGCCGTCCCGGGCCTCCGGAATGTTTCTGGTGATACCGTGATGCGCCTTGACAAAGTCCACGCTGATCTCTTCGGTAATGGCTGCGGTGTGGGATGAATCAAACTCTGCCCATACGTTGAAATGCCTGGTTATGTAATCCTTCGGGTCGGAATCGTGGTATACTGTCTCATTGTCCGCATACACCGGCCCCGCCGGAAAAATGCAAAAGCACAGTGCCAGACAAAGCGCCGCAGCAAATGATTTAATCCGTTTCATCAAAAGCTCACCTTTACATTCTCGCGCTCTGCTGCATCCGCAACCTCAAACATCGGCTTCTTCTCAAAATGGAACATGGAAGCAATAAGATTGGTCGGAATTGTCATCACGATATCGTTAAAGATGCGAACGGTTGCATTATAGTATTTTCTGGAATTGGCGATATCTTCCTCAATCTTCTGAAGCTGTCCCTGCAGATCCAGAAAATTTTCGTTTGCCTTAAGCTCGGGATAACTTTCCGCCAGAGCAAAGATATTGCGCAGACCGCCGCTGATGGCCGCTTCATTTACCATGCGCTCTTCCGCACTCTTTGCGTTTCCTGCCGCATTTCTTGCCGCAATCACCCGGTCCAGTGTCTCACTCTCGTGCTTTGCGTAACCTTTTACCGTCTCGACCAGATTCGGAATCAGGTCAAACCGCTTCTTCAGATACACATCCATGGTGGAAAATGCTTCCTCCACCTTGTTTGCAGCCCGTACCAGCCTGTTGTAGCCGGCAACAAACCACAGAATAAGAACCACTGCCACTCCGATAATTATCCACCTGATCATTTTTTCCTCCTTGTGGTAACAAATTTTAGTCATTATATCATTTTTCCGATTACCGTTTCAATTTTATCGGAATACTTTCGCGATCCAATATGAACTTCCGTCTTATCCGGATATTTCCATTCCTTGTTTGAGTTTTTTTATCGAATTCGTTCTGTTTCGAAACAATGCAGACCATCTCCAAATACAAAATGTCTGTTTTGAATTCTTTGCCGGCAGGCACTCCAAACCGTATCCGGAGCAATCCATATAGTTTTTAATTTCCATGAATATTTTCAATAGTTTGAATCATAAGAAATATTGCATACCCGGACAACAAATGGCATAATGAGGGAGCGCGATACTTCGCAGGGGGCCCGGTACGATAGCCGTACCGGGTAAGCCTCGTAAGACGGAGACCGCAGCAGGAGGAAAAAAAATGAATAACAACGTTACTGCAACCACTTCGGCTTCCGGCGTCGGTGTGTCCAGCCGGGTACGTGACCTTTCGATCATGGCGATGTTTACAGCCATCGTTCTGATCATGGCATTTACCCCATTCGGCATCATCGATCTGCCGCTCATTAAGGCAACGATCCTGCATGTGCCGGTTATTATCGGCGCCATCGTTCTCGGCCCGAAAAAGGGTGCCTTTCTCGGATTTTTGTTCGGAGCAACCAGTCTGTTTAAAAACATCATGACTCCGAGCATCTTATCGTTCGCATTTACCCCTACCGTACCGGTTCCGGGACTGTCGCACGGTTCTCCGTGGGCTTTATTCATCTGCTTTGTGCCGCGTATGCTCGTCGGCGTTACACCGTTTCTTCTTTATGCGGCAGTTAAAAAAATGCTTCCGAAGATGAATGACGCAGTACGTTTCGTCCTGCTCACCGTTTGCGGCGCGCTTGGCGCCTTAACCAACACCGGCCTTGTCATGGGATCCATCTTTGTAATCTTCCGGAATGCCTACGCTCAGGCGAACGGCATCCCCGTTGAAAAAGTACTCGGTGTAATACTCGGCATTGTATTCACAAACGGTATTCCCGAGATGCTTGTGGCCGCAGTCATCGTTCCTGTCGTTGTGACAGCGCTGATCAAGGCACGTATCGCAGCAAAATAAAAAGGCGAAACACGCTCCGCAAGTTTGCGCGCGTTTCGCGGCAGTCGCCAGGGCCATGTGCAGGCACAGGCTTTGACGAGTCAGTCTCGTAATCTGTCATGCCGGTCAGACGCTCTGTTTTGACCGGCATTTTCCGGCATAATCTCCCGATATGCCAAAACCGCCTTTAATCCATCTGTTCTTGATAAACCTATGCTTTCAGCCGATCTACGCAAAAGATCAGATGTAAATTCAGAGAATAACATATGAAAATACTATTGATAGACGTTGGCAACTCCAATATCGTAATCGGCCTCTTCGAGGACGGAACGAAACTTTTTCAGGACCGGACAGAAACCGGGCGGAACTGGGATTCGCTCTGCTTCATGAACGAGCTGGAAACCATCTTTTTCAGTCACTCCATCTCCGGAAATGCCGTCGACGGCGCCATCATTTCTTCCGTTGTACCGGATCTGAATCCGGTACTGTCATCGGCCATCCGGCGTTTTACCGGCAAAAATCCGATGATTGCGGACAGAAGCCATATCGATATTCCGGTCCGCGACTACGACATGTCCCTGCTGGGAATGGACCGTATGGTGGATATGATTGCCGCAAGAGAAAAATATGGCGCGCCGCTGATCATCTACGATCTGGGCACCTGCACAACGATGTCCACTCTTGACGCCGAAGGCTACTTTAACGGAGGAATGATCTCACCTGGTGTTCAGCTCGGACTGGACGCGGAAGCGCAAAAAACGGCGCAGCTTCCTGAGCTTATGGCTGACTCGCCGAAAGCCCTTTTGGGAAATGACACCGTTTCCTGCATGATCAACGGCTCCGTCATCGGCACTGCTGCCATGATTGACGGAATTCACGAGCGCGTGGCGGAGGAAATGAATCTCGACGTTGAAAAGCTTCCCCTCGTGCTTACCGGCGGTCTCGGCCGGCTGGTTCTTCCATGGATGAAACATCCGGCCTGTTTTGAACCCGATCTTCTTCTGAACGGTCTGGAGATTCTCTACAGGAAAAATGTCCCCATGACATCATCCGAAGCAGTTCTGCAGTGAGATACGGTACTGACGCACCGCATGCCGGAAACGAGTCCCCGATCCCCATATGCAGTTTCACGAAAACGAGAAAAGGAGCACACAATGCTGAAAGGTAAAAACATATTACTCGGCGTAACCGGCGGCATCGCCGCCTACAAGGCGGCGGATATCTGTTCCCGTCTTGTCAGGCTTCACGCCAATGTGGATGTCATTATGACAGAGCATGCGCTGAACTTCATCACTCCGAACACATTTGAGGCCCTCTGTCACAACAGAGTCGTGACCGATACGTTTGACCGCAGTCACCCTTTTGAAGTAGAACATATCGCGCTTGCGGACAAAGCGGATTGCGTGATCATTGCCCCGGCAACCGCCAATATCATCGGAAAACTCGCCAACGGCATCGCCGATGATATGCTTTCCACCACACTTCTCGCGTGCAGATGCCCGAGGCTGATCGCCCCGGCCATGAATACACACATGTGGCAGAATCCCATCGTAAAGGACAATGTCGCAAAGCTTGTGCATTACGGCTTCACCATGATTTCGCCGGAAAGCGGACATCTTGCCTGCGGATATGAGGGCTCCGGCAAACTGGCAAGTCCGGAAACCATCGTCGACTGGATTGTGAATTCCTGTGCCCGTGCCAAAGACATGACCGGCCTGAACGTTCTGGTCAGCGCCGGACCTACCTGTGAAGATCTGGATCCGGTCCGTTTTATCACCAACCGGTCCTCCGGAAAAATGGGCTACAGCATTGCTTCCGCCGCTGCCTGCCGCGGTGCAGACGTCACACTCGTAAGCGGCCCGACAGAACTTTCCGCGCCTGCCGGCGTAAGTGTCGTTCCCATCCGCAGCGCCGAAGACATGTTCCGCGAAATCACCGGACGGCAGAATGATGCCGATATCATCATCAAGGCTGCCGCGGTAGCAGATTACCGTCCTGCCAGTGTCTCGGACAACAAGATCAAGAAAAAAGATGATGGCTCGGACCTGAGTCTTTCGCTTGAGCGAACCAGAGACATCCTTCAATACCTCGGTGAGCACAAAAAGGAAGGACAGTTTCTCTGCGGCTTTTCCATGGAGACCGAAAACATGCTGGAAAATTCCAGAAAAAAGCTTGAAAAGAAACATCTGGATCTGATCGCGGCGAACAATGTCAAGGTTTCCGGGGCCGGTTTTCAGGGGGACACCAACGTGCTGACACTGATTTCCGGCAAGTCGGAAACCGAGCTTCCGCTGATGTCAAAGTGGGATGCCGCAAACCGGCTTCTGGACGAGATCCTGAAACTGCGGTAAACACCGGATTCTCCGCTTCTTCATTTCACGGCTCAAACATTTTCCATGCACCGCAGTGCAAGTTCCATAGCCGATCACATTCCCGATGATACCTACGGAAACCTGATACGTTCCATGTTTCCGCCAGGTATCATCTTCTTTTATATTCTCCTTTACATATGGAACATTTTAGCCAAAGAATAAAATGTGTTATTATTGAGTCAGAATCAGTGTATATGATCTGATCCGTTCAAAGAAAATGCATCCTTAAGGAGTCTGTTATGCTGGAAATCCTGAAAAATAACATTTGGAGAGATTTATATCGAAACCGGATCACCTACCTTCTGATGGGGTTGCTGATTGCCGGTGGCATGTATATTGCTTCTTCCCTGGCGTCCATTACCTATTCCTATAATCTTGTCTGCGGAAAGAATTATATCGCTTCCAATTATCAGGACGGACAGTTTTCCCTGAGAAAACCTCTGACCGATCCGGACGAGTCCTACTTGAAAGAACAGGGATATGCGCTGGAACGGATTTTTTCATTTGATCTTGAACTGGAAAATGGCAATATCCTTCGCATGTTTAAGAACCGCCAAAAGATCGACCTGTTGGTCCTTGATGAAGGTCATTATCCGGAGGATCCGCAGGAGCTTGTATTGGACAAATGCTATGCGGCTTCAAATGGAATCGCAGTCGGGGACGACCTGAACATTGGTTCGCAGCAGTATCATGTTTGCGGCATTGGCTCGGTTACCGATTATGATATGCCTTCCAGAGGTTTGTCGGATTACAGTTCGGACAGTCATTCATTTGGTCTTGCATTCCTGACGGATGAAGGATATGATACATTGCTTTCGCAGACAGGAAACGGCACCCGGCAGGAATATGTATACTCCTATAAACTGCCGGATGAAGGTTCCGATGATGAACTTCGCGGGGAAATACAGGCTTCCTTCGGAGAAGACGCGAATCTCCTTACATTCGTCCCGCGGGCCAATAATGAGAGAATGTGCTCCGCAGTGGCTGATGGTTTTGCGTATGAAATTGCCGGCTTTATTATCGGAATCGGCTTACTGATCCTCGTCTCCGTCGTATTCTATCTTGGAATCAAATCCGCGATTGAGAAAGAAAGTGCTTCGATCGGATCGCTTTACGCTATGGGGGTAAAGAAGACGGATGTCATCATCATGTATCTTGCTCCGCCAACGCTTATTTCATTTGTCGCCGGATTCCTCGGATGGCTGGCCAGTATATGGTTCAGTGCGGCCAAGTTGATTTCAAATTCCGATTATTACTGCGTGCCCTATGTTCCGATTCAGACTTCGCCGTTCATCTTTATCTATTGCGTGCTGATACCTCCGATTGTTTGTTTTCTTATCAATTTTGTCCGATTAAACAAACTCTTTTCGATGGCTCCGGTGGCATTGCTGAAAGGAACCTTCAACAACGATACCCGGAAGTACAAAAGCCGCGGAAACGGCCGCGGTATCCTGTTGGATCTGATCTTTTCGCGCTTTACAAAGGATATCGGCTTATGTGCGGTTCTCCTTACCGGCTCGCTTGTGTCCGGAATGGTCTATATGCTTGGAATCGGTATCGGACAATTTGTAAGTAATATCGAAGAAAGACTTCCGCAGGAGATTAATTATGAGTATGTATATGATCTCATGGAGGAATCCGATGAACCGCTAACTTCGGGCGAAGCTGTTTACAAAAAGGTCTTCAAGATCGGTGATACGGATTACATGTCCGATATTCAATTTCTCGGACTCGAATCAACCGGAGAATTCTTTCATGTAGATACGAGTGATCTAAACGGAAAAGTACTGATCAGCAGTGCGGTTGCCTCACACTACGGTCTAAAGGAAAATGACAGTTTTACCGTATATGATGATCTGACGGGAGAAGCATATACGTTCCCGATTGCCGGCGTGGCAGATTATGATGTTATGTTAACTGCCTATATGAACATCGATGATCTGCGCAGTCGTTTGGGAAAGGGAAAGGTTTATAACAGCATCTACTCAAATGAGGTCTGCGATTACTCCCCGTCGGAACTGCTTGGCTCATATAAAAGAGAAGACTATCTAAAACCGATCAAAAGTTTTAAACTTGAATCAGGAAGGATGAGGATATTCTTAATAACGGTATCACTGCTCTTTTATTTGGCGATGGTCATTTTCATTGTACGTTTTTCCGTAAATGGAGGAATGCACCAGATTGCGATCCACTCTGTACTGGGCTACAGCAACCGGGAACTTCAGCTGATATTTCTTTCCAGTACCGCAGTGTTCACTGTTTTATGTGGAATCATCGGATTACTCACAGGGTTCCGTTTTTCTAATATTGTAGTCCGGTACTTAATGAATACCACCCCCGTTGGGATTCATTTAAGCTATTCCGTTATAAACTTCATAAGAGATGTCGCTGTTGTCATTTTTATATATCTGATAGCAGCATTTGGTCCTTCCCGACAGATCAAAACGATAAACGAGCTTGATCTTATACGGGCAAATGAATAAAGAAAGGCGGCTGATTTTCATGATAACGGTTAAAAATATTAAGAAAACATATGGCAGCGGAAGCAGTAAGATTGAAGCATTAAAATGTGTATCCTGCGATATTGCGGCCGGAGAAAAATGCGTGATCATCGGTTCCTCCGGAAGCGGTAAATCAACCTTGCTGAACTGTATCGGCGGTTTGGAGACCCCGGATGAGGGTGAAATTCTGATTGATGGAATGGAGATAACCGGCCTCAACAAAGAAGAATTGCGCTGTTTCCGAAGAGATAAATTGGGTTTTGTATTTCAGTTTTATAACCTGTTACCCAATCTGTGTGTCCGAGACAATATCAGAGTCGGAGCCCGGCTGAGCAAATCGCCGATGGACTACGAGATGCTTCTGCATGTTCTGGGGCTTGAACGTCTTGAGAAAATGTATCCGCCGGAACTGTCCGGCGGCCAGCAGCAGAGAGTTTCCATTGCAAGGGCATTGATCAAAAACTCCCCGGTACTTCTGTGCGATGAGCCGACGGGTGCTCTGGATTCTGTCACTTCCAAAGAAATACTGAAACTGCTCGAAGAAATCAATAAGAAGTATGGCACCACGATCGTCATGGTCACTCATAACACTGCGATTCCGAAAATGATGGATACTACGATCGTGATGAAAGATGGCATGATCGTAAAGACGGAAAAGAATCCGAATCCCGTGCCCGCGGACGAACTGGCCGATCTGTGAGTCTCCCGGTCGTTTTTTCGACCCTCCATGTTGTCTCATCGGATGGCGGTTTTATGGTCTAACAACCATAATTCCTGCGTTGGCAAACTCCCTCTCAACTCTCTCATTTGCAGTATAACAGCCTTCCCGACACATGCCGGGAAGGCTGTTTCTTCTCATCATACAAATTCAAATATCATCATTTCTTCGCTGCCTTTGCCGACACCGTATTGGTCGCCTCATACAGCGAGGTGGTCGGAGTCACCGGACTCATCAGGACCTTTCCGGTACCGCGGAATACATTGACCAGTCCTTCTCCGCTGGCTGCCGAGCCGATCAGCGTCTTTGTCGTTCTCTCCACGGTAAAATCAAGGCTGGAGGACCAGCACACCGCATAATTGCCGTCGATCTTCAGCGTATCGTTATCCAGTTCCACTTCGATCAGCTCATCATACGGCACATTACTCTCCAGAGCTGCCACACCGGACCCGGACAGACTCAGATTAAACAGTCCTTCTCCGCCAAGTGTTGCGGAGGAAAGATTCTTTCGCGCAACCACTGCCGTCTTCACCGTTCCGGCGCATGCATAAAACATGCCATCCTCGATGGTCAGACCCGATCCCCATTCTGCCACGTCAACCAGAAGAATATATTTGTAGGTCGGTTCTAGAACCAGCCACCCGTTTCCGGTGTACTCCGGCTTAATCGCAGATTCTCCCGTGACTGCACCTTTCATCATTTTTCCAAAGAAATCACCGACGCCTTTTACCCCGGTGCTCACATTGATGTCTCCGGCCATCCACTGCATAGCACCGCTCTGAATCATTGCCGAACGGCCGTTTTCCAGCTTGATCGCGACCTGTCTTCTGTGAACGCCCATCTTGCTCATGAAGTACTCCGCCGCGGCATTCATCGGTGATACGCTGGCATCGCGCAGATACTCAAGAACATAGAAATTATCTTTGTTTTCCGCAAACTTTCGGGTGTCATTTTCAAAATTCCGGATATTCATCTCAAACCCTCCATACAGATATATGCCGATCCCGCCGGATGACGGCACACCACGGCATTGGATCTTGATTTACGCCATCAATTTCATTATATCCATTTCACTGCGATTTCCAAAATTTATTTTCTGATTTATCAGTCTAATCGATCTCTCACAGTCCCGGTCTTTGCTTCCAGCCACCGATCCAGAAATGCCACCTGCTCTTCCGTGTGAAACCAGTGCTCTCCGCCTTTCATCACAGTCAGAGATGCTCCTGTTTTCTCCGCGAAATTCCGGACAGTTTCCTGATCCTGCAGATGATCTTCCGACCCATACAGAATATCGGTCGGAACCCTCCAGAAAACCGGATGTTCTCTCACATAGCAAAGATACTCCCATGACAGATCCTCACCGAACTCCGTCCGGATGTTTTTTTCTCGTTGCAAATCCGCCTCGGATACTTTCGCCCACGTCATCATGCTGAGAATCAGTTTTTCCATATTAACCATCGGTGAATGAAAAAGGCACGCTCGATCTTCTCTCCAATATTCGCATTTATGGAATAAAATGCGCCGATGCTGTTAGCGATCAGTATGATATGACGGTATCTCCCGCTCAAATCATTCACCACGCTCTCCACCTCAAGGTTCGTCTCCCACGGAAGATCCGTCCGGTAGTCCAATCCATACACATCACACTCCGGAAAAAGCTCCATATAATGTTCTGCTTCCTCCGCGTTTCCGCCTTTTCCGTGAACATATAAAACCGCCTTATTGCGGTTCTGTCCCAGTTCTTCGCTGGCTTCGCAGTTGTTCTTCCTGTTGAATTGTTTCAGCAATTCCGTCATTTCCTTCTTTCTCCTTTTCTGTTTCCAGTTCTGTCTTCTGCTCTGCTTTCTGATTCCCGCTCCGCTATCTGTTCAGTTTCCTGCTCTGCTTCTGTTCTGTCTCCCGCTATGCTTTCTGCTCATTTTCCCGCTCTGCCTTCCGTTCAGTTTCCCGCTCTGCCTTCTGTTCTGTCTCCCGCTATGCTTTCTGCTCATTTTCCCGCTCTGCCTTCCGTTCAGTTTCCCGCTCTGCCTTCTGGTTCTTACTCTGTTTCCATTTCAATCTCTCACTCTGATCTCTGTTCTGCTTCCGTTCCCGATCCTTCTTTTCCTGATCCAGTCAGTTGCCTTTTGATATGACTCACAATGGAATGAAAACTATCCGGATTCATCGGAATAATGCGGCTCCACATTCGGATACCCTGATATGAATACAGAATCACATTCACCATTTCATCGACATCCACGTTTTGAAATTCTCCGCGAGCTATCCCGTACCGGATCAGTTCTGTCCATTTATCCTCATTGATTTCGGTAAAATGTTTCATCACACCACAATCAACGGTTTCCGCATACTCATACATGGCCATGCTCAGAGACTCTTCCGGATGATTCATTTCATCCTCCATGAGAAGAAGTGCACCGTTCAAAATGTCCGTCGCAGACATCCCCTTTTTCATCTCTCCGAAAAAATCCATCGACTCCTTTTCCGTAATTCGCTCCAGCAACGCCTCGAACAGCTGCGCCGTTCCGGAAAAATGACTGTACAGTCCGCCCCGGCTCATACCGGTGACTTCGCAGACATCCTTCATGGTCACCTGCTTGAAGCCTTTCTCTGCAAAAAGAGCGTATGATACATCCAATATCGTGTTTCTTGTCTGTTCACCTTTTGATGTCATTTTTACCTCCCCGATACCCGGTACTCATACTTGTACAATGTTGAAGTCATGAAACCTATGATCATTTTTTCTTATACGCTTTCCGTTTTTTATTATGATTTGGCCAACCCCGCAAAAATCGACACCAATGTCGTTTTTTATTTTAGACACGCGTGTCGATTTTGTCAATAAAGAAATGCCGGATAAGAAACAACTGCTTCTGCTCTGCGTTTCCATCCGACAATGTAGTAACCTCACGAAACTTCCCGTACGATATTATTTAGTTTTCCCCTTCTGTCTTCCGCAAAAGCTCCTCGCATCCGCGTTTAACGTCTTCGTAGCAGTAATTGAATCTGCGGGTATACCACGGATCCGCGATATCCCTCGGATCATCTGTGAAATCCAGGAGCCGGCAGCATTTACCGGCCGGATCGTTTCCGAATGCCCTGGCAAGATCCCGCATGTTTTCCGCATCCATTCCGATGATGTAATCAAAATCGGTATAATCCTCTTCCCGTACATGGCGGGCCGCATATCCGTCGCAGCTGATCCCATGCTGATTCAGAACCTGCCGCACCGGCGGATACACCGGATTTCCAATCTCCTCATATGTCATCGCCGCACAGTCGATCCGATACCGGTGCGCGAGCCCCCGTTTTTCAACCATATCCTGAAGAACGTATTTTGCCATTGGTGAACGGCAGATGCTGCCGTGGCAGACGAATAATATTTTGATCATATCGTTTTTCCTTGTTTTATCAGGGCTTAGACACCTTTTTCATTTTCATTTGCCGACATAATATATGCATATTTGGGCATATTTACACCGGCAAAAGGTGTAATTATTTTTCATTTACACCTTAAGATTTTCACACAACATTCAGCTTCTCGATCTCTGCTTTTGCATCCTCAAAATTCACGTGAGTATGGACATTAAGCGTGGTTCCAATGTCCGCATGTCCCATGAGATACTGAAGTGTTTTCGAATTCATCCCGGATTTCGCCATGTTGGAACAGTAGGTATGGCGGCATACATGAGGTGTAATCTCGGGCATCTGAAGCTTGTAAATGGAATTATACTTGTCCACCACTATATGCTTAAAGTAATGGTCCCAGTGAAGCGAGTATGTAATGCTTCCATCCTTGTCGTAGTACAGAAATCCGGTATATCCGTCTACTATCAGCTCAACCTTGGGTGCGTTGCGTTCAGAGATGATCTTCCTAAAGCAAACCTCAACATCTTCTGTCATAGGTAGTACTCTGGTTCCGCAAGTAGTCTTTGTACTCTCGATGTAGTATCCGATATGTGCACGCTTCTGAAGCTGATGGTCCACATTGATCTTGTGATTCTCAAAATCGATATCCCCAAGAGTCAGTCCGCAAAACTCCGAGATGCGAAGCTCGTGTGGAAAAGAATATAGATTCCTTCATAGTATTTGCAAAAATGAGGATCCTCTTTTACAAACTTAAGGAATTTTCTCTCTTCATCCCTGGTTATCGAAAGCCTTGTATGGCTATCATTTACGATCACGGATGCCAATTCGAAATCAAACGGACTCTTGCGGATCAGATCATCATCTACATCCATCTTAAAAGCCGGTCTTAAGACGCCTCTTAAGGAATGAATCGAGCTATAACTCTTTCCATCTGCCTGAAGCTTGCTAAGCCAGCATTTTGCATCTGAGAGACGCACTGTATCAATGCGTTTTCTGCCAAAGGGATCCTTACTCAGGAAATTGATCACCGTTTTATAACCCGCTTTCGTTGTAGGCCTCACACCGGTCTTCGTAGAAATGTATTTCTCCACAAGTTCCAGCACGGTCATATTGCCAACATTTGAAACGATGTTGTCAAACAGATTAGCCTGAATCTGACGTTCCATTTCTCTTAGGGATAAATTTCTGACTTTTCCCTGTGGCGTAGCATCATTGTGGTCAAGCATCCAACTGTATACGAATTTTTCTTTTCCGTTGGCATCTATATACTTGAACTGATACCTTCCGTCCTTACGCTGGATTTCTCCGTTGTGTAAAACTCTTCCTCTGTTATCCTTTCTTTTTTCACTCATATTAGTAGTCCTCCTTGTCAATAAAAAAAGGCGAACTACCCGACATTGACATTATATCAATCGGGTTGTTCGCCTGCCACGTATTTTTTTTTCTGTTTTCATTATTTCATGTGTTTATTCATACCGCCGTTGCCTGATCAAGAAACTCTTCGAAGAGTCTTCTTTTTATACGCTGATGCGATCCTATTTCAAGAATGAAAGGCTCATTATAGTGCTCTGATATAATACTTCTAAGTCTTTTTTCTCCAATCCCGTAATACTCAGCAGCTTCCTGTATCGATAGAGAATACTTGTCCGCAATGGAAACAGCTGGGCTATCTTTCATCTCTTTTACAGGAACCGCTTCTTTCATAGTCTTCTTCAGCTCACAAAGAATCCCATAAGCAAGCGGAACTATAGTTGGAACTTTGGCGAGCCGTTCTGTAATCTCATGTATCAGAGTTATTCCGTTTGCATTATTGCATCCAAGATCTGTATTAAGCATATTTCTCATCTCCTTCCATAGTTTTCTTTACTCCGGGCTTCCAATTTGGATTGTACGGCGAAAGAAGATCATACACATAAATCCTGTTTAGCTTTCCCAGCCCTCTGTGCTTCCTCTGAACAAGATCATATTTCTCCAATTCCTTCAAAAGCTCATTGATCTTTTTGTTCCCACAGTTCATAAGTCTCATCATCTCTTCGATGGTAAAATAGATAAACACGCATCCGTGATCATCTCTCCAATCACTTCCATTGATCTCCGAGAGACATCTGCGATCAAGCAAAATCATGTATAGCATTTTTGCATCAATCGACATTTCTTCGAATGCAGGATCCTCAAACAATCTCTTCGGAAGCCTGTAAAACAATCTTGTGTCATTCATTAATTCATCATATTCTGTCATAGTCATTTTTCTTTATTCCTTTCTTTTTCCATATCGAAAATTTTGTTGTTTATAAACTGGCAAGCAGTGCATCGGTGTACACCTGATGCGATTTTACTTGTTGGGGAGTATGCCCCAATCCCCCCGATTGCCGATTTTTCATCGACAAGCTACGCCTGCAAGCAGGCTAAAAACACTTTTCCAGAACTACATGATTTCAAGCAATTTATCAAAATACTCTTTTACCGTTTCCAGAACTTTCTCATGTTCAGCTTTCATATCAGCAATGTTTTTTTCATCAACCCAGCCGTAGGTATTGGCTGCTTTTGCAATCTGATTAATGTTTCTGCTATCGATGCACATCATCTTGGCAAGCTCATGAATTGCAGTAAAATCTACATTGATGAAGAGAACCTTGCCACAAGAATTGCACTGACAAACAGTCCTGCTATGGCAGACATTGTACTTGCCATATCCCACATTCTTTCCACACTCATGAATCTATCCTCCTGCGGCTGTATTCCATATATGCTTTAAGGAAACCGTCGTATTCCCTTCTCGCAATCGGAATAGTGTCGCCACCAAGCGTTCTTACCGACGTCCTGTCATACCATTCCACATATTTCATATTCACAAGATACGACCTGTGAATTCGATAAGATTCCTTCCACACAAGCTCTTCCAGAGCCGATAACTGGCCATAGTATTCTATGCTTTCGTCCTTCATATGAAGGATGGTCTTACGGTCATACACTTCTGCATACAAAAGCTCTGACAGATTGATTCGGATATGTGGCGTGCCGGACTGAATTTCAATATATTTATCTTGTTTACCGGATATATCCCCATATCGTTCCAACTCCTTCTGGGCATTATCCAGCACTTCCTTAAGCTTTTCATCTGCCACCGGCTTCACAAGGAAGTGGAACGCACGAAGATCAAAGGAGTTGAACACCTAGTCTTCTTCCCCAGTAATAAAGATTAGGATTTTTCTCCAATCCCTATCCCGAAGAATCTTTGCAACATCCATACCGCTGACCTCAGGCATTCTGATATCAAGCAATAAAATATCCGGCAGTTCATCAGCATTAAACAATTCTTTCCCGGAAGCATATGTAATAATCTCTGCATCAGGGCAGATCTTTCCAACTTTCTCGGCAAGGATGGCGCATATTCTTTTTTCATCATCACAAATAGCAATTCTCATGGTTGTCTCCGCTTTGCTCCGGTCGGCGCAGAGCATACATCCACCGGATGTCTTGCGCCCTCCCCAAGGGCATACTATATAGATATTATCGGATATTACTCACTGTTTATTGCTCCCAATGTAGTGAATGGTAGATTTTTCGAGGTAAACGGTGAGCAAAATAAAAAAGCCCGCGGTCATCCACGTATTAAGGATAACTGCAGGCTATTCTTTCGTATATAAAGATTCCATTACTCTTCATACGAATTTAATACCTTTGCGTATTCATCAATTCTAATTGCCGGTACCGTTCCAATTGCTTGTAACGCTTTAAGCAATTGCAAAAAGAAAAAAAGTAAAGACTCATCTGGCGCACTTCTTTTTACTGATAATTTAGTTCCATATTCTGTCCAAAATGATCCATGTTTTATTGCACATCCAAAATCAATCTGCTTATCTATGTCTACATTTGTCAAATTTTTCTTTAACGAATCCCCTAATGGATCTTTCCAGCCTGACTCAATTGTAATAATACCAGCCAATATTTTATGTAGAGGTTTAGGCCTATAGATTCCACCAACAAAAGGAATCTCAGCTGATGTTCTTTTAAGTTTACGTACACTTACAGCTTTCTCACCCGCATAGTCTAAATTTGCTTTATTTAATTCCTGCTTGACCTCTATGACTGCATACACGCTCTCCGCTGGAACATATATGACCTGCTCATGTTTAAAGACAAAATATGAATACTGTCCGTCATAGATCACTATATCTATCTGATCGCTTGTATTACCATCGCAATCAACTATTATTGCTTTATCTATGCAATACCTACGTGGAAGATACTTTCGCAGCCATTGACGCCAACTTTCTTCTGCAGCCTCCCCCATTTCGCCATTATGGGTTATTGATGCTCGCCCCAGTTCTAATGTCGACGCCATCTGAGTTTGCATATTTTTAAATAACTCCAACATATTTACGCGTGGCATAGAAGCCTCCTTCTCTTCGTTGTTGCAGGAATATAGTTATCTTACTACTCATTCCTATCAAATGTATCATTTACCACACAATATCGCGCCAATACTGCTCTGAAATACTAGAATCTGCCATACTTTGAAGTTTCCTTTTCTCCATTAGGGTAAGTTCATCTGATAGAACATTATTGGAATTTGCTGGATCTATAACTCGCCTATATTGAATATTATCTCGAATATCTTTAAGCAAATAAATAAAATTATCTGCTGGTGAATTTAGGCTTCGTCCACGTAATGAATCTATAACAAACGTCTCCAAATAAATCGACGGAAAATCTACACTATGATTCTCTCGCCATACTTTCAATGCGATTATCTCCGTTAACCTTCCTGATTGACGTACCTGGCTAATGTGAGTATCAATATTAGTCTTTGTCCAAGTATCCTCTTTTCTCTTATATAAACTGTGATCATTGCCATATTGTCCCTGTCTTTTCGCTGGAACAAGATCTACCTTCTTTCCCAAATAGTCAATTCCTATTGATACATTTTGCTTTCTTGCCTCAATTCCTTCATCTTGTATACGAGAGTATAATGACTCATATATTTCTCTTAAACTATTATTGGTTGTAGAACTAAGAGAAATGAACAAATCAAGATCTGTTGACAAATCTATCGCTGTTCCTTTAGCCCTAGAACCCGATAACTTTACTTCGCAAAGGCAAGTCCCTGCCCAACTTGATATAATCCGCTTAAGAGGTGCTACTACGTTCAATGATGTATATTCGTCCAACGAGTCTGGCAATCTGTGCTTTTGAACGATACTATTAATATATTGATTGGGAGTCATACTTCTGGTTCTCCTAAAAAGCTTCTTTATACTTTAGTTATTCTCATTAAACTTGTGGTTTCTCATTTATTATATCTTCAACGATCTTACCGATATTACTGCTAACCTTCCCTTTTAGATCATGAATATCCTGATTAATCTTCTTCTCCTGATCAATTGCTATGAGGACATTATCCGCGAGATTTCCTATTTCGGGATTTTTCTTTGCATTCATTCCGGTTATTTCTCGAAGCACATTATAGGCATAGCTGTACTTTCCGTCTTCGTCCATATTGAGAAACTCTGCCTCATGATTCTTAATACGCTCTTCATAGCTTCCCTCAATATGAAGCAGCAAAAACAATTCGAAGCCCGGATTCGTCACACCTGCTATATCTGTATTCTCGATTTGAGTAATAAGTTCCTCATATCCTTGCACTTTCTCTTCAAAGATATCACCGTCGAATACAATGACCATCTTATCTCGTTCATAATCAAACTCATTTTCCGGATTCTGCTTTTGTTTCTCAGCAAAAGCAACCAGGTTCTTTGCAAAAGACAGATTCCTGTCTTCATCGGTCTTTTCCCATAAGCGAATATCTATCAGCGGGTGTATTCCTAACTGTTTTCGCAGATCGATTAGCCTCCTGAAATAGAAGGTTTCAGTATTAGCGCCTTCACAGATAAAGAAATACTTTCGAAAAGGCTCTATCTGCTCAATCTCATCGGAAGGGCGGCTATTCCAGTTTGTATATGCATGTACCGGCATTTTTACTCTCCTTTCCGGAAAGAAAACTGTTTAAACACAGGAATTGCGCCATATCTTCCTTCAAGATAAGCTTTGCTCAGTTTCTTATCGTATCTTTCCTTAAAACGATCAAGAGAGTATATTTTGCTGGCATTATCCGCATCTCTTTCCACAAACCAGATTTCATCTCTCCTAAAAAGAATCTGATCCATGATAGTGTCCTCATGTGTTGTAAATACCAACTGCATTCTTGTGTCGTCGTGAGCATCCATGAACAGTTTCAGAAAACGCTCTGTTAACTTCGGATGCAAACTACGTTCAAGTTCATCCACAACAAAAAGTGTATCTGGGCGATCGGTAAGCAGCATATCTATAAGATCAAACAATCTCTTAGTTCCATCCGATTCTTCCACGAAATTAAAGTCAAAAGCGGATCTTCCATGTTTCAAAACAAGTGTGGTAATCTCTGGTTCAGAATTACCCTGGGCAATACGAATATTAAAAAAGCCACCTTCCACTCTCCATGTCATCTGAACTCCCGGTGCACCTGTAATCCTCATTTGAGTCATTAATTGATTAAAGATCCCTTGCACCACTTCAGCCGGAATCATCTTGCTCATTTCTTCAGTAGTAATTTTTCTTGTCTTAATCTCCGTAACACCTGTGTCAAAGGTTTGAATCAACCTACTAATGTTTTCCAAGGACTCATCGTTATAATATGCCTCGGTATTCGAGATACCCATATTCGGCGTTATTACGATGATATTATTCATAATCCAGCCAAATACTTCTTGGAAAAACAGAAGCCTTGATTTATCATCATATTTCTTTCCCCGATTCATTTCAGTAAGGAAGAGCTTTGACTCCTGTCCCGCAAAGTCTTCGGAATAAACATTAAAGCGGCTTTTCTCTGTAGCAGTTAGTTTGACATCTTCTCCTAAAATCGGTGAGTTATCTCCTTCTCTAATAAAAAGTTGATGTGCCCCACCATCCTGCATAAGTTCATACAGCCATTCTTCCGTAATTTTCCTCTGACTAAGAATTGCCGAAAAACCATATGCATAAAAAGTATCTCCGACCGTAAACTGCAGTTCAAAAATACTCTCCCGGTTTTTATTTTCTTCCCTATTTCTGCAAAAATCATTAACTGACACAACCGGTAGACCTTCCATAAGGGTTGCCTTAATAAACGCAAATGCAGTCACAAGATTTGACTTGCCAGATGCATTAGCGCCATAAACCACAGCATTTTTTAACAACTTAGTCTGTTTAATCTGTACTCGATGATTCTTGTTTCCTTGCATTTTGCTGGAAGAAATCATCGACAATTCTTCCTTCTGATCAAAAGACTTAAAATTCTCGACAGATATTTTAATTAGCATGAATATGCCTCCTTTCCAGGTTGCGCATTCATTATAATACGAACCAAGGCGATTTTTCAAGATAAATTTCTTTATTTGGAGTTTTTTTCTCCGTATAGCCATGCGTTTAGCATTATATGATCATTTCACATATCTATTCTATATAGTATCAGCTCGTTTATTCAAAAAAGCGCCCTGCATCACGCAGAGTGCTCTCATCATTCATCGGGTAGTCCACCTTCAAAAGGTGTAAACGGGGTGTAAATCCGTTTGGTAAATCATCAAAATGCCGTGTTTTCAAGGCTTTCTGCTTTACTGAAATCTCTTGCCCCAGCAGACGAACAGTACTCTTGTCATACTCTTCATCCATCCTTCCAATAGTTTCACATCGGGGTGTTTTTAAAGGTATAAACGCGGTATAAAACAGTTCGCAAATATCCTTGAAATCCAGTATTCATAAGGGTTTGAGGCACTATCTGTGTATCCTGCCGTGGCAGACGAATAAAATTTTTATCATGCTTATTTTTGCCAGCTTATGCCGCGTTTTTCCATATTTTATGCGGGTTTCCGCGATTTCAGGTTTCATTGAAATCCGGCATAAACTGGCATCTCCTTGCATATCCTGGACTTCAATGTTGATAAAACGGACCGAAAAACAGGCCGAAAACCGCGTTTTATCAACATTGGATTTTTGCGGTTTCACCGGTTTTCCATCCCTTTTCATTCCCTTGAAGACTTTCTGCGCTGCTTCCAGCGCTCGATCTTCTCACTCATCTTGACCTCTCTCTGCATGCGTTCCAGCTCCTGCTCCGCATCGATCAGTCCCAGATGCGTGTAGGTGTTCAGGGTGACGCTGATATCCGTATGGCCCATCAGATACTTAATGCTTTTCTCTCAACGGTACAGCTTCTATCTGATACCTTTCTTAATATTTCAGACTCGCCCCAAACCTGCGAAGCTCCTCCAGCTTTTCCTCCGGCACGCCGGAATCATATCCATGCGTAGTGAATACTCCCATGTCTTCCAACTGCAGATAATCCAGAAAATCTCCCTTATATGAGAACAGTGCCCCGTCATACATGTCAGGATCACCGGAACTCAGGAACATGGCCACCTTCTTCAGCTTTTCCGGTTTGTTAGGATACGCTGCCGCATAGAATCGGTCAATCGTACATTTCAGCTGCCCGGAAAGGCCGTGATAATAGATCGGAGATGCGAACACGAGCATCTCAGCTTCTCGAAGCTCATGATAGACAAACTGCATGTCATCCTTCTGAACACACTGTCCATTTCCCTTTGTGTGGCAGTATTCGCAGGCAAGACATCCGTGGATATTCATCTTGCAGACCTCATATACACCATACTCGTGCCCTGCCGTCTCCAGTCCTTCGCAAAAAGCCTGGATCATCTGTTTAGTATTTCCCTTGGGTCTGGGACTTCCGTTAAAAATCAATACTCTCATAATCAAAGTACCTCCTTGTCCCTACGTTTCCGTACAGTTGGATGCGCAGCAACAATCTTCTGATAACAAGGGCATTCCGGATCATGGTCACAGATGACGCCGCAGGCCTGCAGATGGGAATAAATTGTGACAGCACCCACGTATTTGAAGCCACGCTTCTTGAGATCCTTACTGATCCTGTCTGATAATCCGTTGCTCACCGGGATTGGCCCCTTATCATGGCCCAGGTACAGTAGCCCATGCCATTCTCCTTTATTCTTCCGGCGTATAGGTCCAGCCGTGGTCATCATGGTAAATCATCAGCTTTGTCATGCCGCCATCGATACAAATATTCTCTCCGGTAATGAAACCGGCTTTGTCAGAGCAAAGAAACATCACCATGTTTGCGATATCCATCGGATTGCCAACGCGACCGGCTGGCTGCTGCAAAGCATCCGGACCTTCATATATCGTGTAAGCCGTATCGATCCATCCAGGGGAAATAGAGTTCACCCGGACCTTCCCCGCGAAGCTGGCAGCCATCGCATGTGTCAGCGCCGCAATCCCGCCCTTTGCCGCTGTGTAGCTCTCTGTCTGTGGCTGGCTCATCCGGTCACGGGAAGATGAAATATTGATAATGCAGGCACCTTCCCGGAAATGCGGCGCAAACAGTTTGGAGAGATAGAACGGCGCAGTTACGCCGACGGCCAGTGCATACTGGAACTCCTCATAGCTGCACTCATCGATCCCTTTCATTAGCGGCAGCGCATTATTGATCAGATAATCAATACCACCGTTCTCAAAGATCACTTTCTCTGCGAAGGCTTCCAGCACGGCCTTGTCAGAGATATCACCAACATAATGGTCGCCCGCCGCTTTATCGATCACATAGACCTTTACGCCCTGTTTTCGGAATTCCTCTGTTATGCATTTCCCTATTCCATTGGCTCCGCCGGTCACGATGGCAACCTTCTGTCCGCTTGCCGGTACCCCGATGATCCTTTTTGGAATTGTCAGCTTCATATAGAGCCCGCTTTCATCCTGTTCCGGCTCCGCAGGGATCGTCTCACACATTCCGCCCGCTGCCAGGGCTGCAGTCACTGCAAGACAGGCGGCATCCAGCAAGTCATCCGGATTGCACTTAAGCTTCTTTGCCATCCCCCACATGCCGGATAAATCTTTCCCGGGCAGATACCTTTTCAGGATCGCTGCTCTATCCGAAAAGCCCGGATACTCTTTCTTCCGGGTCATTACAACAGATCCATTCAGTCTGGCAAAATCCACCTCTGGGTGGCTTTCCAGAATCCGGTTTTTATACTCCGGATGAAGACTCAGATATTCATCAAGTTCCTTAATCTTCGGGATGATATGAACGGTCTGTTTTGAAAGACTTTTTCCAAGAATTCTGATATTGGTCTGCTTCTGTTCCTCTTCCGAATCTGCATACACAGCCTGGCGGCAGGGAATCGGAAATATCGAGGATGATTTCTGCCCCAGTTCTTTACGGGCAAGGTCATCCGGTCTTAACTGATCTGCGCTGGATCTGAGTCCTACTGCCATGTCAATCAGAAATGCATCAAATTCCGGATAATGGCTGACAAGTTGCTCCAGAGAATCAAATCGTTCAAATCGGAGCTCACCTTGATTCAGGACGCAGGCGATCCAACCACCTCTGCATCCATCTACGCCAATATATAATCCGTCATTCATGTTCATCATGCCCCTGTACCTCCGAAATCCCGAGTTTCCGGGTCAATTCCTTATTTCGTTCCAGCAAACTCCATATACCATCCTGTGAAAGGACACCTCGCTTCAGTT
The DNA here is from genome assembly GCF_900101295.1 of [Clostridium] aminophilum. GTDB lineage: Bacteria > Bacillota > Clostridia > Lachnospirales > Lachnospiraceae > Clostridium_R > Clostridium_R aminophilum_A. The sequence continues at coordinate 12,633 of NZ_FOIL01000027.1, read as the reverse complement.
TGGCCGGAAATGTACCATCCTCATCCATGAAATAATCGTCCTTCCACTGTTGGCTCGTATAATATGCCTCCAGCTTCCGGATTTCAGACTGGAATGCTGCATACTCCTCAATCTTCTTTTCCAGGGAAGCCATCTTCTGCGTTGCTTTTTCCAGGATGCTTTCCATCACAAAGATATGTTGAGGCACGTTTTCTCCGGCAAGGCGTCTCTTGAACTGGTTCTTTTTTGCCCGGTAGCGGTTAAGGATCTCATGATCCGGAATCCAGATCTTTGCTTCTTCAATCCGATCAAAAACGAGTTGCAGTGCTTCCTCATCCGACAAGTTTTCCAAGGTCTGCTTCCGATAGGCCTGGTACATCCACTCCGAGATTTTTTCTTTCTGCTTCTGTTTCAGCTGCCCATAGCTTTTATTCATCTGGAGCAGTCGCCCGTCCACCATTTTGTGCTTACTCATTTATATTCACCCTGTCTGTATTCGCAGTCAGTCTGTTTCGTCCTTACTTCTTTTTCTTTGGGGCAGGAAGATCATCATACATTGCTTCCAACAGCTTGCGCAGGAATTCCCTGTCTTCTACGTCATCGACAAGCAGCATTTCCTTTGCGCCTTCATATGGCAGCTCCATATCTGCATTCGGCATCATCGCCACAGCAGATTTTGTGGGTTTTACAAGAAAACGGTCATCGTAAATGCCACCGACCACCTTGCTTCGATAATATATGATGTATTCGCCCATCATAGCTCGATAAGATATATCATCCAAGTCCGATAACTGCTCCAATATGAATTCCAGGTATCTTTTGCTTGATGCCATACTCATCTCTCCCATTACGTCCACTCACAATGATAGACTTTTCTTTCCTGGTATTGTTTTGCGGATAAAAACATATTCCTGATCCGAAGAGCGGTCATCATCAAAACAATACCCACTCCAATTGAAGTCCTTCATCTGCTCCGGAGCCTCTGCATGAATTCCTGCCATAAAGCGCACCATTTCTCCCCTGGCCATTTTGGCGTAAACACCCTTCTGAACGACTTTATTGCTTTCAAGTTCACCAAAGACGCAGGTAATATACCGGTCACCCGGCTGCAGATATTTCTCAATGCATTTTGAATACTCTTTCGAAGCAAGATTGATGACGGTCCTGCTTTCACCGATCACTTCCCGATAAAGACTGTCTCCCCAGAAATCATACAGGTTCTTATGACCGCCTGCGGCAATCTTCGCCTGCATTTCCAGACGGTATGGAACCACGCCATCCATCGGTCTCACTACACCGTAAAAACCAGACAGAATACGCAAATGTTCCTGCACATAATCATATTGGCCATCCTCAAAAACAGCCGGAGCCATGTATGTGTACTGGATGCCATCATAGGCCAGTAAGGCAGGCGTCAGATTTTTGTAAAGATCCATATGCGCAAATCGCTCGGCGTTCTGCCGGGCGATTTTGTCGTTGCAGGCCCAAAGCTTCTTCTGTTCTTCATAAGACAAACTCTGGATCCATTTCATCAGGACTTCTGTCCTGTCCATAAATACCGGAAGCTCTTTGCAGGCAAAAGAATCTGTATCCACCCGCATCTGCTTTGCCGGGGAGATAATGATTCTCATTCCAGTTCTCCCAGCATCTGTGCCGGATTATCAGCCGCCTTCACCTTATCAAAAGCCTTTATGATAATGCCATTCTCATCGATCAGATAGGTCGTCCGGACAACACCCATGCTGACCTTCCCGTAATTCTTCTTCTCTTTCCAGACATCATAAGCCTGAATCACTTCCTTCTCCGGATCAGAGAGAAGCGTGAAGGGCAGACCGTATTTCTCCTCAAACTTCTTGTGGGATGCTACGCTGTCCTTGCTTACGCCAAGAACAGCAGCGCCCTTCTCCCGGAACTGCGGATACAGATCTCCAAACGCGCAGGCCTGCTTAGTGCAGCCGGCTGTCATGTCCTTCGGATAGAAATACAGGATTACCTTCTGTCCCTGATAATCTGCGAGGCTTCTCATATTTCCATTTTGATCCGGCAGGGTAAAGGCCGGAGCTTTGGTTCCAATTTCAAGCATATACTTGCCTCCTCACATACAATTCTTCGCTTCGTAAATAAGAATACGATTTTCATCTGCCTTTTCCATCGCGTCAATAAGATCTGACTGGAAATAAACTTCGCTGTCTTTGATATTTATTTTCAAATATTGTTTATAACTATCAATAAGCAACAGTGCCAGGCTTAACGAAAGGCCATTTTTCAGCAGACAAATCGCTTCCGGATTGTCCGTACCATATTTGACTTTTGTATAAAAGGACTCGTCAATCAAATTCAAATCATTGAACACCTCGACGAATCTAATAAGAGTATTGTCTATGAAATCGTGTGCACTGATCCATATGGAACCTCCTTGGAGTACTCTCAAAAATCTTGTATTTTTTGAACCGCTCCAAGTATGGCAGAAAAAAGTTCAAAATGTAATGCGATCATCCTCGTCATCATCGAACGAGAACTAATTCAATAAGCACCACACTAGAAATATCATTAATAAATTGAATATATTTTTATTCCTTCCATTTCTTCACCAGTTCCATTGCCTGTTGTTCCGTCACGTGCATATACTCATCTTTATTATAGTTCAAATAATATGATGCAAGTTTTATCTGTTCTGTTTCTGTAAATTCATCTAACCGGCCTTTTTCTAATTGCTGTATCGACTCATATATTTCCCCGGCAGTTGTATAATCTGAGAAATTGCTATGAGCAAAACTCCAGCCCGTACCATTAGTCCCACTCCACTTACCGGCTAATCTACATATAAATTTTAGTTTTCTTATCGGATCCTTGAAAATACGATTAATATACTTTTGGGCATTTTCCTTATCTAAATCCTCCCATAAATAAAACGCATGTGCGGATTCATCTGAATCCAACATAGTATCTGTTGCTGAATACGTTTCAATCCGTGACAAAAATAGTTGTTCCAAATCCTTTAGCTGTTCTAATGACACTAATTGATCTTCTGTTTTTTCTAATTCATCTGTAAATCTTCCAAATGCTCTCTCTAGTTTTCTAATCTCATACGCAGCCGTACCGAAAGATGCATCACTGGCATTTATCAATAATTCTTTATACAATTCATACCGTTCTTCATTTGTTTCGAGCCTTCTTATAATAGAATCAACAAGATAAGAAGCAGCGTTATTTGCTGATAGCAAAAAAAAGCTCATGGACGATTCTCCTGAAAACCCATTTCGCATTTTCATAAAACAGCTTGCTAGTATAGATAATCTTTCATAAGGTATTGTGTCTATCATTGCTTTTACTTCATCAATAAAATACATAATATTCCCTTGCATATTTATCTCCGAAACAATTCTTTCCACCTCATCCTTTGCAAGCGAATAAATGCATTCATTAACTAGATTTCTTGAGACTTTGACATCATCCATATCAAACATGAAATACAACTCAAACCTTTCGGATTGTGCTGCTCTCATCTGTTTTCTAATATTTGTGTTATTTGCAACCTCGTAAAAGCGAGTTCCAGTGTCTTTTTCAAATACCGGGAACATAGCTGCCACGCTCTTTATTGATTGTTCTGGAGCTAACCCCATCAATTTAAATTTATCTTCGTATGTTTTTTTATTCTCTTCAGGTTTATTACGTCCAATAGTTAACCCATGTAATACTCCACCACATACTGCCTCTTTATTTTCGGCAATCCACTTATATAGTTCAGGGTTTAACACTTCCATTGTCGTTATACCAAGCATATCCTCAAAGGATGTTTCTTCATAAAGCATACTGTATCTGAATTGAAAGGTATTTATCACCCTGTTCACATCCCGCAACGTCAACAAATATGGCTCTATACAATTATTAAATATCCTGTTGAAGTATTGTTGATCCCATGTGATGTCACCAGAAAGCCCCTTTATAATCTCATCAAGCTTTGTAAAAAAAATATTATGGAGCTTGCTCTTTCGTAATTCTGGTATTTCAAACGGAATCTGAATTATCTTTTCTAAATACTCATTTCCATCATATTTATGTACTTCCTCCAATGCTCGTTTTACAACATCTCTATCCATGGCCAACACGTATATAACCTTAGGCAAATCACCTACCTGTTTTACAAGTTGGAAAATGTCTCGAATCTGTTGATTCGTTAATCGATCGATATCATCAATAAGCACAATGATTTTTTGATCAACATCAATAAGTGCCTCTTCCAATTTCTTCTTTGACGTATATAAATCATATGGTTTTTTCAACTCATCACCGATGTTTTTTGCTTTTTCGGTAAATATATTTGCCAAAGTGGCCCCTACTACAGGAATTAAAGACGCAAATGCAAACAGACCAGAATAATCTGATAATGCTTTTCCAACTTTGTTTTTCAATTCTTCATTGTCGCCTAAATCAATATTTGTTTTCAACGTCGAAAAAAATTGAGTTATTAAATTATCCTTATCCGAATAATTCCATGGCGCAAATCTTATGATAACCGGCGCTTTATCATCTTGTTTCGAAAGTTCATTAACAGTTTCTAAAGCCATGTTTGCAACAGATGTTTTTCCTGTTCCCCATTTCCCAAACAATCCTATAACTAAACTGTCATTCCCATTATATTCAAATAAAGCTTGTCCTACCTGTTTTGAAAACGATGACCTGCCAAGGAGATCCTCTTCGGCACTTTCTATAGCTCTATCAGTACAATAATTCACTTGCTTTACCTTTTCCCTTAAAATTTTATTTCACCGGCTTCGCATAAATATCTTCTACATAAGTTTCCGGTGTTGCCTCATCAATCACTCCAAACTTCGGATCATAGATAAACGACTTCTTCAAGCGTTCATATAACACAGAGCCGACTGTGTCCATAACCTGTTTCATCATTTCCGGATCACCGAACAGTCTTCTGAAAAACTCATCATTCTGCTCGTATCTCTCTGCAGCCATCGTCGGGAAATCTTTTTCAAATAACAACATAAATGTAGCTCTGTCATTATTCTTTGCATAACTCTGCCATTTTTCCTGATTAGCATAGTCGTTTTCCATCTGAACAAGCACCTTATCCATTTCTGTAAAAGCCGTTCCAAATCGCTCATTAATCTTATCTATAATAACTGTAAGTGGATCTTTTTTTGGTTCCCTATGCCCAGCATCACCGGAAATTGGAACATAACCACCATCAGACCCTTCTAACTCTATAGAGCCCTCAAAATCCTTTTCGAGTTTGTAGTACTCAAGGAGAATCTTATCATCTACGCTTACCTTTTCGCCCGGTTGTCCCTTTGGTAACATCGTGTACAAGAATTTTGAGTACACACTAAACTTATGAATGTCTTTATCAAATAATCTACAAACCTGAGTAATATATGCATACACACGATTAAACATCGCAAGCGTAGACTTAAATAAATCCTGTCTTTCAGCTTCCAACAATACATAACGATCTACAGCCGGACGCAATTGTCCCTGTAACTTACCCAAGTCACCTGCTGACTGTGTCTCATTTGAATAGAAAATATCTGCAAACTTTTCAATTTCGCTTGTCTGATATACGCGGAATTCGTCTAATGTGTTTTTCATATCGTAAACAACATTAGGATCTGTTTCTTCGAGAAGCACAGTCTCTTCATAGAATGGCTCGAAGGACGCCTTAATATCCTCAGCGGAATTTACAAAATCAAGTACAAACGTATCAAGCTTTCCTCTCGCTGTTCTGTTTAATCTGGATAACGTCTGAACTGCTTTTACACCAGAAAGTTTTTTATCTACAAACATTGTGTGAAGCAGTGGTTCATCAAATCCGGTCTGATATTTCTCTGCTACCACAAGGATTCCATAATCATCTGTATGGAAAGCCTCAGGAAGAGCCTTTTCCTTGATGCTCTGACCATTCTTGTCCTTGTTCATTCCTTCCTCGGTATAAGAAACACCATCATCAGTTACCTCGCCGGAGAAAGCTACAAGCACATCAAGATCATATCCTTTTTCTTCGATTTGTCTCTTAAACTCCTGCACATAGCGTACAGCGTGAAGACGCGAAGGTGTAACCACCATAGCTTTTGCTTTTCCACCCACTTTATGCCTTGTAATATTCATAAAATGATAAAGCATAATAGCGGTTTTCTGCGAAATATTATGAGGATGCAATGTCTCGTAATTAAGGATAGCCTTTGAGCCCTGTGTTGTATCAAGTTCCGGATCATCGTCGATAATCTTGGTAATCTTGTAATACATCTTATAGGTCATATAGTTCTGCAGAACGTCCAAAATAAAGTGTTCTTCAATGGCCTGTCTCATAGAATAAATATGGAATGGATGATATACTCCCTCTGCATCCTTTGTTCCAAACATCTGAAGAGTCTTGCCCTTCGGTGTCGCAGTAAAAGCAAAGAACGAAAGATTTTCATGGATTCCCTGCGCTGCAAGCTCATCTAAAAGACGGTCTTCATCATCCTTGCGATTCTTCTCGTCTTCCGCCTCCATCTCAGCGTATTCTTTTAAAATTTCCTCTGTATCAGCAAGAGCTCTCTTTAATTTTCTAGCTGCATCGCCGGTCTGCGAAGAATGAGCTTCATCAACAATAATGGCAAATCTCTTATTTGCAGAATTAACCTCTTTATAAATTACCGGAAACTTTTGTAAGGTAGTAATAATGATTCCCGCGCCACTCTCAATAGCATCTTTCAGCTGCTGAGAGTTTTTATCTATTTTCTGAACAACGCCTTCTACATGATCAAACTGATATACAGTCGATTGCAACTGACTATCAAGAACACGACGATCTGTTACAATGATGACAGACTGAAAAATCTTCTCGTCCATATCGTTATGTAATCCTGCCAATCTATGAGCCAACCATGCAATAGAATTAGATTTTCCAGAACCGGCACTATGTTGAATCAGATAATTCTTTCCAGAACCATTTTCCTTAACATCTGCAAGAAGCTTTGTTACCACATCAAACTGATGATATCTTGGAAAAATCATTTTTTCCGACTTCAGATTTCCCTTATCATCAAATTCCTGCTGCAGATGCATATACTTCTGAAGTATCTCTAAAAGTCTGTCCTTACAAAGAACATTCTCCCAAAGATAGGCAGTATCATATCCATTTTCATTATTGGGATTTCCTTTGCCACCAACGTTACCTGCACCGGCACTTCCCTGATTAAAAGGTAAGAAATAAGTGTGTGCTCCCTCCAAACGTGTTGTCATATACACATTGGTAAGGTCCACTGCAAAATGAACCAGTACACGCTCCTTAAAAGCAAAAATCGTATCTTTGCTTGCACGATCAAACTTATACTGATTGATGGCATTGGTGGTACTCTGCCCAGTGAACTGACATTTCAATTCCATAGACACAACCGGAATACCATTTATGAAAAGCACGATATCAATGCTGTTCTCATTCTTTACAGAGTAATGGAGCTGTCTGGTACAATGTAGAATATTTGCCTCATACTGCGCTTTACTGGTTTCATTTAATGATGTTTCCGGCTTCCAAAATATCGCACGAAATTTAATCCCCCTGTCGGTAAATCCATGACGAAGTACATTTAGGAGACTTGTCTGCTTTACCTCACGAGAAAAACGCTCAATAATCTGTTTCTCCGCCATCGCATCATAAATTTTCACAAATCTTTCCCACTGCTTTGGCTGAGAATTCTTTATAAATTTAACAAAAGTACCTTCATCCAGACCACTTACCCTGTTAAATGTAGCTGGATTTCCCTTTTCATATCCGCCGTGATGAATCAGATAATCCTCAACATCCTCTTCGAATCGACGTTCTTTTACGTCAAAATCAGACATAAACTAAACCTCCCTTTTGCCGGTGACAGCCTCATAAATCAAAGACTGCTTATATTCCTGAAACTTTTCAATAATCCTACTTTTGCTAATAATAGTTTCATCTATCACATCACATTTTTTGTCAAGATAATCTATAATCCTTTCCATTTCAGCCTTTGTTGGCAAAAAAATTGGATAATTACCTAAATCTTCCATTGCAAGATTAGGTTGAGCAGCCTGTGTTGCTTTAACCGCCAGCATTGTTTTCATATGTAAAGACTGCAAACTATACCAAACATACTTACGATTCCGCTTATCATTTATTCTAATAAAAGAAACAGCTTGATTAGTATTGGCTGGGAGACAATCATCGCTAATTATCGCAGTTTTGCCAATAGTAGCACCTGCTATAACAAACAAAATATCCCTATCTGTCAATTGCGATCTATTTAAAAAATCATTGGTTTCTTCATCAATAAAAAACTCTGGTTTTTTACAAACTCTATTGTTTTGAATATTCTCCGCCTTAAAAAATCGAACGGGGCCTTCATCATTAATGTCTCTTCCTACTGTCGAAGGTGTTGTGCCTTTTGATATCACTTCCGTAAAATGTTTTAATTTCTTAACCTCCCATGATTCCGGTATCGTTTCAACTCCTGGCACCTCACATTTTTTTAAAACAGCACTCGTAGTTATTCCTTTTGTAACAGTCTCCGTAATCACTGATATTTTGTATTCTTTCAGCTTCTCGATAATCTCCTGCTGTTTTTCAATGATAGCATCAATCTTGGCACATTTTTTATCCAAGTAATCTGCGATTCTATGCTGTTCCTCTACGCTTGGAAAAAGCATCGGTAAAGATGCAAACTCTTCATAATTCAGCGTATATCGTATATTTTTAGCATAATGATTAAACTTTCTATCATAACTTATATATGTAAACCAATAGTCTGCATAAGCCGGTACCATTTTAGTAGTACAAGTTAACACCTTATATGCAGGAGAAATCATACCATCATAAGGGCTACGACCTGAAAATACCGCTGAACAATCCAAATCAAACAAACACATTACAATTTCATCCTTTTTAACATATTGATATGTGTCAAATGATTCTGGTAACTTCCCTTCCGGATTATTGATGTCCTTTAATTTAATTCCTTTTGTTGTCAATGATAATAATTGCGTCTCTTTGAATTTTTTTCCTACTAATTCTTTCGAGCAAGAGAACGCATTTTTATTTCTGTAAATATTCCACCCTTTTGGTATTAATCCAATCCATGAAATACCACTATCTTTCATCTCTCTCATTTAGAGTATTCTTCCTTTTCATTTATTTATGTTCATCCTTTAAATGTTCTTCCAACTCCATGAATCGATCAAAATCGCTTTGGAATAATCGATCCTGAATCACTCTATATTTTTCAAACTCCGTCTCTGCATGAATCCTGGCCTGCTCCGCACTGATTTTCCCTTTATCCTTAAGAACTTCATGATCCATCAATGTAAGAAAACCATCTAATCGGATTTCCCAATCGGCCATAGTCATAGGAATATTTCGCATAGCCATACTTTCCGCCAAGTCCAGATAGGCCGTAACCATTCTACTAAGGATAGCTAACTCTTCTTCCGTTAAATAATTCTTTGCCACGGTAACATCATACTTATGAATCTTACTATTCGGAGACCCTTCCCATGTCGTGAGTCCCATATGCTCTTTCTCGGCATCAGCCCTGTTATAAATCACTTCAGCTGCGGTCTGACCATGAACAGCATAGTGAAGCTTGTTTTGTACAGCCGCAAAGAATCGTTTTGTTTCCTTTGCTGTCGAATCATAATCAATTGAAGTTGCATAAATATCTGTTATCTTCTGGTAGAACTTTCGCTCAGACAAACGTATTTCTCGAATACGTTCCAGCAATTGTTCAAAATACTCCTTCGTTAAAATACTGCCGCCTTTTTTGAGCCTTTCATCATCCATGGCATAGCCTTTAATTGTGTATTCTTCGATTATCGTATTTGCCCATTTACGAAATTGGACTGCTTTTTCCGAATCTACTTTATGACCAACTGCAATGATAGCCTTAAGATTATAATGTAACGTATCGTAGTCTTTTCCATCATCGGCAGTTGTTCGAAATTTTCGAACAACTGAATCCTCGTCTATTTCTCCATCTTCATACAGCTTATGTAAATGATAATTAATAGTGCTCTTTCCTACATCGTAAAGAACCCCCATCATTTTTTGACTTAACCAAACATTTTCATCAGCATAAATTGCTTCTATCCCGCCTTCACCGGTTGCTGTAATAAATGTCAGATACTCTGCCGCAGAGGATCTGATGGTAATCTCTTTTTTCTTAGCCATTAGCGAAATACCTCCTCCAGACTACCGGATAATTCTTTTTCAAGTTCCATAATTTCCGCCATAATTTCTTCTGATGGTCTCGGTGCTTCATATTTGTAAAAATACCTTGTGAATGGAATCTCATATCCCACCTTGGACTTCTTTTCATCAATCCATGCGTCAGGCGCAAAAGGAAGCACCTCTCGTTCAAAATAGGCTTTAATATCTTCTTTTAATGGCACGTTTTCTGTATCACGAAGAGAGGTATCAGCCACAGGCTTACCTTTCTTTAATACAACATTGCCATCCTCGTCTTTTTGAGGTCTTTCCACTGTGATTTTTGTATATCCAAAGTCAGCATTCTCATAAATCTGACTGATGTCACTTTCCTTAAAATCACCGTAAATCTGCGTAATCTCATCAATGTATTTTTCTGGAATATCATTTCGTTTATTTCCAAGAGCCTTACGGCGCTTTTCATAAAGTTCATTTGCATTAATAAGCTGAACTTTTCCTTCTCTAACAGTTCCAGCTTTCTTATTAGAAAGCACCCAGATATAAGTTGCAATTCCGGTATTGTAAAAAATATCATTCGGAAGTGCCACGATTGCCTCTAGCAAATCATTTTCTAAAATATATTTTCTAATATTAGATGGACCTGACCCAGCATCACCTGTAAACAACGGTGATCCATTATGAATGATTGCAATACGGCTTCCACCCTGACTAATATCCTTCATCTTAGAAATTGCAGTCATAAGGAAAAGCATCTGACCATCACTTGCCGCAGGAAGACCTGCTCCAAAACGACCAGCAAATCCCTTCTTTGCTTCTTCTTCTACTTTTGCTTTCTCATTTTTCCATTCACGTCCAAACGGAGGATTTGAAAGGATATAATCAAAAGTATTCCCCACGAACTGATCATCAGAAAGAGTATTTCCGTCTTTAATATAATCTGCGTTATTTCCTTTAATCAGCATGTCTGCCTTACAGATAGCGAATGTCTGATCATTAATTTCCTGTCCAAAGGATACAAGTTCTGTAGAAGCATTTAAGCTATGAAGATACTCTTCTGCTACAGATAACATTCCTCCGGTACCACAGGCCGGATCATAAATGGTCTTTGCCACATTATTACCGGAAAGAATATCGTTATCATCATAAAATAGGATATTAACCATAAGCTGGATAACTTCTCTTGGTGTATAATGCTGTCCGGCATCTTCATTATGTGCTTCAGAGAACCTACGGATAATCTCTTCAAAGATGTAACCCATCTCAAGATTAGAAACCTCATCTGGATGAAGATTTGCTTTTTCTGTAGTAAACTCCTTCAGAACAATATAAAGAATGTTCTTATTTGCCATTCTTGTTATATGACCGTCAAATTCAAATTTCTGGATAATGTCCTGTACATTTTCAGAGAATCCATTTAAGTAATCTCTGAAGTTCTCTTCGATATGGTCAGGATCATCCATAAGTTTTTCAAATGTATACTTACTTGTATTATAAAAATCAAAACCCGAAGCCTTGCGAAGAAGCACATCCTTCATCGAAAGATTCTTAACCTCTTCATATTTCTTTAATACTGCTTCCTTTGTATCAAACAGGATACAATCAAATCTTCGTATAACGGTTAATGGTAAGATTACATCCCCATATTCATGTGGTTTATATGGTCCTGTAAGTTTATCTGCAATCGCCCAAATCAGGTCCGCTTTTTGATTAATCTTTGCACTTCTTATTGCCATTTATATTTGCCTCCAAATTTATTTTAAAGTAACCATTTTTAGATTGTGGGCTCACTGAGTCTACAATCACTTCTTATTCTTTTCCATTTTACGGACTCTTCTTGGATCTTCCGGTTTTTTTGCATCTTTAGGCACGAGCCATGTATTGGCAGCAAAAACTGCGCCTTCAATCCTGCCTTCTCTGCACAATGTCGTAACTCGACGACGTGATATTTCCCAGATTTTTGCAATTTCCGATGTAGATACATACTCCATATCAAATCCTCCATAAAAAGTCGAGATAGTGTCAATAATTTTTCGCAAATTCATTTTCACCCGTCGGCTCACCATCGTTAACTGACTGCAGACTGATCGTCAACCTTGCGCTGAAGTTTCAGGTCGAACAAGTGATTCATGTCAGATACCGTTTGGATCCCCAGTTTGATGCGGCCACATGGCGCAGGCGAGCGCAGACCAACATCAGGGCACTCTGACCGTCCGGGAAAGCCCCAATCGCTTTTGTATGGCGCTTGATTTCCCAGTTAACCCGTTCTGTTGTGTTGTTGGTTCGGATCCTGTTCCAGTGTTCGGTTGGATAGTCCATGTATGTGAGCGTCTCTTCGATGCCTTCTTCAACTTTGTGTGCAGCTTGGGAAAGCTTTATTTCACGGAGCTTTTCAGCAACAGCGGCTGCTTTGGTGCGTGCCGCCTCCTTGCTTTCCTGCGCATGTATTGCTTTCAGCATCATAGAGACAGTTC
>NZ_FOIL01000022.1 GCF_900101295.1 [Clostridium] aminophilum | reverse complement strand
TTTCCAACTGTTATCCCCCGGTACAGGGCAGGTTACCCACGTGTTACTCACCCGTCCGCCACTAAAATTACAAAATTCCATCCGAAAACTTCCTTCTGTAATTTCCGTTCGACTTGCATGTGTTAGGCACGCCGCCAGCGTTCATCCTGAGCCAGGATCGAACTCTCTCGTTAAAAGTTGGATCCGGTTTAGACTTAAGCTTGGCTTATTCTTAACCGTTATTACTGTTTAAGGTTTTGTTCTTGAAAATCTCTCGAACTTCAGGCCTCTACCTTATCGGCCTTTGTTCTTGGAATTTTCAGGGTTTTATATACTGTTCAGTTTTCAATGTTCCGACCTCCGAAGAGGTCACGCAGAAGGAGGGATTTGAACCCTCGCGCCGCTACTAACGACCTACTCCCTTTCCAGGGGAGCCCCTTCAACCACTTGGGTACTTCTGCAGTGCTTGAATCGATTGGAATATTCGATTATGTAAAGCGGAGAGAGTGGGATTCGAACCCACGCGCCCTTTCGGACAAACGGTTTTCAAGACCGCCTCGTTATGACCGCTTCGATATCTCTCCAAACGTGCTTTGCCATTATACAAGGCAGTGAACCTTTTGTCAAGGACTTTTTTAAGTTTCCTGGGCGTTAGAGCTCACACTCTGTTCACTTTCGTCCTGCAGCCCCCGGGCCGTTTGGCCTGTGGTTTTCAGCGACGTCCCTTATATTATCACTGTCGGTTCATCGTGTCAACGACTATTTTGATTTTTTTGAGGATTATTTTGCAATTGTTTTCACAACCACAACAATTTGTGCAAGAATGCGTCTCACCTCTATATATAGTCCTCCCGATTGTCTTCCATCGTCCTGGTGCTCTTATTCCGCTTCTCTTATTATCTTCCTGTCTCACGGATCATTCCTCAGCGCGCAGAAAAGCCGCGGCGATCATCAGATCCTCTGGCGTGGTCACTTTTATATTCCGATAGGAACCTTCGGTCAGACGGCATTTCACGCCCAGTACCCGTTCCATGACCATGGCATCATCCGTCACGCCGGCCTGCAGCTCCGGATCGGCATAGATCCCGTCATACGCTTTTTTGATCCGTTCGAAGCAAAATGTCTGCGGTGTCTGAATCACCCAGCAGGTGCTCCGGTCCGGCGTGCTGACCGCCTCATACGTGCCGTCTTCCAGTTTCCGGGAGATCTTTATGGTATCCTTTGACGGCATGGCGGCAATGGACGTTCCGCAGTTTCTTGCGTCCGCAAATGTTCTCCTGATGATCTCCGCATCGGCAAACGGTCGGGCACCGTCATGAATCGCAGCGATATCTTTTCCTCCGTAGCCCTGCTCTTCCAGCGCGCAGAGACCGCGGTAGACGGAATCATACCGCTCCTTACCGCCTGCCGTCACTTTGCGGACCCGGTCAAATCCAAAGTCCGACACCATTTTACGGCAGTATTCAATGTCATCCTCCCCCGTCACAAGGATAATGTCATCGGCTCCCGCTTCCGTAAAATGCTGCAGCGAATACCAGATTAGCGGCTTCCCGCCCACCGGTATAAACTGTTTTTTGACATCCGATTTCATCCGGCTTCCGGTTCCTGCCGCCAGAATTATTGCTCCAGTCCTCATTCTTACGCCTCCCGTTATGAGTGAGGAACAGTCCGCCCTCTCTTTTCAGCTCCGTCTTTCTCAGCGCTCGCCGAATTTCAGGTTCGGAATCGCGTTCAGATCCCAGCCTGCGCGAACGCCGTTGATATATTCATAGTAACCCGCCGCGCCGATCATGGCTGCATTGTCGGTGCAGAGAATCGGAGACGGACGGTAGAACCGGATATGGTTCTCCCGGCATGCCTCTTCCATCCCCGCCCGGAGTGCAGAGTTGCTGGCAACGCCGCCGGCGATGGCAAGCTGATCATAATGATATTCTTTGCATGCGGCAATCGCCCGGCTGACCAGAGCCTCAACCACCGCATTCTGGAAGGAAGCCGCAAGATCCGGCACGCAGATCTCCTCTCCGGTCATCTTCGCGCGGTTGATGTCATTCAGCACCGCGCTCTTGAGTCCGCTGAAGCTGAAATCATACGGATTCTCTCCGACTTTCGCCCGCGGGAACTCATAGGCATGCGGATCTCCGTCCTTTGCCGCCTTGTCAACCTTCGGGCCGCCCGGGTATCCGAGACCGACGGCGCGGGCCACTTTATCAAATGCCTCACCTGCCGCATCGTCTCTGGTCCGTCCGATGATCTCGAACTCACCGTAATCCTTGACAATGACAAGATGGGTGTGTCCGCCGGAAATGATCTCGCACACAAACGGCGGCTCCAGTTCTTTGTTCTCGATGAAGTTTGCCGACACGTGCCCCTCGATGTGATGCACCGGCACAAGCGGCTTCTTTGCCGCCCAGGCGATGGCCTTCGCCGCAGCGACGCCGACCAAAAGCGCGCCGACCAGACCCGGACCGTACGTCACCGCAACCGCTGTAATCCCGTCCAGTGTCATGTGCGCTTCTTCCAGCGCCTCTTCCACAACCTGATTTACTTTTTCAATATGTTTTCTCGACGCAATCTCCGGCACAACGCCTCCAAACTGCGTATGCAGGGCAATCTGCGAGGAGATGACATTCGAAAGAACTTCTCTTCCGTTTTTTACAACAGCCGCTGCGGTCTCGTCGCAGGAGCTCTCGATCGCAAGAATGTATACATCCTCATCAACACTGTGTTTTCTCATGATCTTCCGTTTCCTCTTCTTCAAAGTCGATGGTCTTTGTCCATCCGTCGCGCGCAGTCTTTGCCTGCGGGAAAATTTCCTTAATTTCATCCGCAAATTCTTCCGGATGAATGAGGGACGGACTGTAATGCGTCAGCCACATTTCCGCCGGTTGCGCCGTTTTTGCCAGATTTGCCGCCTCCTGCATGGTCATATGCTTCTTTTCCCGGGCGCTCTGTGCCTTTTCCTTCTCGCCGTACATGCCCTCACAGATAAAGAGATCCGCGCCCTCGGCAAACTCTGCGATCACCGGAACCGGGCGGGTGTCAGTGCAGTAGGTGATGTGAATGCCCTTGCGGTCCGGCCCCATAACCATATCCGGGGTGTAGGTCCTATCCCCTTCGGTCATCGTCTGTCCCTTCTGCAGCGGATTCCAGAATTTCAGCGGAATATCCAGTGCTTTCGCCCGCTCGGCGTCAAATCTTCCCTTCCTCAGAATCCGGATGGAATACCCGTAGCAGACTACATTGTGGTTGACACGGAAGGCATCAATCTCATAGGGACCGATGGAAAAATGTTCCCGTTGTTCATTTAATTCAATGTATTTGATCTTAAACGGCAATTCCGGTGTAATGACGCGCAGCGCACTGACCACCCGCTCCAAACCGCGGGGGCCGATCATGGTCAGCGGCTCGGTTCGGTCGCTGTTTGCCATCGAAAGCAAAAAGCCCGGAAGGCCGCTGATGTGATCCGCGTGATAATGCGTGAACAAAATGACATCCACCGGTTTCGGTGTCCATCCCCGCTTGCGCATTGCAATCTGGGTTCCCTCGCCGCAGTCTATCAGAAGGCTGCTGCCGTTGCACCGGCAGACAAGGGATGTCAGCCAGCGGTACGGCAGCGGCATCATTCCGCCCGTTCCGAGCAGACAAAGATCTAACATATTGATTTCTCCAATTCTATTCGTGTTTCCACATGATCAGCGCATCCTCCGTCGGATGCGTGTAATAATTTTTCCGGACGCCCTCGGTCCGGAAACCGTATTTTTCGTACAATCCCTTCGCCGGCTCATTGCCCGCGCGGACTTCCAGCGTGATATCGCCCACGCCGCGGTCTTTCGCGTATTCCAGCATGACGACGAGAAGCTTTTCTCCGAGCCTCTGCCCGCGGTATTCCGGCAGGACGCAGACGCGGTCGAGTTCTCCCTCACCCGCAATTTCACGGTAATTGAGATATCCGATGATCTGCGGTGCCGGTGCATTATCCGATGCGTCACCGATTCGGCCGTCCGCCGCAGAATCCGGATCCGTCCCGGTACAGGGTGACAGCAGCACCCAAAGGGTATCGAGCCTGCTCTCCAGAATACTCCGAAGCGTCGCATCGCTCCAGGGCTCCGTGAAGCAGGTTTTCTCTAAAGCCGAAACAGAGGGCAGATCCTCTGCCCTCATCCTGCGGATTTCATATTCCGGTCCGGTGCTGTTCTGGTCCATTTTTCTGTCCTTTCCATGGTTATCCGCCCGCAGCTTCTCTGTTCCGTCTGCGATCGGCCAAACTCCCCCGCAGTTGACACCATGCGGCTGTCTTTTCCGCCGGTCAGGAGCCGATCAGGGGTTTTGCCGCATAATCGCATCTCTGCTTCTTTTCCCGTCCTCACGCATCGGTGCCGTCCGGGTTGCGGACAACGATGCCGGCGGCAAGCTGATCCATGACGCCGAGTTTTTCCGCGACGTCGCGCTCACGCTCCGCCTGAGATTTGCGGAGGTAATCCGGTGCAAATTCCGCAGCGGATACGGTCTTTCCTTCCAGAAGGAGCTGTTCTCCCAGTGCAGCCACAGATGCGGCTCTCTGGCGGTTGGACGGTGCCGGCGCAAAGGCAAACGGAACCTTCACCGTCTCCTCAATCAGAGCACGGTTTGCATCCGCGCCGTCTCCGAAGAAAATAACTCTCTTCCCTTCCGACGAGGCGTTCAGTTCCGCGATCAGGTCTTTGACACTGCTCAGACACTGTTTTTTCAGCACGCGGAATTCATCGCGGTACTCATACAGCCCGGTGTATACATTTCCTCTCCGGGCATCCAGCATCGGGCAGAGAATTCCATCTGCTCCAAAGAGCCCAAACGCCATCGCGTCCATTGTCGGAACGCTGATGAGCGGTTTTTTTATCACAAGACCGATGCCCTTGGCCGTCGCCGCGCCGATCCGGAGTCCGGTAAAGGATCCCGGCCCGGCTGCTACCGCAATGCCGTCCAGATCCGCGGCTTCCATCTCCAGAAGTCCCAGCATCTGGTCAATCATCGGCAGAATAGTCTGCGAATGTGTTTTTTTCTGATTCAGTGTGTACTCCGCCGCCATCTCGCCGTCGACGCTTACGGCAACGGACGCGGTCAGCGAAGAGCACTCAATCCCAAGAACTTTCATACTGCTTTATTCTTCCTCACTTATCGTAATTTTCCGGTAGTCAAACCCTTTTTCCAGATTTTTTTCTATGGTCACGCGGTGAAGATGATCCGGCAGAATCTCCCGGACCTGATCCGCCCATTCGATCAGGCAGACACCATCTCCAAAGAAGTAATCGTCATATCCGATTTCCTCCATCTCATCCGGATCCTCGATGCGATACACATCAAAATGGTAGAGCGGGATCCGACCGTCGTGGTATTCCTGGACAATGGTGAAGGTCGGGCTGCTGACCGGCTCGGTGACACCGATCCCGGCCGCAAATCCCTGCGTGAAAACAGTCTTTCCAACACCGAGATCTCCGTCCAGCGTCCATACATCTCCGGCATGAGCCTCTTCTCCCAGTTTTTTTCCGAGCTCGTAGGTCTCTTCCGGGCTGTTTGTTTCTATTATTTTCATATTATATTCTCCCGGTTCAGACATGAGGCAGAATGTTCTGCCCGCGTATCCGATCCTCCGTATCGTTTTTGGAGTTTCTCAGCGCACGCGGATCGATGAGATCAGGCCGCGTACCGCCGGGGACACTCTCTGAAACCGCTCTTCTTCCATCTCGCCGGTCAGAACCGCAAATTCGCCGGTAAGTTCCGGAACCTCGATCACTTTCACCGAACCGAAGGCTGCTCTCACGCCGTCGATGTCTTCGGTCGGATCCCCCGAGATGCGGATATAATAACGGAATTTTTCCGTCTCGAAACTCTTCAGCGGGAATTTTCCTTCCTTCCATCCGAAGGCCGCATTTTCCGTCAAATGGCCTGCGATGTCCACAAGATCGCTGACAACCGCATTGGCCGTCGGAAGTTTTCCGGCGCCGGAACCGTAGAACATGATTTTTCCCACGGTCTTTCCGTCCACCACAACACCGTTGTAGACATCATTTACCCCGTACAGCGGGTTGTCGGCATCTACCATCACCGGGCAGACATACACGCAGGCCTTTCCTTTTTCAATATGGCTGGTGCCCACAAGTTTCACCGAAAAGCCGAGTTTTTTCGCATAGAGGAAGTCCTCCGCGGTGATATGGGTGATTCCTTCCACGTGAAGGTCTTCGAACTTTACTTCCTGTCCTGTTGCAAGAGCCGTCAGAATGGCAATTTTCCGGCCGGTATCATGGCCTTCCACGTCTGCCTCCGGATTCTTTTCGGCATAGCCGAGTTCCTGCGCCGTCAGAAGCGCCCGGGCAAAACTCTGGCCCTCGCGGCTCATTTTCGTCAGAATATAGTTGGTCGTTCCGTTCAGGATGCCGCTGATTTCCTGAATCGTCTCCCCCTTCAGCGATGTGGTGAGCGGTCGGATCAGCGGAATTCCGCCGCCGACAGCCGCCTCAAAGAGATAGTTCACGTGGTGCTCGCGGGCAATGGCCAGCAGTTCGGTGCCCTTCGCATCCACCACTGCCTTGTTGGAGGAGACAACATGTTTTCCGGCCTCCAGACAGCGTTTGGTAAAGTCGAACGCCGGATGAACGCCGCCCATTGTCTCGACGACGATCTGAACCTCCGGATCTTTGAGGATCACTTCAATATCATGGATGATCCTGTCACCGTAGGGGCTGTCCGGAAATTCCCGAAGATCCAGGATATATTTCACACCGATCTCCTGACCGGTCGCCTGAATAATGCCGTCTCTGTTGATGTCAAGTACTTCCGCCACACCGGATCCGATCGTGCCAAAGCCCATTACTGCCGCCTGAATCATGGGATATCCTCCTTTTTTCGACTAAGTTCAGTTTACATCAGCCGCTCTTTTTCGGACTGATGTAAATACGACAAAATCCCGCGCGCCATCGCCCGGGACTTGTCACTTATAAAATACCACTGATATGCGTTCCGCCATGGTTCCGCAGAAACCACAGCTCTCCCGCATATTATCTCATTATCGATTGATCCACTTCAGATATTCGCTGATGAACAGATCCAGATCCCCGTCCAGCACGGCCGAAATGTTTCCGGTCTCGGCATTGGTGCGGAGATCCTTAACCATCTGATACGGCTGCATAACGTAAGAGCGGATCTGGCTTCCGAAGTTGATGTCCGTTACTTCGCCGCGAATATCGGAAAGCTTGTCTTCATTTTCCTGCTGTTTCAGCATCAGGAGCTTTGCCTTCAGCATCTGCATCGCCTTGTCCTTGTTCTGGAACTGGGAACGCTCATTCTGACAGGTAACAACGATACCGGTCGGATAATGCGTGATTCGGATGGCGGACGATGTCTTGTTGATATGCTGACCGCCGGCACCGGATGAACGATAGGTGTCGATACGGATATCCTCCGGGCGAACCTCGATGTCGATATCCTCCTCGATGTCAGGCATGACATCACAGGATACGAAGGACGTCTGTCTCTTCGCATTTGCGTTGAACGGGGAAATGCGGACGAGACGGTGTACGCCTTTCTCGGACTTCATGAAGCCATAGGCATTTTCACCGTTGATCTGCATGGTGACAGACTTAAGACCCGCCTCATCGCCGTCCAGAGAATCCAGAATGTCGACGGAGAAACCGCGTTTTTCCGCCCATCTCTGATACATACGGAACAGCATGGAACACCAGTCCATCGCCTCCGTGCCGCCGGCACCGGCATTCAGCTTCACGATCGCATTCTCATGATCGTACTCGCCGGTGAGCAGTGTGGACAGACGGACAGATTCGATGGTCGATGTATAATCATCGAGCATCTCACTGATCTCATCCAGAAGGGACGGATCATCTTCCTCCGCGCCCATGTCGATCATCAGCTCAATGTCCTCGTGCTGCTGCTCCAGCTTAGCATATGTATCAACGGAGTCTTTCAGGCTCTTGTTCTCGCGAACATATTTCGCAGATTTCTCCGGATCATCCCAGAACCCCGGCTCCTCCATCATTTTGTCAAGCTCCGCGATTCTCTTCTTCTTAACATCCAGATTCAGGGAATCTTTTACCTCTGCAAGCGTGCTGTCGTATGATCCGAGGGTAGACTTAAATCCATCCAGTACAACGGGATCAAGCATTCGCGCTGCCTCCTTTCTCCTGAGACGCAGCCATCGCTGCGTTCTGCAGTGCCTCCGGCGACGGTTTCTCGCCTCTTGCGATGCTCTCAAAAATCGCTTTTCCGTGGCACTGTTTAAACTTCTTGCCGCTGCCGCACGGGCACAGGTCGTTCGGATAGATCTTTCTCGCTTTTCTCTTGACCGGTGTGTGCATCGTCTCACCGTCACGGTTGGTTCCGGTGATCTTCGCAGCCTGTTCTCTCTCTACTTTCTGTTCTACACGGATGTGCATCAAAACACGGACAGTGTCCTCTCGAACCGCTGCCATCATGTTGTCAAACATATCATAGCCGGCCATCTTGTATTCAACAAGCGGGTCTCTCTGTCCGTATGCCTGAAGGCCGATACCTTCCCGCAGCTGATCCATGTCGTCGATGTGGTCCATCCACTTTGCGTCGATGACCTTCAGCAGAACGACTCTCTCCACCTCGCGCAGACGGTCGACCGGATTGAACTCGGTCTCCTTCTCCTCGTAAAGGCGGGTTGCCTGCTCTTTGAGCATGTGCTTGAGCTCTTCGCGGGTCATATTCTGCTGATCCTCTGTGAGACGGATCGGCGGAAGCGGAATGATCGGCAACAGCAGGGTGGACAGCTCGGTGAGATTCCAGTCCTCCGGGCCCTGCTCGTCGGAAATGGACATGTCGACCGCATTTTCCACCACGCCGTTGATCATGCTCATGACAACGTCGCGCATGTTGTCGCCGTTCAGAACCTTGCGGCGCTCCGCATAGATCGCTTCACGCTGCTCATTCATAACCTCATCGTACTTGAGGAGGTTCTCACGGATTCCGTAGTTGTTGGTCTCGATCTTCTTCTGTGCGTTCTCGATGGCCTTGGACAGCATCTTGTGCTGGATCTGCTCGCCTTCCGGCACGCCCATGGCGGTGAACATGCTCATCAGCTTCTCGGAGCCGAACAGTCTCATCAGGTCATCTTCCAGGGA
This sequence comes from [Clostridium] aminophilum, assembly GCF_900101295.1. Taxonomy (GTDB): domain Bacteria; phylum Bacillota; class Clostridia; order Lachnospirales; family Lachnospiraceae; genus Clostridium_R; species Clostridium_R aminophilum_A. The sequence continues at coordinate 39,776 of NZ_FOIL01000022.1, read as the reverse complement.
GAGGTAGAAAATGGACTCACCCGGGTCGCCCTGACGTCCCGCACGTCCGCGGAGCTGGTTATCGATACGTCTGGACTCATGTCTCTCGGTACCGATGATCTTCAGACCGCCGAGCTTCAGCGACTCGTCGTCCAGCTTGATATCGGTTCCTCGGCCGGCCATGTTGGTCGCGATGGTAACCGCGCCATGGATTCCGGCATCGGCGACGATCTGCGCCTCCAGCTCATGATACTTCGCATTCAGAACTTTATGGGCAATGCCTCTCTTCTTCAGCATTCTGGAGAGAAGCTCGGATGTCTCGATGGTGATGGTGCCGACCAGAACCGGCTGACCAGTCTCGTGGGTGCGGACAACATCGTCGACAACCGCCTCAAATTTTTCTTTCTTGGACTTGTATACCGCATCCTCGTGGTCGATACGCTGTACCGGACGGTTGGTCGGAATCTGGATAACGTCCATGCCGTAAATGTTCCGGAACTCTTTTTCCTCGGTCTGCGCCGTACCGGTCATACCGCCCTTCTTGTCGAACTTGTTGAAGAAGTTCTGGAAGGTGATGGTTGCCAGTGTCTTGGACTCACGACGAACCTTTACATGCTCTTTCGCCTCGATCGCCTGATGGAGGCCGTCGCTGTAGCGGCGTCCCGGCATGATACGACCGGTGAACTCGTCGACAATCAGGATCTCGTCGTCTTTTACCACGTAATCCTTGTCGCGCTCCATGAGGTAGTTTGCGCGCAGCGCCAGAATCATGTTGTGCTCGATCTCAAGATTTTCCGGATCGGCAAGGTTATTGATATGGAAATACTGCTCCACCTTGTGCACACCCTGTTCGGTCAGGTTTGCAACCTTGTCCTTTTCATTGATGATGAAGTCACCGGTCTCGGTAATCTCCTCACCCATGATGGCCGCCATCTTGGAGAACTCCGCAGATTCCTCACCTCTCTGAAGGGTGCGGGCAAATGCGTCGCATACCTCATAGAGCTTGGTGGACTTTCCGCTCTGTCCGGAAATGATAAGCGGGGTTCTCGCCTCATCGATCAGAACCGAATCGACCTCATCGATGATGCAGTAATGGAGATCTCTCAGAACAAGCTGCTCCTTGTAGATCGCCATATTGTCTCTCAGATAGTCAAATCCAAGCTCATTGTTTGTTACATACGTAATGTCGCAGTTATAAGCCGCCCGTCTCTCCTCCGGCTTCATCTCATTCAGAACGACGCCGACGGTCAGGCCCAGCCACTGATGGATCTGTCCCATCCACTCCGCGTCACGCTTCGCCAGGTAATCGTTGACCGTTACGATGAAGACGCCCTTTCCTTCCAGCGCATTCAGGTACGCCGGACAGGTGGATACCAGAGTCTTACCTTCACCGGTTCTCATCTCCGCGATACGGCCCTGATGAAGAACCATACCACCGATCAGCTGTACCGGGAAATGTTCCATTCCGACCGAACGCTTTGCGGCTTCTCTGACCGTGGCAAATGCTTCCGGAAGAATATCATCCAATGTCTCGCCCTGCGCCAGTCTCTCCTTAAACTTCGGAGTCTGCGCCTTCAGTTCTTCGTCGGACATCGCCTGCATGGTCGGCTGCAGATCAAGGATCTGCCGGATGACCGGCTGGATCAGCTTCAGCTCGCGCTCGCTGTGTGTTCCAAACAGTTTTTCTACCAGATTCATATTTTTAACCTCCAGGCTCTGGCCCGAGCCAGATTTATCCGGGCTCGTATCAGAGCCGCAAGTATAGTTTAAAAGTCTGCCTTCAAACCTTATCCCGCTGATTCTACAGGCAGGTCTCCCTGTCTCATGGAACCGCCGGTCAGGGTCTGAACATCTCCCTTCAAACGTATTCTTTCAATCCACAGAAACGCACACGTTTCCAATATAGTGACAGTTACACAATCTTAGTAATTTTAGCACTCGAAGCCGCGGTAATCAATGGATTCATAAAAAGTTTACATATATGCGGTCTTTTCCGGTACCGTTGCGGACGCGCGCGGGTAACGCAACCACCGCCATTTCGTCAAGAGTTTTTTTTCTCCGGCATCATTTTCTGCAAAATGTACAAAATCCACGATGCGTTTCAGAGTTATCCACTTTATCCACAGTATAGAACGCATTTTCGGTGGATAACCATCCTTTTCCCCAAATCGCGTATTTACAACATTTTTGACTTATGCACAAAGTTATCCACTTTATCCACACTTTTGTTACGCACCGCCCCCCTTTTGTGGAGGGAATACTCATTTCTAAAAATTTTGTGAATTTCTCATAAACTTCCGTTTATTGTGCTTATAAACGTGATCTCCCCTTGACAAATCCCATCTTTTTTACCTTGCACCGTGAAAGAAAAAAGTGCCGCAAATCCTTATTTTTACAGTGTTTCCGCGGTAACGACAGTCGAGTTTGTTCAATAATATTAAGTTTTTTGACAATTTACATTTTCTATTGTCTTTTTTCTATAAATGTGATAAACTACAGATACCAAACGAAGCGGAACCGGAAGGGATTCCCGATCCGTCCTCGTTAAAGATGATTAAATGATGTGAATCACATCATAAAGTAAAGGAGCGATGTCTATGCGTTATACCATCACCGGAAAAAACATCAATGTCACACCTGGACTCAGAGCTGATGTAATCAAAAAGATCGGCAAGCTCGAAAAGTATTTCAACGAAGACACTGAGGCAGTCGTTACCTTAAGTGTTGAGAAAGATCGCCAGAAGATCGAGGTTACCATCCCGGTTAAGGGAACCATCATCCGTGCCGAGCAGGTCAGCGATGATATGTATGTTTCCATCGATCTTGTAGAAGAGATCATTGAGCGCCAGCTCAAGAGATATAAATCGAAGATCGTCGATAAGAAGCAGTCCGCAGTTTCCTTCTCCGACCTGTACATCAATGAAGAGGAGACCGGCGAGGAAGAGGTTCACATCGAGAAGATGAAGAAATTCGCGATCAAGCCCATGGACCCGGAGGAGGCATGTGTACAGATGGAACTCCTCGGACACAACTTCTTCGTATTCCTGAATGCGGACACAGATGAGGTAAATGTCGTATATAAGAGAAAGAACGGCTCCTACGGACTCATCGAGCCGGAGCTCGCATAAGACATCCAGATTGCAAATCCATCATAATCATATGACCGCGCAAGCGGAAAGGGACAGCCGCACCGACACAAGTTGGTGTGGCTGTCCCTTTTGGTATGACTGTCCCTTTTTATAATGCCGCAGATCCTTTTTCTGAAATCCGAAAATGTGCCGCGCACCGGTTGATGGAGCAACGGATGCGACAGCACATTGATTATAAATCCATTTTTTATTACACAATTATATCATTCAGTCGTCATGCGGCTGCCCTTTCCGGATGAGCAGCCGCTTCCGCCGTTTTTCCGGATCTCTCAGTCCTCTTTGGCCCAGCCATAGGCATACTTGACCGCTTTATTCCACATACGGATCTTTTCCGAGCACACATCTTCGGTAATCTCCGGTTCAAAGGTCTTATCAATACTCCAGTTGCGGACCACATCGTCCATGCTCTTCCAGTATCCGACCGCAAGACCGGCAAGATAGGAAGCGCCCAGCGCCGTGGTCTCCACGCACTGCGGACGGTTGACCGGAACACGGATGAGATCTGCCTGCATCTGCATCAGAAGGTTGTTCAGGGATGCACCGCCGTCCACTTTCAGTGCTTTGAGGTCGATGCCGGAATCCTGCTTCATCGCCTGAAGGACATCATTGACCTGAAATGCCAGAGATTCCAGCGTCGCGCGGATGATATGGTATTTGTTGACGCCGCGGGTGATGCCGACAATGGTTCCCCTCGCGTACTGATCCCAGTGCGGCGCGCCAAGACCCGTAAACGCCGGGACAACATAGCAGCCGTTGGTATCATTTACTTTCTTCGCCATGTACTCGGAATCTGCAGAGGACTCAATCAGGTGCATCTCATCCCTAAGCCACTGAATGGCCGCGCCGGCAATGAAGATGGATCCTTCCAGCGCATAGGTGACTTTGCCGTCGATGCCCCACGCGATGGTCGTGACCAGACCGTTCTTCGAGAATACGGGCTTCTCTCCGGTATTCATCAGAAGGAAACCGCCGGTTCCGTAGGTGGATTTCGCCTCGCCCGGCTTAAAGCAAGTCTGTCCGAACAGTGCCGCCTGCTGGTCTCCCGCCGCGCCGGCGATCGGAATCTCTCCCCCGAGCACGCTCGGATCGGTCATGCCGTAAACGCAGCTGGACGGCTTGACTTCCGGAAGCATACATTTCGGAATGCCGAGAATCTTTAAGATCTCATCGTCCCACTCCAGAGTGTTGATATTGAACAGCATAGTACGGCTCGCATTGGAGTAATCTGTCACATGCACTTTCCCCTTGGTCAGTTTCCAGATCAGCCAGGTCTCGACCGTTCCGAAGAGGAGTTCTCCCCGCTCTGCGCTCTCCCGCGCCCCCGGCACATTGTCCAGAATCCATTTGAGTTTTGTGCCGGAAAAATACGCGTCGATGACGAGTCCGGTCTTCTCCCGGATCATGTCCGTCAGGCCCTGTGCCTTCAGCTGATCGCAGTATTCCGCGGTTCGGCGGCACTGCCATACAATCGCGCGGCAGATCGGTTCGCCGGTCTCTTTTTCCCACACGATGGTGGTCTCTCGCTGGTTGGTAATGCCGATGCCTGCGATCTCGTCCGCATTGATTCCAACTTTAGCCATTGCCTGGACACAGACACCGAGCATCGTGGACCAGATCGCATTCGCATTGTGCTCCACCCAGCCCGGCTTCGGGAAATGCTGCTGAAATTCCTGCTGCGCGACGCTGACCATCTCGCCTCGCTTGTTGAAAATGATACAGCGGTTGCTTGTCGTTCCGGCGTCAAGCGCCATGATGTACTCACCTTTTGCCATTTCGTTTTCCCCCTGAAGTGTATTTTTCCCTTCTTTTATTGTATCCGAATCCCCCGGATGTTCACCGGTAAAATCCAGACTATATTTGCGCAGGAAACAAGCCAAAATTCGTGTAATACCTCGCTAAGTGCTCTGCGCAAAAGTCCGCTCCGCGAAACCGCGGAACGGACTCATTTTCTCATATCCGTATCCGCCTTACGCTCCGAAGACAAGGTTCGGAATCAGCAGTGTCAGCGGCGGGAAGTAGGTAACAATCAGCAGCGCCACGATCAGTGCCGCGATAAACGGCAGAGCTTCTTTGACGAAATCCGGAATCGGACAGTCGATGATGCTGCAGACCGTAAACATCATCGATCCGAACGGCGGCGTCAGACCGCCGATCATAATATTGACAATAATAATCAGACCGAAATGAACCAGATCGACGCCCATGGTGCGGACAACCGGAATCAGGAGCGGCGCCAGAATAATCATGGCCGCACCGCCTTCCATGAACATGCCGACTACCAGAAGAATGGCGTTGATGATCAGGAGCATTGCGTACTTGTTGGAGGTTACACCGAGAAGGGCCTTGGAGATCATGCCCGGAATGCCCTGCCATGTCATGTACTGGCCGAATACATTGGCCGCGACAATGATCAGAACAACGCCGGCAGTACCTTCAACGGTTTCCTGAAGAATCGGGGCGATGTGCGCCGGCTTCAGCTCGCGGTAGATGAACGCGCCAACCACGATACAGTAGAGAACGGCGATGGCGCCGCACTCCGACGGAGTGAAGATACCGATTCTCATGCCGCCGATGATGCCGATGGGGAAGAAGATCGCCCAGATAGAGTCAAGTGCCTGTTTTCCCATCTCCAGCGGAGAAGCAATTTTATCCCTTGTCGGCATATATCCTCTCTTTTTGGAGATGAAGTGAACCACCACCATCAGGCAGAGCGCCATGAAGATGCCCGGAATATATCCGGCCATAAACATTTTGCCGACGGATACATTTGCGATCAGCGCATAGATGATCAGGTTGATGCCCGGCGGGATGACCGGTGTGACGGCAGAGGACGCCGCCGTGATCGCAGCGGAAAAACCTCTGTCATAACCGCGGCGCTCCATCTCCGGGACGAGCATTTTCGCCTCCATCGCCGCGTCGGCGTTCGCAGAACCGGAAACGCCGCCCATCAGCATGGACAGAAGAACATTGACCTGCGCCAGCGCTCCCGGCATGTGTCCGGTGAGCACATCGGCAAAAGCCATCAGTTTATTGGAAATACCGGCGTAGTTCATGATGGATCCGGCCATAACGAAGAACGGAATCGCCAGAAGGGAAAATGACTGCGCGCTGGTGATAAATTTCTGAAGAATGAGATACGCCGGCGAGCCGGTGTTCATGAAACCGAAATAAACCATGGTTGCGCCGAACAGTGCGTACGCAATCGGAATTCCGGTAAAGTACAGGAGCAGTACAATAAAAAGAGGTGCAAATCCCATACTTATGCCTCCTTTCCCGTGCGGCGGAACATGTTGACAAGGTGCATCAGCGAATAGACCGTTGTCAGTCCGAATCCGACAATCAGAGAAGAGCTGACCCATGCGCTCGACACGGCAAGAACCGACGTCGCGATGGTGTAAGTGCGCTGCACGTAGGTGATCGAAAGATACAGAACATATGCATTGATCAGAAGCAGTATGCACTGAACGATCAGTTTTACCGCTCTGGATGCGGAAGCCGGAAGCTTATTGACCAGGAGGTCGATGCCGAGCTGCGCACCGTTGCGGTAGGCTCCGGCCGCTCCGACGAACACGCTCCACACGAAGCACGTCGTCGCGACTTCTTCACTCCAGTAGATACCGGAGTTCAGGAAATACCGGAAGAAGACATTTAACAGAACGAGGCTTGTCGTCACGACGATCAGGATCGCCGCGATAAACTCCTCGGGATTTTCGCGAATAAATTTTTTCATACCCGTTGCTCTCCAAACTGGAAGTGCTTAATTCACTTAATTCATAAATTTCAAACCGGACAGCGGAATTTCCGTTCTGCCCAATACCGCAGTTTCCGTCAAATAAACGCCAAAATCGGTGGCGCGCACATCGCCGGACATATTGCAGTAAAAGAATGGGAGGAGGGGACACCTCCTCCCCGTGCCAGGCCGGCACATACATGGGAATTTCTAAGCTTTGCCGTTTTCAAAATTCCGTATTGTATTACATTTCATCAGGGCGATTACTTTACGTCCTTGATGTACTCCTGGAACTTGTCATACAGACCCGGAGTTGTGCCCTTCTTGGTCTCCATCTCTTTGTAGATCGGAGCAAGAGTTGCCTTGAATGCATCGACGTCAACATCGTTGAACTCGATACCGTACTTCTCGGAAAGGTTCTTCTTCTGAGCCTCTTCGTTCTCGGATACCTGCTTAACCATGTTCTTTGCGCCTGCATCGAACTCATCCTGAACCAGCTTCTGCAGCGGCTCCGGCATACCGTTGAATACGTTCGGGTTGATGTAAGCACCGCATACGCCCAGGAGATGCTTTGTGAGTGCCATCTTCTTTGCTACTTCCGCGGAACCGTTGGAACCGTATGCATCGATGGTACCCTCAAGACCGTCAACAACGCCCTGCTGTACTGCCGCGATGGTGTCAGCAAATCCCATCGGAGTTGCGGTAGCACCCATAGCATTCAGAGTGTTAACATAGAGCTCGGACTTCGGAGTTCTGATCTTCATGCCCTTCAGATCGTCCGGGGTCTTGATCACCTTGTTGGTCATCATGGAACGGAAACCGAAGATGTAATCCATGTTCAGGATCTTGATTCCCTTCTCCTCTGCCTTCTTGAACATATCCTTTACTTCGTCTGTCTCAAGAAGAGCGCCGAACTGATCATAGGATGTAACCAGCATCGGTCCTGCAAGTACGTTGAAGTCTGCAACGTAATCGCCGAGGTAGGACGGATCCTCTACGGAAATGAAGTTCGCACCGGCAACAACCTGTGCTACGCCATCCTGATATACCGGCAGCTGAGACTGCGGGAAGCACTGGATGTCAACCATTCCGTTGGACTTGTCCTTGATGGAGTCCGCAATTGCCTGCATGTTCTTTGTAAGGGCCTCATCCGGAGCAAATACATGGCTGAGCTTGAGCTCCAGTTTGTAGTTTGCATCCACACCGCTGAGATCAACCGCACCGTCAGCCTTGGACTCTGCTGTGTCCGCCTTGGATTCCTCTGCCTTTGACTCCGCAGCCGCTGCTGTGGTCGCTGCTGCAGTTGTCGTCTGTGCGGAGCTGCCGCCGCATGCTGCGAGGGATGCTGCCATTGCTGCTGTTGCAACAAGGCTTGCTGCCTTTACCATTTTCTTCATTTTTTTCTCCTCCTTTATATTCGATCGGGATGCGGTCATTCGCATGTCCCGGGTCGATTCACTAAAAAATCTTTCTTGACACAAAAAATAACAGCGGTCCGAAAAAAGAGCCTTTTCTTGCCGGCCTTGGTTTTTTCTGACGCTGCTCTCTGTCTCTGCATCACATATTTTGTTTATTCACGGTAGTATTTTATCATTATTTCCTGTTTAGTTCAAGCAAAACGATCAGTTTTCCCATCATTTTCACCAACTCATCGGCGCAAATCCTCTTTTCCTTTTGGTAAATATCGTTATTGTTTTAACGCAGGAAGTTTTTTGTCTCTTTGATCCCTCAGACAGCTCGTTACGTTCTCCGCGCAAAAACTCCGCAAGCAGATACCGCCGTTTTCCGGTCCTGCTTACGGAGCCTGATCAAATTTCGGAATTAAATTGTTATCTGAAACGCAGCATGAACTCCAGCGAGTTCCACATATCATGCAATCCCCATGAGTTCAGTGCTCGATCACGTTATCCAAATATACTCATCGCATTGGCGACAACCAATCCTCCTCCGGTACCGATGACATATCCCAGAAGGGCCATGACGATACCTACCGGAACAAGAGCGTCATTGTAGGATCCGGCGATAACCGGCGTTGTCGCCGTTCCTCCGATATTCGCCACCGAGGCAACCGCGCAGGTGAAGATATCCAGGCGAAGGAGTTTTGCCATCACAACCATAACCACAACATGGATCGCCATGGTCATAAATCCGGTGAGAATCCAGAGGTGTCCGTTGGTCACGCCGCCGAGGTCTGCTCTGGATGCAATCAGCGCGATAACCGTATAAAGAAGAAGATTGGAGAGTTCCTCAATCCCCTTCATACTGCCGAGCGGAGTCACCGCAAGTGCAGTTCCGAGAACCGTGACAAAAAGAACCGTCCATGTCGCTTTGTCAAAAAACGGGATCATCGAATTCAGATATACACCGACATACTGCGCCAGTGCAGACACTGCAAATCCAAGGCCGAGCAAAAATGCGAGGTTCTGCCATACGAGCGGTTTCTTGTTCGCCTCCGTCGCCTTGCGGAGAGACTCACCAACCTCATCGATCAGATGAGTGTCGGACTTTGTCCAGCGGTTAAAGGCTTCATTTCTCGTCAGCGCCCACAGAAGGAACGGAATGTAAATGTTGCAGCAGATGGTGTCCATGATCAGGGCGTATACCATGTTGCCCTCATCGACATGCAGCGCCGCCTGAATTGCCAGCATGTTGCCGGTTCCGCCCATCCAGCTTCCGCAGAGAGCGCCCAGCGGCCGCCATGCTTCGAGCCCCAGGAAATTATGCATCACCGCATAGCTGACAACAAAACCGATTCCGATGGAAATGCTTGCGCAGAAGAACGCGACCAGCATTCTCGGCCCGAGGCGTACAATTTTCTTCATGTCGCACCGGAGTAACATCAGAAATACCATCGCATAGAGAATCGGATTTTTCATGCTGCTGTAAAGTCCGGACGTGGATTCCAGATCCCAGAGTTTCACGGAACACAACAACATAAAGCCCACGTAGATGATGACGACAGGCGGTATGATACCGAAAAACTTCTGTGCGCCCTTGCCCTTGCATAGTTTGGGCAGCATCACGATTATCCCCATAAAAAGGACAAGAATTGAAAAGTAAACAAAGCCGTCTTTAATCATACTGTTTCCTCCCAAGTATTTTATACAAAAATTTTACCGTATTGAGAGGATTTTCTCAAGCTATTTAATGAATTATTTTCAATAAAAGGAATTATTTTTCATTAATTTTCAACAAGTTTCCATTTTCCTCTTTATCCGAAGCATCAAAAATCACCGAAAAAGATAAGATGCCGCCCGGCGTCCTATATCAAAGTCCGCAAGCGGACTTCGGCCCCCATCCCCTCAATCTTGCAGGGAGCGCCACGGACGATGTGCAACGCCGCTGGTCACCGAAAGGTGACATTTTCTATTTCAGCGGCATGCGCACCCCCGCGGAGCGTTTTTTTCACAGGAAATGCGGAGCACTTTCCTGTGAAATATAAAAAACGACAGATGCTTCCGGCTTTTTCGTTCAAAAGTATCTGTCGTTCGTTTTCATATTCTTCTGTATTACGGATATGTTTTACTTAATTCAGGAAAGTAACTGCCTTTACCGGTGTCTTGTAGTTATAGTTGGAAATCTTGATTCCGGTAGACGCCGTGCTCGCGTGGATAATCTCACCACCACCGATATACAGTGCAACGTGATTGATGTACCCCTTCGATCCGTAGAAGATCAGGTCGCCCGGCTGAAGATCCGAAATGGAGATTGTCTTGCCGTTTGCCGCCTGATCACGGGAGCTTCTTCCAATGGAAATACCGAAATGCTTATATATGCTCATGGTAAATCCGGAGCAGTCCGCGCCATTGGTCAGGCTGGTTCCGCCGTAAACATACGGATTTCCTTCAAACTGTTTCGCATAGGCGACAATCTCTGCTCTGGTTCCGGTTGCCTTCCCGGAATCGGTCGGCTTTGCAGCATTGTCCGATGCCTCATCGTTCGTTTCTGATCCGGTTCCAAAAGAACTTCCGCCGGTTCCCGGACCGTTTGCTGTGCCGTTCTCAGCCGTGGTCTTTTCACTGTTCTTTGCGGTGTCGCTGCCGGTCTTCTCCGAATTCGAAGAATCCGGTGCCGTCCCGGAAGAGGTATTCTCCGCCGTATTGTTTGCCGGAGCAGCTTCCTCCGCGTCAGCAAGCGTGATATACTCGGTTGCCACATATCCGATCACGGAATCGCTGATTCTGACCTTGGTAAATTCATTCTCTTCACCGAGAATCTCATAGGTCTCTCCCCGTTCCACCGAAGTCAGTTTCTCACTGTCGATGGAAGCGCTCTTGCGGACATTGAGGACGGCGACATCGACTTTCGCCACCTTCTTTTTTCCGTCATTCACCTTCGCTGTATCGGACGTTTCGGAAACAGCTGCCGGTTTTTCTGCCTTTGCCGTTTCTTCTTTTTTCTCCGTATCCGCAGTAGCCGCCGGCTTCGAGGTCTGCTCCGCCGGAGCTGTCACAGCAGGATTTGAGGTCTGTTCCGCTACCGGTTTTTCCGTCTCGGCTGCAGCGGCCGGTTTCGACGTCTGCGCATTGTCCGCCGGCTTTTCTGACAACGCTGAGTCCGTATTCGCTTCTGTCTTCGATTCTGTCTTACACAGTGATGCTTTCACATATCCGATGATGTCACCGGTCTGAATCTTATACCATTCTCCATCCTCGCCCTCTACAGTTTCAAGGATGTCCGCTTTCATATCGTTGTTCATTTTTCCCACAACAGAGCTGCTCGTATTCGCTTCTGCGCGGACATTTACATTATTGCGAACCTGCGGAACCGCTACGCTTCCGACACTCACCGTCGGTGCTGCAGTCTGCAGGGTATTGGTTTCAGTCTGTACGGTCTCCGGAAGAGGCTGCACCTTCTGCGCCGCCGCGGCACTGAAACTTGCCGGCATCAGCGTCAGAATCGCACCTGTCGCCACTACTAATTTCAAGAATTTCTTCATCCAGTCTTTTCCTCCGGTCAAACGTTTCCTTTTCATACTGTCCTTATTATACTACTCATAAGCCTTCACTTACACCGCTTTGTGTCAAATTTGTCTTACGGATTTATTACACAAATGTTATGGCAGGATCCCGGTTCCGAACAGATACAAGATTTGTCCTTTCATTTCATCGGCCGCAGGTTTGCGGCCTCATGTTACAATAGAATCGGTTGCCGTTTTCTTCGGCATATGTATCAATTCCTATGTTTATCCTTTTGAATGAACAATCCCAACGTTTATGCCGCAGTCTCAAAGCGGCGGAATGGAGTTTTTTATGAATAGAACCGTACTCATCACCGGCGCATCCCGCGGAATCGGGAGAGCCGCGGCCCTGAAATTCGCCCATGAAGGATATCAGTGTGTCATCACCTGCCTTCGGAGTACAGACCGTCTTGTGCAGGTACAGTCTGAGATTGAAGCCATGGGCGTTCCGTGCCTGTCGTTTACCGGCGATATCGGAAACTTTGAAGACTGCGAGCGCCTGTTCGGGGAGATACACTCCCGGTTCGGTCATATCGACGTTCTGGTCAATAATGCCGGCATCGCTTGGATCGGACTTTTTCAGGATATGTCTCCGTCGGAATGGGACCGGATGATGCACACGAATCTTTACTCGGTCTATAATACCTGCCAACAGGCGGTGCCTTCCATGGTGTCGCAGCATTCGGGCCGGATCATCAATGTTTCTTCCGTGTGGGGGATCAGCGGCGCATCCTGTGAGGTCGCCTACTCCGCGGCAAAAGGTGCTGTCAATTCATTCACAAAAGCATTGGCAAAGGAGCTTGCCCCGAGCAATATCCAGGTAAATGCCGTCGCCTTCGGCTGTGTTGACACCGAGATGAACTCCGAACTTCTGGACGGCGATGCGCTTCATGAGCTGGAGGAGGAGATCCCGGCCGGCCGTCTTGCCACTGCGGATGAAGCGGGGGAATTCATATATCATATCGCAACGGCGGGTTCCTATCTGACCGGCCAGATCATTCCCTTCACCGGCGGATGGATTGTATAAGAAGCCAGCAAAAGGGCCGTCCCGATAATTCGGGGCGACCCTTTTTATATACCCGTTCCGGTGACCGTCCGCAGGTGTGTGGTCCGCTTTCGATCCGCCGGAATCATTCTTCAATTGATACCGGATTCACAGCGCCGGTCTCGACTTGAAATACAGGTTTTCGCTATTAGTTGTTGTTTGCAGCCATAGCCTCTTTGAGCTTCTGAGTAAGCATCGGAACTACCTTGTTCAGGTCGCCTACGATACCAACGTCAGCAACGTCGAAGATCGGAGCTGTATCATCCTTGTTGATTGCGATGATGAGGTCAGACTCCTCCATACCAGCAAGATGCTGGATCGCACCGGAGATACCGATTGCAAAGTAAACCTGCGGACGAACTGTCTTACCGGTCTGTCCAACCTGAAGATCCTTCGGCTTCCAGCCAGCATCTACTACTGCACGGGAGCAGGAAACAGTTCCGCCAAGAACCTCTGCAAGCTCGTCAAGGATCTTGAAGTTCTCCGGAGTACCCATACCACGACCGCCGGATACAAGGATCTTTGCGTCCTGAATATCAACAGTCTCAGATACCTTCTTAACAACTTCCATGATCTGAACATACATGTTGTTCTCTGTGAAGCCCGGGTTGAACTCCTCAACCTCGCACTTGCGGCCAGCTTCCTTCGGAAGCTTCTGCATAACACCCGGACGAACGGTTGCCATCTGCGGACGGAAATCCGGGCAAGCGATGGTTGCGATGGTGTTACCGCCGAATGCCGGACGAGTCATAAGAAGCTGGTTGTGCTTCTGCTCATTCTCTTTGCCCGGGATAGCGTTGATCGGGAAATCACCGATATCGAGCTTTGTGCAGTCTGCGGTAAGACCTGTGTGGATACGTGCGCAAACACGCGGGCCAAGGTCACGGCCGATTGCTGTAGCGCCGATGAGGAAGATCTCCGGCTTGAAGTGATTGATTACTTCAGAAACAGCGTGTGTGTACGGCTCGGTTCTGTACTCTTTGAGTGCCGGATCGTCAACAACGATAACCTTGTCTGCGCCGTACTCTGCGAGCTGATCTGCAAGTCCCTTAACGCCGGAACCTACAACAACAGCTGTAACAGTCTCGCCGAGGTCATTTGCCAGGGATTTGCCCTTTCCAACGAGCTCGAAAGCGATGTTGCTGAGTTTGTTGTCTACCTGCTGTGCGAAGACGAATACGCCTTTATATTCTTTGATATCCATTCTATTCACCACTCTCTTCTATAGTCTGATCAGATAATATGCTTCTGTGCCAGTGTCTCAACGATCTTGTCAGCTGCAGCAGCCGGATCAAGCTCGAACTTCTGTCCAGCGCCCTTTCTAACCTTATCGGAAGCCTTCGCGATCTTTGTCGGAGAGCCTGCAAGTCCGAGGTTGGAATCAAGAACGTCCTTCAGATCTGCTCTGTGCCATACAGTGATGTCCTTTGCATAAGCATCGAAGATGCCGCCCGGAGTCATGTATCTCGGCTCGTTAAGCTCTGCGAGAGCTGTTACAAGGCACGGAAGCTGTGCCTTTACAACGTGATATCTGTCGTCGTACTGACGCTCAACAACGATGTACTTCTCAGCCTCGTTAACCTCTACGATCTTCTGAGCGTAGGAGATTACCGGGATCTGAAGATGCTCGGAGATCTGCGGACCTACCTGAGCGGTATCGCCATCGATCGCCTGACGGCCTGTGATGATCAGATCATATTCAAGATTTCTCAGTGCACCTGCGATAGTCTGGGATGTTGCCCATGTATCAGCACCGCCGAGAACACGGTCGGTAACAAGGATACCCTCGTCAGCGCCCATTGCCATAGCCTCACGAAGAACTTCCTCAGCCTTCGGAAGACCCATGGTTACAACGGTAACGTGTGCGCCGTACTGATCTTTCAGTCTAAGTGCTGCCTCAAGTCCTGCCTTGTCATCCGGGTTCATGATGGCAAGCATTGCGCCTCTGTTAAGAGTGCCATCCGGGTTAAACTTAACTCCGCCTTTGGTATCCGGAACCTGCTTAATGCATACTACAATTTTCACGGTATATTCACTCCTTATTCTTATGATTACATATCATTCGATACGTCGTCTTGTCGCTTGTTTTATCAGTCTTTCAGAATGTTACCGGAGATAACCATTCTCTGAACCTCAGATGTTCCCTCGTAGATCTCGGTGATCTTCGCATCACGCATCATACGCTCAACATCGTACTCCTTCATGTAGCCGTAACCACCGTGGAGCTGAACAGCCTTTGTTGTAACTTCCATAGCGGTCTCTGCTGCATAAAGCTTCGCCATAGCTGCCTCAACGGAGAATACCTTCTGAGTATCCTTCGCCATAGCTGCTCTGTAAACAAGCATCTGAGCTGCCTTTGTCTTTGTAGCCATGTCAGCAAGCTGGAACTGAGTGTTCTGGAACTGTGCCAGAGTTCGTCCGAACTGCTTTCTCTCCTTAACGTACTCGATGGTTCTCTCGAGTGCGCCCTCTGCAAGACCAAGCGCCTGAGAAGCGATACCGATACGTCCGCCGTCCAGAGTGTGCATTGCGATCTTGAATCCCTGTCCAAGAGATCCAAGGAGGTTCTCCTTCGGAATACGGCAGTCTGTGAAGATCAGCTCGTATGTCGCGGAAGCGTGGATACCCATCTTGTTCTCTTTTGTTCCGAATGTGAAGCCCGGAGTTCCCTTCTCAACGATAAATGCAGAGATTTCCTTCATCATTCTTCCGTGCTTCTCTACCTTACCGGTAACAGCGATAACGATGTAGATATCAGCCTCTTTACCGTTTGTGATGAAGCACTTGGAACCGTTCAGAACCCACTCATCACCGTCAAGAACAGCCTTTGTCTGCTGACCCTGAGCATCCGTACCAGCACCCGGCTCAGTAAGTCCGAAAGCGCCAAGCTTCTCGCCGGAAGCCAGCGGTCTGAGGAACTTCTGCTTCTGCTCTTCTGTACCGAACTCCCAGATCGGGTCGCCGCACAGAGAAGTGTGTGCAGATACGATAACTCCTGTGGTACCACAAACCTTGGAAAGCTCCTCTACACACATAGCGTAGGTAAGCTCATCAGCTCCCTGGCCGCCGTACTCCTTCGGGAACGGAATTCCCAGGAATCCGTATTTCTGCATCTTTGCTACTGTCTCTCTCGGGAATTCTTCTGTCTCATCGATTTCCTGAGCGAGCGGTTTTACCTCAGTCTCGGCGAAGTCATGGAATAACTTTCTCGCCATTTCATGCTGTTTGTCCAGTGTAAAATCCATGTTTCTTGTCCTCCATCATAAAATATATACCTTTTAAAGGGCGGCTGTAAAAACCGCCCCAGCGGCCACATTCAGAACTCGCATGCGAGTCCGCGGATCAATACTTGTAGAAACCTTCTCCGGTCTTGCGTCCGAGCTTTCCGCCGCGAACCATCTTTCTCAGAAGCGGTTCCGGACGATACTTCGGATCACCAGTCTCAGCCTGCATTACTTCCATAATAGCAAGTACAACATCCAGACCGATCAGATCGCCGAGTGCCAGCGGGCCCATCGGGTGGTTTGCGCCAAGTTTCATAGCGGTATCGATACCCTCAACAGAAGCGATTCCCTGTGCATAGATACCGATTGCTTCATTGATCATCGGAATCAGGATACGGTTGACAACAAAGCCCGGTCCCTCGTTGACCTGAACCGGAGTCTTGCCGATCGCTTCACTGATCTCTACAATCTTATCGACAATTTCCTGCGGAGTATTAAGGCCTGCGATAACTTCAATTAATTTCATTACCGGAGCCGGGTTAAAGAAGTGCATACCGATAACCGGTCTGTTAACGCCCTTGGAAACCGCAGTTACGGAAAGAGAAGATGTGTTAGTCGCAAAAATGGTCTCCGGCTTGCAGATCTTGTCCAGTTCCTGGAATGTCTGCTGCTTAATGGCAAGGTTCTCGATTGCAGCTTCTACAACGAGATCCGCATCTCCGCAGATATCCTTCAGTCCTGTCTTGATCTTTGCGATGATCGCATCAGCCTGTGCCTGCTCCATCTTGCCCTTGGAAACCAGTTTCTCCAGGTTCTTCTGGATCTTAGCCTTGCCGCCGTCAGCAAATTCCTGCTTGATATCGCAGAGATATACGGTATCGCAGCCTTCATACTGTGCAAATGCCTGTCCGATTCCTGAACCCATAGTTCCAGCGCCAATAACAGCAACCTTCATTTTGAAATCCTCCTACTTAATTAAACCGGATACTCACGATGAATCATCAGATCGTGAGAGGATCCGTAACACACAACTGTCATTTCTGTTAGTTAAATCTGTGTCAATAGATCCGCCAATAACTATAATAATAGAAACAATGTTAATTTGCAAACAATATCTGTAAAAATGTCATAAGAAGAATGAATACCATACATTAGTTGTTTGTAAATTTCTTCTCTTTTCTCTTCTCGAGGAATGCGCCCATTCCTTCCTGCTGATCGTGTGTCTCGAAGCAGATACCGAATGCTCTCTCCTCAACCAGCTTTCCGCCTTCGATCGGAAGAAGACGTCCTCTGTGGATTGCCTCCTTGGAAGCGCGAACCGCGATCGGCGCATTTGCCGCGATCTGCTTTGCGATCTTTTTCGCAGCATTCAGAACTTCGCCAACCGGATGTACGCTGTTTACCAGTCCGATGCGATATGCCTCGTCGGACTTGATGTTGCGGGCGGTATAGATCATCTGCTTTGCCATACCTTCGCCGACCATACGGATCAGTCTCTGTGTTCCGCCGAATCCCGGTGTGATTCCGAGGCCTGTCTCCGGCTGACCGAATACCGCATTCTCGGAACAGATACGGATATCGCAGGAAAGGCAGAGCTCACATCCGCCGCCAAGTGCATATCCGTTTACTGCTGCGATAACCGGAATCGGGAACTTTGCAAGGTTTTCAAAAACATTGTTTCCCTTAACGCTGAATTCCATCGCCTCTCTGGAGTTGAGATTCTTCATCTCAGCGATGTCTGCACCGGCAACAAAGGACTTATCGCCCGCACCGGTTACAATCAGACAGCGAACGGTATTGATATCAACTTTTCTGAGAACATCCCGCAGTTCATCCAGAACCGCAGAGTTCAGTGCATTCAGCACTTCCGGTCTGTTGATTGTGATGATTCCGACCGAATCTTCGACTTCATAAAGAACAAGACTCATTTCCTTTTTCTCCTCTTTGTCCTATCGCCATACCATACTTGTCGGCTCTGAGTCCGATCATACCTCACAAGGTTTATCAAAATTCAGAAACCTACGGATTCTGCCTTGCTGGAACACACAATCCGCCGCTCACAGCCCGGATCGGCTGATAGGCCCCGTTCCGTGCAAATGCTTTACTGTGTTAAAGTTCCATAAAGCAGAAAGGGCAGGTTCTGCGATACTCTGCAGAACCTGCACCGAATTATATTAGTCGCGCTCTACGATTGTAGCGCATCCCATGCCACCGCCGATGCACAGAGTAGCAAGGCCTCTCTTCAGATCCTTAGCTTCCATCTCGTGAAGAAGTGTAACAAGGATACGGCAGCCGGAAGCACCAACCGGATGGCCGATTGCGATTGCACCGCCGTTCGGGTTCAGCTTCTCGAGATCAAAACCGAGTTCCTTGCCTACTGCAACGGACTGTGCAGCAAATGCTTCATTTGCCTCGTATACATCAAGATCAGATACCTTAAGGCCTGTCTTTGCAAGAACTTTCTTTGTTGCAGCAACCGGACCGATACCCATGATGGTCGGATCAACGCCTGCAAGCGCACCGCCTACCCATGTTGCCATCGGCTTGATGCCGAGTTCTTTTGCCTTCTCTTCGCTCATAACAACAACTGCTGCTGCGCCGTCGTTGATACCGGAAGCGTTTCCTGCTGTGGTAACACCGTCTGCGTTGATCGGCTTAAGCTTTGCAACGGAATCGTATGTGCAGCCTACGCGGATGCCTTCATCGGAATCTACGACCGTAACAGCACCCTTCTTGCCCTTTACCTCAACCGGAACGATCTCCTTCTTGAATGCGCCCGCAGCCTGAGCAGCCTCAGCCTTGTTCTGGCTCTTTACTGCGAACTCGTCAAGCTCTTCGCGTGTAAGATTCCACTTTGCAGCAACATTGTCCGCTGTGCGGATCATGTGATAATCGTTAAATGCATCCCAAAGAGCATCCTTGATCATGGTATCTACCAGAACACCATTGTTCATTCTGTAACCGAAACGTGCCTTCATCAGCGCGAACGGTGCCAGAGACATGCTCTCCATACCGCCTGCAACCACGATATCAGCATCGCCTGCAAGGATCATGTCTGCTGCCATATTTACACAGTTAAGACCGGAACCGCAAACAACGTTGATGGTAACTGCCGGAACCTCGATCGGAAGTCCAGCCTTCAGTGTTGCCTGTCTTGCAACGTTCTGTCCCTGACCTGCCTGGATTACGCAACCCATAAGAACTTCGTCAACCATCTCCGGTTTTACGCCTGCACGGTTGAGTGCCTCCTTGATAACAACAGCACCAAGTTCTGCTGCCGGTACTGTGCTGAGCGCACCGCCCATCTTACCAACTGCTGTACGGCAAGCGCTTGCAATTACGACTTTCTTTGCCATAGTGTAGAATCCTCCTTAAGATACGTCCGCCGATCCCCTACCGGAATCGACACTTATTCATCATAGCTTCCTCATTATATCGCAATGCATAAAACGTGTCAAAGCATTCGGCGGATTATTATAGTTATTTTACAATTTATTATGTCGGTTTCTTTCCCTTCCATTGTGTTTAATTGACAATGTTTTTTCGCGATGTTACACTTGAACAGGCTATCTATAATAATTTGCCTACTATAATAAAGAAAGACAAGGTGAACAGAATGGATTTTCAGAAAATGTACCAGGAAAAGCTGGTTTCTGCCGCACAGGCTGCTTCTGTTGTAAAATCCGGTGACTGGGTAGATTACGGATGGACAACCGGAACTCCGGTGGCAGTAGACCGTGAAATTGCCAAGAGAATGCCGGAACTTCACGATGTGAACTTCCGCGGCGGTATCCTCTGCTGGGTACCGGAGATCTTCAAGATCGAGAATCCGGGTGAGCATCTGGCATGGAACTCCTGGCATCTGAGCGGTATCGAGAGAAAGGCTGTCAAGGCAGGCTATGCTTATTATGCTCCGATCCGCTACTGCGAACTCCCGAGATACTACCGTGACGGAAATGTTCCGACGCCGGATGTCGCCGTATTCCAGGTTGCTCCGATGGATGAGCACGGCTACTTCAACTTCGGTCCGAACGCCTCCCACCTGGCCGCTGTATGCGAGACAGCAAAAAAGGTCATCGTTGAGGTCAACACCAATATGCCGTACTGCTTCGGCGGAACCGAGTCCGAGATTCACATCTCCGACGTCGACATGATCGTGGAAGGTGAAAACCCGGCCATCGCAGAACTCGGCGGAGGTGGAGAGCCGACCGATGTGGACCGTGCCGTGGCAAACCTCATCGTTCCGGAGATTCCGAACGGTGCCTGCCTGCAGCTCGGCATCGGCGGAATGCCGAATACCGTCGGTGCCATGATCGCAGAGTCCGATCTGAAGGACCTCGGCGTTCACACCGAAATGTATGTTGACGCGTTCGTCGATATTTACAATGCCGGAAAGATCACCGGCGCCAAGAAGAACATCGACAAGGGCCGTCAGGCTTATGCGTTCGGTGCCGGCACCAAGAAGCTCTATGACTTCCTGGATCACAACCCGGGCTGCATGAGCTCCTGTGTCAACTACACCAACGATCCGTACGTTGTCGCTCAGCTTGACAACTTCATCTCCATCAACAATGCGGTTGACATCGACCTCTTCGGTCAGGTCAACGCCGAGTCCAACGGCTTCCATCAGATCTCCGGAACCGGCGGTCAGCTCGACTTCGTCATGGGCGCATACATGTCCAAGGGCGGAAAGAGCTTTATCTGCATGTCCTCCACCTTCCAGCCGAAGGGCGGCGAGCTGCAGTCCCGTATCCGTCCGACACTGGCGGAAGGTGCGACAGCCACCGATCCGAGAACCGCTACCATGTACGTGGTAACCGAATACGGCATGGTCAACCTGAAGGGCTGCTCCATGTGGCAGAGAGCCGAGCGTCTCATCAGCATCGCGCATCCGCAGTTCCGCGATCAGCTGATCAAGGATGCCGAAAAGATGGGCATCTGGAGAAACTCCAACAAGAGATAATTTTCATCTTAGCGAAGAAAGTCCCGGGGCATCGGATATCACCGACGCCCCGGGGCTTTTTTCGCTTTTTTTCTTATTTTTCTTTTTCCGGTTGATCCGGACGGTCCCGGCAATCAGTTCGCCGCGGTCGGCGCGCCGGCATGCTGTACCACCGCATGAGCGGTAGTTTCATCCGCCGGATGCTTGGCTTCCGCTTCCGTGGTAGCCGCTGCCGTCGTCTTGTGCTCACTCTCTGTGGAATGTGCAGCGGACGCAGCCGTTGTCTCGCTGCCCGGCGCCGTCGGCTCTGCCGTCTCTCCTGCCGATCCGGACTCGTTCTCAGCCGACTCACTCTCGGAAGAAGATTCCCCGGTTCCCTTCAGGAACGTCGGCGTATGGCCCTTATAATTGGTTGTGTGATCCAGCTTGCGGGACGACTCTTTTCCGTCTTTTGTCACCACTTTGTATACTTCCCAGACGCTTCCGGCGGTTCCCTTGGTCGGGGTTCCGGTTGTGATCTCCTGCGGCTCCGCCATCGGAAGATCCTTGACCTTTTTGGATTCCAGAGACCATTTTTCTCCGTCTTCCAGAACCGGCACTCCATAGATGGATACGGTGCAGGTGCGGTCCGAATAAGATGCGCGGATACCGATTGCATGGTCGGAATTGTTGACAAACCGGTAATCCGGCCCGCCCCAGGAAACGGTTGCGTCCATACCCGGTGTTACATAGCTCGGCTCAAAGGTGTGGGATCTGCGGTAGGTCGTGGTAAGACCTGCGCGGAATACTGCATTGAAGAGAGTCGAGGAAACCTGGCATACGCCACCTCCGATCTCCTGTACAACCTCACCGTTGTTATACGCGCCTGCCGCGCCGAAGCCCTTTGCCTCGGTCCGCTCACCGACCGTCGTGTTGAACGAGAATTCCTCACCCGGACGGAGCACGGTTCCGTCGATGGCCTGCGCAGCCAGCTTGACATTCTTGTTGCGGACTTCATTGGCCGTAGTGTGCGTAGTGAATGTCGCCATGGTCTTATACTTATCTTTGGAGGATGCAGCCGATCCGGAAACCACTTCTCCGTCCGCCTTGATCTCCGCGGAATAATCACCGTCCTTCATCGCTTTCGCAAGTTTTTCGGCGATCTTGTCGCTGTTGAATCTGTATCCGTCCTCAAATCCGCCGAACACCCACTTACCGGTCTCTTTGTTCAGGGAAGCGATGTCGCCGTTCTTTGGCTTGTCCTCCCAGATCACAGCCAGCTGGGAAGCATATTCCTTGGCCAGCTTATTAAATTCCGGAAGTTCCAGTGTATAGTCCGCTTCCTGCGCAGCAGTCTCCGCGCCGCTCTGCAGTTCTGCGGTCGCAAGAGCCGCATCGGTGGTGCGGTTGATCCGGATGCCGAGTTTTTCTTCATAGATTTTATCGAGAAGAAGATCGATCTCCTCTCCGATCACATCCGGAACTTCAAACTGTTCCTTCTCCGGCATGATGGTGACATTTGCCAGCGGATCATCGACTTCCACCTCGTAGACGGTACCCTCGGAATCCGCACCGGTCTCTTTCTCGGCTTCCGCCTTCCGGGAAATGGTCGGCATCTTGAAGTTATCCAGATCCGGGTTGGTGTTCAGAACCTTCATGGACCAGCTGTAAGTCTCTTTCAGTTTCTTTCCGGCTGTCTCCCGGTCGAGTCCCTTCAGGTTGAGAACCGCCTTATCGCCGCTTCCCTTGATCGCAGAATAATCGACGAGAACATCCACAGCCATCTTCTCTTTGGAAATCGTCTCCTCCGCACTGGTCTCCGAAGTCTCGCCGCCTCCGTGTCCCTTGACTGCCGCGATGGCAATGGCCACAATAATGAGAGCCGCCAGAACACCTGCCAGAATGAAAATACCTCTGTCGTTTCTGCGTCCCTTTCTTCCGCCGGATCTTCTGCCGGAGCCGCCTCTTCCGCCGCGGTAATGCTCACCGGATGTTCTGCGATCATAATTCCGGGTGGAATGGCTCATTCCGACTCCGTTTCTTGACGATGACCGTCCGGAGGACCTTGCGCCTCTCGTCTCTCCGTTCGCGTTTCTTCTCGCCCCGCTGCCGGCTCTGCCTTCTGATCCTGCATGTCTGTAATTTCTCTCTGATGAATCCCTGCGCTCGCTGTAATTAGACATTATTCTCCCTTAAATCCGCTCCGCATCCGACCCGAATGCAATCCCATACGGTTCATTTTTCCGGTTAGCGGATTAAAAACTACATATTTATATTATCGGGTCTTTTTTAAGCCCGTAAATAAAATAATAATCTTTTTAATCGTCCCGTGCAACCTGTTTTCAGCATGAAATCCATGACAAAAAAATGAACATGCGCAGGGCGAAAACGGTCATTATCCCCAAAAAGGCGAAGCGCCCTTGACTTTGCATTTTCCCCATAATAGAATCACTGCGTGGCTGTCCTAAAATATGTCACGTAATGAGCCACATTTAAGATTTTTTACTGATTTTTACGTTTTCGTAAGCTTTACTCTGTTTCTGAGGTAGACATGCAGGCAAATATTTTCCGGATTCACTCCGTTCCGCTGCCTGACGGCGGTCTGAATACCATTATATCCTTCCACGGGTGTCCGCTTCGCTGCTCATGGTGCAGCCGCACCGCACCGGCAAAACCCACCTCGATCCTCTGGGATGACAAGAATTGTCTTTACTGCGGTCTGTGTGAGCAGCTTTGCCCGACCGGAGCGATCCGTTTTCAAAAAGGAAACGGAAAGGGGAATTTTTCCTTTGATGCATCGAAATGCTGTCTTTGCCTTGCCTGTGTCAACAACTGTCCGACACGCCGTCTCGGCTTTGCCGAGGAGATGATCGATTCCGAAGAAATCATCGCGGCGATCCGGTCGCATGCGGTCGAATATCAGCGCGGCGGCGAGATCAGCTTCCAGAATGTCAACACCGACAATCAGGTGCTTTTCACCGTGGAAGTTCTGAAAAAATGCCGTGAAATGAATCTCCGCACGTCCGTCTATACGACCGGTTTCCTCCACTCGCTGCCCTTCACGACACTGGCGCGGTGGGCAGATTCCGTCTCCATCGACCTCAAACACTACGACGAGAAAAAACATATTCAGTACACCGGCGTCTCCACCCACACCATTCTGGCCAATCTGGATGCGGCGGTGATGATGGATCAGCTCTATGAAGTCCGCATCTCCATCATCAAAGGCGTCAACGACACGCTTTTCGATGCCAAACAGTTTGGAACGCTTCTGACCGAACACGGCGTCCGGAATGTCTGTCTGGTGGATTTTGTCATGATGAACACCCATCAGTTCACTCTGGAAAATGCGGCAAGCGAGCGCGCGATCCATGCAAGCGCATCGTTTCAGGACGGTGAGTCCAAGCCAAACGATTCCGATTTTACCGCCGCGCATATCCGGCTTCTTCGATATGCCGCCTTCCTCCGCGGCTACGGCCTGAACGTCCGGGTCGCAACCCCGCTTCCGAACCGGGAAACCAAATGTACCGAAGAACTGAAGATCACGCCCCGTCGAGAACACGCCTGATCAGGCGGAGCGTTTTATGTCCCGGGAGATTTCCTAATGAAATAAAAAACTTCCCGCAGAAAGACCATTCCTTGCGAATCCTCTTTCTGCGGGATTTTTTCTTTGCTCTTCTATTCTCTTCTTTTTCCCGGAATTTCTCACGGCATCATCTGGATGAGCACACCGCCGATCGTCAGCATAAGCGCACCGCAGGACCGGGTTACGATCTGCGCAAAGGGCAGAAGCTCCATGCGTCCCGAGCTGCTGAGAACGGCGACATTGCCCGAACCGCCCATGTTCGTCGTGCACATGCCGGCAGCAATCGCGGATTCAATGGGATAAAATCCCACCATTTTCCCGACGGCGGCTGCGGTAAGCGTAATCACCGTCTCCACCAGAATAATGATCACCAGATAGAGCGGCGTGATCGTGGAAAGAATGGTCCTGAGATCAATGAGTGTAAAACCGATGCCGGTGAGCGCCGCTGCGGTCCATGCTTTGATCGCAAACTGCCCCCATTCCCGGGTTGCATCCTCAATCTTCTCGCTCAGAAGACCGGTTCCCTTAACGAGAACCACCAGAATGATCATCCAGGCATAAGTGGGAATGATGGTCACAAACCGGTGGAGCACCGCACCGAGCTGATAGAATGCCAGCGCGATGAAAAGTCCGGTCAGAAGATTCTGAAAGGTCGGCTTCATCGGCGGTCTCTCCGGAACCGGCTTTCCGTCATTGACAAGATTCCCTCCGCCGGAAAGTTCCGGGCGCTTTTTCCCGAGGCGGTCCGCCAGCGCACCGTAGATAATCGCAATGACATTGCCGAGGACCGTCGCCGGAGCAATTCTGGTGAGAATCTGTCCCGCATCCGCGCCGGTCGCCTGCGCATACATCCCAGAGAGCGGGACCGCCCCTGCCGTCATGCCGCCGCTCGTCATGGGAATGCCGATATAGAGAAGACTCTCCAGAAAAGAATTGCCGAGAAACAGTCCCAGAATGCAGACAGCCGCCATGCCTGCGGCAATGGCGGTCACCGCGGTGGGGAGAATCTTTACCGTTGCCCGGAGAAGAAGCCCCCGGTCGATGTTAAAGAGGCTCCCCGTGATCAAGGCTGCGATATAGAATACCAGAAATCCCTGACGGTTGACGAACTCATCCATGATGGCCAGCGACGAATCCGGAATCAGACCGCACGCGCGGACCACCGCCGCGCCGAGAATGCAGATGACGGATCCTCCGAGATACGTCCGCACAACCGGAGCATGATTTCCGATGTAATTGAACGCCTCACCGAAAACCATCAGGGCGATCATGCCGCCCACCATTCCCTCCGGGAGCGCATCGGTATACATCGCGGCCACCGTCAGCCCCAGAATGATCAGATAGAGTCTGACCGGAAAGCCCGCAATTTCAGCCGGTCCTTTTTCCATACGTTTGTCCCTCCGGGATCAGAAAGGCTCCCGGTTCGTCCGGGTTCCCGTCTGATCCGCCAGTAAAGTCTGAATGTCACCCTTCAGACTTCATTCCTGTGATTTCCGTCAAATATTCAGTAGGTGCCGATCTCATCCGTCGGAAGATTTCCCGTCTTTTCGATCTTTGTGATCTCCACATCATAATCGTAAATGTGTTCTCTGCCCACGTTGTCCTTCGAGTGAACATGAACCGTCACGGTATCACCGACTTTGTGGCCTAACAGCGCACTTCCGATCGGAGAACCGATGGAGACGAGATGCTTGAGCGCATTGGCGCGGATACTGGTCACAATGCGGTAGGTCTCGTCTTCCTCTTCGTCGAGATTGTAGACGGTAACCGTGTCGTTCATGCCGACCTCATCCGGTTTGGACTCGTCCGAGATCACTTTGGCGAATTTCAGAACGTTCTTCAGATATTTGATCCGTCCCTCGTTCTTACCTCTCGCCTGTTTTGCGGCATGATACTCGAAATTCTCGCTCAGATCTCCCTGGGCTCTCGCCTCTTTCACTTCCTGAAGAATCTGCGGACGGACTTCCAGCTCGCGGTGACGGATCTCCGCCTCGATCTTGTCAACATCCGCCTGAATCAGTATTTCTCCCATAATCCAACCTCTTCCATTGATACAACGGGTAGGGAAGATACACTCTCCCCTACCCGATTTATTTATACAGCTAACTCGCCAAAGCCCACGCCCCGGTGAGCCCCCGACGACTGCCGCCAAACGCTCGAAACTCGCAGAGCGTGTTGCATCCCGATCTTATTCGATGGTCAGTCCGCGCTCTTTCAGCACCCTGATCACACTGTCCACATGCATATGGCAGATCTCATCCGTCTCCGCTTCCACCATGACACGGATCACCGGCTCGGTGCCGCTGGGGCGAAGAAGAATTCTTCCGGTATCACCGAGGGCTGCGGTTACATTTTCCACCGCTTTCTGCACTTCCGGATCCGCCTGTGCCTCATTCTTGTCCTTCACGCGGACATTTTTCAGAACCTGCGGGTAAATGGTGACTTCCGCCGCCATCTTCCCAAGGCTTTCTTTCTTCTCCAGCATCGCCTCCATCACCTTCAGGCTCGTCACGATACCGTCGCCGGTGGTCTCATACTTGCTGAAAATGATGTGGCCGGACTGCTCGCCGCCGAGAACATATCCGTTCTTCGACATATTCTCGTATACATATTTGTCGCCGACCGCCGTCTTCTCATAGCGGATGCCTTCCCGGTCCAGCGCCTTGTACAGGCCGAAGTTGGACATGACCGTGGTCACAATGGTGTTGCCCACGAGCATTCCGTTTTCTTTCATGTATTTGCCGCACACATAGAGAATGCGGTCGCCGTCAACCACCTCGCCGTTTTCATCCACCGCAAGGCAGCGGTCCGCATCGCCGTCGTAGGCAAAACCGACGTCCATGTGATGTTCCACGACGTATTTCTGAAGTCCCTCGATGTGGGTGGAACCGCAGTCGGTGTTGATGTTGAAGCCGTCCGGCTGATCGTTGATCGCATAAGTTTCTGCGCCGAGAGCGTCAAACACGTTCTTGGCAACCGAGAATGCGCTTCCGTTGGAGCAGTCGAGGGCAACGCGTTTTCCCTTGAAGGAGCGGGTTGCCAGAGAGATCAGATAGCCGATGTAACGGTTTCTGCCCGCCGCATAGTCAACCGTACGACCGATGCGGTCGCGCTCCGCCAGCGGAATCTCGCCGGACTCTCCGTCGAGATATGCCTCGATCTTCTCGATCACGGACTCCTCCAGCTTTTCGCCGCTGCCGTTGATCACCTTGATTCCGTTATCGTAATACGGATTGTGGCTTGCGGAGATCATGATTCCGCAGTCAAACTGCTCGGTTCGGACCACGTAGGACACGCTGGGCGTCGTCGTGACGTGAAGAAGATACGCGTCCGCACCGGATGCGGTCAGCCCCGCCACCAGTGCATATTCAAACATATAACTGCTTCGTCTGGTATCCTTGCCGATGACAATGCGGCACACCTCGCCGCGTGCCTGCTGTCCGTAATACCAGCCGAGAAAACGTCCGACCTGGAAGGCTTTGTCCACGGTCAGTGTGACATTGGCTTCGCCCCGAAATCCATCCGTACCAAAATACTTACCCATTTTTTCTCCTCCGGGATCAGGCACCCGCCGGACTGATCCGGCTGCGTGTCCGATCCGCCTGTATCGTCTGAAAAACCACTTTCAGCCCTGATCTTCCGCTCCGCCGTTTCCGGACCTGCGCGGAATATCTTCTATTATTCTTATTTTTTTTAAATTTTATTCCTTGAATCTTATTCTTTGATTCTTATTCCCTGATCCTTCTCATTCCCCGATCTGCTCCAGATAGCGCTTCAGCGCATCCTTCCAGTCCGGAAGCGGTTTGAATCCCTCCCGCACCAGCTTGGAACGGTCGAGACGGCTGTTGAACGGACGGGCCGCCTTGGACAGACCATATTCCGCAGTGGTAACCGGCGTCACCCGGGTAGTCATGCCGGCCTGACGGTAGATCTCACAGGTAAAATCATACCAGGAAATGTATCCGCCCTCGTTGGTCGCATGATAATATCCGTATTTCTCGGTCTCCGCCATATCCACCAGAAGTCTGGAGAGATCAAGCGTGTAGGTCGGTGTGCCGATCTGATCGTTGACAACACGGACCTCATCGTGAGTCTTTCCGACATTCAGCATGGTCTTGATGAAATTCTTGCCGTTCAGACCGAATACCCATGCGATGCGGACGATAAAATAGCGCTCCAGCGTCTCACTCACGGCAAGCTCACCGCCGAGTTTTGACTTTCCGTATTCATTGAGCGGCGCGTAGTCTCTGCAGTCCGGATCCCACGGCTCGGTTCCCTGTCCGTTGAAGACGTAGTCGGTGGAAATGTAGATCATCTTGCTTCCGATCTTCTTTGCCGCCCCGGCAATATTCTTTGTACCGTCCACATTGATGGCCCGCACCTTCGCCTTCTTGTCCTCATCCTCCGCCAGATCCACGGCAGTCCATGCCGCACAGTGCACAATCACATCCGGCTTCGCCTCGGTGATGGCTTTCTCCACCGCCTCGCGGTCCGTGATATCCACCGATACATACGGCATCCCGGTCACGGCGCTTCCGTCCGCAATCCCGGCGTATTCCGGAGCAATGTCGCTTCCGACGCCCTCATATCCTCTCGCAGCAAGTTCATTCATCACATCGTGGCCGAGCTGGCCGCCGACTCCCGTCACAAAAAATTTCATGTCATTTCCTCAATTCTATCTCTCAATATCTTAATATCCGAATTCGCCGTCCACGGTCTCGTCATTCTGAACCCAGTCTTTTTCCACGTCCACAACGCGGTACTGGTCCTTGGAATCACGGATGTACACTTTTTCAATGCCGGCGTTGATGATCATGCGCTTGCACATACTGCAGCTGTTCGACTCCCGGATATACTCGCCTGTCTTTGCGTCCTTTCCGCAGAGATAGAGGGCCGCCCCCAGCATACGGTTCCGCGGCGCGGAAATAATCGCATTTGCCTCGGCATGGACGCTGCGGCAGATCTCATAGCGCTGTCCCCTTGGAACGTGCAGTTTTTCCCGCATACAGGTTCCGATATCCGTACAGTTGGCTCTGCCGCGCGGTGCGCCGACATATCCGGTCGAGACCACTTCATCCTCATTCACGATCACGGCGCCGTATAGTCTTCTGAGGCAGGTTCCTCTCTGCAGAACCATCTCGGCAAGATCCAGATAATAATTGATCTTGTCGCGTCGCTGCGTAGCTTCCATCGTTTATCCTCCATGTCTTCGCCGGGCATCCCGGCTTTCTTCATACTGTCTCCGTCACATCGATTCCGAATTCATCTGCGCAAGCTTTTCCGCCTGATCCGCCGCGATCAGACTGTCCAGAATCTCATCCAGATCCCCGTTCATAAACTGATCAATCTTGTAGATGGTCTTCTTGATCCTGTGATCCGTGATTCTTCCCTGCGGGAAATTGTAGGTACGGATTTTCTCCGAGCGGTCCCCCGTTCCGATCTGGCTGCGGCGGTTCGCCGCCTCCTCGCTCTGTTTTTTCTGCAGCTCCAGATCATAGAGTTTGGAGCGCAGGAGCGCAAATGCCTTCGCGCGGTTCTGAATCTGTGACTTCTCCGTCTGGCTGTAGATCACGATCCCGGTCGGGAAATGGGTCAGTCTCACCGCGGAATCCGTGGTATTGACGCACTGGCCGCCGTTTCCGGAGGCACGCATCACATCGATCCGAATGTCCTTCTCATCGATTTTGACATCGACTTCCTCCGCCTCCGGCATGATCGCCACCGTCGCGGTGGATGTGTGAATCCGTCCGCCGGACTCGGTCACCGGAACGCGCTGCACGCGGTGCACGCCGCTCTCATAGCGCAGACGGGAATAGGCACCTTTTCCCCTGATCATAAAGTCCACTTCTTTAAACCCGCCGAGTCCGTTCTCGCTGAGGTTCACCATCTCGGATTTCCATCCGCGGCTGTCCGCATAATGGATATACATGCGGTAGAGTTCCGCGGCAAACAGCGCCGCCTCGTCGCCGCCGGCGCCGGCACGGATCTCCACGATGACATTTCTCTCGTCGTTCGGGTCCTTCGGCAAAAGCAGGATCTTCAGTTTTCCGGCAAGTCTCTCCGTGCGCTCTCTGGCATCAGAGAGTTCTTCCTTCGCCATCTCGCGCATCTCTTCATCTTTTTCTTCTTCGAGGATCTGAAGGCTCGCCGCCTCATCCTCGCAGGCCTGTCTGTATTCCCGGTAAGTATCCACGATCGGTGCCAGATCGGCCTGATCCTTCATCAGTTTCTGAAACCGCTGCGGATCCATGGCTGCATCCGGGCTGGAGATCAGTTTCATCAGCTCTTCGTAACGCTTTACGAGATCGTCCAGTCTGTCAAACATCCATTTCCTCCTCAATATCATCCTTCCGCGTTCCCATCGGTGCTGCGGCTGTCTTCACAGGTGCAGCCGCTCCACAGACGGCACCGTCTTCCACCGGCCGGACGCCGGAATTCTCCTCTTCATCGCAGTTCCTTTCGGACGTTCGCCCTTGTTTTTCCTGCGAAATTAACTATACTCTGCGGTCACGACACGGTCAAGTCCGCCCAGATCTTTCAGCACCCGGATATCGGAATATCCGGCCTTCTCCAGAAGCCCGGATACACTTTCCGCCTGATCGTAACCGATCTCATAATACACTCTTCCGCCGCGCTCCAGACAGCCCGCGGCTTTTTCCGCGAGAATCCGGTAAAAACGGAGTCCGTCCGCATCCCCGTCCAGTGCGATCCTCGGCTCGTGGTCTCTCACCTCCGGCATCAGCGTCTCACAGTCTGCCGACGGAATATACGGCGGATTGCTGACAATCACGCGGTATTTTTCGCCCTCCGGGACTGCGCCGAAAAGGTCCCCCTCCCGGAGAATAAATTCCCGCTCTTCCGTCCCGCCTCCTGCGGCGAGTTCCATCCTGCCGTTTTTCGAGAACAGCCCCGTGAGCCGCATCTCCAGCGGATCGGCCGTGACATTCCGAACCCGGCTTGTCAGTATTCCCTTCTGTACGGAAAGAATCTTTTTCGCGTTCGTCCGGGCGATGTTCAGCGCGTCTCTGGAGATATCCACCGCCTCGACTTTCCGGTATTTCCCGTGATATGCAAGACTGATGGCAATGCATCCCGATCCGGTACAGAGATCCAGAACGCCGGCCTCCGGATCCGGCACATCCGCCAGAACCGCTTCCACCAGCGTCTCGGTGTCCGGTCTCGGACAGAGCACATGCTCATTGACCGCAAATTCCAGTCCCATAAACCAGGCGCTTCCCAGAATCTGCTGAAGCGGAATCCGCTCCGCACGTTTTCTCAGGTTTTCCCGATACGTGCTGCCGCATTTTTCCAACAGTTCGCTTCTCACCGGCCGGTCCGCATCCAGATAAAAATGCGTCCGGCTGACGCCAAATGCCGCAGACAGAAGTTCGAACGCATCATGTTCCGCGTCCGGAACCCCGGCTGCCTCCAGAACCGCGATTCCGTCATTCAGAATCTCTCTCCATGCCGGTCCGCTTTCCTCCCGTTTCAGGATCAATGCCGTTCATCTCCTTCCTGTTTCTGCCGTTTTCCGATTGTTTGCCGCTGTTTATCGTTGACTTTTCCTCTCGGTGCAGCGCCTCTTCTTTCGGCATTCCTCCGGCGCCCTTTTCAGACAGTTTCCTGCCCGGTCAGCCCGCCTTTTTTTCGTCCGCTTCAATCTTCCACGGGCCGTCCGCCGCGTCCGTCACGCGGACCTCCGGCCGGGAAATCGTCTCCGGAATTACCGTGTCCGGAAAGTTTTCGCGGAGATACGCCTTCCAATCGAAGACCGCCTCGGTCGCCGCGATTGCAACTTCGATCATAGAATCATCCGGTTCCGTCGTGGTCAGGGCCTGCATGCAGAGTCCCGGCTTCGCAATGATGTCAGAAAGCTTTGAACTGCTTCGTCCCGCGGCCTGCAGAACCTCATAGGAGATTCCGGCGATGACCGGAACCAGAACGATCCGGCTGATGATCCGCGCGGCGATCCCGTCCACCCGGACCACCATGAAAACCAGAATGCTGATCATCATGACAATCAGCAGAAAACTTGTGCCGCAGCGCTTGTGTTCCTTGGAACTTGAGCGGACATTTTCCACCGTCAGCGGAAGTCCATGTTCAATGCAGTTGATGCATTTGTGCTCGCCGCCGTGGTACATGAAAGTACGCCGGATATCTTCCATGCGGGAGACCAGTTTGATGTACGTCACAAAAATCAGAACGCGGATCAGTCCTTCCAGAAATGCAATCAGCGTTTCCGACTCCGTCAGCTTCCGGAACACGCCGGCAAGAAGGAGCGGAAGCACCATGAAAATCCCGATCGCCGCCGCAAAGGAAAACACCATGACAGCCGCCATGATGACCTTTTCCAGCTTCTCTCCGAAGACACGGTCCAGAAACTTTTCAAACCGGGACGGCTCCTCTTCCTCTTCTTCCATGCCGTACACCTCGGCCGAAAAATTGAGTGCTTTCGTGCCGACGATCATGGAGTCCGCAAACCGGAACACTCCGCGGATAAACGGCAGCCGGAGAAGCTTCGACTTCTCCGTCATCGAATGATAGGTATCCTTTCTCACTTCGATCCCGCCGTCACTCCGCCGGGCCGCAACGGCGAAAGCGTTCCGGTTCATCATCATGATGCCCTCGAGAACCGCCTGTCCGCCGATTCCTGAATATTTCATATCCTTACTTTCCCTCTCTGTACGCCCCAAAACATGCTCTGCATATTCATGCGTTTCGCCTGCAAATCTTTGCGCACCGGGCGTATGGCCAAACGCATATTACATATGCATCGTCATTTTTTCTCTCCGACATGCTTCTTTCGAAGTCCCCCCATGTCCGGAAGAAACCGGTTTTTCCGCTTCAGCGGCGTGCGCTGCCCCGCGGAGCGTTTTGTTTCATAGGGAATTTCGGAGAAATTTCCCATGAAACAAAACAGGGGGCCGAGTTCTGAGAACTCAACCCCCCGGCAATTCTTTTGATTATGCGTTCTTGATTCCGTACTTACGGTTGAATGCATCGATACGTCCACGGATGGAAGATGCCTTCTGCTGTCCGGTATAGAACGGATGGCACTTGGAGCAGATCTCGACGTGGATTTCCGGCTTTGTGGAACCTACGGTAAACTCGTTGCCGCAGTTGCATACTACCTTAGCCTGCTGATACTCTGGATGGATTCCTTCTCTCATTTCTTTCACCTCATTTTGAAAAATATGTGCGATTTCCGACCGCTTGTGTCGTTGTTGTCAGGTCCTGCACATCCTTTTCCGTAAGACAACTCACGCAGATATCAGGCCCGCTGATGTCAGCTCAGTACAACAGCTCGAATAGTATATCATGACAAATGGCAAAATGCAAGCGTTTTAGAACATTCTCCTGCGTCTTGTGAGTGCCACAAATTCCGAATTGTTTTTGGTGTGGGCGAACAGATCCAGAATCTTCTCCACCGAGTCTTCCGGCCGCGTCGAGTTGGTCGCGCGGTGGATGATATCGGACGCCTCCTGTTCTCCCGGAGTGAGAAGAAGATCGTCTCTTCTCGTTCCGGTCGCCAGAATATCGATGGCCGGGAAGATGCGCTTTTCCGAGAGTTTGCGGTTCAGCACAATCTCCATGTTTCCGGTTCCCTTAAACTCCTCGTACACCACGTCGTCCATCCGGCTTCCGGTATCGATCAGAGCAGTCGCCAGAATCGTGAGACTTCCGCCCTCACGGATATTTCTCGCCGCGCCGAAGAACCGTTTCGGCATATAGAGTGCCGCCGGATCCAGACCGCCCGAAAGCGTTCTTCCGCTGGGCGGTACCGTCTGGTTGTAGGCTCTGGTCAGTCTCGTAATGCTGTCGAGAAGAATCATGACATCGCGGCCGTGCTCCACCAGTCTTCTCGCTCTCTCGATTACCATCTCGGATACGCGGCGATGATTGTCCGCCTGCTCATCGAAGGTGGAATAGATTACCTCCACCTGAGAGCCGGTCACCGATTCTTTCATATCGGTAACTTCCTCCGGACGCTCATCGATCAGAAGAATGATCAGATGCATTTCCGGATACTGCTCGGTCACACTCTTGGCCACCTGCTTTAAAAGGGTGGTCTTTCCGGCTTTCGGCGGAGACACGATCATGCCTCGCTGTCCCTTTCCGATGGGGCTTAAGAGATCCATCACGCGAAGCGCCACGGAGTTCTCTTCATTCGGGCGTTCCAGCCGGATACGCTCATTCGGGAAAATCGGCGTCAGGTCGGCAAACTTCGGTCTTCTGGCCAGTGTCGCCGCCGGATAGCCGTTGACATCATTGATATAGAGCAGTGCGCCGAACTTCTCGGTCGCGCTCTTAACCCGCTTTCTTCCGCGGATCATATCACCGGTCCGGAGTCCGAAGCGGCGGATCTGGGACGGTGCCACGTACACATCATCCTCGCCCGGCAGGAAGTTTTCGCATCGGATAA
The DNA here is from genome assembly GCF_900101295.1 of [Clostridium] aminophilum. Taxonomy (GTDB): domain Bacteria; phylum Bacillota; class Clostridia; order Lachnospirales; family Lachnospiraceae; genus Clostridium_R; species Clostridium_R aminophilum_A. Next base: position 4,759 of record NZ_FOIL01000022.1, on the reverse strand, counting down.
AACCAAAGCCCTCCTGCATGACCTCCAGAATGCCGTGTGCCTCCACGCCGCTGTCCAGCTCGTTGAAATCCGGTGCTTTGTTCTCCTGCGCACGGCCCGGCACGGAGTTCTCATATGTACGGCTGTCGTTCATACGGTTTTCCGGGGCCCGCTGCTCCGTTACGCGCATTTCACCCGCCCGGTTGTCTGTCCGATTCTCCGCCCGGTTGTCTGTCCGGTTCTCCGGCCGGTTGTCCATCCGGGTTTCCGGCCGGTTCTCCGGAAGTCCCGGCTCAGCGGTGCGGATCTCCACCGCTCTCTGCTCCGCCGGTGCATCCATCTCATTCCGGGCCGCCGGAGTCCGTTTCTCATAACTGCGCTCTGTCCGCTCATTTCTCGAATTGCGCACGATTCGGGCATTCCGGTTCAGCGCATTTTTTCCGTCCGGTCTTACCCTGCCACTGTCTCCCGTCTTCACACGGTTCGTCTGGGTGCGCGAACCGCCGGTTCTGGACGCATACTCCCTCCGCTCCGGCCGTCTTGCAGTGGGACCCGTCTCTGCGGAGTCCGGTTCGTTTCCCATCCGCGTAGCATCCTCCGGCGCCTTATATCCCGCGCGTACCCTTTCCGCGGCAGGCCGTGCAGACCGTGCCGGCACAGTCTCCGGGGCGTCGTTTGCAGCCGGAGCGGTATTCCGGACACGCTTTTGCGGGCGTTCTGCCGCCTTAGGCACAGATTCCGTTTTTTCCGCAGCCGGAGCGCTCTCCGCCGTCAGTTTCTCGATCAGTTCCGCTTTGCGGAGTCCGCTGGTGCCGGCAATCCCCCGGTCCTTCGCCAGTTTTCTCAGTTCGACCACGGAAAGATCTTTCAGTTTTTCTTCCATTCTCTGTACTCCTGTTTCCGAGCCGCCGTCGGGCGGCGTTTTCCGTCACTGAATCATTATCTTTATTGTCTCAAATATCTGATTTTCCGCCCGATCATCCGCATCTCCCGCATCCGCGGCAATTGCCGGGACATATCAGACAGGGTACTTACACCTTCACAGAAGTTCACTCTGTCCAAAAAGGGATTTTCTGAAACGATGCCGGATTGGGTTTTAGAAAACACAAAATTCATCTGATTGTGTCAGATTGTTCGAAAAGATATAAAGAAGGCAAATCCACCCGGCCCGAAAAAAGCCTCCGCGCGGTCTCACCATGACGGCATAACAGCCATGAGAATATGCGTCGATATGTGGATTTCCATGGTACGCACCAAATCCGAAATCACCTGCCTCTGCCTGTGATTTCGCCAGACGCTCCACCAATAAGAATTCATATGTCTTATTATATTCATTCCTTTCGCAATGTAAAGAAGTGAATTGTGATTTTTTTTGCAATATTGTTTCGTTTCGATTACAATTATAGAAGTATGCAGCTTTAAATCCGCAGAGTATTTTTTCATTTATTTTTTATCAGGAGTGCGCAATGGGTGCGATCGAAAATGACTGGCTGGAACCGCTGAAACCGGAGTTCTCCAAGCCATACTACAGGAATCTTTACTATACCGTCAAAAAAGCATATGAGACCGGAGCCGTATACCCGGCGGCCGGCGATATTTTCAACGCCTTCCAGTTTACCCCGCTTTCCAACGTAAAAGTGGTGATTCTGGGACAGGATCCGTATCACGAGCCGGGACAGGCGCACGGACTCTCGTTTTCGGTGAAACCGAATATCCAGATTCCGCCGTCTCTCGTCAACATTTATCAGGAACTTCACGACGATCTCGGATGCAGTATTCCGAACAACGGTTATCTCAAAAAATGGGCGGATCAGGGCGTCCTTCTTCTGAACACCGTCCTCACCGTGCAGGCGCACCGCGCCAACTCCCACAGGAATATCGGCTGGGAGGCCTTCACCGACGCGGCGATCCGTGTATTGAACGATGTGGACCGTCCGATTGTCTTCCTTCTTTGGGGACGTCCCGCCCAGGCGAAAAAGGCCATGCTGACGAACCCGAATCATCTGATCATCGAATCACCTCATCCGTCCCCGCTGTCCGCCTACCGCGGTTTCTTCGGAAGCCGTCCCTTCAGCCGGGCCAATGATTTCCTGAAATCACACGGAGTCGAGCCCATCGACTGGCAGATTGAGAATATCTGAAATAACCGCAAGGAGAATCTGTTCCTATGATCATTGAAATGTTAAAAGTTCTTCTCCTCGGCATTGTCGAGGGTTTTACCGAATGGCTCCCCATCAGCAGCACCGGACACATGATCCTTGTGGATGACCTGATCCGGCTCAATGTCAGCGCGCCATTCCGGGAACTGTTCATGGTTGTCATTCAGCTCGGCGCGATTCTCGCCGTCTGCGTGATCTATTTTCACCGGCTGAATCCGTTCTCGCCGAAAAAAACGAAAAAGCAGAAGGGTCTGACCATCCAGCTGTGGATCAAGATCATCTGTGCCTGTGTCCCGGCAGCCATCGTCGGTGTCTTTCTGGACGAAATTCTGGATCAGCTGATGAACGGTTTCGTGGTGGCTTCCATGCTGCTCCTCTACGGCGTCTTTTTCCTTCTTCTGGAAAAACGCAATGAAGATGCGGAATTCCCCATCGACCGGATCAGCCGCATGCCGCTGTCAACCGCCATGCTCATCGGATGCTCCCAGATTCTCGCCATGATTCCGGGAACCTCCCGTTCCGGCGCAACGATCCTCTGCGCCATGCTGCTGGGCTGTTCCAGAGAGCTCTCTGCAGAATTTTCCTTCTTTCTCGGCATTCCGATCATGTTCGGCGCCAGCGGTCTGAAGATTCTGAAGTTTTTCCTCAAGGGAAATATGTTCACCGGCGCGGAGTTCCTGTATCTGGTTGTCGGTATGGCTGTCGCATTCATCGTCTCGGTCCTCTCGATCCGTTTCCTGATGCGATACATCAAAAATCATGATTTCCGCTTCTTCGGATACTACCGGATCGTGCTCGGCGTCATTGTTCTCGTCTATTCGGGAATCACCGCCCTGATCGCCTGATCCGGGATGCGGGAAATGTTTCCGACAACATCCCGCGAAGTGTAACCGGTCAAACCGAATTGCCAGATCCGATACGGGCGCAGATTGATCTGTCCCGTATCCGGTCTTCGAGGATAACATATGGATATGAACTTATTTGATTATATGAGTCAGAAGACGATGGAAAATGATGCACCGCTGGCGTCCCGCATGCGGCCGCAGAATCTCGACGAAGTCGTCGGTCAACAGCACATCATCGGTCCGGGAAAACTTCTCTACCGCGCCATCAAAGCGGACAAACTCGGATCTCTCATCTTCTACGGCCCGCCCGGTACCGGAAAAACAACATTGGCACAGGTCATCGCCCACACGACCAAATCCCGTTTTGAGCAGATCAACGCCACCACCGCCGGAAAAAAAGATATGGAGGAGGTGGTCCGCCGGGCCAAAGATGAGCTGGGCATGTACCAGAAACGCACCATTCTCTTCATCGACGAAATCCATCGCTTCAACAAGGGACAGCAGGACTACCTTCTTCCTTATGTGGAGGACGGAACCGTCACGCTGATCGGCGCCACCACCGAAAATCCGTATTTTGAGGTAAACGGCGCTCTTCTGTCCCGCTCGCGGATCTTTGAGCTGAAGCCGCTGGAAAAAGAGGATATCGTCACTCTCCTGCAGCGGGCGGTCAAGGATACCGAAAAGGGAATGGGAAGCTACGGGGCGGTCCTTGCGGATGACGCCGCGGACTTTCTCGCCGACATGGCGGGCGGTGACGCCAGAGCCGCGCTGAACGCTTTGGAGCTGGGCGTTCTCACCACGGAAAAGAGCGGCGACGGCAATATCCACATCACACTGGAAGTGGCGGAACAGTGTATTCAGAAGCGGGCGGTCCGCTACGACAAGAACGGCGACAGCCACTATGACACCATCTCCGCATTCATCAAAAGTATGCGCGGATCGGATCCGGATGCGGCAATCTACTATCTCGCCCGGATGCTCTATGCCGGAGAAGACATCAAATTCATCGCGCGCCGCATGATGATCTGCGCCGCAGAGGATGTGGGACTTGCGGATCCCAATGCCCTGAACATCGCCGTCTCCGCCTCTCTCGCGGCGGAACGCGTCGGTCTTCCGGAATCCAATCTGATCCTCGCGGAAGCGGCAGCCTACATCGCATCCGCGCCGAAGAGCAACTCCACCACCAATGCGATCTTCGCGGCGCAGAACGCAGTGGCAAAGGGAAAACTCGGTCCGATCCCGCCCCATCTTCAGGACGCGCATTACAAAAGTTCCGGGAAACTGGGCCACGGCATCGGATACAAGTATTCCCACGATTTTCCGAACCACTATGTCACACAGCAGTATCTTCCGGACGATCTGGTGGGCACAGTCTTCTATGAGCCTTCCGGCAACGGATATGAAAAAAAAATTGCCGAATGGATGGATTTCATCCGAAAAGAAGCCGGCGAATAACGAGACGAATCGAGTAGGAGGGAGTGATTAGCTCCCGTCCTCTCACAGCACCGTACGTACCGTTCGGTATACGGCGCTTTCAATAGTTGACGTGCACAGACTGATAGGCTGTGGCTAAATCATAAAAGCCACTGTTTATCAGTCTTTCTTTTGATAAGGCACGGTTAACCGCACCCATACCAGACACAAACCAATAGCCTCTACGGCTGTTGGCTGTGATATGTGCATAGTATTCGGGTATCCCCAGTTTAATAAGATTCCTCTTCTTAGTCTTGGGAAGTTTCCACTGTTTCCATATGCACATGCGTATTCTGTGATAGA
>NZ_FOIL01000001.1:43182-158727 GCF_900101295.1 [Clostridium] aminophilum | reverse complement strand
TTCCATTCCTACAAGAGTTTCGGATAAATGAAATCTATCCATCAATAATCCGATTTCATTATAAAAAGTTCTAAATCCCTCTATTGAATTTCCAAAGCAAAAAGGTTTTTTTGTAAGCTCAATCCCCCTCCAATCAAAAGCTCTAAAATAATGCTTTTCACTACCAACATCAATACCAACTACCATTGTCTTTTCTGTTACTTGCCTGATTTTCTTGTTTTGTGTAAAATTCATCTGTAGATACCTCTTTTGTTCTGTTTATTGCCAACTATGCAGGGTCAGCAATTACAGTTTAACTGAGGTATCTTTCTGTTTCTACAAATTCACACTTTAAATGTTACAGGAAGCTATGAAAAAAAAGATGCTGCGCATCCGGCAGTTTCCCGCCGGATGCCGCAGCATCTTTGCTACCTGAACGTTATTCTGTTTTTCTTATCCGGCAACGCCCCTTTACAGCAGCGCCTCTGCCGTTCTCTCATGAACGGACCGCCCCCTGAGGAACGGCCCCGTCACCTGTTTCGGGCGGATCACTTGTACCGCTTGATCTCGTCCTCAATCACCTCGAATCCCTTGTCCGGAGTCTTGGTCACACCTTCCCCGTAAATGGTCTTCCAGTCATCTTTCATGGAAACCGGAATCCAGTGGAACTCTTCACAGAGTGCTCTCATCTTGTCCGATTTTTCCACATTTCCGTACTCCCGCTCCGTATCATCGCAGCAGAGCATAAAGGCAAGGCTCTTATACGGATTCTTTGTGATCGTGTACTCCGCCATGCTGGAGTCACCGGTACTGTTGCCGAAGGAGAGCACCGGCTGCTTACCGATCTCCTGCGCGATCACCGCCACCTTGTTCATCTTCAGGTTCTTCACGATAAACTCGCCGCCGAGGATCAGATCGTCACTGTCGGTGTAGACATAGTGGAGACCGTCCTTCTCTTCCTGACCGCGGGCAACCAGCGTCTCATCCGAGCCGATGACGCGCTCCGCCGGAATGTGAATCAGATCATTGTCCTCCACAAGTCCACGGACAATCAGACGGTCCGTTCCGCTGACAATGTAGGAAGTGAAGCCGTTCGCTTCCAGATAGTCCAGAACTTCCATCATCGGACGGTAGAAGGACTCGCCTCTGGTCATTCCGCTGTATCCCGGTGCCGGCTGATTCCGGTAATTTCTCACATAATCCAGAAATTCACGGATCGTCATGCCGGAGAACGACGAAGCGATCGCTTTCCCGTGATCGATGTCCATGGTGGACGGGTATTTTCCGTCCTGAATCCACTGAAGGATCTGTACCGCAACATCCTTCTCCGTATCCGTCGCCTTGTCCTTATACTCCGGATCTTCCAGAACACGCTGCAGAAGCAGGCTGTGGTCAAAATAGATCGGGTTCGTCTCGCTGCAGAGTGTGCCGTCGAGGTCAAAGACCGCAATCCGGTTTTCCACCGGAATAAAGTCCGGGCTGCCCTCTTTCGTGACTGCTTCCACATAGGCAGTCAGCTGCTTTGCCGATTCCGCGTTCTCAGTCCAGAGTGTCAGCTTCCCTGCCGATTCCGCGTTCTCTGCCGCAGCGGTCTTTTCACCGCCCGCTTCCGCTGTCTCTGCCGTGTCTGCGGCATTGGCCTTCTCCGCTCCGGCAGCCGCCGTCTCCACCTGTGCCGTCTGCGCCGCTCCCTCCGGTGCTTTCCAGTTCATTGTCCCCATCAGGAAAAAGCTCTCGATCAGGAGAATACAGATCGCCGCGATCGCGACGGCCTTCCATGTTTTTGTGTTCTTATGTTCTTCCATAGGTTCCTCTCTTCTTTCTCACTCAGGCAGCCTTCTTGACTTCAGCCGCCTCCGAAGATGCTGCGGCACGGTCCTCCGTCCTGCTCGTTTCCCTCTTCGAATCCTCGTTGATGTACTTGTAAATGTACTCGTTTGCGAGATCTTCGATTCGTCCGTTCTTGGTCTCCTTATCCAGGAACTCATTGACATAATATGCCAGTTTCTCATATCCCTTCGGAAGCAGAACGCCGATCTCCCCCCTGGTGAACGGTTTGTGGATCAGCGGTGCGGCAAGCCGGCTGTCCTGTCCGACATAGTATCCCGCCTCCATAATCTCCGTGATCATGACATCCGCTTTTCCTTCCGCGATCAGTCCCGGAATCTCTTCATTGGCCTCATGGATGATCAGTTTTGCCTTCGGAAGGTTTTCCTTCGCGAATTTCTCATTCAGTCCGCCCGGGTTCTCCATCACAGTCACCCCCGGCTGATTGATCGCCTCAAGGCTGGTGTATTTTTTCGCGTCTTCCGCCCGGCACAAAACGGTCTTTCCGTTTCCGATATATCCCTTCGACATCAGCGCTTTCTCTTTCCGGGCATCATTCACGGTGATGCCGCAGATGGCCAGATCGAATTTGCCGGCCAGTGTATCTTCCATCAGCGTCGGCCAGGTGGTCGGCACATACTCAATCTTCACGCCGAGGTCTTTTGCAAAATCCTCGATCAGTTCCACATCCATGCCCCAATACGTTCCGGTCTTCGCATCTTTGTAGGACATTGGCTTGTAATCACCGGTGGTTCCGACTTTCAGAACACCCTTTTCTTTGATCTCCTCCGGACCGGTTCCGCTGAGATGCGCTTCCTCCGCCTTCTTCAGCCAGGCAGCGCTGACGGTCGGAACCGATTCGCTCGATACCGGGAACGTGAAATACGTATCCGGGTATGGCTCATTTTCCAGAGTGAAATGCCACCACTCTTCCGCAAGCGGCTTAAATCCGTGATTCAGCATCGCCTCGCGGAGAATCATGCGGTTTTCATACTGCTTCGCGGTGATCTCTTTGTAATCCGGGTGGCTGAGTTCGCCGAAGAAATCAAAGGTTCCGCCCATGTCGACTTCCTTCTCGGTCTTCATGTCAAAGAGCGTCAGATCGACGGTGCTTCCTCTGCTGTGGCCGGAGTGCCTGTCGATATATCCCTGCGGGAACAGCACACTCTTATCGAGATCCGGATAGAAGAAGCTCTTCATCCGGGTATCTTTTTCCTCCATCGACCAGTTCACAAAATTCGTGACCGCTTTCTGCGGACGGTACGCATCATAAATCTTCAGGCGGTAGCCCTTCTTTACCAGCTCATCGCTGACTTCGCGCAGGGCAAATGCCGCTTCCTTGGTCAGGAAAGCCAGCGGCTCCTCGTATCCGTCGACCCGGTCACCGATGAAATTATAGGTGGAATAATAGCGGATCTCCAGAATCGCATCCGGAATCACGTCGCTCAAAAGCACGAAATCCGAGGAATCGCCCGACAGTTTCACATCGCTCTTGGCCACTTCCGGATCCGATTTTTCCATCAGATGATCTCTGGTGTCAATGATGACGGTGCAGTCCGGTTTCACCCTCTGCATGATGGTCTTCATCGTGTATTCCGGAACCGCAACGCAGCCTCCGGTATACGGGTTCTCCGGTCCGAAGCTGTGCAGGAAGATCGCCGATCCTCTGCCCGGTGTTCCGTCCTCATTGAAACTGATATTCAGGCAATACTGATACTGGTACTGATAGTCAACAATATGCTCGCTGTTCTCCTTGTCCAGATCCGGATAGTCCTTGATGTCCACCATCTCGTTGTACTTCATGCCGTCCCGCATATCTCCGGACCAGTACGTGTCATCGTCGGCCTTCTGATAAGGAATCGCACAGCCCGGATCATCGGCGATACCGAAGGCGCGGTTGAATTTATACCGTCCCATCGGCGTCTGTCCGCAGCCCTCCATGTGCTCTTTGTCCGGGCAGAGGCCATTGCGTCCGACAAAGCCCGGCGTCGAGAGAATCTGTTTCCATTCGCCGTTTTCATTCTTTTCGTGCATGGAAATGGCCGCGGTCGTCTTGTTCACACCCATCCCCGCCACGATAAAGAGCTGTGTGGCATCCTTTTCTTTGGCCTCATCCAGATTTTTCACCCAGTCCGGGGAATCCGTCTCCCCCTGAGATGTCACAAACATGTCGCCGCCGGCGTCTTTTTTCTCCTCCACTGCGGATGTTGTGGCAGACGCGCTGTTCCCCGTCTGACCGCACGCGCTCATGGCCGCAAGCGCTGCCGCCATCAGAACCGCCGCAATACTTTTCCATTTTTTTCTCATCCTGCGTTACCTCCCCATCTTTTATCTTCAGTCCATTACTGTCTATTTCGATCTTAACCAGTAATTATCTGAATTTATATTTTAATTATATTATATTTCAGCCATCAATAGTATACTTTATTCGCCAAAAAAAGAAGCGGAAATCCCCCGCCGGGAATCTCCGCTTCTTCTCTCATTCCGGCATTCTTTCCGTCCGCCGTTCTGTCATTCTGTTGGCCTGTCGTTCCGCCATTCCGTCTTTCTGTTGGCCCATCTTTTGTCGTTCCGTTCTGTTTACATATTCCGAGGTCACATCTCACTCTTCAGCGCTCGCTTGTTCTCATACATTCTCCGGTCTGCTTTCCGGAATACATCCGCGACATTCTCCCCCGGCTGATGTCTTGCCATTCCGGCTGCCACCACCACCTGGTTCTCCAAATGATGCTCATGATTCAGCTTCGCGATCATGCCCATCAATATGTCGATATTGTCGTAATCCTCTCCCTGCGCGACCACCGCAAACTCGTCGCCGCCCATCCGGAAGACCGGACTTCTCTTGAATGTCCGGCAGATCATCTCGCAGCCGTCCATGATATAGCGGTCACCTGCCTGGTGTCCCAGCGTGTCATTGATCCGCTTCAGTTCATTGATATCAAAGACCACCACCGCAAATTTCAGATCATTCTCCTCTTCGATCTGACGGTTCAGCTGCGCCTCCAGATTCTGGTACGCAATCTTGCGCTTTACTCCGGTCAGTTCATCCTTGTTCGCCTCGGCCTTCATCGCCGAGAGCTTCATCGCATATTCTTCCTTCCGGCGAACCTCGTCGTCCACATTGATGACGCCGATAATGATCTTATCCTCCCCGTTTTCATGGAGAAGGATCGCCTTGAGCAGCATATGCAGCGGCCTTCCCTGAATCATCAGACGGTAACTGATCGTAAACATACCGTTTGCCCGGATGTCACGCAGGATGTTTTCTTTGGTAAACCGCTCAAAGAACACCTCCTGATCGTCCGGGAAAATCACGTTCTGCCCGTTAATCCTGGTCTGCCCGTAAAAATCCTCTCCCTGTGTAACAATTCCTACGGTATCATATTCCTCACTGGAATCAAACTGCAGATAGGAATCCGTCTTCGGATCAACGGAATAGATTGCCATAATCTCACCGGACAGCGCCGCAATTCTGGCGAAGGACATTTTTTCCTCCCGAATCCGCTCCAGCGCCTGCTGCTGCCGCATCTGCGCGTCAACATTATTGATACCGAGAATCACATTGTTCCCGTAACCTCTTGTCTTGACAATCTTCATGTTGACATAGACCGGTTTTCCATCCATCATGTTCCGGTACGTCAGCGTGAAAGAACCGTTCTCCCGGAGTCCATGCTCAATCTTCTCCCTGGTGAACTCCTGAAGGAAAGTCTCCAGATCCTCTTTATAGATCATGTTCTTTGCCACTTCATAGCTCTCCTTGAAGAAGTCTTTCCCCCGACGCTCGATTGAAACATCACGGTTTGCTCCGTTCGGTGAGTACTCCGTGAATTCCCCGGTATCCAGATTGATGAAATACAGGAAAATATAATCTTCCGACAATGCTCTCGCAATATAGTTATACGTCAGAGCGTTCTTTTCTTCCGTGCCTTCCGTCGCCGAGAGAACAACGACAATCACCGCCGTTACGCCGGTAACCGGGTTGATGGCCGCTCTCCGGATCAAAAGCTGAATAGTCTTTCCGTCAGGCGTGCGGTCATCGATAATCGCACGTACTCCGTCTTTTGCGCAGCGGATGACAGCATTCAGAGAATACGTTCCGGCCCGGTTGAGATAATCATGAACTTCAAAATCGGTTTTCCCGTAAGATGTCGGGAAGTTTTTACGGATAAATCCTTTAAATGTCTCGTTGCACCGCACCACAGACAAATGATCATCCTTGCACTCCACGATGATCATCGGCCAAGTGTCAAAATAATTCTTCAGAGACTCATCTTCCGAATCCTCCATCGAAAGATTGTACAGGTTAATCCTTCCAAGCTGGGCATAGTACCCGGCCTCCGCCGGGTTTTCAAAGCCGATCTGCTGATTCGTACGATAGCGTTCCAAAAGCTGTTCCAGAGAAACCGGCCTGCAGAAATAGTATCCCTGCAGCATCGTACAACCGATATCCTTCAGGAAGTCAGCCTGTGCCTTGGTCTCAACACCCTCCGCGATGGTATCCATTCCAAGTGCCATCGCCATCCGGGCAATCTCCGTAACAATAATCCTCGACCGCTCCTCTTCTTCCAGCTGCCGCACAAACAGCATATCGATCTTGATCAGATCAAACGGTATCTCCTGAAGAAGCGCCGGTGAAGAATATCCGCTTCCGTAATCGTCCATCCAGACCGTAAAACCAAGATTCTTAAACCTCTTGATCTCCCGTGTCATGTACTCAACGTCATCGACAAGCGCGCTTTCCGTGATCTCGATCACGATCTTATTTCTCTCAATTCCGGCTTCATCCACTCGTCTTCGGATCTCTTCCACAATATCACAGGAATAGAAATCCGACCGGGACAGGTTAATGGACTGCGGTACGATGAAAAGCCCGTTGTCTGCCTGAACTTTTAATTTTTGAAGAACATTTTCCAGTACATACAGGTCAAGCTTGTAGCTGCTGTTGGTCTCCTCCAGAGTCGGAATAAAAATCTCCGGACTCAGACAGCCTTTTTCCGGATCGTTCCATCGGGAAAGTGTCTCCTCACAGCAGACCTTTCCGTTTGCAGTGCGGATGATCGGCTGATAATAGACTTCGATCTGGTGTTCCCGGATGACCCGGTCGAGATTCTCGATAATATACTGCTTCTTTTCAATCTCCGTCAGCATGCCTCTGTCGAACGGATAGATCATTGATTTGTAATTGTGCCGTCTGGAATCACAGGCAATCTTCGCACGGTCGCAGGCTCCGCTGATGCTGATCGACTCATCTTCGTAGGTAAAGATACCGATCCGGAGCGGCATATATCTGCCTTTCTCCTTTTCCTCGTTCTCCGCAATCAGGATCTCTGCCTTCTCCTTCGCATTTTCCGCGTCCGTAAATACACAAAAATGATCCGCACTGAAACGGCTGCAGTTTTCATGGCTGAACAGCTCAATGATCCGATCGGAAAAAATCTTCAGAAAACGGTCTCCGCCTTCCATTCCGAATTTCTGGTTGAAGGCCTTCATCCCGACAAAATCCATGTAGAGAATTGCGGGAACCTTTCCTTTCTCCCGGATCTCACGGCATCCCGCTTCCGCCAGATCAAAGAAATACGTCATCGTCGGAAGACCGGTGAGATAATCATGTTCCATCCGATTGGTACAGCTTCTCTCCTTCAGCTGATCCGCCAGAATATCCTGAACCCTGTCCTCTTTGTTCCGGATTCTCACCGCATTGTCCACATACTCTCCCTGATCGGTATACCAGACAAAGGCAAGCCGGACTCCATTTTCCTTGAAAATATGTCTTCCATAGGCATGGATGATCCGGTACTGTCCATCACGCATGCTTCGGTAGATGACATCGTAATTTTCCCCCTCTGTGGCGAAACGGTAAGCCGCATTGCCGAGCGCTGCCATGTCATCCGGATGCGTATCGCGATACATATTGTTATCCATCAGATCATAGACATCCCTTCGGTCCATGTCGGAATAACCGAACAGATCGATGAATCCCTGCGACAGAACGACCGTGATTACTCTTTTATTGATAAACTGGTATATCGCATAGGGAACATCGCTTTTCTCCAGAAAAGCAAATTCTTCCTCACTGTATCTGAACTTACCCAAAAGAACCTCCCCCGCTGCTGAAAAGCGCACTCATAGAATTGATTCTGTGGAACTTTTGCGCAATCGCAAGCCCTATCGCGCAAAATATCTGCTATATTGTATTTTACCATGCAAACAATACAGCAGATACGCATATTTCAGATATTTTTTTGATTTTTCTGCGTTATTTTGTCCGCACCATCCGCTCCAGCCATTCTTTCAGGATTACCGCCTGATTCTCCTCCCGGTTTTTGGCAGAATACAGAAGAAACACATCCTGATCTGCAAGAATCTCTTTGATTTTTTCAGCCAGTTCCGGCATGTTCCGGTTGAAATTCAGTTCTTCCCGGTAGCGTTCCGCAAACGCTGCGAACCGCTGCGGATCATGACTGAACCATTTCCGAAGCGCCTTGGACGGCGCCGCAGTCTGAGCCCAGTCAAAGGGCGTGATCCGTTCTTTCTTTAATCCCCTCGGCCACAGGCGGTCCACCAGAATCCGGTATCCTTCCATCTCCGGCGTCACCTCGTAAACCCGCATGATTCTGATCTCATGGTTCATGACTGACGGACGACTCATAACCGTCTTCGCCCCCGAACCTTCCCCAGCGGACATGACAGCCTGCGAATTCATAACCGCCCCCTAAAATACGCTACCGGATCTGCCTGATCCCAGCCTTCTTTTTCGCAAATCTCACAGGCAGTCAGCGGGTATTTTTCGGATGCGTGATGCCGTTTTACGCACTCCTCACAGTTTCGGTACAGGTCACATCCTGTGTTTTTACACGGACAGGCCTCCGGACAATACTTCTGAATCATGGGTTCGATACCTCCCTTTTTTCCAAACATGAATACTTTCATCCTAATGATTTGTTTTGGAAAAATCCGTATCCGGGGATACCGAATTGCTGTTTTCTCAAAAACAGACTAATCTCCCGCTTATCACATCATTTTTGACATGAATACTTACTATAATCAAATCTAATGTTCGTAAATACTCCCCTGATTTGATGAATGCTCCATGGCGAACATAATAGTTCTTCTTCATAGAAGAAGCTTCCGGAAGATCAAAATTCTGAACAATGCTCGGCAAAATAGGATAATTATCGCTAAGCCACGATCGCTTAACATTATATGCACTGTATAGTTTTTCAGACCTATCATTGTTTCTCAAATCATTTGTTAGATCCAAATCATAATAATCACCATTTATTTTTACACAATTCCATGCATGGCCATATGGTTTTCCCGTCTCACTCCCGCATATCACAATTGTTGGCATATTCATTTTTTCAAATATCCATTTGGCTGCCAAACTGATGCCATCGCATTTTGCTTCCTTATTGATCAATGCTCCATAGGCAGTTCCACTTTGTTTCATTTCTGTATTATAATTAACCGTATCAGTCAACTGCTCATAAACGTATTCCTCTTTTCCGTCTTCGTTATATTTTTTTGTCAAACTTACCATCCGATCAATCTTTTCATTACACTGATTTAAAGCATTTTCATATTCATCCTTAGTCATGGAATATTCCACGTTCAAAGCTACTACCCTATTCTCTCCTTTTGAAAGTGCCTTACACTGATCAAATGATACATGAAATAATTCTGGGCAATCATATTTCATAACTTCAAGCAAAAGATTAGCGTCTTCCCAACTTGCTTCATTCGGTAATTGTATTGTTGTATCGCAATTAGAAAAACCTATATATACAGCCTGTGCATCCTCTTTGAGTTTTTCATTTAAATTACTCAAATAAAATCTTTCATCACAAAATGGAATAGATATATCTTCATTTTGTGGTGAGTCAACACTCGCTTCTATCAAACCATTTGAATTAAACACATTGGAAGATGATTCAGTATCAATTGCCGCTTTTTCATCAGAATACCCTAATTCGACATCTAATACCCCCTTTATGAAAAAAGCAGCGATCAACAAACCGCTCATTATAATTCCTGCTCGCATAATTGAAACATAATCTTTTTTCATATTCTCAACTTCCTTAGTATGAACTTCATCTGCAAATTCTTTTGATTATCCAAACTCTTTATTATACTCTTCGAACAATTCACCCCATATCGCAAACAATATTGAGTATAACTCTTTTCTATCTCAGATTATATGATCCTTGTTCATATTATAATTCAAAAACAATAACAAATATAATACTTGTATTTATAAGCATTAATGTTTCCAGAAAGGATTCTCGTCTTCGGAAGCCTTGAAATTATATTTTGGCTTCAGAATATCGATAATCTCTACCGACTCTTTGACAGCATCCAGTATTTCCCCCATGGATTTGTATGCCATCGGCGCTTCGTCTAAAGTTCCTTCATTTACCGACGTTGTATATATTCCTTCCATAGCCTTGCGATAGTCCTCCATTGAAAGAGAACGGATCGCCTGCTTTCTGGACATCACTCGTCCTGCACCATGCGGAGCGGAATAATTCCACTCTGGGTTGCCTTTTCCAACTGCCAGAATACTTCCATCCCTCATATTGATCGGAATCAGCACCTTTTCTCCTTTATGAGCGGCGATTGACCCTTTCCGCAGAATCTTTTCCGATATTTTTGAGTTGTTATTGCAAAGAATTACTTTCCCAGTACTGGTTATCCACAATTTCGTCGCATTTGCTGTGGCTTTTCCTTCTGCGATATGTACATGCACAGGCTCCAGCGGATTATTCTCATTCGACCAGAAATACACAATATAGGGCCCAATCCTAAGAATTTGCGGCATTTAATACGCCTCCGTCCTGTGAGAATTCTATGATCACATGCGCATTATCTCTGATTAGCTTCTTGAAGAACGCCATTTCCGCCTGATTATAACCATGAATATTTTCCCATCTGTACTGTGGCAGCCAGCAGACCGCACTGTGAAATCCGTCTTTTAAGTCCGGTGTTTCTATATAGACCTTTACACTTCCATCCGCCTTCATTTCGGAATGCGTGATTTCAGTATCATCATTCAACGTCATAAAAGGATACATCATCTTCTTCACCTTCCTTCTGAATTAAAGATTGTCTTTATATAATTAAAGCACATTCACCTGTCAAATCTGTCTTCTGATCCACTCCATGAGGACATTGACCACATATTCCTGTTCCGCAGAGTTAAGAGTTTTTCCGGCCGGAATATGGTGCCATTTCTCAAGACATGTCCGGCAGCAGCATCCGGTCGCATGCTGGGCCAGAAACACCGGATGACCTTTCATCGGCGTCTGTTTGCCGTCATGATCCGGTGCTTCCGGCGCAAGCCGCTTTGCCACAAAGTCCTCCGCATGTCGCCGGATCGTATCCCAGCCTTTATCTCTGATATATTCCCGGTCTTTTGCCGTCAGCCGGAACCGGCTTCGAAATGCGGACCGTCCAAGGTGCTCCCAAAGATCCGATTTCTCCGGAAGACGATACGAGATCTTTTCCGCCAAACCCGCACCCGGATAATAGCTGTAACCGGATTTCCTCGCCTGTTCCATCTGATCCCGGCGTTCGATATGGTAGGTTTTCCCATCTTTCAGGAATAACGCTCCGGTCTGTTTAAATGTAAACGGAACTCCGCAGCGGATGCACTCCCTTCGCACTTCCTGAATCCAGTGAAAATCACAGGGTCTTGCATTCGGCCCCGATTCTCCGCCGCAGGTGACATGTTCAATCTGTCCGGTCGCGAGATATTGTTCCATCCTGATCTCGCCAAGCATCGGCTCGGAGATCACTTCCCGATGTTTCAAGGGAAGCCGGAGTAGAATGGGAAGCCGGTAATCGGTTCTATCCTGGTTTTCACAGGTACTGCAAATCGTCACATGCTCCCAGCCGTCACCCCAGTCGGGGGGAATGCATTGCGCAAAACGGTCTATCCGCTTGGTGATGATATAGAAACTCAGATCCTTCCGCTCCCTGATCATATCCCAGCACTCCATCCGCCAGTCATCTGCTTCATCCAAAAAGAAATCCGAGGTCATGCAGGTATAGACAATTCCGTCACCGGCGGTCAGTTTGTAACCGCCCTGACGGTTCTTTTTGACCGGCAGATTATAGTCTCCGGTTTTCGTCACGATGCCGGCATCTTTTCCGATGCTTTCGTCCCGTCTGTATACATAACAGTTGGCACATCCCGGGCTGATCTTCTTACACCCGTGCCATGGATTCCAAATTGTCATATTCTTCTCCCGTCAAATTGTTCTTGCATCTACGGGCCGATTTCGCCTATAGTAATATTGTCATCGGCTGATTGGACGCTATTGCCGAATCAGTCATCAACAAAACAAAGATAAAAACGCAACGCATGCGACTGTCATGCCAGAGCCGGTAGGTAGCCCGGCCGTCACAGAATTCTCTGTGGTAAGTAACCTGCCCCTCCGGGTTGTCCGTTCTTTGTTCATGCACTATCCAAAGGAGGGATTGTCATGGACAAATGCAGCGAACGGCTGACCGTATTCTTTGAGGAACCTTTTTGGGTTGGAATCTTTGAACTTGAGCAGGAGGGACATCTGTCTGCCTGCAAAGTCACTTTCGGAGCAGAACCCAAGGACTGGGAAATCCGCGATTTTATTCTCCGGGAATACGATCATCTGAGCTTCAGTCCCGCTGTGGCAGCTGCCGCAAAAGAAAAGACCGTAAATCCGAAACGCCGACAGCGCGAAGCACATCGCCATCTCGAAACCTACGGAATCGGAACCAAAGCCCAGCAGGCTTTGAAAATGCAGCAGGAGCAGAATAAACTGGACCGCAGAGCAAAATGCAAAACGCAGAAGCTCGCAGAACAAGAGCGGTTGTTTGATCTGAAACAGCAAAAGAAACGGGCAAAGCACCGGGGCCGATGAGGCCTCCGGTGCTTTGTGTTGCCTCAGATCAGCTCTCCGCTGAAATGCTGGATCTCATGCTGAATGATCTGCGCCGTGTATCCGCTGAATTTCCCATGCTTCTTCTGGAAATTCTGATCCAGAAAATCCACTTCGATTTCCTGATACCTCGTGCATGATCGAACCCCATCCAGAGAAAGGCACCCTTCTTCCGCCTGATACTCTCCGGTCCTGCTTGTAATGACCGGATTGACCATCACCATCAGGAATGGGCCGTTCTCAAAGGCAATGATCCTTTTCTTTTCCCCGATCATATTGGCCGCCATACCCACACAGCGATCCAGATGTGCTTTCAAGGTGTCCAGCAGATCAACGATAATCTGCTGATCCGACTTCGTCGCCGGCTCCGATTTCTGCTGCAGAAAAATCGGATCTCTCACAATTGGTCTTACCATGATTCTCCTTTCCTTGAGATGCTCTCTCAATAAAAAGCAATTTTCGTAATTATTGCTTTGTTTTATCCAGTTCCGATATAATTCGTTCTTTTTCCTGGCTTCCATTCGTACTGAGCCGAAGAAGCTTCAGCCCGTACATTTCCAAAATGTGGTTCTTCTTTAAATCCCTCTCAGACTGCGCCGTCCCCTCCTTGTGATAGCCATATCCATCCGTTTCAATCGCGAGAACCGGCTGTCTGCTCATTTTATGAAAAATCACAAAATCGAGATGTGTCCCTGGATTCATCACATATCGCTTTTCCTCATCACTTAACCTGCTCTGATCTTTCAGTATCATGGACAGAGGAATAAAGCAGGTCACCGCATACATTGGATACTCCTTCAGTATTTTGTCGATCAGTGCATATGTCAGATTTTCCGATTCATACCCTGACACTTTGGAATGACCTTTCAGAAACTCAAACCTTTTTCGTGTGTACTGAGAATACAGATAGTAAAAAATCGAAAAGAGCCGGCTGTTTACGACCTCCATTCTATTATACTGAATGTAGGAAACCAAATCCGAAATATTTCCCTGCCTCTCCTGCTCATTTCCCGAGACAATAACGATCAGCCGCTTCTTTGCTCTTGAAACTGCAACATTGAGAAGAAACGGATCATCCGTAAAGTCTTTGATCTGATCATCTACCGTAGAAAGAATGATAACGTCTTTCTCACGTCCCTGAAACTGATGAACCGTCGCCGCATCAATTCCCGGAATCTGCTTTCTGATCTCATTGACCTGTTCATTATACGGAGCGATAATGCCGATCTTATCCATCGGGACATCGATCTCGGGAAGGATTTCTTTTTTGATAATATCAATCTGACACTGACTGTAATTCCCGCGGCGATGATTTCCTTCCGGCGTCTTGATGACTTTGATGGAGCGATTCAGGTTATCGTCTTCGGTCATTACAACAAGTTCATTGTTGTAAAACTTCTGATTACAAAAGGAAATGATTCGTGGATGGCACCGATAATGCTCTTTCAAAAGAACCTGCGGTGCCTTCGGAATCGCTTCGATCACAGATTGGAGAAAACTCTTTTCGGCAAAATCATATGCCTTGTGAATCGCATATTTCTCCCGAATCAGTTCTGCTCTCCTCTTGGTATCCTCATCCACAACATTCGGCAATTGTTTTAGATCCCCGACAATCACCGCATTTTTTGCGCAGGAAAGTGCCAGCACACCGGTAGCAATATCTACCTGCGATGCCTCGTCCATAATGAGATAATCATACATTACCTTATCGGCATTCAGGCTTGTTCTCGCCGAAAATGTCGTACTCAGCACAATCGGATAAGCCCTCAGAACTTCCTCCGCATTATAATACAGATCTTCTTCCGTAAAAACTCTGCGGTCTACTCTCCAGTTGATTCGCGAAGCCAGAATCTGTCTGATAAACATCAGCGATTTTCTTTCCAACTGTTCACTGTAGTCTTTTTTCTCTTCCCTCAGCTGTTTCTCTTTCGAAGATAACTCCTCGTCAAGTTCCCTCAAACTCTGCCGGTAGTATTTATCCTGCAGAACCGAGATCATAAAAGTCAAACCGCGCCGGTAAAATTCCCAGTCATATATTCCAGCCCCAACAACACATCGTATTATGAGCCATACGGACAAAGATTTATTCTGATCCGCTCTCATCTGAAGCAGCTGCCACAAGCGCATGATTCTGTCCGCTGACTCATCTTTTCGAAAATGTTTTAATTCGTATTTTCGATCGGAAGCTTTCGCGTACTCCGCAAAATGTCTATACTCAATCTCAATTTCATATTTGCGTTCTTTTAAACGGGCAATCTCCTCCTGAAGCCGATAAACGTTCTGAATCTTTTCTTCGATCGCACCAATCTCAGCAATATCGATCGCATCTTCCTGATTTTTCTCCCATTCTGTCAGATCAGGATATTTCCCCGTTTGATTTTGAATAAATTTTCTCTTGTTCTCAAAGCTTCCAAGTGATGCGGCCAGAAAATCCATGCCATATTTTTCATCTGCAAGTTTTTCCAAAATGTTTGATGTCGCAGAATTGTTGTTTGACACGACCAGCACGGTCTTTTTTTCAAGAAGTAAGTTGGCAATGATGTTCAGTATCGTCTGCGTCTTCCCGGTTCCCGGCGGTCCCTGTATCACACTGATCTGGTTCTCCAGCGCATTTTTCACCGCCTGATACTGGCTTTGATTGCAGCCAAACGGAAAGATTACACTCTCATTTTTCTGTTTTCTCAACCCGCTTTTCGGATTCAGAAATCTGCTCAATGCAGTGGATTCATCCACGAACTGAATGGAGTCCATGTGTTTTTTCAGTATCTTCTCATTTTTATCATTTCTCAGATCACTTAATGCAGATACTTCCCGTATATATTCAAATGTGTCATGGGAAACCGGATTCGTCAGACAGTTTTCTTCAACGAACAGATCCGTTTTTCGAAAATCCAGCTCACAGGATTCGAAGACAATATGCCAAAACACCTCGTTCTCTGACTGAAATTCATAGATAAACTCCATTCTGTTCAGTGTTTTTCCATTCGCGGTTTTCACAATATAATTCTTCGGATCAAGCAGCGTCGGCTCCGTCATAAATATGACATTTCCTGCCCCATATGTATAAGTCCGGCCATTGGTATACGTGATGTCACACTTTCGGTTTTCACGATGAAAAAAACATTTCTCCACAGAATTTGTAACGATCTCGCCTTTAATGACGATCATGTATTTTCGATTATCCATGTCTTCTCTCTATGTTGTCAAAGAAATATACAAAACACCGGGGCGTACGCAGATCCCCGGTGCTCAGACTATGCTCTGTTTCTCATCTCTTACAGCCGGATCTGACTGTCTTCCTTTCCGATATGATCTCAGATATAGTAAACGTAATTCTCTTTTCTCGATGATGCCTCTTTTGCCGGGCTTGCCGCATAGCCGAGTGCGCAGTGGCCGATTCCCTCATACTCGCCCTCGATGCCGAGTCTCTTCAGAATGTTCTTTCCGAAATCCGACTCAAACTCCTCTTTTGCACGGTTGATCCAGATGCTTGCCACGCCAAGACTCTCCGCGGCGTTCATGAGATTGCCCATGACGAGTGTTCCGTCATAAACGTGGTTCGGCGACGACTTGTCCGCGACAACGATCAGGATGACCGGCGCACCGTAGAACGGGTCAAAACCTTCCTTCCATCCGCCGATCTTCCGGTTTTCTTCCGCAATCTCATCGCGGAGTTTTTTATCGGTAACAGCGATAATGACTGCGCTCTGCATGTTTTTCCCTGACGGCGCATAGGTACCTGCCTTGATGATTGCCTTCAGCTCATCGTCCCTGATCATATCCGGTTTAAAATCTCTGCAGCTTCTTCTGGTTTCAAGTACTTTCAGCGTTTCGTTCATACCATTACCTCTCTGTCAAACACCTGAATTTGCCGTTTTCCTTTTAAACTATAGCACAGAATCCTCCACAAAACATATCCCCGATCTCCGGCCGCGCCGCGGAACAAATTTTTCCCACAAAAAATGCCGCCATACCGGCACGGCACAGCAGCATTTTTATTTATTTTTTATGATGTCTAAGGAGAAACTCCCTGATCAGCATTTTCCAAAATTAAACCGACTCACCGGCACCCTGCGCACGCTTTCCGGAAAATGCGCGCACAAAAAATCCGAACACATTTCTCACCAGCGGACCGGCAAAAAAGATCTGCCAGCAGAGCGCCACTGGGAAATTCATCGCGGTGGTCTGGAGCCAGACTGAGACAAGCTGGCTGCCCGCATTCTTAAACAGAATGGTCGCAGCCAAACTCATGAGCGGACACATCAGGCATACGGACATCGCGGAGATGGCCAGAATGATCAGGATCATCGGATCCTTTCCCGGCGTGACAAAGCGGAATGCCAGGATCTGCGCCAGTTTTCCGACGAAAAGCAGTTCCAGCACAACGGCAACCGGCCACATGATCAGCATCTCATGAAAAGCGGCGAGGAATACGAAATTCTGCATTCCGCCGACATTAAGGGCGATATTGTAAAGAATCATGGCATATACCATGACAAACGCCATGAAGAGGGTAAAGACAACATCCTGAAACTTATTCTGCGGTAACACGTTAAAATTCTCCTTTCAAAAAACGGGAAGATTTCAGCGTGTTGTTCGTTATCACCCGAATGGATGTGCGTTTCCAATAATACCGGTCCTTCATCTTCTGATTTCAAATTTACAGCAATGCAGGAGATTATAACAGTTTTTCACGAATCGTGTAATACTGTTTTTATTTTTGTACACAGCATTCCCGACATTTCTTTTTCAGATTTTTTTCTGCATCTCAGCTCTGAATCTTTTCCGCCCTTCAGTCCTGAATCTCTTTCGGATTGTCCTCTGCATCCTTCATACCGTCTCCGCGTATCTCCGCCTTCTCATCCCAGACGGTCACCGGAATGCCGACCACTTCCGAAGTAAACGGAGTCTCAAGCCCGCTTTCGTAGTGTTCCTGCGCCTTTTTCACATACCGGAAACCGAGATAAAGCAGCGGAATATTACAGTACGCAATGAGAATGTTGGCAAAATCCGACAGATCCCACAGTGCTCCCAGATCCATTCCCACAATCGACGTGAGCATTCCGAAACATACCACAACGAGATCCAGACCGCGGATCACATTGATAAATGCCGCCTTACGGCTGATCCGGTTTGCGCAGATCTCGGAAAAGGAGATAAATCCAAGAAGACACGTAAACGCAAACAGACCAAAGCAGAGAGAGATCAGAAGCGTCACTGCCGTATTCAGCCCTGTTCCCGGCGTAAGCTCTGCCGCGGATGCGAGATATTTCGGAAGTTTTCCCATCTCAAACCATGCCGCGCCGGCATCCGTCAGCCATACCCGGCCCATGATGACCACAAAGCCGGTCAGCGTGCAGATCACAATGGTATCCAGAAATACACCGACGGCCTGAACGCAGCCCTGATCGCACGGATGCGCCGCGTCGGAGGCCGCCGCCGGCATGGTGATGGTTCCCTGACCGGCTTCATTGGACATCAGTCCGCGCTTTACGCCCTGCATCAGGGCAATTCCGAAAGCTCCGCCGAATACTGCCTCCGGCCGGAACGCCTCGGTGAATACCGCGAAAAAAAACCACGGAATTCTTGTAACATTCAGCAGAATCAGGATCAGAACCGTCAGGACATACACGATCGCCATGATCGGAACCAGCACATCCGTCACTCTGGAGATTTTCTTTGTACCGCCGAAGGAGATGGCAATCGCCGCAATCACGGTGACTGCAAAACCGATCCAGTATACGGCGTGTGTGGTCGGAAGCTCTGTCCCGACAAAGATGGAAGCGATCTGACCCATCGCGGACACGGAGTTGAATCCCTGCGCCGGAAGGCATAACAGTGCATAGACGATATACATCAGCGATAAAACGACGCCGACCGGAGCGGAATTCTTCAGAAGACGCCGGCCGTAAAAGGCCATTCCTCCGATGTATTCGTCATCTTTTCTCTCTTTGAAGATCTGTGACAGCGTCGACTCGACAAATGCGGTAGCCATTCCGAAAAAAGCGGAAATCCACATCCAAAGAAGCGCGCCCGGACCGCCGACCGACACCGCTCCCGTGACACCAAGAATATTGCCCGGGCCGACACGCATCGCCGTCGACAGGAAAAAGGCGGCAAGAGGCGAGATTCCCGTTTTTGCCTTGCTGTTCTTTAATACCTGCAGCCCTCTGCGAAATTTCCGGATCTGAATAAACCGAAGCCGGAACGAAAAGTATATTCCCGAGCCGATCAAAAGGATGATCGCCAGAGAAAAATTCCCCAGTACCGGAATCCCCGCATACCAGGAAAAATTGGTGGGAAAATCCCAGAACAGATCGGATACGATCTGAATTCTTCCGCAGACGGCGGAGATCACATTTAGCAAAGTTTCCATACTCTGTCCCCCTATAATAAATCCATCATTCGTGAGATGTCCGGGCTAATGCACGTCGGACCGCACCGGTGTTCGGCCGCATCACGGAACAAACAATGTGCGAAATCCGCCGTGAAATGTCCGGCGATTATTCTGCCGACATTTTCATCGTACAACATTAAGTCAAGTCCTGTTATATTTTTTCAAAAATCCTCTTCGAAGCTGTCTCCCTCGAAAACCGTGTGCTATAATGTCACTATATAAAAAACTCCGAGCTTTTAAGCCTAAAAAGAGTCCTTTCTTCATGGTTTTTAAGACGCGAATTTCGATCCGCCGGGGTATGGATGGAAACAGACATGCCTTCCTTATTGAAAAGGAGTCACAATGAAAAAAATTGATCTCAGAACGCTCATTTTTATGACGCTGTGCTGCGACCTTGGTTTGTGTGCCAAAAAACTGATCGCGCCCGCAGCCAATGTCATAACCGAATTTCTTCACATTCCCGGAGGCATCGCCACCGGATTTTCCCTCATGTTTCTGGTTATCGCGGCATCTCTGGTTCCTGTCCGGAGCTGCGCCCTCATCATGTCCGTCCTGCAGAGCATTCTGGCTCTGTGCTTCGGAATGACCGGAAGCATGGGAATTCTTGCGCCCATCGGCTACATTATCCCCGGAATCGTCATTGATTCCGTGATGTACTTCTCCGAAAAATTCACCGGATCACGGCGCCACGGCATTCTGACTGCTTCGATCCTGTCTTCGGCTGCCGCCTGTCTTGCGGCAAATTTCCTGATATTCCGCCTGCACGGCCTCGTTCTTGCCGTCTATGTTCTGGTCGCCGCAGCGAGCGGCTCTGTATTCGGACTTCTGGCGCAGACGCTGTCGGAAAAGCTTCGCCCTGTTATCCTTATGCATCGCGCCTCGGAACCCGCTGACCCATTTTCCCAAAAGGAGATCTCATGAAAAAGAAAAGTATTGCTGTCGTAATCCTCTTGCTGATTCTGACCGGAATCGCATCTTTTATTTATCTTCGCTCCCGCAATGATGCCCCGAGGGGAACGCTCACCGTAACCTGCGGCGCCAAGACCGAACTCGTCGATCCGTTCCGCGCATCGCCGGTATCGGTCAAGGGAACCACGGTGAACAACAAGGGCGAGAAAAAAGACATCGATGAAACCGGTGTAACTCTTTCCGGCGTCATCGCACTGACTGCCTTTGAGAAGGAGACGTATACATCGGCCCGCGTGGTATCGTCCGATGAATACGCTGCGGATGTGACCGCAGACGAGATATCCGACCCGCAGAAGGCCTTTCTCCTTCGACAAAAATCCAAAGACGGAAATGAGGAAATCCGCTTGATCGTCTTCGGAGACGAAAACTCCAAACGGCAGATCAAAGACGTGACAAGAATAGAGCTGCAGAAATAGATCGCGGGCGCAGCGCTCCGGGTATGAACTCCGACGGAGTCAGACCATGGAACGGGACTTCACAAAACGGTCCGCCCCAAACCGACAGACCGGAAAAGCAGGCGGCAATCACAGAACAGACGAGGAGCAGATGGATATCAAACCGAAATTCACGGGCATCATACTGGCCGGCGGAAAAAGCAGCCGCATGGGAACCGATAAAGCGCTGCTGCGCCTGAACGGAAAAAGTTTTCTGGAGATCCAGATTGAAAAACTCTGCCGGATCGGCACCGGCGAGATTCTGATTTCCTGCCGGCCCGAATCCCAGAAAAAACATGACTTTTCGACCGGTATTTTTACAACCGAACCAGCAGACCGGTCCGGCCTGGAACCTGTCTCAGACCGGATTCCGGATGACATTCCGCCTGTGCGACGCATTCCGGACCTCATCCCGGACTGCGGTCCCCTGGGCGGGATGTACTCCTGCTTTTCAAAATGCCGTTTTCCGCACGCACTGGTGCTCAGCGTCGATACCCCGCTTCTCACCGCCGATACGCTGATCCGTCTTCTGGACACGCATATTTCCTCGCCGTACGACGCAACCGTCTTATCTTTTCAGGGAAAGATACAGCCGCTGATCGCGGTATACCGGACCAACACCTCCGGAATTCTGGGAGAACTGATCCGCCAAAATAAACTGGCAGTCAGAGCCTTTCTGGATCGGCTCGACTGCCAGTTTGCGGAATATCACGGTGATGAAAAAGAACTGCTCAACTGCAACACAAAAGAAGATCTCACGCTTTTTCAAGCTTAACCGCACACACCTTGTATTCCGGGATGCGTGCGAACTCATCCAGCGCTGCGTTGGTAATCATATTGACCGGAGAATCCGGGAAATGGAACGGCATCCAGGTTTCTCCCGCCGATACCTTTCTTCCGACTCTCGCTCTGGCGGTGATGGTCCCTCTTCTGCTGCTCACCCGAACCATGTCTCCGCTCCTGACGCCCATTCTCTCGGCATCGCGGAAATTCAGCTCGATAAATCCCTCTCCCGCAAGATCCATCAGTCCCGGAGAACGGGAGGTCTGTGAAAATGCGTTGTAGTGGTACAGAATCCGTCCGGTCATCAGAATGAACGGATATTCCTCATCCGGAAGTTCCTGTGCCTCTTTAAACCGCGCCGGATACAGGAGCACCTTTCCGCGAACCGGTCCCGCGGCATGCATGATCGGCGTACCCGGATGATCTTTCTCCGGACACGGCCACTGAAGAAGTTCTCCCGCATCCAGTCTCTCGTAGCTGATGCCGTGATAACTCGGCGTCAATTCCGCGATCTCGTCCATAATCTGCGCCGGCGTCAGATACGGCTGCGGATATCCCATCGCATTCATCAGATCGATGAGAATATCCGTGTCAGAGCGCATTTCTCCATCCAGCGTCACCGCCGTGCGGATTCTCTGAACTCTTCGCTCTGTGTTGGTAAAGGTTCCCTCCTTTTCCGCAAAACTCTTTGCCGGAAGAATCACGTCCGCATATTCCGCCGTCTTCGTCATGAACAGATCCTGTACCACCAGGAATTCCAGACTTTCCATCGCCTTGATGATATGGTGTGTATCCGGGTCGGAGACCATCGGATCCTCTCCGCAGATGTAGAGTCCCTTGATTTTTCCCTCGATGGCTGCCGGAAAGACCTCCGTCGCCCGAAGGCCCGGCTTCGGATTCAGCGGAACGCCCCAGGCTTTCTCAAATTTCTTCCGGACCGCTTCGTTGTCCACCTTCTGATATCCCGGATAATCCGTCGACATTGCACCCATATCACAGGCACCCTGCACGTTGTTCTGACCTCGCAGCGGGTTCACGCCGCAGCCGCTCCGGCCGATCTTGCCGCAGATCGCCGCCATATTGGAAAGGCTCATCACACCTTCGGTTCCGGTGGAGTGCTCCGTCACGCCGAGACAATAGATGATCGGCGCCTTCTTCGCGCAGGCATACATTCTGGCCGCTTCACGAAGCATATCCGGGTCAATGTGGCAGATCTCTCCGACTCTCTCCGGCGTATACTCCGCCACCAGTTTCTTCAGTTCCTCAAAACCTTCTACATATTTTTCGATGTATTCGTGATCGATCAGGTCCTCCTCGATCATCACATGCATCATGCCGTTCGCAAACGCCACATTGGTTCCCGGACGGAGCTTCAGATGAATGTCCGCCTGTCCGGAAAGCCCGATATTCCGCGGATCAACCACGATGAGTTTTGTGCCGTTCTTCACCGCCTTCCGGATCTGCATTCCGATGACCGGATGCGCTTCCTCCGGATTCGAACCCACGAGAAGAATCGCATCGACATCATGCGTGATGTCATAGATCGGATTCGTCATCGCGCCGGAGCCGAGGGTCTTCGCCAGTCCCGCGACCGAGGCCGAGTGACAGACTCTTGCACAGTTGTCCGTCGTGTTGGTTCCGAAGCAGGTGCGGACCATCTTCTGCACCATGTAGACGTCTTCGTTGGAGGATCGGGAGCAGGCAAATCCCGCCAGAGAATCGCACCCGTATTTCTCCCGGATCTCCAGAAACCGCTTCGCCGTGTAGGAGATTGCTTCCTCCCATGTGGCCTCACGGAACATGCCGGTGCTCCGGTCTTTGATCAGCGGTTTTTTCAGCCGGTCCGCCGCATGAACAAAATCAAAGCTTCCGTTTCTTCCCTTGACGCAGAGTCTCCGGTGATTCGCCGGTCCGTCCGCCGATTCCACATTGACGATCCGTCCTTCTTTCACCACCAGATCCAACTGACAGCCGGTTGCGCAGTGCGGACAGGTTGTCCGGACTTTCTTTACTTCCCACTCCCGGTAGTTCTTCTCCCGCTTTAAGACAATCGCTCCGGTCGGACAGACGGAAGCACAGTTTCCACAACTCTCGCATCCGGTTTCCTTATAGTTCTCTCCGAACGGTGCCTCCACGATATGGAAATTGCCGAGGCGGCCGCTCTTGATCGCGCCGTTGCAGGCAATGCGGTGGCAGACATTGATGCAGCGCTGACAGTGAATGCATTTGCTCGGATCATAGCTGATATACGGATTGTCGTCCAGAAGCGGAAGCTTCTTTTCGATCTTCACGCGGTTCCCTTTGTGCTCCGCGCGCTCCACGCCATATTCATTGCAAAGTTTCTGAAGCTCACACGTTCCGTTGGCCGGACAGCTCATACAGTCCTGATTATGGTTCGACAGGATGAGTTTCAGCATATTCTTCCGGTAATCGGTCAGTCTCTCCGACTCCGTCGTAATCTCCATTCCATCCGCCGCTTTTGTTCGGCAGGCCGGAAGAAGCATATCAAAGCCCTTCGCTTCCACCATGCACATTCTGCAGGAACCGATGTCAGACACGCCCTTCAGATAACACAGCGTCGGAATCGAGATACCGCGTGCTCTTGCCGCTTCCAGGATGGTTGTTCCCTCTTCCGCCTGACAGCGGGAGCCGTTTATCGAAAAAGAAATCATTCTCCTCTTCCTCCTTCCATCGCACCGCAGCCGTAGTGATCGCAGCGAAGGCATCTTCCGGACTCCCTCAGCGCCTCTTCCGGTGTCATCTTCAATTCGACATGTTCAAAATTGGTTCTTCTCTCAAACGGATCTTTTTCCTCGATCTCCGCTCTTCCGGTGGGAATGCAGGGATTCGGCACCGCGGCCGGAATCTCCGCTTCCAGTCTTACTTTGTGATGATAGCCGAGATACTCATCGATGTTAAATGCCGCAACCTGCCCCGCAGCGATGGCGTTGATCGCGGTGGAGGGTCCGGTGACGCAGTCGCCGCCGGAAAAGACGCCTTCCATGCCATTGACCATGCATGTCTCATCCGCATCGATCCGTCCGCGGTTCGTGGGAATTCCTTCGTTTTCGAAGGATGCGACATCGCTCCGCTGTCCGACGCCGAGGATCAGAAGGTCACACTTGAAACGGTACGGGTAATTGCTGGAATGCTCCGTCGTCACAAAGCCCAGATTGTCGATGGGGCCGACGATCTCCGGCTGCAGCCACACCGCGCGCACTTCATTTGTCTCCGGATCCGTCTCGATATTCAGAAAATTCAGCAGTGTCCGGAAACGGACACCTTCCTGCATTGCCGACTCTATCTCGCTTTCCAGCGCGGTGTAATCGTCTCTTTTTCGAGTGAAGACATGAATGGAATCCGCATTCAGTCTCGCTGCGGTTCTGGCCGCATCCATTGCGACATTTCCGCCGCCGATCAGCACCACCTTCTTGCCGGTAAGATCCGACATCCGGCCGGTTGCCGCTTCCTGAAGAAAATCCGCCGCCGGGATGACATTTTCGGCGTCCGCCCCCTCCATCGGCATCCGGTTTCCGATCTGGGCGCCGATACCGAGATAGACCGCATCATGATCTTTGCGGATCTCCGCAAAGGTGATATCCCTGCCGATTTTGGTCCCCGTACAGACATGGATATCCCCGGCGTTCAGAATCGCATGGATGTCCTCATCCAGCCGCGCTTTCGGAAGCCGGTACTCCGGGATTCCGTACCGGAGCATACCACCGAGTTTTTCATGCTCTTCATAGAGATCGACTTTATGTCCCATCAGGGAAAGGAAATATGCCGCGGTAAGTCCGGACGGACCGCCGCCGATAATCGCAACCGACTTCCCGGTGCTGACATTTTTCGCCGGAGTCGGAACGTCATCTGCCTTCATGCAGTCCACCGCGTATTTCTTGAGTCCACGGATATTGATCGGCGCATCGATCAGAGACCGGCGGCATTTGCGCTCACACGGATGCTCACAGACCATCGCACAGGCGGTGGGGAACGGGTTCCGGTCACGGATGACCTTGATTGCCCCCGCATAATTTCCCGCCTTGATCATGGCGATGTATCCCGGAACGTCGACATGGGCCGGACACAGCGTCACGCACGGAATCGTCTGACTCGCATTTCCGACGCAGCGCCGATCCCGGATATGGCTTTCATACTCGTCCGCAAACTCCTCCAGCGACTCCAGAATCAGCTTTGCCCCCGCAACGCCGACCGCACAGTCCGCTGTCTCCGCGATCATACGGCATTTGCTCTCGATCTCCTTCAGAACATCGCTGCCGGCATCCCCGTTGATGATGCTCTTCAGCAAAAAGTCCACCTCGCCCAGACCGTCACGGCACGGAACGCATTTTCCGCAGGACTGATTCATGGAAATCTGTAAAAGTGACCGGTACAAAACGAGAGGGCACATCCCCGGCGGATACGATGTCATTCTTGCCCGGAATTTTCGAAGCACGACATCGGTCCGGTCATTGAGCCCGCCCTTTTTCATCAATGATCTCATAGCTACCCCCTGAATATATTTTTATTCCAGCAACCATCTTAATACATAATCTATTTTATCAAAAATGGTCACTATTGTGATAAAATCTTTTGGTTTTTCGGTAAATAGTCATAAAAAAAACTGTGCCTGCTCTATTCCTGTGGTGTCCGCAAAAACAGAAAAAACACAGGCAATCTCACTGTTCGTGCGCGGTTGCCTGTGTTTTTCCCCCATATACGACCTGCAAAATGCAGATGATATGTTCTCCCTCACGTCTGAAAAAAACGGCTGAAAGGATTTTTCCTATACTCTGATCATCGCCGCACAGCCGGCTAGCAAAAGCCAGAGCAAAAGGCACGGAATGATATTTAAGCGGATAATCCGACCTTCGCTTCCGGACATACCGGTTGTTGCGCAGGCCGAGACCACATTGTTCACGCAGATCATGTTGCCGATCGCGCCGCCCGCGTTCTGAAGTGCCAGAACAATCACCTGCGGCAGACCAACCAGCGCAGCCGTTTCAAACTGAAGTCCGCCGAACAGAGTATTGGAGACCGTATTCGAACCGGAGATAAAAGAACCGACCACACCTACCAGCGGAGCAACCCAGAGATAAAAATCTTTGAAGAGATACCCCAGACCATCCGCCATCATCGTCAGCATCGACCCCATACCGGCTGTTTTTCCGCTGATGAGGTAGCAAACCTCCATGGAGGGATTGGCGGAGTTCCGCAGAACATACACCATCGCCACGCCGAACATCAGCGGAATGGCGGCACCGCGCACCTGATCCAGACTTTTTACCCATGCCTTCCTCACATGAACCATCCTCATCCGGAGGATAAAGATCGAGCAAACGGCCACAATGATAAAAATGCCGCCCGGATTCCACAGAAAAGCAAATCCCCAGAACACTTCCCCATCCGGTGTCAGAATCGCCAGCCGGATATTTTTCATGGCTCCGACCAGACTGTCCGGTCTCAGAGTGGAAATCACCCGTGTCAGCGCCAGCACGATCCCGATGAGAATATACGGAACCCATGCGCGAAGAATCGGAACGCCGAACAGAAAATCTTTTCTATGCAGCCGTTTGATCAGACTCTGCCGCTTCCAGTAATCATCCAGCTCCTTCTCCAGCTGCTTCAGCTGAATGCCTTCTTCTTTCAGGACCTCCTTCATTTCTGCTTCTTTCAACCGGTTCAGGCTGTCGATTTCCTGATCCAGCAGCGCATACTTTTTTTCAAAATGTCTTTCCATCAGCTTCTGAATTTTTACCAAAAACCCGGAGCGGAACAGCGTGCTCTGAGTGTTTGTCCTTCCCTTCGCACTCTGAGAAAACTCCCACTTGTCCTTCGGAATCAGAACCCCCTTGCGGGAAGTGGCCAGAACAACCGACATCGAGATGGCGGAAGCTCCAAGGGAAACCAGTTCCGGGCCGAGAAATCTCGCAATCAGAAGATAGCATCCGTTAAAAAGGACCGTCACATAGACCAGAAACGGAAGGATCTCCACAACGTATTTCAATCTTCTCTTTTCCGGTGTCTCCGCAAAAAGGAAAACTTCGATGACGATTACCGCGAGCAGCACAGCCAGTGTTGTCAGCGCCATCAGCACGGCGGAGTAAAAGGTGACCTCCGATGCGAAGACTTCGCTGTTCCCGCCGGCATTCACAACCGCATCCGAGACAACGGTGATTGCCGTATTGGTCGGTGTCCCGACGGCGCCGAATGGTACCGGAACCGAATTGCAGATCAGCGCGATCGCCGTCGCCGCAAGCGGATGAAATCCGACAGAAGCCATCAGCGGTCCCGCCAGTGCCGCCGGCGTTCCGAATCCCGCCGCACCCTCAATAAATGCGCCGAACAGAAATCCGATCATCACCGCCTGCACCCGCGCATCGGTCGTAATGCCGCAGAACATTCCTTTAATGGAATCCATCGCGCCGGCTTCCGACAGTGTATTCATGATCAGAACCGCACCGAAAATGACCAGAAGAACGGAAAAACTCTCCAGAAATCCGATGGCGGTCTGCCGGACAAGACCGGAAACATCCATTTTCCAGAATAGAAAAGCGATGATACAGCAGATCAGCCAGCCGCCCGGAATTGCCTTTTTTGCCGGAACATTCAGTGCCACCATAAAGCCGATCACGAACAGGATCGGTATAAATGCTAAAACCGCATACATAAGCAATCCCCCCCACAAACCGAAAAGATAACACGTACTATTTTTATTTTACTCCATTTTAGTTATAAAGTCTTGTTTTACAGGCCAACGACGATTCGAAAACGCACTTGAGCCAAGTCACGGATGCGGACGATTCCCTTCACCTGATTCTGTTTTGAACGGCTGAATATGATGCGCTACTCGGCATCTCTGTCAGAAATGTTCGTGCAACGCCCCGAACAAAGTCCGCAAGCGGACTTCGGCTCCCCCATCCCCTATGAAACAAAAAAGTGCACAATCTTCGCGATTGTGCACTCAAGCCAGGCATATTCAGCCAAATATTTCCCTCAATTTATGTTTCACCCGATTCCCGGATCATCTTCACATGCAGAATCCCATCCTCCATAAAAACATCGGAGACAACCTGAAAACCTTCTCTGGCGTAATAACCGATCGCATACTGCTGCGCTTCCAGATAGATTTTCGCCGCATGAAACCGCTCTTCCGCCACTTCGATTCCGCAGCGGAGAAGCTGTCCTCCCACGCCTTTCCCGTGTTCCAGCGTGACGACTCTCCCGATCTGCGCCACCCCGGCTTCCCTGTCTTTCCAGAAAACCCGCAGGCAGGCCGCCACTCTTCCCTGCTCATTCATGCAGAAAACATGATACGCATCCTGATCCCTGTCATCCAGATCCGGATACAGACATTCCTGCTCAATGACAAAGATTTCGAATCGTGTTTTCAGGATCTCATACAATTCGGAAACGGTGAGATCCTCGAAACGTTTGACATAAAATTTCATTCCTTGATTCCCCTTCGATATGCCTCCATCTCCGTCTCCCGGAAACAGCAGAAGTACACACGGATGCCGGCATCCGGATGGGCATTCATCCATCCGCTGACCGCCTCAAGAGATACGTTTGCAGCCTCATCCAGCGGATATCCGTACACCCCCGTCGAAATCCCCGGAAATGCAATGCTGCCGCATCCATGCTGCAGTGCCAGATCAAGGCTTCTTGTATAACAGGAAGCCAGAAGTTCCGGATCTTCTTTCGTTCCGCTGTAGACCGGACCGACGGTATGAATGATGTATTTCGCGTTGCTGATGTTATAGGCTTTCGTGATCTTCGCATCTCCCGTCGCACAGCCGTGAAGCGTCCTGCACTCCGCCAGAAGTTCCGGCCCCGCTGCACGGTGAATTGCCCCGTCAACTCCGCCTCCGCCGAGAAGGCTGTTGTTTGCGGCATTGACAATCGCATCTGCCTTCATCTCTACAACACTTCCGCGGACCACGGTGATGCACTCCGTAATCTTCATTTCCGTCATTATCCATCCCATCCTTTCTTTTTTAACCTCACCTCAGAATCAGTCTTGGAATCCGAAGATGATGAATAATCACAATCCCGATATCCATAAAGAGATGGGCAATCAGTGTCGATACCAGAACTCCGTTGGATTTCCAGAGGAACCGGGTAAAAAAGCCATACCAGACGGTAAACGCCGAATATGCAATCATCAGGAAGAGAATCGGCAGATTCTTCCATAGTCCGGCCATATCGCCCCTGAACCCGTCCCAGGTGACATCGAAATAAAACAGTCTTCCGATTACCATCATAACAAAATAGATGATAATCGTCCCGTAATTCGGACTCTGATATATAAAACAAATGTATAGCAGGATCAGGATGACATAGATTGAACTGAGCAGCCGGATGCTGGACCTCTGTTTTGCATCAATATACCGCAGCCGTACCAGCACCCGGTCAAATATCCGGTTCAAAACCATGGCCGCCATCAGGAACGCCACCAGGATCCAGTCTTTATACGTATCCCATATTCGATGTACCGTGCGGAGATTGATCCGGTCATTGATGATATAATAAAGGCTCAGAAGAAGCAGCACCGCCGTGCTGGCAAATGCCATCTCGTAAAAGGATTCGATGAACGAAAAGGAACGAATGTCGATGGGGTGCCGCGGCAGATCCGCATATTTGCTCTCACCGCTTCGGGTATCCCGTCCTTTCTTGAACCGGGCAATGGCGATGATCATGCCCATGACGGCAAGCAATGCGAGGAAGCTGATCAGAAAATACGGACCTGCTTTTTCCAGATCAAAATAATGTTCTGCATATTCCTGAAATTCCATAAAACCGATACACCTGACTTTCCGGTTTGAGATCCTGTTTCCGGATCTCTTCTCCTGTATTTTTCATGCGTTTTTTTCATTCATAGAACGCTATCACAGGCCGGATGGAAATGCAAGAGATTATACTTTTCAATCTTCTTAAGTTGACAGATACCTTCATGCACATAGGAAACGCCGTTATCCACAAAATCACGTTTCCGTCTATTCATAACAAACTCCGATTGCTCTTTTCCGGATTTTCCTGCGAATTGCTTCGCCTAAAACCTATTATCTTTCCCGGCAGCCGCGCCGATGAAAAACCGTAAGCATTCCCCGACGGTGCGTCACTCAGCATGATCGGACGGAAATTCCGGGGATAATCCCCGATAAGACGGTAACATCTGGAACAGCAGAACTCCGGAAAGGATATCTCTATGCTTCAGAAAAAATATACATTTCAGACATTGGATGAATTGAACAGAATCTGTACTCAGATATCCGGGAGCGATTCGTATCGGACCGCTTCCGGCATTCTCCTTCAGTTTAACAATCCGAGACTCGATACCGATGATGACAAAATCATGGATATCATCCGCGAAAAATGCGGCAAGGCCTGCCTGATCGGCATTACCAGCGCCAATATCGCCGATCAGGAATTTGATATCAGCGATCATCCCGCGGAACTGAATGTGACATACTTCCGCACGACAAGACTCACAAAATATGATTTTGACATGACGCAAATGACCGGATTTGTGGCCGGGCGCGTTCTGAATGAACATCTGCAGCAGCTCCCCGATACAAAATGCATGATGGTCTGCTATTCCTGCGGCAGCGCCGTCATCCATGCGTTTTATGAAGAGTTCAGCCACCATAAACTTCCGATGTTCGGCGCCAAAGCCGGCCGGAGCATCCGGGCACTGAATACGGCACGGGTGTACGGGAGTACCGCCCGCGCCAACGGCATCACCGCCATTCTTTTTTCCGGTGCGGATCTCCGTTTTTACATGGACAACTGCCTCGGCTTCAAAGAAATCGGCGTTGAGATGACCGTAACCCAGACCCGCGGCGATCACATCATCACCGAAATCGACCACAAACCGGCAGTGGACGTCTACTCAAAATACCTGAACGTACGGCCGAACCGCTACTTTGTACAGAACGTATGCGAATTCCCGCTGGTATTTCACCGGAGAAACTGTGTCATCTCCAGAGTTCCTTCAGCGTGCGGCGAAGACGGCTCCATCCACTTTACA
Organism: [Clostridium] aminophilum; assembly: GCF_900101295.1. Taxonomy (GTDB): domain Bacteria; phylum Bacillota; class Clostridia; order Lachnospirales; family Lachnospiraceae; genus Clostridium_R; species Clostridium_R aminophilum_A. The sequence continues at coordinate 127,392 of NZ_FOIL01000001.1, read as the reverse complement.
TCTGACGTGGTGAAAGGCGAGCACTTCCGGCTTTCCTACGGCAATCCCGACCATCTTCTGCGCATTGTGGACCAGTCCGCCGAAAACCTCCGAGCGTTCCGGCCGGAAGCAGTCTTTCTCTTTGAGTGCGGTAACCGTGTGCGTTTTCTGAAAGAAGCCGCTCATCAGGACACCGCTGGCTACCGTTCCCTCTTTCCGGAGCTCTCGGTGGCCGTCGGATACGCAGAGCTCTTTTTCTCCTCCACCGGAGACGGCGGTGCTCTGAACAGCGCTCTGGTCGCGGTCGGTCTTACCGAGGATGCCTCCGCAAAGAATACGGTTCGAACCTGCCTCAATGTAATCCGGGACACTCCCGCGCCGGAACATGAAAGCGCTTATGTTCCCTTCGTCGACCGGATTCTGCATTTTCTGGAGACAACATCCGGCGAACTTGATTCGCTCAACAGGGAGCTGGGCCGGATTGCCCACACCGATCAGCTCACCCGAATCTACAATCGCTGGGAACTGGAACGCAAGCTCAATGAAATCCTGCAGCTCCGGAAATCCGATCACGCGCCGGCCGCTCTGATTTTTATGGACATCGATCATTTTAAGCGGATCAATGATACCTTCGGCCATGACGTCGGCGATATGGTTCTTCGCGCAACCGTAGATCTGATCAAGGAAAACCTACAGCCGAAGCATGTGTTCGGCCGCTGGGGCGGAGAAGAATTTATCTATGCTCTGCCGGATACGTCCCTTCCGGAGGCTATGGCCTTTGCCGAGAAACTGCGGGCGAAAATCGAAGAAAACTGCTATGTCACCGTCAGGCACATTACCATGAGCTTTGGCGTGACAGCCGTAAGCGATACCGATTCTCCGGAGACTTTTGTCAAGAGGGCCGACGAGGCACTGTATCAGGCAAAAGAAGGAGGACGAAACCGGGTGATCGGAATCTGAGGCCGGATCATGGATCCGACCTGCAGTTTCCGTCCCCGGCTGCGTCCTTCTTCATACTCTGTGTCTCACTGCTTCAAAAATACTGAGATGCTGTATTGTTCTCGGTTCAAATCCGATGATGTTGAACACAATCTGCATGACGATGCCTGCACCGAAGGTACTGACGATGGTGCCGATTCCAACCGGACCGCCCAGCATCCATCCGAAAAGAAGAACCGCCGACAGCAGTCCAAACTGAACCGCTCCAATCGGGAACCGGCGGAGCCGTTTTCCCAGTCCAACCAGAAGGGTATCTCTCGGTCCGCAGCACTGAGCCGAAGACATATAAAAATACTGGCCGATGGACATCAGCGAAAGCCCTGCAAGAATCGTCAGGCTTCCGGTCAGGACGCTGGAAGTCTTTGGCAGCGTATCAAGATCATTGAACACCTGTACAAAATTTCCGGTCAACAGCGCATCCAGTATAGTTCCGAAACCGATCTTTTCGTGCATCCACACATCGATCATCAGAATGAGAATGCCCATCACGGTCATGGAAAGACCATAATTCAGCGGTGTCTGTTTCGCGATTCCCATACCGAAGCAGTCCCACGGCGCAAGACCGAGATCCGCGCGGATGGTCAAATGCACCCCCAGTGCAAAGATCAGCAGCCCCACGATGATCTGAATCCACCCGGCAACCATTTTTTTCCGACTCATAACTCCCTCTCTTTTCCTTTTTATCCACTATAACACACATTTCTTTCCGAAAGAACCGCGGAGACCAAAGTCCGCGGAGCGTTTTTATTTCATAGGGAATTTCGGAGAAATTTCCTGTGAAATAAAAACAAGAAGCCGCCGGCATTTTGCTGTCGGCAGCTTCCTCTTCTTTGTTCCGGCTCAGTGTCTTTCCGCCGTCTTTATCCCCACACTTCTTCGGCGATCTCTTTGACCAGCTTCAGCTTCGCCCACTGTTCTTCTTCGGTCAGCTTATTGCCGATCTCACAGGAGGCAAATCCGCACTGCGGGCTCAGGCAAAGCCGATCCAGCGGAATGTAGCGCGCCGCCTCGTGAATCCGGTCAATCACTTTCTGCCTGTCTTCCAGTACCGGAGACTTTGTGGTGATCAGGCCGAGAACCACTTTCTTGTCTTCTGATACCCTGGCCAACGGGGCAAATCCGCCGGAGCGCTCATCATCATACTCCAAAAAGAGAGCGTCCACATTCTCCTTTGCAAACACATAATCCGCAACCGTGTCATACGGACCGCTGGTAAAGTAGGTGGAATGATAGTTTCCGCGGCAGATATGAGAATTGATCACCATATCCTCCGGTTTTCCTTCGAGCGCAAGGTTATTGACTTTCAGAAGCTGTGCCTTGACTTCCTCCAGATCCATTCCCAGAGCCTTATATCTCTGCTTTGCCGCATCTCCGACGATCGCGCCCCATGTGCAGTCATCGATCTGAAGATTCCGGCAGCCCGCCTCGTAAAACTGACGGATCACATCGCGGTATGCTGCCGCAATATCCTCGATCAGTTCGTCATTCGTCGGATAGAACTTTCGGGTTGAAACGATATTTGCCGGAACGATCATTTGCTGGAAGGTCTGTGCCGGTGCCGGAATGGTGTATTTCGCAACGGTGTTCTCATCCTCAAACTGTTTCAGGAATTTATAATGCTCCACAAACGGATGTGCCTTCGCCCGGATCTTTCCGACAAGATACGTGTCATCCAGCACGGCAAGTTCCTGATTAAACTGCACGCCGTTTCCCGTCGCCCGGTGCTCCACGCCCTCCAGTCCCCACATAAAGTCGAGATGCCAGAAGCTTCTCCGGAATTCGCCGTCGGTAATGACGTGAAAGCCAAGTTCTTTCTGCTTTCTGACCACTTTCGCGATCTCCGCATTGACAACTCTGTCATATTCCTCCCGCCCGATCGTTCCCGCCTGATAAGCGGCCTTCGCCTCCTTCAGCGCCTGCGGTCTTAAAAAGCTTCCAACAAAATCATAGCGAAACGGTGTCTGTAATGTACTCATCGTGTCAAATCTCCTCTCCGTAAAGCATATTCTATGGTGAGGAGTATAAGTCTATTGTTTTGATAGGTAAAATATATAATCTTGTGGTTTCTCCATAGATTCTATCTATTGCGCATGATATAATTCAAATGTGTTCTATGTCAAAACAAGTCAGTCACACCGTTTTGGCTCGATACTCACACCATCATTTCTGATCGGAAAGGAGAACATTCCGTCAGCCGCGGACCGCTGACGCAGGATGTGATACACCCCATGACACTCAAACAGCTCCAATACGCCGTCACCGTAGCCGAGACCGGAAATATCACCGAAGCCGCCAAAAAACTCTTCATTGCGCAGCCCAGTCTCACCACCGCAATCCATGCACTGGAGAAAGAATACGGAATCACCATATTTTCAAGATCAAATAAAGGAATTGAACTCACGCCGGACGGCGATGAGTTTTTGGGATATGCCCGACAGATTTTGGATCAGGCCAATCTGATGAATGAGCGTTATACGGGAAAGACCATGGGAAAACAGCGTTTCTGCGTTTCCTCCCAGCACTATTCTTTTGTTGTGGAAGCCTTTGTACGGCTTCTGCGGGAACAGGGCGGAGACAAATACGAGTTTCATATGCGTGAAACCCAGACCTATGACATCATCGATGATGTGGCTCACCTTCGAAGTGAGATCGGCATCCTCTACCTGAACGCCTTCAACGAAACGATCATCCGCAAATCGCTCCGCGACAACGATCTGACCTTTACCCCGCTGTTTACCGCAAAGCCGCATGTCTTTATCGGCAAAAAGAATCCGCTGGCGGAAAAAAAGAAGCTTACGCTGGAAGATCTGAAGCCCTATCCCCGTCTCTCCTACGAGCAGGGAAGTCACAACTCCTTCTATTTTTCCGAAGAAATCCTGAGTACCGTCGACTGTGACAAGGACATTGTGGTCTGCGACCGGGCCTCCCTGTTCAATATGCTGATCGGACTGAACGGGTATACCATCTGCAGCGGCGTCATCAGTGAAGAACTGAACGGGCCGAACATCATCGCCAAGCCGCTTTCCATCGAAGACCATATGGAGATCGGCTATATTCTGCCGACCTCCATACATCCGTCTCCGCTCACGCTGAGCTATATTCAGATCCTGCGGAGTCTGGTATGATCAGGCTTTTTCCTCCGCATTTTCTCTCCTCACCCGGACAATGTCGGTGACATCCTGACACATTCCGAGTATGCAGAGCTGGCTGTTGAAATTGTAGTACTTCAGTTTGGTTGTCTGGAAGCATCGGCGATTGCCCGCGGCATCCAGAACATCTTCGATAAACACGTACGGTTCATTCATGGACAGAGCCTTTTTGTCATCTTCCATGAAATGCGACGCCGTCTTTTCGTCAAAGATCAGTGAATCTGTCAGACCGATGACGCCGGCCGGACTGTCCTTATGCGCGTACTCTGCAAATGCCTGATTGCAGGCGATATATACACCTGTCTTCGCCAGTTTTGTAAACGTAAGACACGGCATGTTGTCAAGCAGTGAGATGATGGTATCCTTCAATTCCGATGTCGTCGAAAGCCCGTGCGCCATGTACCGAGGTGTATCCGCGCTGCCTCCGGCCTTCTGTCCGGCATCCGCACCGTCTGCCGTTTCTGTGCTGACCGCCAGAACGGCAACCGCTACCGCTGTCGTATTGGTGACCGGATTGACGGCAATCCGGCGGATCATGGTATGAACAACCGTCTCTGATCCCACGTATTCATCAATCACCGCGCGCTTTCCATCGCGGGCGCACTGCATCACACCTCTCAGAAACAGCGTTCCGCTCTCTGCATCCGAATCCATGATGTCGATTTCTTCGGTACTGTAGTCCACGTTCATGGTTCGCTTCAGAAAATCCCGATAGGACTGGTTACAGCGGCTGTACCAAAGTCTGGTTCCGCTCACTTCCATGATACACATGGGCAGGGTATTAAAATAATGCGCCAGCGAAGAATCTGCTTCATTGGAAAGCGCCGAGAAATCATACAGGTTGATTCGGCTGATGGAAGCATAATAACCGGCCTCCTCCGGATTCTCGTATTCAAGCGCACCTTCTTTTCCCTTCGAAGCGGCAATTTCTTCAAACGGAACCGGTCTTCCGTAATAGAATCCCTGAATTCTCGTGCACCCGATCTCACGCAGGAAATCCACCTGCTCCGCCTTTTCCACGCCCTCGCACACCGTCTCGATCTTCAGACTCATCGCCATGTTGACCAGCTCGGTGAGGATGATCTTCCCCTCATCACCTTCATCAAAACGCTCCATAAAGCGCATGTTGAACTTGATGAGATCGAACGGAATCTGATTGAGGCCGTCCAGTGAAGAATATCCGCTTCCGAAATCATCCATCCACACCGGAAAGCCAAGTTTCCGGAACCGGGCGATCTGCTCTTTCATAAATTCAAAATTGCTTCCGATGATGCTCTCCGTGATCTCAACGGTGATCATGGAATGATCGACGCCCGCCTCGTCCACTCTGCGGCAGATTTCCTCGACGATATCGCAGCTCTCGAAATCCATGCGGGAAAGGTTGATCGACTGCGGCACCAGATAGATTCCCAGACGCTCCTGTTCTTTCATCTTTTTCAGAACCTGTTCCACCACATAGAGATCCAGCTTATAGATCAGCTTGGCCTCCTCCAGCGCCGGAATAAAGACTCCCGGTGACAGGAACCCGAATTGCGGGTCGATCCAGCGGGCCAGGGCCTCCTCATCGCACACCTTTCCGTCGGCTGCCCGGACAATCGGCTGATAGTAAACCTTCACCCAGCCTTCTTTCAGAGCCCGGTCCAGATTCTGAATAATATGAACGTTCATTTCGCCCTGTTTCCGCATCGTCTCGTCATAGTACGCGATGGAGGAAGACATTTCTCCCCTGTTCAGATCACAGGCAAACTTGGCGCGGTCGCACGCAATGCTGACATCGACATTCTCCAGACGGTTCGGATAAATGCCGACACGGATGGACATCCGCTTTCCGTCGATTGCGGTCTCACAATCCCTCAGCACCGCTTTCAGAATCTCATCTACCCTGTCCTCATCCGCAACTGCCGTAAAATGGTCACCTCCGAAACGGCAGATTCGCTGTGCGCCGAAATGCCGCGCCAGAATTTTGGCGAGATTCATGATCATTTTGTCCCCCGTCTTAAATCCATACTGACGGTTGTAATGCCGGATTCCGATGATGTCGATGTACACCATCACCACCTCCAGCCCCTCCGCCTGCATTTTTTCCTTCTCCTGCAGTGCGAGGGTGAAGAAATGCCGCATATTGGGCAGATCCGTCATCCGGTCATAGAGTATCTGATGATTCAGGTTCTCAATGTACTGCCGGATCTGATCTCTCATCCGCTTGAATGCGCCGGTCAGGGCACCGATCTCATCCCGCCCCTCATAATTCAGGTCAACCGTGTAATCGGCATCCGCAAGCCTCTGGGAAGCATCCGTCAGCTGTTTCAGCGGATGCATGATCGCTCCCATCAGGAACGACACCAGAACGGCAAACACACCAATGATCAAAATCGCAATCATCGCAATGTCACGGACAAGCCGGATCCACGGCGCATTGATTTCGTTGGTCGGCACAATGCAGAAAAGGGTCATGCCGTTGGCGAGTGTGGAGTACGACATCTGCCGGCTTTCATTGTTCACCGTGCATCGGATCAGCGCATTGCCACTGTTTTTGCCCTGCAGGAGCTGCTCATCCACTCCAAACTGCATCTCATCCTTTCCGGTGCCGATCGGGAAATCCGGGTGATAGACCACCCTGCCGTTGGCCGCCAGAAGACATACATATCCCGTCTTGTAAATCCGGACGTCCTTCAGCTGATCCACCAGCGTATCGCAGGAAATATCCATGCCGATCAGTCCGATAAACGTCCCCGCCTTATAAATCGGCACAAAATAGGAGTACACCCACTGGTCTTCGAAGACATACGGTCCAACCCAGCCCGGCCGGCCCATGCTGACAGCCGCCTCGTACCATGTGGCGTCCAAATACTCCTCCGGTTCAAGATTTACAACATCCAGCGGCGTCTGTTCAATCAGTCCGGTTTTGCCGATCTTCTTGTAGTAGAAGCCCCGTTCACTGCTGCTGAATTCCGGATTGATGCAGTAGAAATACGAAATGATTCCCTGGGTATTGTCCGCCACGCCGGAGAAAAGATCCTGAAGCCGGCCACAGTATGCGTGAAGATATTCATCAAGCGCTGTCTTCTGTTCCGGCGTCTGCTCCGAAGTCCCGGTCCGGACTGCACCGGATTCGGTCAGAAAAACGCTGTCCAGATCTTCAATTGCGACATTTGCCATAATCTCGGCAGACTGTTCAATACTGCCGAAATACTTCTCCAGTGTTTTTTCCCGGTCTTCATTGATCAGGTTCATCATTCTCACGGAATTCTGATCCGTCTCATTGTGACCGATGAGATAACTGGCCCCCAAAACGGCCATCGTACTCGTAAGAATAATCAGAACCGTGCTCACCGTAATGGTAAATCGTATCGAACGCATCCCTGCTCACCTCATTCCTGTCTGCCGCCGCGCTCATTCTGCGATCGTTTTATACCAAAAGAATTATTCTTTTTTATCGGTTATGGTCATCTCCCGATACTTGTTCTTGACAGAACCGTTCCAGGATGCCTGAATGCCGCCCAGTCTTTCCGACGTGACATAATAGCGCTCTCGGGAATACAAAGGAATCCAGGCTGCATCCTCCTGTACAATGGTCCGCTCCAGATCCTGATACTCGCGGATGCGATCCTTCGGATCCGCGATTCCCCTCGCGATCTGAATGCGGTTCATCACGCGGTGATCCGGATAGCACAGGCTCCGGTACGTCGTATTATGCTCATTGCCGAAGAAGGTGAAGATGAAATTATCCGGATCATTGAAATCTGCCATCCATTGCGCAGTATAGCATGTCAGTTTTCCCTTCTTGCGCCGGTCCATAAAATCTTTCTCGTCGATGACTTCAATATTCGCGTGGATTCCGATCTTTTCCCACATGGCCGCTGCCAGCCGGAGAACGGACAACTCCCATTGGGTGGAAGCGGAATTCACGCTCACCGTCAGTTTACAGCCGTTCGGATATCCGGCCTCTTCGAGGAGTCTGCGGGCCTTCTCCGGATCATAGGGAATCTCCGGAAGTTCCGGATTGAACCCATACAGCCCGTGCGGAAAAATACCGTTCTCCACCAAGCCCCGGTCACCATACACTGCCGTCAGCAGCTGCCGCCGGTTCAGTGCCATCTGCATCGCCATGCGAACCGCTTTCCGGTTCAGCGGCGCAATCGTCTCATTCATTGCGATATATGTGATGCCGATCCGCGGAACATGGAAAAGCCGTTCCTGATACCGGTCCCCGTGCAGAAAATACTCTGCCGCATTTCCGACTTCATCCAGATCGAGCACGTCGATTTCCCCGTTTTCAAACATTCTCCGGATTTCTCTTGCATCATTGGCAAACCGAAGGTCAAGGCCGTCACATTTCGGCGCCCCCTGCCAGCATGCGGGATTCGCTTTCAGAAGCATTCCTTCCTGCGGAATCCACTTCCAGAGGATGAAGGATCCGGTTCCGACCGTCCACTCCGGATCGGTTCCAAACCGGTCACCTGCCTCCGTGGTTGTCTCCTGATCCAGAATGGACGCGCCCGGCATGGAAAGACAGGCTAAAAACGCCTCAAAGGGCTGCGCCAGCGTGATCCGGAAATCATGGTCGTTCAGGATCTCAAATCCGGTCAGATGATCGGTTTCTCCGTTTTTCAGGGATTCCGCGCCCTCGATGATGTCCACGATATCGCTGTTACAGGAATCCGGGTGCGTCAGGAGACGCTCAAAGGTATACAGCACATCCGATGAAGTCAGTGCGGCCCCATTGCTGAAGGTTACATGGTCTCTCAGATGAAACGTATAACTTCTTCCATCTTCCGACGTCTCCCACGACTCGGCCAGAGACGGCAGTATCTCCATCTTCCCGTCCGCATCATTTTCCATCTCGACAAGACGGTTGAACACATTCTGCGCCACCGTGTAGTGAATGGATGTGCACTGAAAATCGACCGTATCCGGTTCATCCTCCACGGCAACAAGGAAATGGTGCAGATCCGGTTCCGTCGCTTTCTCCTTTGATGCTGTATCTTCTCCGGAACGCCCGGGGCCACATGAAACTGCAGACAGTGCAACCTGTATAGCCAGAAAACAGGCAACCGTCCGTTTCAGAAACGTACGTTTCATGACGGTCTCCTTTCTTTTACATAACACAAAATCCTCAGGCGGACTTCAGCTCCCCATCCCCCTCAAATTCTGAAAGTGGGAGCCTGACGGGCAAAAACAGTGAAGCGCGTTTCATCCCGTCGGCTTATCGTCAGTAAATAATCAACAGAGAGCAAAACATTTACATGGTATGCTTCTTTAAGAGAATTTTACCATGTATTTTTACAAAAATCTCTATTATTTCAAGAATATTTGATACATTTTATATAATGCAGAAAGAGGGCTGTCACATCACTTTCGCGAGTGTGACATGCCCCCTGACAAATGATTCTTTCATGCGATAACTCGTATGTTTTTCTCAGCCCTTATGCGATTCCGCCATACTCATATCCGGCGTCTTCCACAGCCGCCCTGATCAGTGCCTCGTCGATCTCTTTGGAATTGGTGATGGTTACCAAATTCTCTTCGTGAGAAGCCGCAGCGCTCTCGATTCCGTCAATGGCCTCCAGCGCCTTTTTCACATGAGCCTCACAGTGTGCGCACATCATTCCGGTTACTCTGATCTTCATTTCGTTCTCTTCCTTTCCTGTTTTTTCTGTCTCTACGGTTTCTTCCGTTTCCGGATCCACCGCTTTCTTTTCTGCAGTTTCCGCTTCCGCAGATTCCTTTTCTGCGTTTTCCGCTTTCACGGATTCCTTTTCTGCAGTTTCCGCTTTCACGGCCTCCGTCTGCTGTACCAGCAGCTTTCCGGTCACCGTGTTTTGGATCTTTTTGTCATTTTTATTGTCATATACCCGCAGCAGGTTCAGTCTCAGTGCGTTGGACACAACGCAGAAACTGGAAAGCCCCATGGCGGCAGCGCCGAACATCGGATTCAGCGTCCAGCCAAACGCGGCTACATAACAGCCCGCTGCCAGTGGTATGCCAATAACATTGTAGAAAAACGCCCAGAACAGATTCTCGTGAATGTTCCGGATCGTCGCCCGTGAAATGCGGATCGCTGCCGCAACGTCCAGAAGGCTCCCCTTCATCAGAACAATATCCGCCGCATCGATCGCAATATCCGTTCCGGCGCCGATGGCAATGCCGATGTCCGCCCTTGTCAGAGCCGGCGCATCGTTGATTCCGTCGCCGACCATGGCCGTCTTTCCGTGTTCCATCAGTTTCCGGACCACTTCCTCTTTTCCGTCCGGCAGAACACCCGCCACGACCTCATCGACACCGGCCTGATCCGCGATGGCTTTCGCGGTCACCGGATTGTCCCCGGTCAGCATCACAACGTGAAGTCCCATTCCCTTCAGCTGGGAAATGGCTTCCGCCGAGTCTTCCTTGATGGTATCCGCCACAGCGATCATACCGGTCAGTTTATTTTCCCTTGCAAACAGGATCGGCGTTTTTCCCTGTGCAGCAAGCGCTTCGATCTGCGCATTCTGCTCCGCATTCAAACCGCCGGTCAGTCCGGAAATAAACCGGGCGCTTCCGCCGGCATACCGGACGCCGTCAATTCTGGCCTGAAGACCGTTGCCCGGAAGCGCCTCAAATGCATCATTTTCCAAAAGAGCCGTTCCGTTCTCTTCCGCGCATGTCACAATCGCCCGGGAGATCGGATGCTCGCTCTTTACCTCCAAAGAATAGGCGAAGCGAAGAAGATCCTCCCGACTCACGCCTGACATCGGGATCACATCGGTCACCCGCATCACGCCGGTCGTGATGGTTCCGGTCTTGTCGAGGGCGATGATCTGCGCCTTTCCAGCCATCTCCTGCACTGCGGCCGTCTTAAACAGAATGCCGTTTTTTGCACCGACACCATTTCCCACCATGATCGCAACAGGAGTTGCAAGCCCCAGCGCGCACGGGCAGCTGATGACGAGGACCGATACCGCCCGGGCCATGGCATAACCGAGGGATTCCCCGGCGATCAGCCAGATAAAGAAGGTGAGCATTGCGATTCCGATCACCACCGGCACGAACACACCCGACACCCGGTCGGCGATCTTTGCGATGGGCGCCTTTGTCGCCGCGGCGTCGCTGACCATCCGGATGATTCCGGCAAGCGTTGTGTCTTCTCCGACCCGGGACGCCTCGCAGACGAGGTATCCGGAGGTATTGATGGTCGCCGCGGACACCTTATCGCCCGCCTGTTTTTCCACCGGGACACTCTCCCCGGTCAGTGCGGATTCATTGACCGCACTCGCTCCCTGAATGACGATACCGTCCACCGGTATGCTGTCGCCGGGTCTGACCGCAAACCGGTCGCCCACTTTGACTTCCTCGACGGGCACTGTCCGCTCGGTCTCTCCATCCAGAAGCACCGCGGTCTTCGGCGCCATCTTCATCAGTGATTTCAGCGCGTCGGTGGTCTTTCCCTTGGATTTGGCTTCCAGCGTTTTTCCCACGGTGATCAGCGTCAGGATCATCGCCGCCGACTCAAAGTAAAACTGATCCATGTAATACATGATTCCCGCTTCATCCTGCGCCATCACGGCGGAAGTCATTGCAAACAGGGCATAGACACTGTAGGCAAATGACGCCGACGCGCCGAGGGCAACCAGCGTATCCATGTTCGGCGATTTGTGGATCAGTCCTTTCCATCCACTGATGAAAAACTTCTGGTTGATCATCATGACAATGCCGGAGATCAGCAGCTCATACAGTCCCATTGCAGCATGATTGCCGTCCAGAAAGGCCGGAAGCGGCCAGTTCCACATCATGTGCCCCATGGACACATACATCAGCGGAATCAGGAAAACCAGCGAGGCCAGCAGCCTCCTTTTCAGTTTCGGTGTCTCGGTGTCCTTCAGGGCATCTTCCCCGCTTTCCTGCGCGGTCTTTGCCGCGCCGGCCGATTTCAGACTTGCGCCGTATCCCGCCTCTTCCACTGCTTTGATGATTTTCTCCGGTGATGCATTTCCCACGACCCCCATGGAATTGGTCAGAAGACTGACCGCACAGCTTTCCACGCCGTCGACGGCATTGACCGCCTTCTCCACCCGGGTCTGGCAGGCCGCACAGCTCATGCCGGTCACATTGTATTGTTTCATATTGTTACTCGCTTTCTGTTCTGTACTGTCTGTAGAACAACGTCCGCAAGCGGACTTCGGCTCGCTGCCGGCATTTCCTGAATTTATCAGCATTTCCAGCTTTTTCCGCGTTTTCTCACTTCATCAGCTTCTGCAGCGTGACAACCAGCTCGTCGATGATCTCATCGTTTCCTTCCCGGATGTTGTCCGCCACGCAGGTTTTCATGTGATTGGCCAGCAAAACTTTGTTGAAGCTGTTCAGCGCGCTGGTAATGGCAGAAACCTGCACAAGTATATCCGTGCAGTACGCGTTATTCTCCAACATGCCTTCCACGCCGCGAACCTGACCTTCGATCCGCTTCAGACGGTTCATCAGATCCTTCCGCTCTTTCTCGTCCCGGTTTTTATGTTTCCCGGAGCAGTACGCACAGGCATCCTTTTCTGTTGTTTCTGTTTTTTCCATTGTTATTTTGGTCTCCTCAGATTTGACGGATTCATCCATTCCGCCGTTTTCCGCTGCACAGTGTTTGCAATTCGTCATTCCGGGTCTCCTGTTAAAATGTGATAAAAACACGGCTTTGTCGTATCCTCGCGGAGCGTTTTCATGTTATAGAAAAAATCGGAGAGCTTTCCTGTAACATGTTATAAGCATTTCGGGAAAATCCCCGGCAAAGTACAATACCCCGCAGGGGTATATATCGCTCTCGAGTCACAATATATACCCCTACAGGGTATTTGTCAATTCCTGTTTTCTGTTTTTTTATTTCTTTTTGTTTTCTTTTTCGTGTTTCGATTTGGTTCTTCGATTGGAGTTTTCGATCTGCTGTATCTGTTCAGATCTCATCCGATCGCTCCTTTTGCTTCCTCCATCAGCGCCTTGACATCCGCACCTTCCACATCCAGTCCGGTGACCTTGATCACCTTAAACTCCGGAATCCCGTAGAAGCTCTGGGCCAGTGCCTTCACATATCCCGCACCGTATACTTCCGGAACAAACCCTCCGCCGGCCGTTGTAACATATGTCAGCTTCTTTGCCCTGCAAAGTCCGACAGGCACGCCTTCCGGTGAATAGGAAAATGTGATCCCTACCACATTGATCTGCTCGAAATACTGCTTCAGCGTGGCCGGAAATGACAGATCCCAGAACGGTGCCGCGATCACAATCTCATCCGCTTTCGCAAACTGTCTCGCCCGCGTAAACATGGGATCTTCCCATTTTCCTTCCGCAATCAGCCGGTCCCTCCTGTTTAGAAAATCCTCATCCGCAGACGGAAAGGTCTCGTTATGTAAAACCACTTCCTCCACCGGCTCATTCCGTTCTGCCAGGAGGCACTCTGCCAGCTCTTTTGTTCTGGATCCTTTCCGCACACACGCGTTGATAAATAAAATCATCGTCTACCTCATTTCCTTCATTATTTCCTTCATTTTGAAAAATGAACCGTCGCCTGCGTCAGGAATTCATTTCCTTCTTCGATCTCCACCGCCTTCCATTCCGCCTCGGTTCCCTCATAGTAAATATCCTTTAATCCGGCAGCGGTTATGAAGGCCTGCTTCCCGATCTTTTTCAGACTGTTCGGGAAGTACAGTGTCTCAAGACCTTCACAGTACGCCATAGACTGTGGACCGATCACTTTGATTCCCTCGGCATAATGTGCTTCTTTCAGTTCGCCCGCATAGATTCCCGGAACCGGCTCGATCTCCTGCGGCCCAATATAGGAGGACGGGAAATAGATCACCCGGAACGGCGACAGATGGATCGCTCCCGGTTTCAGATGCTCCGTTCCCGCCGGAATAGAATAGATCTCATCGTTTTTTGCCTGCGGGTACGAAATCATTTCCTTTCCGTCCTTCGTGAAGAGCACACCGTCCACCGCCTTGAACAGCGGATTGTTCTCTGCCAGTTCAAAGGACTCCAGCTTATGATTGCCGCCGAAGGCCTCGCTCATCTCTTTCACACTGGACGGGATACGGATTCGGGTAATTTCTGTCAGATTTTTAAAGCTCACCGGTGCCAGCGTCTCGACGCCTTCCGGTATCTCATATCCGGTCTTTCCGTTCAGGTTCGGGACACGGTAGATTGTTTTTCCGTCTCTGGAATACAAAATGCCGTCCTTCGACATATAACGTTCATTGCCTTCGGCCACATCATATGCCGAAATGGGATAATTCAGAAATGCGGAAGGAGCCATATCTTTCAGTGTCGATGGAAATACCACACTCACCCTGGAATCAATATCCGCAAAGGCATACTGATCGATATACTCGCACCCTTCCGGAATGACGATCCGGCCGGTATTTCCGCCGATTGAACTAACCGCAAAGCAGTCTTTTTCAAGAATTCTCACATGCGGCATGGTAACATTGTTCAGCTTTTCACAGTAGTAAAATGACGCCTCTCCCACGTAATCCAACGACTTCGGAAGTTCCGTGCTCTCCAAAGCGGTAAAATTCAGAAAGGCACATTTTCCGATTCCGGTAATGCCTTCGTCCACGATCACATGCTGTGCCTTGTCCTTATACTCAATCCACGGCGGATAATCCCCTTCATAGTCATGTTCCGCAAAAAGCGAACCTCCGTAGTCCTTCATCGGACCTGTCCCCCGGATCCGGATTGTTGCGGTACTGTCGTTATACTCCCAGGTCAGCCGGTCCTCTGTAACCACCGCTCTTTCTGTGTAATCTTTAACCTGTACAGTCTCAGACGTAGTCTCCTGCACCGCTGTCTCTTCGCCGGCGGCTCCGCTCTCACCGATCGCTCCCGCAGCGGTCTCCGCTCCGGACACGGCCCCCTCGGCAGACACCGGCGCCGCAGAAGAATCGGCTGCGCCGGATCCTCCACAGCCGGCGGTAGCGGCTAACGCCGCGATTGAACCGATGATCATAAGATATCCCAATCTTTTTTTCATAAGCAGGTCCTCCCCGTATGCTGGCAAAGCCTATTCCAAATTCATAAGTTGATGGTTTTCTACTTTTAAATTCATTATACATAATTTCCATTATGAAAGAACAAGCAAATCCACTAGGCTCGAGAAAACCAGCCTCAGCACGCTATTTCACTAAGCAACATAGCAGCTAAGTGAAATATGCGTCGCCAAGTGCTCCACCAACGAAAATCCCGCTGACAGAGCCAATACTCCGTCAACGGGATAGATGATTATAACATGCTTTTTATCGTATTTCCTTACCGCTTACAATGCGCTGTGAAGAATCTTCATCGACTCCTTTAACTGTTCCACCGGAATCTGCCCCGGCGCAGAGGCCGCCCCCACAGTTCCGAAGGTCATGGCTGATCCGAATACCTCGCCGCACAGGCGGGATATCACGCCCGCTGCCGACATGGACATGGTGATGATGGGCCGGTCTGCGTAATTCTTCATCTCTTCCGTCGCGGAAAGAAGGGTCAGAACGTCATCCTTATTCTGCGGCATCACCGCGATCTTCGGTATATCCGCTTTCATGTCCTGCATCTTCCGCAGACGGTAGATCAGATCTGACTTTGACGGGGTCCTGAAAAAATCATGATTGGATCCGATTACCACTTTACCGGCAGTATGAATTGCGTCAATATTCCTGCGAACCACATCATCACCGCTGAAAATCTCCACATCCAGCGCATCGGCATTTCCGCTGTCCGCCACCGCGGAGTTCAGCCTGGTATAAGCGTCGGCGTCAATTTCCTTCTCCCCGCCCTCCTTCCTGGTTCGGAAGGTAAACAGCAGCGCTTTCTCCCCCAGAGCCTCCCGGAGTTCTTTCAGGGTTTCCAGAACCTTTTCGGTATCAAAGACATCATCATAAAAATCCACGCGCCATTCCACCATGTCCAGATCCATACCGGAGAGCTCCCTTCCCCGGCTCACGATCTCTTCTCTGGTCTTCCCAACAATCGGAACAATAACCTTCGGCATGCCTTTGCCGACTTCTATGTTCCTGATTTTTACTGTATTCATGGTGATTCTTCTCCTTTTTCTATCACATTTCCGCCGGAAGTTCTGTCTCAAAAGTTTCCTTCTGCCGGATCCTCCGCCTTAGCCCAGAGCTTCCTTCTTTGTCTTTGTCTCTTTCTTTTCGTCCCGTTTTGCTTTCCAGTTCTTGTAGGTTTCCGTCTGCGTTGCGAAAAGGAATACCAGCAGTGCGGACAGGACAATGGAGATCGGGCTGGTAAAAATGCTGCCCAGCATTCCCTGTACCGAACCTTCCAGCATCACCCCGCGGCGGTAATTCTCCTCGCAGAGCTTGGTGAGGATACAGCCCAGAACGATCGGCGCGATGGGGTAGTTGTACCGCTTCAGAAAATATCCGATCAGACCGAAGCCGAACATCCAGAGAATGTCGTAAACACTGTTCCGGATCGCAAAGGAACCGATCACGGAAAGAATCAGAATGGTCGGCATGAGAATCCCTTTCGGAATCTCCACGATCTTCGTGAAAGCCTTGATTCCGGTAAGACCGAACAGCAGCAGGAAAAATGATGCAAGCAGCAGGCTTGCAACGATCAGCCAGAAGAGATCCGGCGTCTGGGAGATCAGGTTCGGTCCCGGACGAAGTCCCTGAATTGTCAGGGCACTGATCAGAACCGCCGTCACCGCGTCCCCCGGAATTCCCAGTGTCAGCATGGGGATAAACGCGCCGCCGATGGCCGCATTGTTGGCGGATTCCGGGGCAATGATGCCTTCCACCGCTCCTTTTCCAAACGGAGCGGTCGGCTTCTTCACCGAGCGTTTCGCCTGATCATAGCTGAGAAGTGCTGCGATATCGCCGCCGGCGCCCGGAAGTGCGCCAACCAGTACACCGATGATGGATGACTTGATGGTCAGCGGCAGGAACCTTGCCGCCTCTTTCCAGGAGGGAAGAATCTTGTCCACCTTCTGCTTCACCGGAGCCTGAGATATGTCCGTGATCTGACTCAGCGCCTCGGAAGCACCGAAGAGACCGATCATGGCAACGACGTAGTCCACGCCGGAGTTCAGATACACAATATCAAAGGTAAAACGCTTCACCGCAGTCTGACCGTCCACGCCGACACAGCCCAGAAAAATGCCGATACAGCCGGCGATGAGCCCGAATTTTACGGATCGTCCGCTCAGGGAACCGACCATCATCAGACCCATAAGAGAAAGGATCAGATAGTCAATGGAATGGAAATTCCGTGCAAGTCCCGCAACCAGAGGCGCGCAGGTTGCCAGCGCAAGCACGCCCAGAAGCGTTCCGATGAAGGACTGGGAGGTCGCAAGTCCCATCGCCTCACCGGCCCGGCCTTTCTTCGCAAGGGCGTATCCGTCCAACGCCGTGGCCACCGCCGCCGGCGCGCCCGGAATATTTAACAGAATGGCCGATCGGGAACCGCCGAACACGGAACCGACAAACACACCGATCATGACCGCCAAAGCACTGTGGGTCTCCCAGCCAAACGTGAACGAAACCAGCAGAGAAACCGCCATGGTACCGGAAAGCCCGGGAATGGCGCCGACATAGACACCCGCGCAGGTTCCCGCTGCCACCAGAGCAATCAGCCACGGTTCCTGAAACACCACAGCCATATAAGATAATGCTTCCATCATAATGCTTTCCCCTCCTCCTTTACGGAAATACGACGCTGAACAGCATCCGGAACACCAGGATAATGAAAGCCATCACGATGGCCGTCCAAAGGATGTTCTTCACATAATCTTTTCTTGTCAGATAGCACATGGCGCCGTACAGGAACAGCGGTGTCGCAATATAAAAACTGATTCCCTGAACCAGCAGCCCGCAGTACACGAGAATCATGCCGATCACCACCAGGACATTCGCGGGAAGCGCGTAGCCGATGGCCGCTCTGATCTTCTCCGCAGGATTCTTCTTTGCTGACAGCGGCGTGGACTGCTTCACATTTTCGATCACGGTGAGCAGCGCCATCAGACTCCAGAGACCGCTGACAAACACCGGTACCGCCGCAGCAGAGGCGATTTTCGGTTCCTTCATTCTTCCCCACAGCTCCAGCGCCATCGCGAACGCAGTGAGCCCGGTGATCAGCAGCACAATCGCAAAAACTTTCTCTCCTGCCTCCAGCGGATGCTCTTTGACAAGGATCATCTCATCCGTACTGACCTCTTCCGCCGGTTCCAATGTTATATTTTCTTCCTTCATTCCGGCACTCCTTTCCTGATTTGGGGTTTGGGGTATAAAAACGGCAGGGGCATATCGCCCCTGCCGGGGGCCTATATTTCAGAACCCTGATTTGACTATGAAATTTTAACGGATCTTTACTGAATCGCGCCGCTCTTCTTCAGTGCAGACACGGTATTCTCTCTCCAGGAAGCAATATAGTTCTTCGCTTCGTCTCCGGTATAACCCAGGAAATTGATGTTGAAGTTCTTCAGAACATCCTGATAACTCTGCTCCGGTCCCGCCGCGGAGAATGCCTTTGCCAGCGTCTCCCTGATCGCCGGATCCGTGCCTTCCTTCACAAATACGCCGTAGAACGGTCCCCACGGAAGGTATTTTTCAAAATCCGGATACTCCTTGGTGATCAGCGGAACATCCTTCATGATCTCCACCGGTTTCTCGGAAAGGAGGCACAGATAGTTCAGATCACCGGCTTTCCAGTCTTCAATACCGGACTGAACCTTGCAGACGGTAAAGTCGCACTCGCCGCTGATAACCGCGGTTTTTGCCGATGCATCGCTGTCATACGGAACCTGATTGAAGGTCGCGCCGGTCACATCCATGATGAAGGAGCCAACCTCCCACGGAAGACCGCCGGTACCGGTGGTGGACAGTTTAATGGTATCCGGAGCTGCCTTTGCCGCTTCGACAATCTCGGTAAAGCTCTTGTACGGAGAATCCTTTCCGACCACAATACCTACAACCTCGTCACCGATCAGGTAGACACAGTCAAAGTTTTCATACGTCAGTTTACTGATATCGAGAACGTCATACAGTGCCGGGTTTTCGGCGCCCATCAGGAGATTGTAGCCATCCGCAGCCGCGTCGTAGACATACTGGGTTGCGACAGAACCGGTCGCACCGGTCATGTTCTGAATGACAATGGATTTGCCGAGCTTCTGTTCCGCCAGAGCGGAGAGCGGGCGCATCAGGGAATCGGTACCGCCGCCGGCGCCCCACTGAACAATGCCGTTCACGTTCTGCGTCGGATAATTTGCGGAATTCCCGGAACCCGCGGACGCAGACGCTGCGGCCGCAGCCGCCGTAGTTGCCGCTGCAGCCGTGGTTTCCTGTGATGCGGTCTTCGCGGATGAACTGCCGCAGGCCGCCATGGAAAGAGTCATCGCAATTGCAAGTGCTGCTGATAAAGCTTTTTTCATCTTACTTCCTCCTGTTTCGTTCGTTTGTAAATTTCTTTGTTGCCTACCTTGACCCTTCCTCACAAAATTCTTTTGAATTTTCTGCGGCGGTACTGAGAAAACCGCCGCAGTTTTTAGAGGATTACGACATTTCCCCTGTCGTGACTTCATAATAACTTGCAATTGTTCAAAAAAAAACCGAATATCTTGTTTCCCGGAGGTGGACTATTTTGATTATAGGAAAATCGCCAGGGTTCATGCCTTCATGCCCCTGGCGACTGCCGTAAAATTATTCATCATCCGAACGCCGCTTCGATTCTCATCACAGGTGTACGGTGATCACCACGCGCATCCCGCCCCCGTCCGGTGTTTCCAGATTCATCTCCGCCCCGCCCGGAAAGAAGATTTTTAAGCGGAGCAGGATATTCACGAGACCGATACGCCGTCCCCTCGCTTCCGTGTTCTCCGTCTTTAATTCCGCCAGTTCCCGGTTCATTTTCTTCACCGTTTCGGGATCACAGCCAAGACCGTTGTCTTCCATCACGATCCGCAGTTCATTTTCTTCTGCTTCTCCCGTCATTTTCAGGAAGGATCCGGCCTGACGGCAGATCTGTCCGTGCTTAAACGCGTTTTCCGCCAGCGGCTGAAGGATCATTTTCGGCACCACGATATGCTCCGCCTCCGGACTGAGAAGAATCACCGTTTCCATGGTATTTCCGAAGCGGACGTTCTGAAGCGCCAGATAGTTCTCCACATACCGGAATTCCTCCTTCAGTTCCGCAGTGGTCTTTTCCAGGTCCATGCTGTAGTGCATCCGGCTTCCGAGCATGGTAATGTATTGGAATATTTCATCCTCGCCGTTCTGAAGCGCCAGGGACGCGATGCCCTGGAGCGAATTGTACAGAAAATGCGGATTGATCTGTGCCTGCAGCATACGGGATTCCGCATCCCGCTGTGCCCGGGAGAGAAGCTCCTGATGATGGAACATTTCTTCGATCGTCTCCAGCATCTGATCTGTTTCATCGATAAGCCGGCCGACCTCGTCCCGGTTTGGATACCGCACGCGATCGCGAACACGAAAAGAGAGATTCTTTGTTCCCGCCATCTCCTGCATACACAGATCCAGTTCCCGGATTGGCCGCGTCATATTCCTTGAAATCAGAATCATCGCCAGAATACAGAGCAGAAAACTCAGTGCGATAAGGACAATGTTTCCGAACATCAACTGCTGTGCCTCCGCAAACAGCCGGTCATAGGGGATCAGTTTGACAAGACAGAGTTCCAGGTTTCCGACGCGAACCTTCCCGCAAAAGGCTATGCCCTTCAGATTTTCTTCTTTTACAACACCGTAACCGGTTCTCCGGCAGGTGTCCAGCATCCGTTTCGCCTGTTGATCCGAAAAGTCCGCGTTCTGTCGGAACACCGGTCCCATTCCGGACGGATCGGTCAGAAAACCGATCTCATCTTCCTCCGGAAAGGCGATCCGGCGCATTTCCTCCACCTCGACATCGAAGGAAACCGCTCCGTACGCATTCCTTTCTTCCTGATCGTACAGCCGGCGCTGAAATGTATAAACCTCCGCGCCCTTTCCATCCAGAGAAAAGCCGTAATTACCGGAAAGATGCGGTCCGTAGCAGTGAAGATCGTCCCCGTAGATGTTCTCCGGAATGCCGATGGAATGGCGGCTGCGTCCGGAAGCGCTGCCGAGTTCCCTCTGGATAAAACTCAGGCCGGAGCGATACAGCTGCAGATAGATCTGGTGTTTTTCGATTCCTGCCCGGGAGTACATCATAGAGCGCAGAAACATGGTAATCCGATATCGCTCCACCGTATCCAGGGTACTCTGCCGCATCAGCCGTCCGATCTCCGCGTTGGCCCCGAATCCGTTTGCCTCACTGCTGATCTCTTCCAGCTGAAGCTCCAGCCGCTCCGCCTTGTTCCGTATCTCCATCAGTCCGTTTTCCACTGCCTGTTTTTCCAGTCGTTTTCTGGTGATGATTTGTGTGGAGACCGTCACCGTAATCAGACATAAAAACAGCGCGGACAGGAGGCTGATGATCAGTTTCCACGCGAAACCGAGTTCCCGCCATCGTTTCACGAACGGCCTCCCTTCATGTACTCACGGTAATCGGAGGGGGACATGCCTTTCACCTTTTTAAATACCCGGCTGAAGTATTTCGGATCCGGAATGCCTACCGCGGCGGCGACATCTGCCGTGCGCAATCCGCTTTTTAAAAGATCCACCGCAGCGTCCGTCCGGATCCTCGTCAGATAATCAATCAGATTCTCGCCAATCTCTTTTTTAAAGGAACGGGAGAGATAGCTCTGACTGATTCCCAGCTGACGGGACAGTTCTTCAAGAGAAACATCCTCCGCATAGTTTTCTTTCAGGAAGTTCTGCGCTCTGCGGCAAAGCTCCAGCGTGGAAATCCCTTCGTTCTCCGGAAGGAACTTTTTCCGGAGAGACTGAAGATCTGTGCAGAGCACTCCGGTAAAATGTTCCGCGGAAAATCTTCCGTCCGGAAGACAGAACGACGTCCGGAATTCCTGCGGCAGCCGGACCGTTTCCCCCAGTTCTTTCTGGCGGGAAAGGATCCATTTGCTCCGCTGACTGTTGTACATGGCGCGGAAATTTTCCAGCTGGCGGATCGTCACAATCCCCGTCCGCTCAAGATGACCGGAAAGCTCCTCCACCGTGCTTCTGAGGTGTTCTTCATTCCGTTCACGCAACGCCGGGAACAGCACTTTCTCAATCCAAAGGATCGACGTGGCCGGCGGAACCGGAATCAGTCTGAAATCCACGCTTTCCTCTGTGTGATACAGATTTGAGGACACCGCCAGGTCAAGAGCTTCCCGATAAGCCTCTTCTATCCCGTCCGGTGCCGGGACCGTTCCGGAGATTCCTGCATGGAGAACCAGTCCGAAGCTTTTTTTAATCTCCGAAAGCAGCTGAAGACAGGCCGTCCGGATTGCCTCCTCTTCCCCGTCGGAGAGAAACAGGGCGATATCCGCGCTGTCTCCCCATACCGCTGCCGTTCCGGCATGATTTCTCCATAAAAAATCCTGCGCCGCGGCCTGAATCGGATAAAGGGCGATGTTTTCTCCCGAAAGATGCCGTAAGCTCATCACCCCGATCCGGCAGTTCCGGTTCGTCCGTTCCTTCTCCCATGGAAGAGCACTACGAAACGCAGCAAAAATCTCCGGCTTTCTCCCCGAGCTCATGTAAGCCGTAAACAGATTCTGTGCCTGAAGCCGTTCCGCGTCTTCCCTGCGTCCCACTGTCTCGCGGTACCTGTTCACCGCTTTCTCCACTGCCCGATTGACGCTTTCCCGCTCGATCGGCTTTAACAGATACTCCACCGAATCCAGCTGCATGGCTTTCTGCACATAGGAAAACCGGTCGTAGGCTGAGATAAAAATCACCTGGGCGACACTTCCCTCATCCCGAAGCTTTTCCACCAGTTCCAGACCGCTCAGTCCCGGAAGATTGATATCGGAAAGAATAATTTCCGGCTTTTCCGATTCCAAAACCTCGATGGCCTGCTCTGCGGAGACACATTCAAAGACCGTGTCGATCTGATATTTTTTCCAGTCGACCAGCAGTTTCACCACGGTGATCACCGGCGGTTCATCATCAATAATCAGCGCTTTCATACATTCCCACTCCTCGAAAGAAACCGAATTCCGTCTGCTTTTATCATACCATCCACAAAAGTTCATAAAAAGCAGATTCTTTTTCTGCCATTCCAAACAATTCCAACGAGCCGAAACACGCTTTTCGATTTTCGCCCGTTATCGTTATCGCAGAAATCGCCATGACCCCGGGCGATCACAGGCTTTGCCGGCTTCCGTGCAAAAGGGAAGGCGGCCGCGTTCTTCCACTGACGCGGCCGCCTTTAAGGGGACGGTGTTTCAAAAAACGGAACACTGACCATTTTGTCCTGCGCGGTGCAGTATTTTTCCGGATGGTCTTTTTTTACTGCGTCAGAACAGGATCTGCACATGTGGTCCCCCAGCCCGCACTGGCGCTCTGGAGCTCGGCCATGCGCTTGAAGAAACCGTCCGGTTTCTTCAGCAGTTCTTCCGGATTTCCTTCCTCCGCAACCTGACCGTCCGCAAGAACCACAACTTTATCCGCCGCTTCCACGGTGCGCATACGGTGCGCAATCACGAGAACCGTCTTTCCTGCTAGCAGACGGGAAAGCGCCTCCTGAACCTTTGTCTCGTTTTCCACATCGAGAGACGCCGTCGCCTCATCCAGCAGCACGATGGGGGCATTCTTCAGGAGCGCCCTCGCAATCGAGAGACGCTGCCGCTCTCCGCCGGAGAGTCTGGCTCCGTTTTCTCCGATAACGGTCTGATATCCGTCCGGGAGTTTTTCCACAAATTCATCGCAGTTTGCGGCTTTTGCCGCCTCCATCACCTCTTCGTCCGTCGCCCCATGCCGGCCGAGACGGATATTCTCCATGACAGTGTCATCAAAAAGTACCACATCCTGAAACACCATGGAATAATCCCGAAGCAATACTTCCGGATCCACGGAATGAATATCCACCCCGCCGACCCGGATAGTCCCTTCCGGAATGTCCCACAATCTCGCCGCCAGTCTCGCACAGGTACTCTTGCCGGATCCGGACGGGCCGACCAGTGCCGTCACCTCTCCTTCTCTTGCGGTAAAGCTGACCGTCTTCAGTACCTTTTCGTCCTCATACGAAAATCCCACATGGTCAAACACAATGTCATGTCCTTTTGGTTCAAACGTCTCGGAGCCGTCTGCCGTTCCGGCATCATATATTTCCATCAGCCGGGCGGCCGCGACCTGAGACATCAGCATTTCCGCGATCAAGGCAAGAGCCTGGTCAAACGGTGCATAGACTCTCGTGATCAGCAGCAGAAACATGAACAGCACCATGAAATCGATCTGACCGGCTGCGATCAGTTTCACTCCCGTCAGAATCGTGGTCGCCACGCCAAGACGCATGATAACACTGGCGGCATTGACAAAAATCCCGCAGGACAGCTCACCGGAAATCATCATCTTCTCATGGTGATCGATTTTACGGCTGAGCTCGTCCAGAAATTTCTGTTCCTGATTGGTCGCCCGGATTTCCCGGATATTCTCAATGGTCTCCTGAATCCCGTCCGATACCTGAATGCCGGCTTCTTTGGTGATCTCGGAGTTGCGCTGATTGATCGTCCGGCTGCCGAACAGAAGAAGGAACGCCACCGGTACTCCCCACAGGCACGCAATCGACAGACGCCAGTCAATCGCGAACAGCATCACGCCGACAATCGCGGTTGAAATGTAAGAGCCGTAAAGATACCCCAGACAATGGGACCATACATGCTCCAGACGGTTCACATCGCCCATGATGGTCTCCGTCAGATCCGCCAGATCTCTTTTTCCGAAATATCCCAGCGGAAGTTTCCGCATCCGCTCTGCCAGAGAAAGTCGAACGCTTTTCACTTCACCGTACACCAGTCCGTAGGTTGCCCTGTACTGCTGCATATGGGTAAAGAATGACAGCAGTATGAATGCAAGTACCAGAAGAAGGAACACCGCCGCCCCCGGAAGCGGCGCTGCCTTTGTCAGCGTCTCCATGTACATGGACATCATCCGGTACAGAATTCCCATTCCGCCCATCACGGTAAGATTTACCACCACCGTCCAGAAGGTTGCCTGCCTGGTATTCCTGATTCCCTGATCTGTCAGGGCATATTTTCTCTGAAACTCTTTTCCGAACATTTACATCGCCTCCCCCGCAGATATACGCCATTTCACAGCCCGGTTATAGTCCGCCCACATGCGTGAATACATCCCGTTCGCCTGCTGCAGTGTCTCATGGGTTCCCTCTTCCATCGCCCGTCCGTGATCCAGAACGATGATTTTGTCTGCCCCCACCACGGTGGACAGCCGGTGCGCGATCATGATAACCGTTCGCCCGCGGGTCAGCTCCGCAAATGCCTTCTGGATCAGGAATTCATTTTCCGGATCCGCGAAAGCGGTTGCCTCGTCCAGCACGACGATCGGCGCATCCTTGAGAATCGCCCTTGCCAATGCAATCCTCTGCTGTTCTCCGCCGGACAGATAGGTTCCTTCCGTCCCGATGACCGTATCCATACCCTTCGGAAGCTTTTCAAGAATGTCATCGCACCGGGCCGCCGACAGCGCTCTCTGAACCTCTTCGCGGGACGCCTCCGGCCTTGCCGCACGAACATTTTCAAAAATGCTCGTCTTAAACAGCCGGTTGTTCTGGAAGACAAATGCGATCCGGTCCATCAGAACATGCGGATCCATTTCCCTGACGTCCACACCGCCCACCAGAACCGAGCCGCCGGTCACATCCCAGAATCTCGGAATCAGACTTGCGGCCGTGGTTTTACCTCCGCCGGACGGACCCACAAGCGCGATCGTCTGCCCGGGTTCCGCCCGGAAAGAAACATGATCAATGGCCGGGATATCCGCTCCGTCATATACGAAGCTGACATCTTTAAACTCAATGCTGTTGTCCTTCGGCTCCTGCGGATGATCGGTGACTTTCAGTACCGGCGCACTCATAACCTGTGAGATTCTTCCGAGTGCTGTACTTGCCAGCATCATCCCGTTGGCCGCAAACATAATTCTTGCCAGTGCGGTGGACACAATGGCGGAGAACACCGCATAGAACGCAAAATCCGTTACAAATCCCGCAAAATTGCCGGATTCCAGCGCTTTCGGCGCGATCAGAACCGCAACGGGAACCATGAAAATGAAGGCTCCCTCGGTGGCGGTCAGATTGATCGACTGAGGTACCTGGCAAACTCCCATGGTGTAAGACTCCGCCTTTTGACTATAATCCTCGATTGCCTCCCGAAACGCCCGGAACGAATACACCGTCTGCTGAAACACCTTTACCACCGGAATGCCCCGGACATATTCCGTGCCCGCCTTACTCATATAATCCTGCGCCGTCTGATATTCCTGCATCATCTTTGCGTTTTTTCCGCCCATCATGGTGAACATGGCAAGAATCGAGCATACCGCCGCCAGAAGGCAGGCCACACCCATGCGCCAGTCAAACACAACCATGATCACGATCATTCCGATAAACATGGTTACACTGCCCACAATATCCGCCAGATTATGCGCCAGCAGAGTTTCTGTTTCGGAAGCCGCGCCATCCAGCCGATTGCGCAAAAGTCCCGAAGCGTTGGAATCAAAGAATCCCAACGGCGTTTTCATCAGATGCGCCATTCCCTGCTTGCAGATGTTCGACGCGGTGCGAAATGCCGCCAGATGTGTGCACATCAGCGCAAAAAAGTAAACCGCTATGCCGGCGATCGCAAAGCCGAAGGCCCACCAGCCGTATTTTCCGACCTCTGAAGCCTTCGCCCAATCCGGTGCCACCGCAATCAGATCCCTGGCTACAAGCCAGACACAGATATACGGCAGCATTCCGAGCACCATGGCGATTCCCGATAACGTCAGCCCTAAAAACGTCAGTGCCTTGTAATTGCCGGCATATCCCAGCAGCACGGCAAGATCACTTTTTTTCTTCTCCTGCATTCTTTCTTACGCCCCCTTATATTGAAAATATATATGTTAGTTATGTCTAACCGAATGATACCACCTTATGCTCGATAATGCTAATGTTTTTTCAAAAACGGAGGCAGCGGCCCGTTTCCGGGTCGCTGCCTCCGCAATGATCTGATATTCTTTTTCACCGATTGTTTCGTTCGGCCTGCCATCCTGCCCGCTATTCCGTATCGGGCTTCCATTGATACCGGCGCAGATCCACTCTTCCGTCTGAAACCATAACGCCTTCCGCTTCCAAACGTTTTGCCTGTGCTCCCGGACCGCCGAACGCGAATTCTCCCGCCAGCTCACCTTTTGCATTCACCACCCGGTAGCACGGAATATGATCCGGATCGGGATTTCTGTGCAGCGCGTTGCCGACCGCGCGGGCCATTTTTCTGTCTCCCGCCAGCTCTGCAACCTGCGAATAAGTGGCAACATGACCGTACGGGATCTTCTTTACCGCCTCAAAGATTCTCCTGGAAGGCGAATCACTGATCAGCTCATAGCTCTCCGCAATCATGAGTTTCACATCCTTGTCCGGAATGCTCCCATCAAGGATGATCGTATTCCAGTGTTCTTTGTTCTGATGGTATCCGGGAATCACTGAAGCATAGATCTTTCGCCAGAAGAACGCTTTCTCCGGCTCCACTTTCACATTCAGATTGATGAACCCGTCCCGCTCATACGTCCACAGGAACGCTTTGTTGCTGCCGCGGTACCGGACCAGCTGCCAGTTCTGATCCCGAAACGGACGGTCTGTGTAAGTATCCGGAAACGACAGTCCGTATTTCAATGCTTCCTCTCTTGTCTTCATTGGTCATCCGCCTTTTTCACCAGAGCAGCCACTGCGGCTCCATAATTCGAAGCTTAGATATAACTTACGGTCTCAGCCAGTTCTTTTCTGCTGTTGTGATTATCCAGCGGTCCTGTTCCTTCGGCAGCATAGCCAAGATCAAGAAGCATCAGAATCTCCTCATTCTCCGGAAGACCGAGTTCTTTTGCGAGCGCGTCCGGATCAAAGAAATTGAGCCAGCAGCTGTTCACACCTTCGTTGGCCGCAGCCAGCATCAAATGCGTTGCCACGATGGACGCGTCCTCGATTCCGGAGTCTCTTTTGCCGCCCGGATACGTGAATACATGATTCTTATCAAACGCAACCACAAGAACGGTAGGCGCACCATAGCGGCAGGGGGTTGCCTTATCGATCACCGCAAGCTTCTCGTCAGACTCCACCACATAGATATGCTGTTCCTGAAAATTCTTGGCAGTCGGTGCCAGCCGGCCTGCTTCGAGGATCGCATTGAGTTTTTCTCTTTCTACCTTTTTCCCGTTATACTTTTTGCATGAATACCGGTTCTTTACTACATCTTTGAATTCCATCCTGATCCTTCCTTTCCGTGAGAACAATCTCACCTTGCACAGCTCTCGTTAAAACGCTCTCACCCTACACAGTTCTCGTTGAAACGATCTTACCTTACGCAACTGTCATTGAAACGATCTCATCTTGCAGATTTCTCTTCGAAAAGATATACCCTGCTCATTTCCCTCAGATTTCATCGGCGCTGTGTACAAGCTTTGCATCCACCGACACCGCTCCGGCAAGAGAAGGGGAAAGCTTCTCCGCAGTCTTTCCGATCCCGCTTCCGCCGGAAGTTGCAAATGCATGGACGGTCTTTCCTGTCCAGTCATATCCTTTTCCAAAGGTATGGACAACTCTCGGAGCCTGTCCGTACCAGATCGGAAATCCGATGTAAACCGTGTCGTACTTATCAAAATCCGGAATTATCCCTTTTACCGGAACATCCTTCCCGCCGATCTGCTCTTTGTTGCAGCGTGCCATCGGATTGATCCATCTGATATCCGCTGCCGTATATGGCTGCTCCGGAACGATCTCAAAAACATCCGCTCCGATTTTCTGCGCATATTCCTTCGCCACTTTTGCCGTCGTGCCTTCCGCGCTGAAGTACGTTACAAGTGTTGGCATGGTTTTCCTCCTCTTCCTTACTCTTTTTCGCTCTGTATTTTGCAATATTTAATTGCGTACAACCAATATTATACCGCATTTTTCCATAAAATCAAGCCCCCGACATCGAAGTCAGGGGCACCTCCGCTTTCTCCAACGCAGTCAGCCTTAATGCGTAACCATATAACGGACAATCGACGCGCAGTTTTTGGCAGCCTGTTCTTTAAACTTTTCATAATTCATCTCCTCGGATTGATCCGCCTTGTCGGAGATGGCACGGAGAATAACGAACGGAGTTTTATTCAGATAGCATGCCTGCGCAATCGCGCCGCCTTCCATCTCACAGCACATGCCTCCGAAATCCGTGATGATCTTATTCCGCTGTTCCTGGGAGGAGATAAACTGGTCTCCGGTACAGATTCTTCCCTCAAACACCTTTACTTCCGGAGCCGATGTGCGGACAGCCTCTACCGCGGCTTTGCGCATGGGCTCATCTGCTGGAAATTCGAATCGCCCTGTATATGGGATTTCTCCTTTTTTGAAACCGATGGCTTCCACGGTAAAATCATGCTGCACCGCGTCAGTTGAAACAACGATATCACCGATGTCAATCTGAGCATCAAGGGATCCTGCAACGCCCGTATTGATAATCTTCGTGCAGCCAAAGTTATTGATCAGTGTGTTTGCGCATATTCCGGCATTTACCTTTCCCATTCCGCACTGCACAACAACCACATCCACACCGTCCAGTTTTCCCTCATAAAATTCCATTCCTGCCACGGAACTTGTCTTCAAATCCGTGATCGCTTCTTTCAGGGTGCCAACCTCTTCTTCCATGGCACCTATAACACCGGTTCTTTCGGATGTTTTTTCGAATGTTTTTTCGGATGTTTTTTTCCCTGAGCATCCACCGAGCAGCAATACCGCAAACATCACAGACAGCATCATACAAAACGAAACTATTTTTCTGTTCATTGGTTACCTCCTTTGGCATCAGTTGGCTGCGTTCACAATTTAATCTCCTTCCTGGATTATCAGAATATAATAATATATTACCATTTATTTAAGATAATTTCCACATATCATCTCAAAACATTGTATTATTCTACTTTTTCCTCAAACTTGCATTGACAATATCATGAGAAATAATGTTTAAATGATATGTAGGGTGTCGTTCGAACGCCAAGGCTTCGAACAATGGTGAAGAATGGGGAGGGTTGATATGAAGAAATACTTAAAAAGCATTGCGGTAACCATTCCGCTGGCGCTGACTCTCGGAGGATGTGCAAACGCACTGCCTTCCGCGGAAACAAAAGGCGCTTCGGCCGGATCAACAGAAACATCAGAATCATTGGAAGCATCCAATGCGGCAGGATCAACCGGAACATCGGACTCATCCGGGACCTGCAAGATAACGGAAAAGAATGTGAAATTCTATCTCGGAGATCTAAGTAACGAAAAAGAACTGACGCTGTATTTCGTGAATGACGGTTCCATCCCTTATATTTCCATGGATGATATCTTCGGAATGATGAAAAAAGGGAAATATGAGGCATCCACAGATGACAGCGGAGATCACACGATCATTACCATTTCAGGAACCAAATATAATGCGGATTTTGATTTCGCGAATGATACGATCTACTTTTTTGATTATGATGCATTTTTCAAAGATGAGAACGGGCCTCTGGTCGACATCGGCACACTGGACGTTTTATCCCTCTCGGAGAAAATGGAAACTCTTACAAATGACCGTTACGGCAGGGAGCAGACATTCGATCTGAAGAAGTATGACATTGATCTTGTTCGGGATGGCGACAACTATTACATCCCGCTGCAGACTTTCAGCGACGTCATTCTTTCCTACAGTAACCTTTTTACGGTATACAACGGAGAAGCCGTATTTCTGACAAATGATCTGTACGGAGATATGGAAGCGGAGTACTATAAGGCAGCGCCGCAAGGAACGTTACCGGAGGATTTGGCGTTATTTTCCTATAATGAACTGTGTTTTGCCCTAGATCATCTGTATGGACTGAAAGAGGTCCATAATATTACGAGCTTTGACACGTTCTTCCGGGAAATCGGGGTGGAAAAGAAGTTAAAGGGCACGGATGTCCTAAAGAAGGATAAGGCCATGTTTGAGTTCATCACCTGCTATCTGGATGACCTTCACAGCTCATTCAACAACAATTCTTACCTGGTCACAAAGTCGGACTTAAAAGAGAAGATCGCCGGAATTTACGGACCATCCAAGGAAAACTATAAAAATGACAGAGCCGCGTTTTCCGAGGCGAGAAAAAACGCATTCGGAGAGGAGATTCCGCCGTATCAGGAAGTCGGAAACACCGCGTATATTACGTTTGACGAGTTTACGGATCCGAGCAGAGAAATCGATTATACGACTCAGCCCAAAGAGGAAGAGCTGTCGGATACCATTCGGCTTATGCAGTATGCCTGCGAAAAGATCCTGCGGCCGGGAAGCCCTGTCAAAAACGTGGTGCTGGATCTTTCACTCAACGGCGGCGGTGCCTGCGCATCGGCATCTTACGTAATAGGGACGTATCTCGGAACCGGGGAAATGAACACCATCAATACCCTGACCGGGGCGACCACAACCTTAAAGTATCGCATCGATACGAACCGGGACGGCGTATTTGATGAAACTGACACACTTGCCGGAAAAGGTCTTAACCTTTATTGTATCACGTCCCCCGTCAGCTTCTCCTGCGGTAATTTCGTTCCGAATACTTTTGTGTATTCACCGAATGTTACACTTCTTGGGAGAACTTCAGGAGGCGGCTCGTGCACGGTTCAGCCGTTATCCACCGCGTATGGATGTGCTGTCCAGATTTCGGGAAGCAAGCGGATGAGCGTGTTCAAGAACGGATCATTCTATGATATTGACCGTGGAGCGACACCGGATTATCCCATCAGCAAAATCGCGGATTTCTATGACCGAAAAAAACTGACGGATTATATCAACGGACTGGTGTAAACAGGGTGGAATGTTCCTGATCTCATGAGCTGTCACGCTTCGCTATGGTTCCGGTAGACAGACCAAGCTGAGTTGACAGCTCAGTCTTTCCGATCCCCTTTTCTTTCAGTGGCTTTTCCAGACCCTCATATGAGATCATTGACCCACCTCCTGAAATCTTTACTTCTTTTATCAAAAGCGATATTAAAAATAAAGATTTCAGGCCTTCAGACTCAAAAAAGTAAAGATTCCCGTTCCGCCGGCTTAAGATCATTTTCCCGCATCTGCATTCGGTTTCCAAACACATCTCTCCAGTAACGCATTACCTTTACCGTTTCATACTGACCATAATCCGCTGCGGTATCCATTTTCCCTCTTACAAAAGCGGTATTTTTTCCATACAAAAAAGATCCTATTACAAATCGTTCCGGCGCTTCATCCTCAAATGCCATTTCATATCGGACGCCCTCCGATACCGAACCGAGGAACGATATCTCTTTTCCTTCCAGATCCCCGTCACCGCTTATATAATGTGTGATCCTGTCATATGGAAAATGATAGCGGTAGTAACCGCTGACCCGTCCGATTGCTGAGCCTTCTTCAAACCGGATGGCGAGCATATACATTCTGTGATCGATCAGAACCGGCGTCAGGATCGTAACCCGGCCTTCAAAAAAGTCTCCGCCTTCTTTCCCATATACATGGATCAGAAATTCCGAATTGCCGTTTTGGGCAAAGAACCACCGGAATCCCCGATCCGGTTTATCCGGCTCCCTGCGGAATACTTCCGGACAATCTGCCTCCCGGGGGAATGCCTCCGGACGATCCGGCTCCCGTCGGACGGTGTTCTGACCATCCGTCTCCTGTCCGTCCGCTCCCCGCCTGACATCCTTCAGATAGCCAAGGCCTCTGTTTCTGGAATATCTGCCCTCATCGCCTTCGTAAATGTATCGAACCACCACATTCTGCTCGAAAACACCTTCCCGGTCCTTTCGTATTGTCTCTGTCAGATCCGTTTTTTCACGCTCCGACAGCAGCGAGGATTGCCCATACAGAAAGAATTCCCGGTTTATTTTGTCACGAATCGCTTCTGTACCGTTTTCTCTGTTTTCCTTAAGTCTGCCAGCTTCCCGCATGGCATTATACAGCGCAGCGAGCTCCCAGTATCCCTTTTTTAGATAATCGTATTCCGGACAGAAATCCTGCGCTTCTTCGCGGTTTTGGGGCTGTTCCAGTCCCGCCGCATAACCGTGAAACGGCCAGGTCCGGAATCCGTCTTTGTGACTTACCCTGTGACTGAAGAGATATTTTTCAAAGTTTGAATTATCCGTCGTCGAATCAGAATCCGGAAAGAACAGCGATATTCCGGAGATATCCTTCGGGAAGGTCTCTGCGGAAACATAGCGTTTTAGGGTCAGATTCCGGATACTTGCTTCCAGTTTCTCATATTTACGGACCATGGATGGATCGTCGCGAAAAAACGCCGTATTTACAAGGTTCTTTGCCCAGAGACCCAGATCAATGCTGTATTCATCGATCCGCTGCGATTGATCCCTGATACCGGATAAGAGCCAGAACATTTCCATCGGCCTTTCCTTATATCTTTTGGCAAGGGATCTGCAAAACTCCTGAAAAGCTTCCTTAAATCCATCGATTTTGTCCTCCCTGAGATCCAGTGCGGTCCAAACATACTCCTCACGTTTATGGAGGTCCCGATAGATCTCATCCAACATCTTATGGAGGACTCCGGTGTCAAAAACATCGTCTGTGATCTCAGAATCATACTCCTGACACACCTTAAGAAGTGTTTCGATCATTTTTTCCTTCACCCATCCGATGCCCTGTTCATCGCCTTCAGAAGCCACTATGGCCCTGGCGCCTTCCGCCCAGGCGGTTACCGCTTCTATGTGCGACATCCTGCAGCTGTTATATCCGACAAACGCAAGTTTTTTCCCGTCGAGCAATCCTCGGATCACCGGCATCATCCTGCAGAGATCCGCGGAAATGATCATGTCATCATCATTTCTCTCATCCTCCCCGAATCCCCATAAAGGGCCGCCGCCGTGTCCGCATAGGATCAGTGCATACTGCTCGGCCGGGTAAGACGTTACCGCTTCCGTGATCAAATCCCTAAGTTCAATCACATTACCCTCTTCGTCTTTTTCCGTCATCAGAACAAGCCCTTCTTTTCCGGGCGGATTTTGAAGGGGGATCAGCTCATGATCTTTTATCAGCCATCTCTCATTTTTATCCCAGGAAATCCGATCCAGAACTTTGAGCCTTGCGAGGTTCTCGGCCGATGCAATGCTGCCGTTTGCCGCTTTTTCCGCCAGCCGGTCCATCAGGTTTTGTTTCAGCACCCGGTATCGCTTTCCCGCGTCATCTTCTACGCCTCCTGTCACGGTGCGTTGCGGATCCAGACAGCTTCCTCCTGTCTCTGCAAGGATCGCCACATTCTCTGTCTTACAGCCGGCTATGCCCCGCATGATCTGCAGTAACATCTTCGTATAGACAAGCCCGCGTCTCTCGAGATTTCCTCCGACCATATATAACATCAGCGTAAGTTTGTTCATATCATCCTTTATAAAAAGGTCCCCCTGCATACCGCAAAGAGACCATTTTCCATCATTAGCTGTCTGTTCTGTTCTTATCCCGGATTCCGGATTTTCCGCCGGAAACGGCTTCAAGCTCCTCGTCACTTACCTCTTCGCTCTGGGATTCCGGAGTTTCTTTTACTTCTTCGGTTGCCTCTTCCGTTACTTTCTTCTCTTCTTTATTCATGTTTTGTCCTCCAGGCTCAAGCAGACAAGCTTGCTTGTCTATTTGAGCCGTCAATCAAAGTTTGAAAGTTTACTTTCAAACTTTATCTCCTTTCTCACAATTGATCCTGTCTGTCAACGGTCTGTTCTGTTCTTGTCACGGATCCCGGATAATGTATTAAATCCACCGGAAGCAGCTTCAAGCTCTTCATCATTTACATCCTCGTCCTGGGATATGGTGTTTTCTTTTACATCTTCCGTTACCTCTGCTGTTTCCTTTACTTCCTTGTTTTCTTCTTTGCCCATGTTTACCTCCTTTCACTGCTATAATTGCTGCCGTTTTATTAGATTTGCAAAAAAACCGCCTTTCTTCAGCAGTTCTTGATAATTGCCTTCCTCAATGATCCTGCCTTTATCAAGAACCAGTATCCTGTCGCAGTTCTGTATGGTCGAAAGCCTGTGCGCTATGACGATCCGGGTACAGTTAAGTTGATCCAGCGAATCCTGCACCACTTTCTGCGTGATGTTGTCAAGAGCACTTGTCGCCTCATCAAAAATCAGAATATTCGGCTTTGCCGCCAATGCCCTGGCGATCATGATTCTCTGTCTCTGCCCTCCGGATATACCGCCGCCTCCCTGCGGAATAAGAGTCTTCATCTTCATCGGCATATTCCTGATATCCTCGGCTATTCCGGCTTTTTCTGCCGCCTCCCAGGCTTCCTCCATGCTGAGACCCGGAGCGGAAATGGCTATATTCCGGTAAATACTGTCATAAAACAGATTCCCGCTCTGCATTACCACGCCGATGCTGCGCCTGAGTGACCGCGGATCGATTCGTTCGACATCGATATCATCGTAGCTCACACTGCCCGAGACCGCTTTTTCGAATCCCATAAAGATTCGAACGAGTGTAGACTTGCCGCAGCCGCTTTTCCCGACGATCGCTACATACTCCCCCGGATGAACGGTGAAACTTACGCCATCCAGTATGAGCGGCAGATCCCTTCCGTACCGGAACGTCAGATCCTTCACTTCGATCTTTCCGCTCAAATGATCCACGATCAGCTTTTCCTTCGATACTTCCGGACACTCTTTCAGAATCTCATCTGCCATTTTCAGAACAGGTTTTAGCTTTATGACATCCTTACTCTTGTTCGAAAACGCGGTGATACTTCCCGTAAGCATTCCAAACGCGGCGACAAAAGCGACAAACTGGGAGATCGATATGTTATCCGTAAACCCTTTATAAAAGGCGGCAAGCATCCCCATCATTGAGATGAACGCAATCATTTCCGTCTGGAATTTCACCGGAAAAACCGCAGGGTAGGCAACCTTCGCCTTCTTACTGTACAGTCCAGCCCATTTCGCCATGATTCTGGATTCGCTGCCGCTCAGTTTTATCCTTTGAATACCCTCATATACGGATATCGCCAGTCCCTGAATCTTTCTGTCCTGCTGCAGCTCAACGTTCAGCAGTCCATATGCCTGGAAGGTACCGATCGCCATGCAGACAAACTGAAGCAGAACAGTGATGACCGCAGGAACAAGCAGTTCGGGTACGATCACTGCTATCTGTATGATAAAAAGCATGGCCAGGCTTATATCAATTATCGGCACAATCACCGAATCGATCAGTATTTGCGGAATCTCCCGCAGGTTGTCGAATACCCGGTATAATTCTCCCGTTGATTTCGAGGCAAAAAAGGATGTCGGAAAGTTAATCATTCTCCCCATCACTCCATGGGTCAGATAGACCTCCATCCTCACCTTTACTCTGTCTGCATATCCTTGTTTTATCACCGCGATGATATAGGCTACCATTGCCGAACTGATCAAAAGAAAGGAAAAGGATCCGACAAGTGTCATCGCTCCTGTCGGTATCACATATTCAAAGACCATTTTTGTGGCAAACGGGATCAGGAGCGAGACTCCCACAATCCCGATCCCGCTGAGAACAAGCATGGCCAGATCCGTCGCCGCCATGTTCTTAAAAAGCAACCCGGTAAGCTCATTTGCGGATAAGGAGGAAAGCGGCAGCGGTTTATAAAAACAGATTGCCTCTTTTTCAAATTCTCCTGCATTATGACGGTCTATTTTTATTTTTTTATTCGATCGAAAGTCCGTATAATAATATCCGCCAAGCCGTCCCGGAATAAGCGCCAGAAGCTCATCGCTGTCCTTTTTGGATACCAGCAGCGGTCCATCTCCGTTTTTCCACCAGTGATGCGTCAAAAGGATATGTCTGCGCATGATGGCAAAAGGCCGCGTGATATAATCCAGCATATCCTCCAGATCGTTGTATTCCGGAACGTCCTGATCGGCCCTTACTCCCAGATAAAAACAGATTCTCTCTAATTCTTTTCTGACCTGCTCATCCGAGTTGATGCTGTAACGTATGCTTTCTCTGCCGGTCACAGCCTCATAAACATCCTGAAGCGCATTGTCCAGATCGATCTGATCACGATTTCTTCTTGCTAAAAACTGTTCACCAAAAATAGACATTTCTCACCTATTCCGTCCTGACGAGCCGGCTGTAATATCCCTCTTTTGCCAACAGCTCCTCATGAGTCCCTGTTTCAACGATTTCTCCGTCATCAAGGACAATGATTCTGTCGCAGTCCCGGATGGTAGACAATCGGTGTGCGATGATGATGCAGGTGATTCCTCTCTGGGATATTGACCTTGCAACCTCAAACTCCGTCCTGGCATCCAGCGCGCTGGTCGCCTCATCCAGAATCAGGATGGACGGTTCGGCGGAAAGAGCCCGCGCAATCTCAAGTCTCTGCTTCTGTCCGCCGGATAGATTTCTTCCGTTTTCCAGAAGCATGGAATTATATCCGCCTTTTCTGCTTATGATATCCTCATGGATTCCCGCATCTCTGGCAGCAAGGATCATGTCGAAATCCTCAATGGTCTCATCCCACATCTTTATGTTATTGCCAATCGAATCCTCGAACATCACCTGATCCTGATCCACCATGGCCACCGATGCCAGAAAGATCTCTCTTGGTATTTCATCTATGGTTTTTCCGTCAAAGGTGATCTTCCCGTCCCATGGCCGGTACAATCCGGTCAGGAGCTTTGCCAGCGTGGATTTTCCGGAACCCGAACCGCCAACGATTGCGATCCTGCTGCCTTTTTCAATGTCCAGTGAAAAATCCTCAATCAGCGGCTCGCTGAGTTTTGAATATCCAAAGGTCACGTTCTCTATTTTTATGCTTCCAATCAGTTTTTCAGCCTTCTCCAGTTCCTTCCCGGATATTTTTTCAGGAGTTTTCTCTGCAGGATAGTTTATGACATCGTCTATCCGCTCCATATCAGAGCTCATCTCCTGGATATCTTCCTGCGACTCAAGAAGCTTTTCGACCGGTCTGAAAAAACCGTTTAACAGACCATACACTGCGACAAAGCTGCCTTCCGTTATTCTGCCGGTCATAATGAGTGCGGCCCCGGCGGAGATGCACACCGCCAGCGCGGCTCTTTCCACGAGTTCCGGCAATGGCGACAAAATCCGGTTCACCTCGGTAAACCGGGATCTGCTCGTGAGATAGGATGCATAATTTCCGGACCATTGTTCAAAAAAGCCGTTTTCCGCTCCGCTGGCTTTGATGGTCTCGATCATGGAAATGCCCATGACAGTTACCCCTTCCACCTTGCCTTCATCTCTTTTGGTAACACGCAGAGCATCGGTTCTCTTCGCATTGGTAAGCCAGGCTGCGCAAAAATCAGCACAGACGGCCAGTATTCCTACTGCTGTCAGAATCACACTGTATCGAAGCATGATTCCTGCATACACCGCAAGAAACACAATCTGTATGACCAGCGGTGCGAAGGTCCCGGTCAGTATTCTGGCAACAACATCATTCTCGGTCTGTCTCTCTGTCAGATCTCCGGACATACGCTGCGAAAAAAAATCCAGCGGATGTCCCAGAATGGTCCGGATAAACCTGATATTGGAAGTAATCGCCAGCTTTCCCATGGTTCTGCAGCTGACAATTACATTGATCCCGCCCATCAGAAGATGATATATTCCGGTGATTCCAAAGGCGAAGAGAAGCCCTGTCAGCGCTTCCCTGTCATTAAGTTCCAAAACCCTGCTCGCATAAATGTCCGAAAACACGGGCACCACCACTTCGCAAACAGCTACGATAAGCGCCGT
Source organism: [Clostridium] aminophilum (assembly GCF_900101295.1). Classification (GTDB taxonomy): domain Bacteria; phylum Bacillota; class Clostridia; order Lachnospirales; family Lachnospiraceae; genus Clostridium_R; species Clostridium_R aminophilum_A. The sequence goes on along the minus strand of NZ_FOIL01000001.1, from coordinate 88,485 downwards.
CAGCGTGATCAGTCCGAAACCGGTCTTATGCTCTCTGACTCTGCCTGCAAGGAATCTCAGCGCACTCTTTTTTGCCCCCTGGGGAACATAGTCTTTGGCCGGTTCCATATAGATATACAACCCGGAATACGAGTTTACAAATTCTTCATAGGGAATTCTTACCTTCCCATAGGCAGGGTCATTCAAAAACGCCGTTCCGTTTTTGAAGCCGTTTAAAACCACAAAATGCTGTTCTTCCCACCAGACGATGCATGGAAAACGGCCTGCCTCGACGACCCTTTCGGGAGTATATTTTTTTACCGTGGTCTCAAATCCGTAATTACGCGCCGCCTTGACGATATTCAGCGCTTTACTGCCGTCTCTTGATACACCGCAGTCGCTCCTTACCTTCTCCAGCGGAATCCAGGATTTATAATATGCAAGTATCATTGCCAGGCAGGCTGCGCCGCATTCCAGCGCCTCCATCTGGAGAATAACCGGCGTGCTCACGACTTTTTTTCTTTTCATCGCACTTCCTCTGCAGGCATTGGGATAATCTATCGGAACAGATAATGAATCGGCGGAACGGTATCATATTCGATCACGATCTCTGCCGGCTCTCCGTATGACATGACCGGCAGTTTCTCATCGATCGTCACATCCACTATGTATCTGTAATCCCCCAGGTCAAGGCTTTTCTGCTCCCAATCCGTTGTAAAGTTCAATTCCTCCAACGTCTTCATCACTTCTTTTGAATTTAAAGGTACCGTGTATACCAGCTCCGTACGTCCCCTGATTCGCCTGCCGTCTCTGAGAATCACGTTAACCGGCTTGTCGTGAATGATCTCGCCCGTTATCTGATTCGGATTCACGAGACACAGAAAAGTATCGACGTCGTAATCTCCGCTTTCAATCATCGCTTCGGTTAACTCGTCCTTTTCTGTCCGGTGATCGTAATTATATCCAACGCCGGTAGTTGTCAGCTTTAACGGTACTCTCCCGACATTCCCCCATATCAGTACCACCCCCAGAAAGACCAGCAGTGTGGCGATGGAAAGCCATATGGACGGAGTCGCCACGGGTATATAATTCGTTATTTTCTCAGGGGATTTTCCCAGATTCTTGCCGGATAACTTCATCGCGATCCTCCCGTTTCACATACAAACTGCCGGAAAATACATTATCTTCTTTATTCTATTGTAAATCACATTTTCTAAAAACAAAAATAAAAATTACCAATTTTGCGAAAACTTTCCGCCCGATATTGTATGCTGTGCACTGCCCGATCGATTCCAAAGGCTTAACCGGGCGCAGAAAAAGCGCCAGACCGGTGCCTTGTTACAGACACAGACTGACGCTTCCGTTTCCTTCTTCCGTTTTCGAACAAAGTCCGCAAGCGGACTTCGGCTCCCCATCCCCTCAGTCCTGAGGGGAGCCCCGCGGACTTTGCGCGTTACCGCTCTGCAGCCTTAGAATACTCTTCTTCTGACACAGGTTCACACCACTCATTGGCTGTTTCTTCCCCGTCAATTTCAACCGCAAGATGAGAAAACCAGGAGTCCGGTGCCGCTCCATGCCAGTGTTTTACTTCCGCGGGAATATGGATCACCGTACCCGGAGTCATCGCAACGGCTTCTTTTCCCCACTCCTGGTAATAACCTCTTCCTCCGATGCAAATAAGCATCTGACCGCCGCCGGTCTTTGCGTGATGAATATGCCAGTTGTTTCTGCATCCGGGCTCAAAGGTCACATTGAACACCGCAACCTGCTCGGTTGAAACAGGAGCAAGATAACTCTGTCCCACAAAGAACTGTCCGTAAGGATTTGACTCGCCGATCGGAAAACAGATCGTATTCTGGTATCTGTCCTTCTCCGTGAGCTCCGGCACTTCTTCCTTCCATACTTCTTTTGCAAGGCGGAATACCGCCCAGCCCTTCGGCCAGCCAACATACATCGCGACATGGGTTATGATCGCTGCCATTTCTTCCCGGCTGACTCCATGCGCCTTCGCATTCTGAAGATGGTATGTCAGAGAGGAATCCGTGATCCCCGATGCCATTAGAGCAACGACCGTAATGATGCATTTGGTCTTCACATCAATGGCTTCTGCATTCCACACCTCGCCAAAGAGCACATCATCATTCAGATGGGCAAACATCGGCGCAAACTCACCGAGCTGATCTCGTCCCGCTGTCTGGACTATTTTCTCTCTCATTGCCGTTTTCCTCACTTTCCGATCTTCTGATCTCCTGTCGACCATACATGTCTCTTTGCCGCGTCACTTCTCCCGTTCTGAGCCATCACACCGGCAAGCGGATGCGGTACGTATAACTCTTCCAGATACCGGATCTCATCGCCGGTCAATTCCAACCGGTCGGCCCTGGCTGCGTCTTCTATGTGGGAACGTTTTGTCGCTCCGACAACCGGTGCCGTCACTCTGGTCAGAAGCCAGGCCAGCGAGATCTCCGTCATGGTCACGCCATGTCTCCCGGCCAGTTCCGCTACCCGGTCTATGATCACACGGTCCTGTTCTTTGACCGCATCATACTTAAACTTCGCATAGGTATCCTCGGCTGCTCTCCTGGTATCACCTTCCCCGGGCTTTCTGGAGAGTCTTCCGCTTGCCAGTGCACTGTACGGGGTAAGCGCGATATTTTCTTCTTCACAATACGGCACCATCTCACGCTCTTCTTCCCGGAAGATCAGATTATAGTGCCCCTGGACCGAGACAAATTTTGCAAACCCTTCCTTTTCCGCCAGCGCATTGGCCTTTGCAATCTGCCATGCAAAACAGTTTGAAATTCCGATATATCTTGCCTTTCCCGCTTTCACAATTCGGTTCAGGCCATCCATGATATCGTAAATGTCCGTATTCCAGTCCCACATGTGATAAATATAGAGGTCCACATAATCCATGCCAAGGTTCTGAAGGCTTGTATCCATCATGTTCTCGATATGCTGCTGTCCCGTGATCCCTTTTTCCATCTCCTCCGGTGTCCTTGGAAGAAATTTGGTGGCAACAACCACATCCTCGCGCTTTGCGAAATCCCTGAGTGCACGCCCGACATACTGCTCACTGGTTCCGCTCTGATAAGCGATCGCCGTATCATAGAAATTCACTCCGAGTTCCAGACCTCTTTTAATGATCTCCCTCGAATGCTCCTCATCGATTGTCCAGCTGTGCTGCCCTCTTGACGCGTCGCCAAATCCCATACAGCCCATGCAGATGCGTGAAACATTCAATTCCGAATTCCCGAGTTTTGTATACTTCATCGTCATGCCTCCTGCTTCTGTCTGACACTTCGACGATTATCCAATTCCAAGTTTCCCGATCCATTTCACGAGCTCATCATCCGATGCACCCGCGCCGAATCGGCTGCCCGGAAGCCATGTGCCGGATCCTGCTTTTTCTGCAAGGTTATCACGGCTTTTCTCGATACCGCTTCCTCCCGAAGTGCAGAACGGTATGATCGTTTTTCCTTCAAAACGATAACTCTCTACAAACGTATCCATGATTCTCGGTTCTTCCCCCCACCAAATCGGATATCCAAGAAAAACCGTTTCATAATCATGTTCAACATCAATCCCGATGTCTTCAAATTCCGGTCTTACCGACGGATCATTCTGCTCTCTTGTCGTTCTGCTGCTCTTGTCATTGTAGTTGAGATCGGCATCACGATACCGTTCCCTCGGGACAATCTCGCATAAATCCGCTCCTGTGACCGAAGCGATTCTTTCCGCAATCCGCTTTGTGGTACCTGTTGCTGAAAAATAAATCACCAGCACTTTTTTCTCATTGCTTTCCTGTACTGTACCAACGTTTTTTTCTGTTTTCGGATTCGCTGCTTCTTTTGAGATCTCTTGTTCACTCATATTTGCGGAAGCTGAACTGACAGCAGCTTTGTCCGCTGACCGGCTCGAACACCCCATAACCGCCAACATCGCAAACAACGCGATCAACAGCACGGAAACTATTTTTTTCACCCGACAACCTCCTTCTTTCGGACTTCTTTCAAACTTCTCTCAGACTTCCCTCCGACTTCATTCATAAAACCAGCTTTAAAAACTGACAGGTCATTTCGTAAACCGTCACATCCCGATGGGACAGTTTCACGTCATCCATTGCCGATATCTGTTTTTCTGTGGGATACGCATACGGGTAGATTCCGTACATATAGGGAAAGAATGCATATCGTATCTGTTCCCTCTTCTGCTCGGACACTTTGAGATGCTTTTTCAGACATTCATCAAACAGTTCTATCGTCCTCTTAAAAATCCTCTTATACTCTACAAGCAGTTCATCCCTGCTGTTTTCCTCTATTTCGTACAGATTCATCGCAGAAATCTTCAGAAGCGTTTTTCGTTCCTCCATTGATTTTGCGATCGCTCCGGCCAAAGCATCCCGATCCATAACGGAATCTTTGTCCGTGATGTTTTTGAGGGCATCATTCCACTTCATATATTCGCGTGTCAGAAGACCTAAAAAGATTTCTTCTTTCGTCTGAAAATAATTGTAAATGGATGGCCTGGAAAAGCTGGTTTCCGTGCTGATCACCTTTATGTTAATGCTTTGAAAACCCAATGTTTCATATAGTTTTTCGCAGGCATCCATGATTTCCTCTCTTCTTTTGTCAATGGTCTCTTTCAGTTCTACTGCCATAATCCGTCTCCTCATAACTGTGTATCAATGCATTTTATATTAGCTTCCTGTTGACACACAGTCAATCCCGGAGCAAAAAATCATTCCATCTTCTTTTCCCACATACGGATCAGGTTCAATTCCAGACTGTCTGCCGTATTCTCAAGCATCTTCATTTCATCCGGTGTCAGTTCAACACGGCATGCTTTCACTGCATCCTCAACATGTTCAACCTTTGTCACACCAATAATGGGCAGTGTTCCTTTTGCAATTGCCCATGCCACCGGTATCTGCGCAGGGGATACTTTATACTTATCCGCCACTTCCTGCAGCCTGGCATTCATGATCTCGAGTTTGTCCAGTACCGGATTATACGTTTCCGCCCGTCCGGAGCCTGCCGGCATCGGATGCCCGGTATCATATTTTCCGGAAAGCGCGCCCTGCTCCAGAACCATATACGACCAGAACGAAATGCCGTTTTCTCTGCAGTACTCAACAATACCGGAATCCTCGGAGGACCGGTTGAGCAGGCTGTAATGATTCTGTACCGCGCCCAGCCGGAGACCATGCGCTCTCAGTATTTCGTCTGCTTCTTTGATCTCGGCAAGATTGTGATTGGATACACCGATCACCGGAACATCGGCTTTTCCTTCGAAATACTTTGCCACCTCTGCGATCCACTTTGGAGCATCCACAGGATTATGTACCCAGTAAATATCCATGTTGCCGATTCCCAGCATCTGATATTCCGTCTTCAGCATATCCTCAACCGGTGTCTTCGAAGAATAGTCGGCACACTGAGGCGTAAATTTGTCCGATATGATGTAGGAATCTCTGGAATAATCTTTCAGAAAACGTCCCAGAATCTTCTCAGATGTTCCCATGCCATATACATAAGCGGTGTCCCAGAGATTGAGGCCCGCCTTCATTGCGGCATCAAATATCGGTTTCAGAGAATCCGCTGTCAGGTGATCTCCAAACGTTCCATCGTTGCCCCATGCCCATGCGCCAAGTGCAATCTTAGGTAATGAATTTGCCATACTGTCTGCTCCTTTCTGTTGACACTGTGTCAGTTATTGGTTGGATCATAACATCGAATTGACTCCGTGTCAACCGTGAATTAAAAAATATGCAGGCCCCGCTCCTGCATATCGCATTTCACCGGTTCCAGATCTCATACCCCTGACGTCTGGCGGAGTCATACACCGGCTGCATATTCTTTTGCAGAATGTTGTAAAACTCTTCCTGCGTATTTCCCTTTCGGTACAACTCCTGTCCGGCCCAGATGGAATGAAGATTGTCTCTGTAGCTTGAATCCCCCAAAGTATAAGGAAGCAGCACCACAGGATTCTCATAGACAGGAATCACATGAATCCGTCCTTCCTGATTCGGATATCCCGTCATAAGGAGCTGACAGCAGACGTTATCTGGCGCTTTGCATTCCGTCTGCGATTTTACTCACGTCAACAAATTCATAAGTGGTCCCTCTTCCAAGCGCATAAGTGACAGCGCCGCAGGTAACATTTGCCAGAAGAGCGTCACAGCGCGTCAGTCCTTCAAGAGTCGCGATATAATCAAGGGTTCTCGCAATAGGATCATCCTCATGGTCATCCGCAAAGACCTCAAGCAAAAGCTTATCCTGATATTCTTCCTTGCGGAAGTCAATACGCTTCTGTTTCGTGAAAATAAGCCTGTCCTTTAGTGCGCTGCCGGTAAACAGTTCAAGAATCCCCTGCTCCTCCGTTGCCAGATATACGAAATCGAAGCCCTTTTCATCCACATATTTTATTGCTTTGTCAAGGGTTTCCCGGGCTGAGAGACCGTGCGGTACATACTTTGAAGTTCTTGGGATCAGATAATCGCTTCCTCTGACAACAACCGCCAGGATACGTTTTTTGTCTTTGGGAAATACCGCATCAAGCACTTCATTGGTGTGTTCAATCACATCCCGACGGTACTGCAGATCTTTTCCGTAAACCAGCTCTGCCCGCTGATTGGAAAATGTAAACTCGGTCATATATGGATTCAGTGTCAGGTTTGAATTCTGATCCAGGATAACATGCTGTGAGTTATAAACCTCCTGCAGAGTATATTCGGAAATCTGTTCAAAAAACATCCCCCATACATCTTCTCCGCTTACTCCGGCGAACTGATTGGGATCCCCGGCAATACCAAGATCAACGACCGGGATGAACTCCGGACGGAGACTTCGGATTTTCTGCTTGACCCCGATCACATTGTTAATCACAGCGGTAAGGCCGTTTTCCTTTACAGGCTGTTTTATCAGGTAGAAGGTCTTGTCCGGATTCTCGGGGCCGTAATAGAATTCCCTCTTGAGCCAATACAAACTGCTCATGATTGTGTAGCTTGGAACCTTCCCCATGAAAACCCCCTGTACGTCCCATTTGAGTTCGGGAAAGGCCCGGATCGTCCTAAGCTCTTTAAATTCGGGATGCTTTTTATACAACGCTTCTTCGCTGTCCGCGATAACCAGCTTTTCATTTTCCGAAAAGAAAAATGATGCATATTTATCCAAAAATACGATCACAATCTGCGGATTATGCGCCTGCACGATTCGGGCGGAATGGTAGCTGTATTCTTCAAGTTCCTCAAAAATCATCAGCTGGTAACGATCCACATAGGAATAATCCAGACCTTCATCAGAGGTTGAATAATCCCAGTAATTTGAAAGATGCATCTGAACCTTGGGATCATCCGGATCCAGATTCGTCGGATTATTCTTGTTCCATCCGAAACAGAAAACCGGCTCGCCATTATCATAAACGACAACCTTATGATGACGCATATCCTTGTTCCGGTGATAAAAATCCCTTGCCTTGATAAACACCTCCGGTTCAAGTTCAAACACTTTTCTTATTGTTCCTGGGATTTCTTCTTTTGGAAATATGGAAATCAATTGCAGCCTCCTCATAAAAATCATAAATCAGTGATGGTTTGTTTCAGTGCGCCAGTTTTCGGCTGTCCTCTACTTTCTTTTACACTATGCAAACAACTGCCCGGTGTCAAGCCCGCAGTTATGACCGGACAGCGTAACTTTGCTTGCGGCAGACTCCGGCTGCTTTTGGCAGTCTTTTCTTCTGATGCATTCCTGCTTTGATCCAGCTTCCTCCGTCATGGTCACACCATGTCTCTCAGCCAGTTCCGCTACCCGGCCTATGATCATACGTCCTGCTCTTTGGCAACAGCATACTTAAACTTCGCGTAGGTATCCGTTTATTTCCACTTTTTCCAAACATCCGGCTGATAGCCCAGTGTAGACTGCTTTCCGTTTCTGACAACCGGTGTTTTGATTACCTGCTGGTTTTCAAGAATTTTTTCCAACCTGTCTTCATCCGCGGTATATTTAATCAACATCAGTGTGTCTTTATCCCTGGCATCCGGATTTATCATATTCTCCACACCGCCGTTTACCTGAGCCACTGAGGTAAATTCCCCCTTGCTCATGCCTTTTTCTTTCATATCGATAAATTGGTACTTGATGCCGCGCTCCTTGAAGAAACGCTCTGCTTTCTTCGTATCATTGCACTTTTTCGTACCAAAGATTTGTATATTCATATGTCCTCCCATGCTACTCATGTCAAGAGCCTTTCGCGGCATAACATCTTCCTGACTGGCTGGCCGTGTGTAACGCATCGTGGCCGTTTAGCTCCGCCAAGGAGGCCGTCGGAGGGCGCCATATGCACAAAGTCTAAACTGATTCTTGGCTTCAGATGTTGTCAGCATTTCTTGTTTAATTCGGGATGATTACACAAACACAGGAAGATATAATCTGACCATCAATCTCATTTACAATCAGATGGTGATTCGGATCTTCAATGATCTGATTCCATGTTTTTTCAAGATGTTCATCATGCTTGGGAATACTATCTTCATGTAAGTAAAGATACCGTTCCAAAAGTGCTTCCAAATCTTCTTTTCTTACTTCTCGTATCATCAGCTAATAATCATTAACCCTTTAATCTATTAATCTGGAAGATACTCTTTCCACTATATTCGCTTCACTTATATGTGTCATTTTCTGACACCCGCTTTAGGTGTGAACGATATATTCAAAACCATATAATTCTATATTGCTCCGTTCGCAATTGCTATTTTAGATTTTGGGTATAGGTACCCTTTTTCTAAAATATACCTCTTTTTAAAGTAAACGCTCACACCAACGCGCTTCATGTGTTCATTTACTTTAATTTTGATCTTCAAATCATGTCCGCAATACACTGTAATTGCCGGATTGCGAGCTTCCTCATAGCCGGATCTTTGATCCAATCAAGTATCCGAATCACCTCTTCCTCCCAGGAATCCTCATGAGATTCACCCATCAGCAGATAGTTCGGAGTTGTCTGCAGCGCCTTCGCCAGATCTACGATGATGCTGGACGGAATATCATGCTCGTCCTTTTCATATCTGCAGATAGTGGTTTTCTTCATATAAAGCATGGCCGCCAGTGTCTCTTGACTATACCCCATATCCTTCCTGCATGCTCTGATTCTCTTTCCGATGGTATCAAGTTCTCTGTTCATATTTTCCTCTTTCCGGCGGATAACCGGAAAAAGGGATGTGCTTTTTTAGTCCCAGATAAAAGTACATAAAAAAGAGACTCACAAGAAAGTAACAGCTTTCGCCGATTATCTTTCTCACGCGTCTCTAGGACTGACTCTCGTCTCCTTTATCATGAGTGCCATATTAAAAATATTTCTTTCTAAACCGATGTAGCATCCTCATATGTATATAGCATTTCCCAAACCTCCGCATTTATGTATATTTTGCGTATGTTTAGGTAAATTAAACATCTGATTTTGTTAATCAGCAAGCGCGAATATTTCAGCTTGGTATAAGAAGTTAAATCCCCCACTTTCTAAAACAAATTGTCCAGCTTGCCAAGCCTTCAAATGTTTCCTGCTTCTTTTCTTCTGTTGCCTCCGCATAGATGTCCATGGTAGTTTCGATGTTTCTGTGCCCCATCACGGACTGGATCACCTTCAGGTTGCGCTTCGCCTCACAGAGCCTGGTTGCAAAGGTATGTCTCAGAACATGACATGAGAAGTTAGGAATCAGTTCCGGATCTCTCTTTTCCTTTGCCGCATTTAACAGCTCTTCGGAATTGTAGGTCTCCACAATTCTCTTGATGGTACGGTTCACTGTCTGCGGATTCGGTACACGGCCATCTGCATTCTGAAACACAAAGCCGCTCATTCCATCTATGATCTGTTCGTTGAGACCGCCAAACAATTATAAAACTGCTGTCTAAAAGCGTTTGCGGGTGGATTCGAACCACCGGTGCGTTGCCGCACACCTCCTTAGCGGGGAGGCACCATCGACCACTCGGACACGCAAACATAAGTGGGCAGAGTCAGACTCGAACTGACGTAGACCGAAGTCGGCGGATTTACAGTCCGCTGCAATTGCCACTATGCGACCTACCCATATGACCTCTGCGAGACTCGAACTCGACATTTGCAGCTTGAGAGGCTGCCGTCCTAAACCATTAGACGAAGGGGCAGGATGATCCCCGCCGGACTTGAACCGAGCATCCCAGCCTTGAAAGGGCTGTGTCCTAACCTTTAGACTAGGGGACCGTAGTGCTCATACCAGGATTCGAACCTGAATCAATCGGTTCGTAGCCGATCATTCTATCCATTGAACTATACGAGCATAGTGGAGCCGTTATCCCCGGCTCCTATTCTGTTTTCTTCAAGCGCTAATCTGCACTCTTGCATCAGCATCAACAACTATGATGTCATCCATGGATACTCCAAAAATCATAGCCAATGCAACTAGGTTATCGATGGTAGGCATAGCCACACCATGCTGCCACTTGTAAATTGCCTGAGGTGTTGCAAAACCAAAAAAGTCCTGCAAATCCTTCACGGACAATCCTGCCTGTTGTCTCATCACCTGAATATTTCTTCCTGTTGCCACCATATCAATGGCAGGTAAAGTAATCATTTTATCCTCCTGTTCCGGCATACCGACCGGAACAGGTTGCTCCTTAGTCGGATGCCTTGAAATTGTAAATAGGTTTCATTACATCGATGATATCTACAGATTCTTTAATCACATCTATGATGTCTTCAAGACTCTTGTAGGCCATCGGTGCTTCGTCCAATGTATTCTTGTTAATAGAAGTGGTGTAAACACCCTTCATTGTTTCTCTGTACTCGTCCATGCTAAGGTTTGACTTAGCTTTTGTTCTGGACATGATTCTTCCTGCACCGTGTGGAGCTGAATAGTTCCACTCCGGATTTCCTTTTCCGACTGCAAGCACGCTTCCATCCCTCATATTAATTGGAATCAGCACTTTCTCACCTTTATGAGCTGCTATTGCACCCTTTCTTAAAATCATTTCATCTGTATCAATATAATTATGAATGGTGTGGAAACTCTCGCCTGCTGTCATTCCTGTGCGCGCTATCAGAATCTCCGCCATCTTTTCACGGCTTCGTCTTGCGAAGGCCTGGCAAATTTCTACATCGTGAAGATAATCTTCCAGATATTTACCTTCCAGATAGCAAAGGTCCTCCGGCATACTGGTTTCACTCTCATAAACCTGCCAATGGAGCTGTTTTAATGCCTCCTGTATTTCATTTTTACGTCCCTGCTCCTTGTAAGTTCTTATGATTTCATCACGCTTCTCCAAATACTCGCCATAACCTCTATTAAGATTGATTGCCAGTCTCTGATAAAGCTCTGCCACCTGCTTACCAAGATTTCGGGATCCGGAGTGGATGACCAGATATTTGGTTCCGTCAGCTGCTTCATCAATTTCGATGAAATGATTTCCGCCTCCCAACGTTCCCAAAGCTCTCTCTAAACGCTTTGCGTCTTTCAGTTCTCTGTAGCATGCAAGACCTGTCAAATCAAATCTCTCCTGGCGACCTTCCCATACATTCATACCTGACGGAATAAAGTGTGCAGCCTCATCAACTTTTTCAAAATCGATATCTCCTTTACCAAGATTTACTGTGTACATTCCACATCCGATATCTACGCCAACAACGTTAGGAACTGCCTTATCTGTAATTGTCATTGTGGTTCCTATAGTGCAACCTTTACCGGCGTGGACATCAGGCATGATACGAATCTTGGAGCCTTCTGTCATGGCATAATCACACATACGTCTGATTTGCTCTATCGCCTCATCCTCAACAACTCTGGCGTAACAGATTGCTGTATTCACTTTTCCTTTAATCTCTAATACGTCCATTGTCATTTCCTTTCTCTCAATACATTGAACAATGCCCCGCAGGTCGCACGACGTCCGGTGGACGTCGGCTTTGCGACGACCGAAGCGGAGCGGAGACCTCGAACTCCCGACCGTCGGATTAAAAGTCCGGTGCTCTACCAACTAAGCTAACGGAGCATAAAAAAACCGCCTGCCTCATACAAGGTAAGCGGTTTGCAAAACATGTTTATCTATCTGCTATGATCCTATTACTACTCTTGGATCCTTGCGAAAGCAACATTTTCTCGCATATGCTTAGTCTTATATGAGCGCATGAAAAGAACTCTACTCTCATCGCGTTTTTCGAGGGCAGATTCAAGGCGATCACTATACAGACTATATAAACGATTCATTGTTGCCATTTCTGTTTTATCCTTTCCGGGAGCATGCTTCTTGTGCTCCGCTCATCTCTTTATATTTCGTATGATAACACTGATTGCTTTAGTTGTCATTATACCTGTGGTATAAAAACCTGTTTGTTATTCTTCATCAAAATCAGATCCGCCAAACATTCTAGACATCATCATCTGCCCGTGATAGCCGCCTGTAGCATCATGACACCCCACCACAAGCTTATAGTTTCCATCGTGCATATTCTGCGCGCTTCAGACTTCTGACGAATGTTATTCATTTCCAAATCAACAACGATATGTTTCATGCGGTATTCCTCCTTACAATCAGCTTTAGTTAAATTTCTGATTATAAGTTACTGCATGAGGTGTACGTTAAAAACGCCAGCCTATTTTCTTACGCTATCCAATATGTTCCATCCGGTGCCTGATAGATTGAACCTACTTCTTCAGAGAGCGTGTTACCTTCAAAATCTTTTACTATAACCTTGTCATAGTACTTATAATCCTCAGAAGCTCTGTCATTCTCATCGTCCCAACCTTCCTCAATCCACGCTTCAAGGTATACCTTTCCATCAGAGATAACGGAAACACTTTCATTTGGCTGCAACTTAAATGAAAACTTTTCCGGATAGTAACAATTGAAAACATTGTTGTCCTGTGAGATCAAATGAACATCTTCGCCTACAATCATAAGATTGTATAGATTCACTTCCTGTATATTAAACTCTGCAACAGGCTTTGGTTCCTCATCCGGCAAATACTTATATATCGTCACAATGCCTGCATTGTTGTCTGCCTGCAGAAAGTAGTAATATCCTTTCAGATACACCGGATTTCCGTACATAACATCCTTTTTCTTTTGAAAAGGTGTGTAGACATCCCCAGTCTTAAGGTCATAGAATTTAATCACTGACCCCGGATATCCACCTTGTTCCGCCCATTCCACCAAATCAAATAGATCGCTGGAATCTGTATGTGCAAAACCAAGTCTTTCCTGACCATATATCTTGTCGATATACAATCCATTCACTTCTTTAAAATGCTTAATCATTACTATTTCTTTTCTCCTGTAACTCCCGATATAACTCCCGGTGAAAAACAACTTTCCAGGTTTCAGAATTCCTGTCCACAAAACCTTCACGCTGCATAACGATAGTAATATGCTGTGCCACCGTATATCCAATTCCGGCAACCTGATCGAACCATATCGGGTCTTCCTCAGACTTGCCAAACGCATATACCGAAGATAGCTTTTTAATCCGAGTACTCTCAGCCCAATCATAGAACTTCTCATACTACTCTTCCCAGGTCATATGCTTATTCTTTTATCTCCTTTTCAAACCTGAAAAACAAATCCTCTCCATCATCACCTTCCGGTGCATTTGGGTCCATATGCTTCGGATTATAAAATTCAACTGCTTTAAAACCGCAACGGTTAATGTAAAAATGCAGATTCCTCGTATCAAAATAAGGTGTACATGTCTCCCAACAGCTTACATTCTTATGTCTTTCTTCAATGGTATTCCAAATCATTTGACCGATGCCTTTGCTTTGAATTCCATTCTTTACATACAGAAAATCCAGATGCCCTCTGTTTCCATTAATAACGATTATTGCGCCGCCAACCATTTCCCCATCCACGATAGCTTTATAAGCCACCGAACCCTTCGTGTTCAGTGACTTGTTGATATGTGACTCAGGTAGTATTTCTTCATCCATATCCTCTTCCCAGGCCATTGCACCAATCTTAAATGATTCTTGCATATCCTTCTTAAATACAGGTAGGTCACTTTCTTCTATCGGTATTAACTTGAACTTCATTGTTCCTATACTCCTTTAGGGCTTATATGATGTACCACGGTCTGAGATATCACTTTTGGAGAGTCCCTCCAGATCATCTTAAGTGCTATGATTGACAGCGTATGTGCTATTTTTCGGCCAACCGAAGCACAACTCTGAAAATATAATAATAAAACGGATATTCATCATCAAAGAAGGTTTCAATTAGCTTGGGATTTTTAATTTCAATTCCTATAACCTCTTTAATTCCTTCCGTTACCAGTTTGATTCCCTCATCTCCTTCCGGAAGTTTTGCATCTTTACAAGAAAAACTTGGAAATTCAATAGGCTCCTCTTCCACGCCAGCCTTTTCTGCTATCAAATATCGTCCTTTTTTATCCTGAATAATAACTGATACTCTTTTGCTTCCTGTAGTCCTTAACATCCCTGTCAAAGTTTCCTTTCTTACATCCACATCTTATTCTCGCAGCTCCATCGTTTGTCAAAATCCGTTTCCCTCAGTATAGTCTGATAAATTGGTTCAAGAAATGCTATCAGCCTGTCCAGTGCATCATCGAATAATAATCCTGATTCTTTTACCGGATCAAAAGCCTTCCACTGGGTATTCAGCGCGTTGCTGTTCTTAAAATCTTCAATTTCAGCAAAAACATCATCCGGCAATTCTCTGTTCCGATGAACCAAAGTACTTTTAACCGCTTCAATAAGGATCTCTCCTTCAAAATCAAATATCCCCGACAGATAATAAATGTCATAGAAATCCTTCATCCTACTTGTTCCGTCCATCCTCTGAAGAATTGCATCAAATTTCTCTGCAATAGTGCTTTCTAACGAATATGTATACACTTCCGGAGAAACAAAATCCGGCAATCTTGTAATAATCATCCTTTTTATCGGATCAGGCACAATCATATCATCAATACCAACATCAATAGAGAACGGAATCCTCACCTTTCCTATACGTCCCATAAACGTAGTTTTTACACCGGGATATTTTTTATCTACCGAAATAGCCTCTGTACCCAAAACCTCCAGTGTTATGAAATCATTCCCTGTACTGGTGTTGCAGATATCTCTCATAGTCTGCTCAATATTCTCCATACTTCCATGTAAGTTCTTTATCAGAAAGTCAATGTCCCTTGTCGGTCTCGAATCAAATTCCGTAAGTGTATAGATAAACATTCCACCTTTTAAGATCAGATTATCTGCATACTGGGAAAGTGATAGTTTTCTCAGAAATTCTTCCTGAGCAAAAAGCTGAAGAACCATCTGAAATGGAATCCCTTCTTCTTTTGACTGATTCTTTAATCTCGTCAGTACCGATGCCGCCATGTTCTTTATAGCCATACCCCAAGCACCTCCCTTACCTTTTTTTCCACGTGAAGTAGTTTTGCGTACTTCATAAGTCGTGCCTCCACCTTCTTAGGATCCTGAACATATCGCTGGATAGCCACATTGAAAACCTCTCCATCAACTTTGTTTCTATGAAGAAGGAGATCACAAATCGTTCTTTCCCTGTCATATATCTTTACAGGCTTACCATCAATCTCTGCTTCTTCTATCCCTACCTTATATCGATCACTACGAATAAAATGTGGTTTTACAATAGGATAATCAATATAGAATCTTGTTCTTGTGCTCTTATTATCCACTGCCAGATGCCACGCCGCCGGGGTCCTATCCGTATAGCCATAGTAATCCAGTGCACTCTCCATACAAATTACTCCATCCGGAAAGAGTGTCGTAATAGTGGGAATGTCCGAAAAGGAATCTTCCCCTGAATACTGATAGTAGCCACGTCTAACCTGCTCTATCTCACCCTCTTCCAGCAGATGTTGAATTTTCTTATAGTAGAAGCCCTCTTTTTTTAGTTCCGCAGTTCTCATTAGACCGCCATACCTGTCAAAAACCGCTTTAAGACTTTCACCCATGCAATCACCCTCTCCTATCATTTTAATATACAATTTCTCAACAGTTTTTGTATAGTTTGATAAATAGAGTATGTCGCCTGTCTTGAAAAATGTCAAGAAAAACGGCCAACAGAGAAAGAATCTCCTGCTGACCGTAAGCGCTTAATCTCAGGGCGGTCTTTGACCGCCTAAAAAAACACACTATCCCGCTTACAAGGACAGTGTGTTTCACATGCTGCCCTTATTCAAGTTTCTGAGAATACACAGCCGCTGCCAAGAAGCCTTGAGTCACTGATTGTGACATCAAAAAAAGGAACAGACTATTATATCTGTTCCCCTTTCTACAATTGTGCAAGCGGACTTGCACAATTTCATTCACATTTATATTTATCAATTATTCTAGATTCCATATCTTCCAAACTAGGTACAGTATCCTGCAACTCTGTAGGAATATCTTCCAGCAACTTGTACTCGCTGACTCCAATAGGTTTAGTCATATCTTTCAGAGCATATTCTGCAACAAGACGATTTTCATCCCTACATAGTATCAATCCTACAGATGGATTATCCGCAACACTCTTAACTTGATCATCCAATACTGATAAATAGAAATTCATTTTACCAGCATACTCCGGTTTAAACTTTCCTGTCTTAAGCTCTACTGCAAAGAAGCAGTGCATTATATAGTTATAAAACAACAAGTCAATATAAAACTCTTCATCCTGAACCTTAAGCTGAAATTGCTCTCCGACGTATGCAAAGCCTTTTCCAAGCTCCAACAGCAATTTTGAAACATTTTTCACCATCTCATGCTCAATATCTGTCTCTATCATCCGATCAGTCATCTGAACAAAATCAAAAATGTATGGATCCTTCATTGTCTGTATTGCCAGTTCACTCTGTTTATCCGGCAATTTACCTGTGAAATTCTGAATCTTCTTTACACTCTGTCTGTCGTACAGATTACTTTCAATCTGCATAACCATCACGTCACGAGTCCATCCGTTTTCTATTGCCTTTCCCATATACCATAGATACAACTCTTTGGTATCAGTTTTGTCCATAAGTGCTATATGGTGATACCATGTTAGCCCAGAAAATCCCATAGAATCAATTTCATTCTCGTTAAACATCCCAGAGAATTTCTTCATATACTTAAGATTTCTTACCGAAAAGCCAGTTGCTTCAGGAAATTGAATTTTAATATCGGAAGCAAGATTGTCTATGAACTTATTTCCCCACTCACTCTTTTCAATGATAATCTGCCCCAGCTTCCAGTTCCTATGAAGCAAAACATTGTTCGTATTAACAACCGCCTCATAGCGAGCTGAGCTAATACATTCAAATGCCTTACTTAAAGCTTCTTTATACTCTGAATTATTGATTAACATATTGCTCCTTAGTTTGTGCAAGCCCACTTGCACAATTATAAATAGCTATTTTTACTGCTTTATAGGTTATCATTTTACATCAAATAATTCTATATCTTATTTATCGCTCAACAACCTTATTCATATCCTGCAGAATCCTAAGCTGATTAAGTGCTACGCTTCTGAGCATAGGATTATGAAAACTGTCGAAGATAGATACAACCTCATCATATATCTTTAATCTTACTGTTATAGACTTAAGTGTATATTCTTCACCCGATATTTTTATCAACACCTCTGAAGTTACTTTTAGCAAAAAGGTTATGGCTGATTTAAATTACCCCGCTAATGTACAATTTTGTCTTGATCCATCTCAAAAGATTTTTGCTATAAAGGTTTGCAGAAGCTGTGATTCCAAATCTGCGCCTTTAGCCAGGAAATCCACAAAAACTAAGGGAACATTATCCATTTCTGATAAAAATCTTCACAAATGCCTATCAGCATAAATCCCTAATACACGATACAAGCTTTCCGGTGAATATGACCGAGAGCACCACATTATGTTTTTTGATATAAAAGGAGCTGCTAAATGTGAATATCAGCCCTTTAAAAAAATGATTTTTTATAACTTGTAATATTAATAAAGCCCTATAGCAGTTTTTTCTGCTACAGGGCTGCATTTTAGTATAACTTTGCACCAGCTGGGATGTGGTTATCAATCATAAGAAGGTGAAGCTCTTCACCATCTGAATCCTTAAGGTTATTTACTGCAGAAAGCAGCATACCGCAGGATTCGATGCCCATCATTGCTCTCGGCGGAAGGTTTGTGATGGCGATCAGTGTCTTTCCAATCAGATCCTCCGGCTCGTAGAAAGCGTGAATTCCGCTCAGAATGGTGCGATCCTTGCCGGTTCCGTCGTCCAGTGTGAACTGGAGAAGCTTCTTTGACTTCGGAACTGCCACGCAGTCCTTAACTTTAACCGCACGGAAATCGGACTTGGAGAACGTCTCAAAATCAACCGTTTCCTCGAACAGCGGCTCAATCTTCACATTGCTGAAGTCGATCTTGCTGTTCGGAGCGAAAAATCCGTTGTCATCGGACGCAGCCGATGCAGAGCTCTTCTCCGGGTTAAGGGACTTAAGTGTCGGGAACAGGATCACATCGCGGATGGCCTCACTGTCAGTGAGCAACATACAGAGACGGTCGATTCCGTATCCGATACCGCCTGTCGGCGGCATACCAACCTCCAGTGCATTCAGGAAGTCTTCGTCGGTGTGCTGTGCTTCCTCATCGCCTGCTGCGGACAGTGCGTCCTGAGCGGCAAATCTCTCTCTCTGATCGATCGGGTCATTCAGTTCGGAGTAAGCGTTGCACATCTCCCAACCATTGATGTACATCTCAAAACGCTCTACCTTGGACGGGTCGGACGGCTTCTTCTTGGTCAGCGGAGAAATCTCGATCGGGTGATCCATGATGAAGGTCGGCTGGATCATCTTATCCTCGCAGAACTCGTCGAAGAAGAGATTTACGATGTCACCCTTCTTGTGGCGCTCCTCGAACTCGATTCCCTTCTCGGCAGCGATCTTCTTTGCTTCCTCGTCGGTTGCAACCTGATCAAAGTCAATGCCGGTCTGCTCTTTGATGGCCTCGTTCATGGTCAGTCTGCGGAACGGCTTGGACAGGTCAATGGTAACACCCTTATAGCTGATCACGGAACTTCCGCATACCTTCTCCGCAAGATAACGGAACATATCCTCGGTCAGATCCATCATGCCGTTGTAATCGGTATATGCCTGATAGAGCTCCATCAGAGTGAATTCCGGGTTGTGCTTGGTGTCCACACCCTCATTGCGGAATACACGGCCGATCTCAAAGACTCTCTCAAGGCCGCCGACGATCAGTCTCTTCAGATAGAGTTCCAGAGAGATTCTCATCTTTCTGTCCTCGTCGAGGGCGTTGTAATGTGTGATGAACGGTCTTGCAGCCGCACCGCCGGCATTTTCCACCAGCATCGGGGTCTCAACTTCCATGAAATCTCTTGCGTCCAGGAAATTGCGGATCTCACGAAGGATCTTGGATCTCTTGATAAATGTCTCCTTAACGTCGGCATTCATGATGAGATCGACATATCTCTGTCTGTATCTGGTATCAGTGTTGGTCAGGCCGTGGAACTTCTCCGGAAGCGGCTGAAGAGACTTGGAAAGCAGGGTAATGCTCTCTGCGTGAACGGAGATCTCCCCTGTCTTGGTCTTGAATACCTTACCGGTTACACCGATGATATCGCCCATGTCGTACTTCTTGAAGTCCTTGTAAGCTTCCTCACCGATGCTGTCTCTTGCGACATAGCACTGGATGTTGCCGAGCTTGTCCTGAAGATTGGTGAAGGATGCCTTACCCATGACGCGCTTGCTCATCATACGGCCGGCGATGGATACCTCTTTATCCTCAAAGCTTTCAAAATCATTCTTGATTTCGGTGCTGTGCGCCGTCTGATCAAACTTGGTGATCTGAAACGGATCCTTGCCTGCAGCCTGAAGTTCCGCCAGCTTGTCACGGCGAACCTGACGAAGCTTGTTGACATCTTCCGGCTTGTTATTCTGCTGATTCTGCTGAACCTGCTCGTTCGCATTCTGTCCCATATTCTTTCCTTCTTCCCTTAGGATCACTGCCGGCGACGCGGTCTCCTGCTTCTGCCCGGAGGCCGGCCGCAGCCACTGTGTTTTTGTTCTATAGCGCAGAAAAACCGCCGGCATAGCCTGCGGACTTCTCTGTTATCTTTTTCGCGGGCAACGGGCCATAATCTGTGCCTGCATGAGGTCTGACGCTGCCGCAATGCCGGGTAAAATCCGCACTGCGGTTTTACGAATTGAAGCGGTCAGTGGACCAAAGTCCATCTCTGCCTGAGGACCTGACGGCTGCCGCGATACAGAGTGAAACCGCAAGCCGGTCTCACCCAGATTCTCATTATCTCAATACAATCAGTTCTGATCGGCGTGCTCGATGGAGAGAACCTTGTACTGCAGGGAGCCGGACGGTACGACAACCTCAACAATATCGCCAACCTTGTGGCCGATCAGCGCTGCACCGACCGGGGAAACGTTGGAGATTCTGTGCTGGAGTGTATTGGCCTCGGAAGAACCGACGATGGTGAACTCCATCTCCTCGTCCTCATCCTCGTCGTAAACCTTAACCTTGGTACCTACACCGATCTTGTCCAGTGTAAGCTCGGATGCGCCGACAACTTCGGCGTTCTTCAGCATTTCCTCCAGCTCTGCGATACGAGCCTCGATATCACGCTGCTCATCTTTTGCTGCATCGTACTCCGCATTCTCGGAAAGATCGCCCTGCTCTCTTGCTTCCTTAATCTTTTCCGCAATTTCACGTCTTGCGTTTACCTTCAGATTGTAAAGCTCGGCTTCTCTCTCTTTGAATCCAGCTTCTGTCAAGACAACGTTCGCCATCGTATATCCTTCTTTCTTCTTTATAAATATCACAAAACAGGCATTCTTTCCAAGGATGCCTGCTCTGTTACGTTCTCCGCATACTGCGCAATTATACAGAAAGAATCCGGTCATGTCAAGCCGAAATCACGCGGAGAGCCGCAGAATTCCGCCAAAAATCGCCGATTCCGGAACATGCCGAGTCCCATCCGGAAGTTCTGAAATATCTCTGCGGAAACGCCGTTCCCGGAACATTCCGCTCCCGGCTCCGAAGTTCCGCGATGTCCGGTCAAAACCGCCGATCCAGCAGTTCCAGAAGTCCTTCCAGCGTTTCCACCATATTGATGTCATTTCGAAGCTGGGCAGAGTTCGGAATCCCGGCGGTATACCAGGACACGTGTTTTCGCATCTCGCGGATCGCAATGTACTCGCCCTTGACATCCACCATCATCTTCGCCTGCCGGCGGATCATGGCGAGAATCTCTTCTCTGGTCGGCTCCGGAAGGAGCTCCCCGTGCTCCAGATAATGGACCACGCGCTTAAAAATCCATGGATTTCCCTTGGCACCGCGGGCGATCATCACACCGTCGCAGCCGGTCTCGTCCATCATCTTCTTCGCATCTTCCGGCCGGAAAATGTCGCCGTTGCCGAACACGGGAATCGACACGGCCTCCTTCACTTTCCGGATGATCTCCCAGTCCGCTTTTCCGCGGTAGTATTCCTCCCGGGTTCTGCCGTGGACCGCCACGGCGGCAACCCCGGCCTGCTCCGCCATCTTCGCAAATTCAGGCGCGTTGACGGAGTCATCGTTGAATCCCTTCCGGAATTTGACCGTCAGGGGCTTATGAAGTTTTTTTGCCATCACCGAAAGAATCCGGAAGGCGAGGTCCGGATCTCGCATCAGAGCGCTTCCCTCATGGTTGTTTACGACCTTCGGAACAGGGCACCCCATATTGACATCAATGATGTCATAGGGGCCTTCTTCCAGCCGGACCGCAATCTCCGCCATGATGTCCGGATCGGAGCCGAAGAGCTGAACCGCCAGCGGATGCTCCTCCGGAACGGTGCGGATCAGTTCATTGGTATTTTTATTGCCGTAATAGATGGCTTTTGCGCTGACCATCTCCGTGCAGGTCAGTCCCGCCCCCATCTCCTCGCAGAGAAGACGGAACGGGAGATCCGTTACCCCGGCCATCGGACCGAGCGCAACATTGTGCTTTAATTCGATATTGCCGATTTTCATGGGATTCGTTCGCTGTCCTCTCACCTGGTCTTTTTCATGTTCTCATAGAGCTGTCTGGCCGGTCCGTCTCCGCCGACCTCCTCGATCGGCTTTTTCAGAACGATCAGCTTGTAGTAGAGTTCCAGCGACTCAAGGAATTCCGCCTTCTCACGGCGAATCTGCTTGATCTTCAGGTCGCTTCCGATATCGTCGAAGAGGAAATCGTCCTGTTTCGCCATCACTTTGAGGTTCAGCGTTCCGTCCGGCGCAAATTCCATAAAGAATTCGCCGCCGACATCCTCCGTAAAGAGCACGCAGGTCACATGAAGTTCCTGCTGGATCTGCTCCGGAAGAATCGCAAACTGCTGGTTGAAGAAATATTTCTGTGTATAGGAAGACGCGCCGCAGAGAACTACGTTCTCGCCGTCTTTGTTGTCACTGACATTCTGCATCTCTGCCATGATTGATTCCTTTCTCCGATCGCCTGTTTCGGATTTTCGAACATTCTCATCCGGAACTGTCTCGTTTTATATCGTATCTGTTTTTTTATCTTTGCCTTCTGCGTCCGCCGATTATAACACAGTTTCCTTTCTGTGCACAATATGCTGCAATGCGCTCTGTATCCAACGAGTCATTTCTCTGCGCTGCATTTCCCGTCTTCTTTACCGCGTCGCGCACATCTTTGCGAAACGATTTATGTGTGACAGGAATTTCAAATCTTCTCGAATCATCTCCTGTCATACGAAGACCGCCGGGCACCTCTGCCCGACGGTCCGATGGAAGTTTCTCCGCTTCTTATGAAATGTTATTCTGGATGTTTTTCGATGTCACCCGAGTTATCCGAATCTCGCAGGACACTACACTTTTCTCAGCGGATCAGCTGTTTGCTGATCTCATACTCGTCCTGCGGAAGATCTTTGGTCATCGCCAGCGCTTCCTGAATATCGAAATCCACATACGCACCACCCTTATATCCGATGACACGGTTGGTCTTTCCCTCCATTAGGAGCTGAACGGCCTTGGACCCCATGATGGACGCATATACTCTGTCCTTACAGGTCGGTGAGCCGCCGCGCTGCATGTATCCGAGGATGGTGGCACGGGTCTCGATTCCGGTCGCCGCCTCGATCCGGCGCGCCATGGATGCGGAGTGCCCGATACCCTCGGCGTTGATGATGATGTGATGCTTTTTGCCGCGCTTTCTGGAATCAATGATACGATTGATGAGCTGCTGCTCGTCACCGTCATACTTCTCCGGAAGAAGGATATCCTCCGCGCCGTTTGCGATGCCGCACCAGAGGGCAATGTATCCGGCGTGGCGCCCCATAACCTCGATAATGGAGCAGCGCTCGTGAGAGGTGGACGTATCTCTTACCTTGTCGATCGCCTCCATGGCGGTGTTGATCGCAGTATCAAATCCGATGGTGTAATCCGTACAGGCGATATCGAGGTCGATGGTTCCCGGCAGTCCGATGGTATTGATGCCGAGCGCGGAAAGCTTTCCGGCGCCGCGGTAGGATCCGTCGCCGCCGATGACAACCAGGCCGTCGATTCCATGTTTTTTACAGATCTCCGCGCCTCTCTTCTGACCTTCTTCCGTCATGAATTCCGGACATCTGGCTGTATAGAGAATGGTACCGCCGCGCGCGATGATATCTGCCACGCTCAGCCCGTTCATATCCACGATCTCTTCCTGAAGGAGTCCCGCGTATCCGCGCATGATTCCCTTTACCTTCAACCCGTTGTTGATGGCGGTTCTGACGACTGCACGGATGCAGGCATTCATTCCCGGCGCATCGCCGCCGCTGGTCAGTACGCCGATCGTCTTCACACTATTAGCCATAGTCCTTCCTCCTCCGGAACGTCCCGTATGTTTGCAAATCTGCACCGTTTTCTTCGGCAGGATTCGTTAATTTTTAAACACTTTAAAATATTTTATAGCAGTTTTTGTATCTTGTAAAGAACAAAGTCCTTAAGCGGACTCCGGCTCTCCATCCCCTATTCCTGAGCGCTTGCTGACTCCGGGGCCTCATGCCTGAAGAGAGTTTGTGGTCTCCGGCTCTCCATCCCCTATTCCTGAGTGCTTGCTGACTCCGGGCCCTCATGCCTGAAGAGAGTTTGTGGTCTCCGGCTCTCCATCCCTATTCCTGAATGCTTGCTGACTCCGGGGCCTCATGCCTGAAAAGAGTTTGTGGTCTCCTGACCCCGTCCCCAGGGCTCATCGCATTCCGAAGCCCGAGCGCCCAAAAGAAATCTTCGACGCGACGACGCTGACATTGTCCTCGCCGACCCCGGCCTTCAGTGCGTCGAGCAATGCCGGCCCAGCCTTCACGCTCATGTTCGCCGGCAGAACTTTCTTCGCCTTTTCTTTGGCAACATAGACCACGACGCTGTCTTTTCCGTCGCTTCCGGCAATCACCTTCTCCATCCAGCCGGCCTTCTCGCGGTACTCGTCCATATCCGCAAACCGGATCCACACCTGACTCGGCACGTCCTCAAACGGAACGATCCGCTCGCAGATGAGCTTGCCTTCCGGGTCGTCCCCGATGCTGACTCTTCCGCGGATAAAGACCTTGCTGTCCTCCGACGTAAACAGCCGGTACTGCTCGTAGGTCTTTGGGAAAATGAGGCATTCCACGGTTCCGGCCATATCCTCGACGGTGACGAAGGCCATAATTTGATTCTGCCGCGTCGTCTTGACTGTCTTTGCCGTGATCATACCGCCGATCACCACATAATCGCCGTCAGTCACGCCGGCCTCGCCGGTATCCTCGTCCACCAGAAAGTCTACCGTTCTTGCGGTGATATTTTTCTTCCAGATCTCCTCGTACGCCTCCAGCGGATGTCCGCTGACATAGACGCCGAGGGTCTCTTTCTCAAAGGCGAGGATCTCTTCTTTGGAGTACTCTCCGACCTTCGGCATAGTGATCTGGAATTCTTTCTTCTGATCTTCGGACACAATATCGAACATGGAGATCTGTCCCGCCATCGAATTTTTCTTTTCCTTGGCCTTCTGATCCAGAAGATCACCGGAAATCAGGAATTTCTGTTTTCTGGTTCCCGGAAGTCCGTCCATTGCGCCGGACTTGATAAAGCCCTCCAGAGTTCTGCGGTTGACGTCTTTGCCCGCCATCCGGTCCACAAAGTCCTCGATGGTGCGGAACGGACCGTTATTCGTCCGCTCTTCGATCATCCGCTCCACCACGGACTGGCCGATGCTCTTGATCGCAGAAAGGCCGTACCGGATCGATCCGTCCGAAACGGAGAATCCGACTTCACCTTCGTTGATGTCCGGCGGAAGAATCCGGATGTCCATCTGCCGGCAGTCGGAGATGTACTCCGAAACCTTCGTGTTATTGTCGCGGACAGAGGTCATGAGCGCTGCCATGAACTCTACCGGGTAGTAGCATTTCAGCCATGCGGTCTGGAAGCAGACCACCGCATATCCCGCCGCATGGGATTTGTTGAACGCATATTTGGCGAAATCGATCATGCCGTCGTAGATATGGTTCGCCACCGCCTCGGAGATTCCGTTGGCAACGCAGCCCTTGATTCCCAGCTCTTCATTGCCGTAGACGAAGTTTTTGCGCTCCGCCTGCATTTCGTCCTCGTGCTTTTTACTCATCGCGCGGCGGAGCTGATCGCTTCGGCCCCAGGAGAAGCCTGCCAGATCGCGGACGATCTGCATAACCTGCTCCTGATAGACGATGCAGCCATAAGTCGGTGCGAGAATGTGCTCCAGTTCCGGGCACTCGTAGGTGATGGATGAGCGGTCATTTTTCCCCTTTAAATACTGCGGGATGAAATCCATCGGGCCCGGTCGGTAGAGGGAAATGCCCGCGATGACATCTTCCAGACTCTCCGGCTTCAGTTCCTTCATGAAGGACTTCATGCCGTTGGACTCGAGCTGGAAGACTCCCTCGTCTTTTCCGGTTCCGACCATATCCAGAACCTTCCGGTCGTTGAAATCGATCCGGTCCATATCGATTTTGGTTCCGCTGCTCTTTTCCGCCATGCGCGCGGCGTCCTTGACGACGGTCAGCGTGCGAAGCCCCAGAAAATCCATCTTCAGAAGCCCGAGTTCTTCGATCGTCGTCTTCTCATACTGGGTAGTGATCGAGCCGTCCGAACCTCTCGAAAGCGGCACATATTCATCAACCGGCGCAGCACAGATCACAACGCCGGCGGCATGGATCGACGTATGGCGCGGCAGTCCCTCGAGCCGGCGGGACATATCAATCAGATATTTCACTTCCGGATCCGTATCATAGAGCTGCTTCAGCTCCGGATTGGCCTTCAATGCCTTGTCCAGCGTGATTCCGAGGTCCGTCGGGATCATTTTTGCGATCTGGTCACAGCGGGCGTACGGAAGATCCAGCGCACGGCCGACATCGCGGATGACGCCTCTCGCCGCCAGCGTACCAAAGGTGATGATCTGGGATACACAGTCCCGGCCGTATTTTTCCGTGACATAGTCGATCACTTCCTGACGCCGCTCGTACTCGAAGTCGATATCGATATCGGGCATGGAGACGCGTTCCGGATTCAGGAAACGCTCGAAAATCAGCTGATAGCGGATCGGATCAATGTTGGTAATGCCCATGCAGTAGGAGACAATGCTTCCGGCCGCACTTCCTCGTCCGGGGCCCACTGCAATATCATGGGAGCGGGCAAAATTGACATAATCCCACACGATCAGGAAATAGTCGACGAAGCCCATGTGCTGAATGACGCCCAGCTCAAAATCAAGCCGCTCGCGGATGGACGCATCGCCGTCCGGATACCGCTTTTCAAAGCCCTCCGTACAGATCTTATTCAGATACTCCCAGGAAGTCATGCCGTCCGGCACCGCGTATTTCGGGAGTTTCCGCTCTCCGAACTTAATCTCGACGTTGCATCTGTCTGCGATCCGATGGGTGTTGTCGATTGCCTCCGGCGCATAGGGAAAGAGCGCCCGCATCTCTTCTTCCGACTTCACGTAGAACTGACCGCCCTCGTAGCGCATGCGGTCGGTATCACTGACCTTCTTCGCCGTCTGAATGCACAGAAGAATGTCGTGGGATTCCACGTCATCGGCGGTGATGTAGTGGCAGTCGTTGGTCGCCACGATCGGAATGCCGGTCTCCTGATGCAGGCGCATCACGCCGGCATTGACCTTTTTCTGCGCCGGAATGCCGTGATCCTGCATCTCAAGGAAATAATTCTCCTCGCCGAAAATCTGCTGATAATGAAGAGCCGCCTTCTTCGCCTCATCATAGAGGTCCGCGGTCAGAAGTCTCGCCACTTCTCCGGCAAGGCAGGCGGAGCAGCAGATGATGCCTTCATGGTATTTTTCCAGCGTCTCGTAGTCGACCCGGGGCTTGTAATAGAATCCCTCGACAAAGCCGACGGAGACGATCTTCATCAGGTTTGCGTATCCCTGATTGTTCTCTGCAAGCAGGATCAGATGATAATAGCGCTGCTCATCCGATCCGACTTCGCGGTCATGTCTCGATCCCGGCGCCACATAGACCTCGCAGCCGATGATGGGTTTGATCCCCCGTTTTTTCGCTGCACGGTAGAATTCAATCACACCGTACATATTCCCGTGATCCGTGATGGCAATGCTGTCCATCCCAAGTTCTTTCGCCCGGTCCATGAGCTCATCGATCTTACTCGATGCGTCCAGAAGGCTGTATTCCGTATGCAGATGCAGATGGGTAAATGCCATCCCGGTCCTCCTTACATTTAAAACTGATATGTGCTCGCGCAGAGCAGATCCGCTGTTCTTCCATTGCAGAGGCCTGCGCATCCCCGCGAAGCGTTTTTGCGGGATAGAAATTCCCGAGAAATATCCTATGCCACAATGGAAACAGTCCGCCGCAGAATACTCCGCGGCGGACTGTGCGTTTTTCTATTCTGCCGGTCGGCAGTTCCGATCACCTTATGATGTCAGGTAATCCTCAATTCCCTTCAGAGCAGCCTCTTCGTCGCCGCCTTCTGCGGTAACCGTAATCATCTGGCCGTTTGTCAGCGCCAGGGACATCATTCCCATGATGCTCTTTGCATTCACCTGACGGGTTCCGCTGACAATATGAATGCTGGAATTCTCATACTGGCTCGATACCTGTACCAGCATTGCAGCCAGTCTTGCTTCCATTCCCTTTTTCAGATTGATAGTAATATCTCTGGTCATGCCTGTTACTCCTCTTACTCCGGCGAGATCCCATGCTCCTGTCTCAGTTTCTCCGCAATCTCGCTGATTCTCCTGAGTCTGTGGTTGACGCCGGACTTTCCGACCGGCGGCTCCAGCATGGTTCCGAGCTGCACGAGCGGTGCATCCGGTGCATTGAGCCTGAGCTCCGCCATCTGTTTCAACGGTACCGGCAGCGACGCCAGTCCCTTGGTGTCCCTGATATACTCGATATCTTTCAACTGCCGTACCGCCGCGGATACGGTCTTGTTGATGTTCGCAGTCTCACAGTTTACCTGTCGGTTGACACTGTTTCTCATGTCCTTGACGATGCGGATATTCTCCATATCCATCAGGGCAGTATCGGCGCCCATCAGTCCAAGCATATCACGGATTTGGTCGCCTTCTTTAATATATACCACATAATACTTCTTCCTGACAACAATTTTTGCCTCGATGGAAAAGGTGGAAATGATGGTACATAGCTGATCTGCGCGCTCCGGATCAGACGTCACCAGTTCGTAGTGATAGCTCTTTTCCGGATCGCTGATGGAACCTGCCGCGAGAAACGCTCCGCGGATGTAACTCCGTCTGCAGCAGTCCTGCCGCAGGACGATATTCCGGACTCTCGCGAAATCCTCACCGATCTCGCCGTCCTCCGAGATCATTTTCACGGCTTCCAGAACCCGTCTCGTCCCCTCGCTGTCGCTGACATAGACGATGTACGTCCGGTTCTTTTTGGAAAAATGACTCTGCCGGACTGCAATCTCACTCCGGACCTGAAAGGCCTCTTTCAGAAGAATGAAGAACTTTCGCGCAACGGTCACATTTTCCGTATGGATCCGGAGAGTATACCGACCGCTCTCATCGGCCGAAATGGTGCCGCACATGCCGAGAAGCGCCGCCGTCTCAGCGATCTGGCAATGTCTGGCTGCCGGCACCACTCTTGATAATTCATCCTTCACACGGGAAGAAAACGACATCGGTCACCCCTGCTTTCCGTCCCGGTCTGCGTCTCTGTGCTCGATGCGAAGACCGATCTCCTGATGTGATTTCAATGCTTCATGCAAAAGGTTTGCCACCGTCACGCTGCGGTGCTTACCGCCGGTGCAGCCGATGGCGATGACCAGCTGATTTTTTCCTTCCTTCACATAATACGGAATCAGGAAATCCAGCAGATCCGAGATCCGCTTCAGGAACTCGTTGCAGGTGCCGCCCTGCCGCACATAGTCCTGCACCTCTTTCTCGTTGCCGGTCCGGTGCTTCAGCGCATCCACATAATACGGATTCGGGAGGAAACGGACATCAAACACAAGATCCGCGTCGCGCGGGATCCCGTACTTAAAGCCGAAGCTGAGCACCGTCACAAACAGACTGGAGAATTTCTCATTCTTCACAAAGATCCTTCCGAGTTCGTCCCGCAGATCTCTGGTCAGAAGCGCGGACGTGTCAATGATGTAATCCGCTCTCTTTTTCAGAAACTCCAGCTGTTTCCGCTCTTCGCGGATTCCTGTCTCCACTCTTCCGCCCGGTGTCAGCGGATGCGCACGGCGGGTCTGTTTGAACCGGCGCACCAGCGCGTCCTCGTTGGAATCCAGAAAGAGGATGGAATACGGAATTCCGTTCTTCGTCCACTGATCCAGCGTGTTCGCCAGTTCCGGCAGCTCATCGCCGCTCCGGATATCCACGCCGAGCGCCGCCGTGCTGATTCCGCTGCCGGAATCCCGGACCAGCTCTGCAAATTTATCAACCAGCGGAATCGGGAGATTGTCCGCACAGTAAAAGCCCATATCTTCCAGCGTTTTCAATGCGGTCGTCTTACCCGCGCCGGACATTCCGGTCACGATTACCAGTCTCATATCTCACTCACCTCTTCTGCTGTTGATGACCATCCGATCCATCGGCTTTCCACTTTTCTCCGATCAGTAACCCCGGTCTGCCCTATCCTCTGTCTCAGCGCTTCAGCACCTTGATCCGATATGCTGCGGGTTTTGGGAAATACTTCCTGCCCCAGTCTCAGCAGTCAAATCCGAGCATCATGACTTCCGGCTCCAGCTTTACGCCGGCGTCTTCATAAACGCGCTTCTGTACTCCGCGAATCACTGCCAGCACGTCTTCCGCCGTGGCGTCGCCGCGGTTGATGACAAACCCGCAGTGTTTCTCGGAAACCTGTGCGCCGCCAACGGTAAAGCCGCGAAGTCCCGCGTCCTGAATCAGCTTTCCGGCAAAATATCCCTCCGGTCTCTTAAACGTCGAACCGGCGCTCGGGAATTCGACCGGCTGTTTTTCTCTTCTTCGGCCGTTCAGGTCATCCATGGTCTCCCTGATCGTCTCCGGATCGCCTTCATGAAGGACGATCTCCGCGGAGAGCACAATCCACTCATTTTCCGGAATGCTGCTGTGACGATAGGAGAGATCCAGATCTTCCGCCGCAATCCGCTCTGTGCGTCCATCCCGTGTAAATACGCGGGCCGAGCGGACGATCTGCTTCATTTCGCCGCCGTAGGCGCCGGCGTTCATCACCAGCGCGCCGCCCAGAGTTCCCGGGATTCCCGACGCAAATTCAAATCCGGTCAGCGATTCCTTCAGCGCCCGTCTCGCGATCGATGCGAGAAGCGCGCCCGACCCCGCCTCGATCACGACACCGTCCGCCTCCTCCCGCACTTCCATTCCGGAGAGGTTGACGCCGCTGTGAATGATCACGCCGCGGTATCCCTCATCACTCACCAGAAGATTGGAACCGTTGCCAAGAATGAAATACGGAACCTCCTCCCGTCTGCAGAGCCGGACAACCTCCCGGAGCGATGCCTCATCCGCCGGTGCCGCGTACCAGTCCGCCGGTCCGCCCACCCGGAATGTGGTGTGATTCTTCATCGGCTCGTCTTTCAGGACGCGGCCGCCGTAGGCCGCACTCTGCAGTTCTCTCTCAAAACTCATGTTATGTTCTCCGTTCGTTCTTTCCTTTTATTCGGTCTTTGCGACCATGGCCTCCTGAACTCTGCGGTAGAGTTCCTGTGCCGTATTGTAGCCCATGCCCTTCTGTCTCTGGTTGACCGCCGCGGACTCAACGATAATCGCGAGGTTACGGCCCGGGCGGATCGGGATCGAGTGACATACGACTTTATTGCCCAGAAATTCCATAAACTGGTCTTCCAGACCGAGACGGTCGTATTCCTTCTCTTTATCCCACTCCTCCAGTTTGATGACCATATCGATGGTCTTCTGGTCTTTCACCGACTGTACACCGAACAGCGTCTTGACGTCAATCACGCCGATTCCGCGCAGTTCGATAAAATACCGCGTGATGTCCGGCGAAGTTCCGATCAGCTGGGAGTCGCTGGTCCGGCGGATCTCCACCACGTCATCGCTGACCAGACGGTGTCCGCGCTTGATCAGCTCCAGCGCCGCCTCACTCTTACCGATGCCGCTCTCACCCATGATCAGAACGCCGACACCGGCAACGTCGACCAGAACGCCATGCACACTGATCATCGGTGCCAGACGGTCTGTCAGCCACAGAATAATCTCCGCCATCAGATGTGATGTCGGCTTCTCACTCATCAGACACGGCACCTCATAGTGCTCGCAGAGGCCGATGATGTCATCCGCCGGTTCGATGCCGCGGCTGTAGAGAAGACACGGAATTCCCGATGCCAGCAGTTTCTCAAAAACCTCCAGCCTTTTTTTGTCCGGAAGCCCGTTTGTATATGCGGTCTCAACGTTTCCGATTACCTGAACACGGTCACTGTCAAAATGTTCCAGATAACCGGTCAGCTGAAGCGCCGGCCGGTTTACTTCGGCATTTTTCAGAACAATCAGGTCCGTATCGATCTGAGGAGTCATGTTCTTCAGGCCGAGTTTGTCAATCAGTTCCGTGATGGTTACGTCTGCCATAAATCCCCCATTCCCAGCAGAGTCTGCTGTTAGATTATATATTCAGTTCGCGCGGTTCTGGATCTCCACCACCTCATGGGGCGCCGCTTCGGGGTCTGCCTTATGGAAGAATCGGTACACTTCCTCCGCAGATGCCTGATTCATCGACGGGCATTTCGCCAGCTCTTCGACGCTCGCGTCGCGGACGGCCTCAAAGGTCTTGAATTCGCGCATCAGCGCCAGTCTCCGCTTCGGCCCGATGCCCGGAATGTCGTCCAGAACCGAATGGACCTGCTCTTTTCCGCGCAGGCTCCGGTGATACTCGATGGCAAAACGGTGCGCCTCGTCCTGAATCCGGGTCACCAGTTTAAATCCCTCAGAATGAGTATCGATCGGAATCTCCACATTATTATAATAGATTCCGCGCGTTCTGTGTCGGTCATCCTTCACCATGCCGCAGACCGGGATCGATAAATTCAGATCGTTCAGCACCTCCAGCGCAATATTGACCTGACCGCGGCCGCCGTCCATCATCAGAAGATCCGGAAAACGCGTGAAGCTTCCGGAAGCGACATCGCCGTTTTTTTTGCGGATCTCCTCCGCCTCGTCGATGCCGTGCTGAAAACGTCTCGTCAGAACTTCGCGCATGGATGCGTAATCATTCGGTCCCTGCACCGTGCGGATTCTGAATTTCCGGTAGTCGTTGCGCTTCGGCTTTCCGTTCTCAAAGACAACCATGGATCCTACGGATTCAAAACCGCTGATGTTGGAGATATCGAACGCCTCCATCCGGTGAAGTCCCGACAGCCCGATCCACTCGCCGATCTGGTTCATGGCGCCGATGGTCCGGAGTTCCTCGCGCTTGATCTTCTCGCTGTCCTGATCCAGAACCATGCGGGCGTTTTTCTTTGCCAGCGCCACCATTTTCTCCTTGTCGCCCTTCTGCGGCACCACGATCCGCACCTTCTGCCCCCGCCGTGCACTCAGGTAGGCCTCGATCGTCTCCTGATCCTCGATGGGCTGCTCAATCCAGACTTCATGCGGGATGAACGGCGTTCCGGAATAATACTGCTTCACGAAACTCGAAAGAATCTGCCCGTTGTCCTGCACGTCCGAGACGGTCAGATGGAAATGGTCCCGGCCGATCATTCTTCCATCCCGGATAAAGAACACCTGCACAACCGCATCCAGATCTTCCTTCGCCATCGCGATGATGTCGCGGTCGTCCATGCTCTGGCTGGTAATCTTCTGCCTCTGTTCCACCGCCTGCACGCTGTGGAGCAGTTCCCGGTACTCGATGGCCTTCTCAAATTCCAGATTATCGCTGGCTTCCATCATCCGCTGCTCAAGTTCCCCCATCACCTTTTCGTATCGACCGCCGAGAAATGCCAGAGCCTCGGCAACCTTTTCCCCGTATTTCTCTTTTGAAATCCGGTTCATGCACGGCGCGTCGCACTGCTGAAGGTGGTAATACAGACACTCCCGCCCTTTTCCGATATCCTCCGGAAGCCGACGGCTGCAGTTGCGGATGTGATAGAGCT
This sequence comes from [Clostridium] aminophilum, assembly GCF_900101295.1. GTDB lineage: Bacteria > Bacillota > Clostridia > Lachnospirales > Lachnospiraceae > Clostridium_R > Clostridium_R aminophilum_A. The sequence continues at coordinate 54,945 of NZ_FOIL01000001.1, read as the reverse complement.
TATGAATCAGGTCAATGGTGTCTTTCACCGCCGTCGAATCCGTGAAGGGTCCGAAATATTTCGCGCCGTCCCGCAGCATGCGGCGGGAAAAGAGAACCCGAGGGTATTCTTCATTGACCGTCACCTTCACATAAGGATAAGTCTTGTCATCTTTGAGCATCGTGTTGTACTTCGGCCGATGTTCCTTGATCAGATTATTTTCCAGAATCAGAGCTTCAAGCTCCGAATCGGTCACAATATACTCAAAATACCAGATCAGCTGAACCATCCGGGTGATCTGCGGCCCGCGGTTCACGATCTTCCGGAAATACGACCGTACGCGGTTGTAAAGATTCACCGCCTTGCCGACGTAGAGAATCTTGTCCGTCTCGTCGTGCATGATATAAACGCCCGGCTGTTTCGGGAGCTTCTTCAATTCCTCTTCCAGAACAAATCCCGGTTTAAATGCCATGTTTCCCTGTCTTTCTATTCCGCTGATTCCTTCGCCAACTCATCCCGCAGAGCCGTCCGCGGCTGCGCCGCTGTCTCCGGCTTCAGCGCCGGCTGACGCATCCGTATGCCCCCTCAGCCGCGTGAGCGCATGTGCGGCGCATCAAAATGCTGCTGCAAAAGGATATATTTGCGGATCGCATCCAGCTGTTCCTCGACTCCTAATCCGGTGTATTCCAGATCCAGCGCCGCGCACATGGCGACAACCTCCCGCTCCCCCACGATTCCGCTCATCTTCCGGAGAAGCGCAAGTTTCTCTTCCACATCCGCCGCATCCAGAAAATCATAAAACAGCGGATTGAGCGGCCGGCTCTCTTCCGGTGCGGGCCGAACCGGCTCCCGGTTCGGCTGCCTTTCCGCTGCAAGGTATTCAGCAGAAACCGCCGTATTCCGTTTGGTCGCAGAACTTACCGCCTCTGTTTTCGGAGCGACCGTCCGGCGCTCGGTCACATAGTTTGCCCTCCCGATAATCTCATTACGGTTCGAGACCACCGGAATTTTTGCCCCAACAAAACGTCCCCGTTTCTCCCAGATGTCTCCGCGGGTGTCCGCCGTGCCCCTGACGGCCATTTCGTTTCCTGTATTCGTTCCGTCCTTTGTGTCCGCTGTCGTCCGGGCTGCTGTCGTCTTAACCGCGGCCGTCTGTGCTGCTGCCGTCTGAGCCGCCGTCGTCTGTGCTGCTGTCTGTGCCGCTGTCGTTCTTTTTTCTTCGGATCCGACACTGCGGTTCGTTAAACCAGCTGATGCTGCGAAACCGGAAGCCGCATTTCCGGATTCTTCTCCGGCATACTCACCGACAGCGCCGTTCGGCACCTCCGCCACCCGCTCAAACCGCCAGTGCTGTTTCACCTCCGGATACTTTTTCCGGTCAACCGGACTCATAAACATATCAAGGGGTCTCACGTACACTCCGAAGTCGTCGTATAAGGCCTGGTAGACGACCATCTTTTCCCTGCTCTCCGAATGTGTCGCCACCGCAATAATCTGATAATACTTGTTCTTAAAATGGCGGTAACGCTCGCCCGGTTTCGGCCATTCGCGCATCGTCTGCCTCCTGTCTCTGACGTGTTTTTCGTCTCTAAATGTCAAATATTCCCCCGGGGCCGACGGCCTCGGGAGAATACGTAATGTTGCCTCATGGATTACCGGTTCTGATCCGGTGTCTCTTCATTTTCCGCGTGCTCTGCGTGATCTGTTCCGTGTTCTGCGCCGGACTCCTCCGCCGCATTTTCCTCCGCTGTGCCCGTCTCTGTCACATGGGATTCCTCTGCCGTCTCAGTTACGCCGGATTCTGCCGGTCTTTCCTCTGCATTCTTTTCCTCTGCATGCCCGGAAGCTTCTTCCGTGAACTCCGGCTCCGCCTGCGCAGTCTCTTCCGGATGCATTTCCGTTTCCTCGCCGGTCTTATCATCCGACGAAGATTCTTCTGCCTCCACAGCTTCCGCATCGTCTGCCGCAGCACTCCACTTCAGGCGGTTCGCTTCCGCCGCCTCATGTTCGGCCTGCATCTCCCGCAGAACCTCGCCGGCTTCCTGCTGACGCGGAGTCATATCGGAATCTTCTTCCGGCTGCTCCGCCTCGTCTCCGGTTCCCTCCACCTGATGAAGGATCTTCATGAATTCCTTGCCGGTGATGGTCTCTTTCTCGATCAGGTGCGCCGCGATCTTGTCCAGTGCTTCCCGGTGATCACCGAGAATCTGCTTTGCTTCCGCATAACACTCTTTCAGAATCCGGATAACTTCCTTATCGATCTCCGCCGCTGTCGCGTCACTGCAGTTCAGCTGCGACCGTCCGGACAGATACTGGTTTTCAATCGTCTCAAGACCAATCAGTCCGAACTTCTCGGACATTCCGTAGCGGGTTACCATCTGACGGGCCACACTGGTCGCCTTCTCGATATCATTGGCCGCGCCGGTTGTCACACTGCCGAACACCACTTCCTCTGCGGCGCGTCCGCCCAGAAAGCCGACCAGCATCGCGTGAAGTTCCTTCTCGGAGTTAAGGTATTTCTCCTCTTCCGGCACCTGCATGACATATCCGAGAGCGCCCATGGTTCTGGGAATGATGGTGATCTTCTGAACCGGCTCCGCATCCTTCTGGATCGCATTGACGAGAGCATGTCCGACCTCGTGATAGGATACGATCCGGCGCTCTTCCTGACTCATGATACGGTCTTTCTTCTCTTTTCCGACGAGAACGACTTCCACCGCCTCAAAGAGATCCTTCTGACAAACCGCCTTTCTTCCGTTCTTGACGGCCATGATCGCCGCCTCGTTGATCATATTGGCGAGATCCGCGCCGACCGCACCGGACGTAGCCAGAGCGATCTCGTTGAAATCCACGGTCTCATCCAGTTTGACGTCTTTTGCGTGAACTTTCAGGATCGATACCCGCCCCTTCAGATCCGGCTTGTCGACGATGACACGGCGGTCAAACCGTCCCGGACGAAGAAGCGCTTTATCCAGAATCTCCGGGCGGTTCGTGGCCGCCAGAACCAGAAGTCCCTTGGACGCATCGAAACCGTCCATCTCGGAGAGCAGCTGGTTCAGCGTCTGCTCGCGCTCATCATTGCCGCCCATGCGGCTGTCTCTGCTCCGGCCGATGGCATCGATCTCATCGATGAAAATAATGCACGGTGCCTGCTGCGCTGCCTGCTTGAAGAGGTCGCGCACACGGGACGCACCGACGCCGACGAACATCTCGACGAACTCGGAGCCGGAAATGGAGAAGAACGGAACTTTCGCCTCTCCGGCAACGGCCTTCGCCAGAAGTGTCTTACCGGTTCCCGGAGGTCCGACAAGAAGGGCACCCTTCGGGAGTTTCGCGCCGATGGTGGTGTACTTCGCCGGATTGTGCAGGAAATCCACAATCTCGGTCAGAGATTCCTTTGCCTCGTCCTCGCCGGCCACATCGGCAAAGGTCACGCCGGTCGCCCGCTGGACATATACTTTGGCGTTGTTCTTGCCGACGTTCATCAGACCGCCGCCACCGCCGACTTTCTTCATCATGAAATTGAAGAGGAACATCATGACCGCAATCGGAAGAATCCACTCGATCAGCATACTGATGATGCTCATGGTCGGATCCACCGCCTGCTGCTCATAGCGCGCCACGCCGGAATCACTTAACGTCTGTTCCAGATCCGGATCGTACATCGGCACGGTATAATATTCCATGCCAAGGATTCCGCCCTCACTCAGTTCGGAACTCTTGCTGTTCTTCGAGTCCTCTTTCGGTGTGATCGTGATCTTGGAATTGCTGACCACAACCGATTCGATCTCGCCGTCCTTCAGCATCTGCTTGAACTGGCTGTAAGGAATCATCTCCGAACGGCTCTGCTGCCACCAGCTGTGCATCGCTCCGACAATGAAAAGAGTAAATACCAGGGTGACGATGAGAGCCGTGTAATTCTGTTTTTTCTTCGGATCCCGTCCCCCGCGGTTGTTCTGATTATTCTCGTCCATATCTTATTCTCCAGGATCGGACGCGAGCCGGATTTGTCCAAAATCGCGTCGGATCCGCTTAATTAATTCGAAAAAGTCTGCTTTCTAATCCTGTCAGCTTCGCCGATTTCACGGTTAGCTGCATGAAATAGATTATAGCAAACTGATTTCGTACAATCAATCGAAATCTATGCTATACTTGCGGGAAGAAAGGAGCCGATTATGGCGAAAAATGAACTCATGCATGTGGAACATCCGTTCCCGGCAATTTACGATAAAGACTCGCGGATTCTGATCCTCGGATCATTTCCGTCCGTGAAATCCCGCGAGGTCAATTTCTTCTACGGACATCCCCGAAACCGCTTCTGGAAGCTCATCTCCCACCTCTGCGGCGAAGCCTGTCCGGAGACGGTTGAGGAGAAGACCGCATTTCTCCACCGGAACCACATCGCGCTGTGGGATTCCATCGCCAGCTGCGATATTCACGCCTCCAGCGACAGTTCCATCAAAAATGCGGTTCCGAACGACCTGACACCGATTCTGGAAAACAGCCGGATTGAGGCGGTCTATACCAACGGCGCCGCCTCCCACCGCTTATATGAGAAATACATCCGGCCGGTTCTCGGGATTCCGGCAACCCGGCTTCCGTCCACAAGTCCGGCCAATGCAGCGGCAAAGTTTGAGGATCTGGCGGAAAGCTGGCGCCGGGTGACCGTTCACCTGAACAGTGATCTGAGCTATCGCCAATGCCGTCTCTGCCCCCGAAACTGCGGCGTGGACCGTTTTAAAAACCGCGGATACTGTCAGAGTCCGGCATACGCCGTCGCGGCAAGAGCAGCTCTCCATCCCTGGGAAGAACCCTGTATCAGCGGTGACCGCGGGAGCGGAACCGTATTCTTTACCGGCTGCACGCTCCGCTGCTGTTTCTGCCAGAATTACAAGATCAGCCAGGAGGGATTCGGAAAACCGATCTCTTCGGGGCGTCTCTCCGAAATTTTTCTTGAACTGCAGGAACAGGGCGCGCACAACATCAATCTGGTCACCGCCGCCATGTATGCGCCCACGGTCCTCGAAGCGCTGGAAGCAGTCCGCGGAAAGCTTACCATCCCGGTCGTCTACAACAGCGGCGGATACGAAAAACCGGAAGTCATCCGGAAACTCGCATCCTACGTTTCCGTCTGGCTTCCGGACCTGAAATACTACTCCCCGGAGCTTGCACAAAAATACTCCGGCGCAGAGGACTATTTCGACCGAGCTTCCGAAGCGATCCGCACCATGATCGAGGCCGCCGGGCCCCCCGTCTTCGATGAGAACGGTCTTCTTATCCGGGGCGTAATCATCCGGCATATGGTGCTTCCGTCCCACCGGGACGACTCGATCCGCCTTCTGAAATGGATTTCCGATCATCTTCCGAAAGGCGGTTATCTCATCAGCATCATGAGTCAGTACACGCCGTTCTACCACAGCGCCGATTATAAAGAGATCAGCCGCCGGCTCACTTCCTTCGAATACAACCGCGTCATCGACGCCGCCATCGATCTGGGACTGACCGAGGGCTTTATGCAGGAAAAGAGCAGCGCGAAAGAAGAATACACGCCGCCCTTTGAACTGGAAGGGATCTGAACCAGAAAATTGTCAGATTGCATAATCAAAATCCTGACGGAGGATCCGCTTCAGGAAACGAACCGTCTTCTCATCCTTCGGATGGCTGAAGATCTCCTGCGGCGATCCTTTCTCGACCACGACGCCTCCTTCCATGTAGACAACTTCTGTCGCCGCCTGCTGCGCAAAACTCATCTCGTGGGTCACAACGATCATCGTTGCTCCCTCTTTTGCGAGATCCTTCATTACATTCAGTACCTCGCCGACCAGCTCCGGATCCAGGGCGCTGGTCGGTTCATCAAAGAGGATCACCTCCGGATTTGCCGCAATCGCTCTCGCGATCCCGACGCGCTGCTGCTGTCCGCCGGAAAGCTGGGACGGATAATAGCCGCACCGGTCGCCGAGGCCAACCCGCTCCAGCGCTTTCTTCGCCGTCTCGATCGCCTGCGCTTTCGGAATCTTCCGGGCGACGATCAGGCCTTCTGTCACATTTTCCAATGCGGTCTTGTTTGCAAAGAGATTATAGTTCTGGAACACGAAGCCGGTCCGTCTGCGAATCTCGCTGACCTCCTTCTTCGACGCGCTCTTCAGGTCCGCGTGAATATCATCAAAATCCACCGTTCCCTGATCGGCCCGCTCCAGATAATTGATGGTCCGGAGAAAGGTTGTCTTGCCGGAGCCGCTGGGTCCGAGGATGACAATGATGTCTCCCTTCTTTATTTCCAGGTCCACACCCTTGAGAATCTCATTGTTCCCGTATGACTTGTGTACATTATGTAATTTCAGCATAGCGGCACCGCCTTTCCTTTTCGTCTGTTACCGGATTTCCTTTTTTCAGTAAAACGCTCACGCGGCAGCCGGTCTCCGGAATGCCGACAACCGTTTCTCCACCGCCCGGAAGAGAAGCTGCACCGCGGTGCAGAGAACAATGTAGAGAATCAGCACCACCAGATAGGCCTCAATATAGTTGTAGCCGAAGGCAGCTTCTTTTTTGGCAATCGCCATGATATCCTGCACGGTCATCATGTACGCCAGCGATGTGCTTTTCAGAACGCTGATGGTTGTGTTGCAGATATTCGGCAGCGCCGCCGTCAGGCCCTGGGGAACAATGATCCGGCGGTACGCCTGCGCCGGTGACAGTCCCACCGAGAGTGCGGCCTCCATCTGACCGGGTCCGATGGAAAACAGTGCCGACCGGAACACTTCCGTCAGAACCGCAGTTGTGTTCAGTGAAAATACGACAAACGCATATACAATCGGATTCATGTCAAAAATGGGGAGATGAAGTCCGAGAATCGTATTAAACATGTGATTCAGCGTGGTCGGCAGAAGGCTGTAAAAGAACAGGATCTGAAGAACGATCGGCGTTCCTCTTACGAAGGAAATGTAGCCGCGAATGAAACGGTTTCCCTTCTCCCCGCCGGCCAAACGCCGGAGGGCAAAGAAGAATGCGATCGGTGAAGACAGGAGCATGGTCACGGCCGTGATGATGAGTGTCGTCGGTATGCCCTTCAGCGATGCCACCAGAGCCTGTACGATAAATTCTGTGTTCAGTTCCATGCTCTTCCCCTCCTGTCTCCGGATGATTTCTCTTCTTTCCTCTCGCCAGAACACTCTCCAGAGTTCCGAACGACTTCTCCAAAATCAGTGTCAGACTCCAATAGATCAGTGCCAGCGCGATATAGACTTCCAGTCCGTACGAACCGTGATTTAAGCCGATCAGCAGCTGCCCCTGTCCCATGACATCGATCATGCCGATGGTGTAAGACAGAGAGCCTTCCTTCATCAGGCTGACCAGCGCGTTGCAGAAATTCGGAAGCGCCACAACCGCGGCCTGCGGAAGAACGATTCTTCGAAATGCCTGAAACTCACTCATTCCGGCGGCCAGCGCTGCCTCGCGCTGGCCCGGGTCGATCGCCTCATAGGAAGCCCGGAACACCTCCGCCATGCTTGCAGAAAAAAGAATTGAAAAGGTGGTGATCACAAAAAACCATTTGCTCGAATCATTGATATTCACACCGAACGATAACATCAGCTCAGGAAGTCCGTAATACACGATGAACAATAATACAATCGATGGGATGCATCGTACGATATAGATATATGCCTGTGCGGCTGCATTGGAAAACTTTCTTTTCCGGATCCGTGCTCTCGCCACAATCAGTCCGATCAGGCCTCCGAAAAAGCACGTTCCAAGCATCGTCCCAAGCGTCACGCCGATATATGGCCAAATATTTGCCAGCGCCGTGAGAATAAATGAAGGATGAAACGGCCTCATCAATGGTCACCTCCCTGTTCTGCTTCCGCATTCTTTTGTGCGGTCCTGATCCCGTTCCGGACCCACTCACCTTTTTCCGGATCACTCCTCTGAACCGCACGTTTTCTGTCCGACAGCGTTCTTACGCCGCCTTTTCTTTTGCCAAAAGCTCCGCTGCCTCTCGTACCCACTGATAATGCTCCACCGGCGTATCGGCCGGAACGGTGCAGTCTGCGCCGAGGATGATTCCGGTTGTGCCGGATTCCTCCAGAATTCTTCTGGTCTCCTCCTGAATCTCCTCCTTTGACCCCTTGTAGAGAATACCGTCCCTTGTATTGTTGAAACCGCCGATCACCGCTCTTCCGCCGAAGAGTTTCTTCGCTTCGCCAAGGCTGATTCCTTCGACGGTTGCCGCATAATTAATCGCCTTCGCCGGATAATCGATGTAAGTTGTCAGGTCATTGACCGCGCCTTCATAACCGCAGATATGGAGAATGTTGTAATCGCCGACCGCATTTGCGGCCTCCAGCACTTCCAGCTCGCTCGGTGCGATCAGTTCCTGATACTCCTCCTTGGAAAGTCCCGCTCCCTGAATATTCTGGAAGCTGAAGTAAATGCCGTCTGCGCCGCCTTCACGGATCACTGCCGTTGCCAGTTTCTTCACATCCTTTGCAATCTCGCTGAGGGCGATCCGCACTGCTTCCGGATCCTCCTTCAGAAACTCGTTGAACAGTGTTCCCTGGAAGTCATTGCCGGAACCCGGTGCCGCATGATTAAAGTCCAGAAGCCATTTCAGATAAGTTGCCGGAGCGAAGACATTGTAGAATGTCGCCAGTTTGTGATCCAGTTTCCGGTTCACTTCCTTTACCAGGTGAACCTGCTTATCGATCCAGTCCTGCGGATTCGCCGACTTGACGTTTCTCAGATCGGCCGCCGTCTTCACGGCATCCACCGTCGGATTCGGATAACGGAAATATCCGTCGCTCATGATCTTCACGAAATCCGGATGAAAATCATCGAAGAATTTCTGATGACCTGCCAGGTTTCTGGAAAGAATCTTCGGACTGTCCTCATACAGTGCGTCAAATGCGTAATGATACCAGAATCCCACCGGAACTCTCTCTACCGGCTTGTTGTCAAGTGCGTCCAGTACCAGCTGTCTCTTATTCTCTGCCATAATGTTGTCCTCCTCTTCCTGTTCGTTCTGTTGCATTGCCCGTTGTTCATGGATTATCTTGTCAAAATCAGAGCTGATCGCCCTTCTGGTAGCCCTTCGGAACCAGTTCAAACAGATCGTATCCGAAATACTGCTTGGAAAGCTTGGACAGCGTTCCGTCTGCTTTCAGCTTCTCAATCGCCCCGTCGTACGCATCCGCCAGCTCCTGATTGTTCCTGTTAAAGAGCGGCCAGGTCGGAATACCCTCATACGGTACATAGGAAAGCTTGTCAACGTAATCGTGATACTCCCCGTCATCTGCTACGATGTTCGCCTCATAGGAGGTGCGGATCTCAAAATATGCGTCGTATCTTCCCTCGGTTACCCACTGATATGCGTCAGATACCTGAAAGGCATCGGATGCCTCGAGTTTGATCTGCGAATCCGGATGATTCTTGTTAAAATTCTCTACGATGTTGTACTGTGCATTCTGCGGAGCGATCGGAACAAGCTTTCCTCCATCCTTTGCGAAGGCTTCCAGATCTGTGTACTTGTCTTTGTCCTCTGCCCGAAACAGGATGCCGATAACCGATGCGCCGATGTAATTCTTCGGGAAAACGTAGGTCTTCGATCTCGCTTCGGTCCACCAGACACCTTTTGTTCCCACATCGTACTTTCCGGATTCCACTCCGACGAGAAGATCGTCATCGGTGGTCGGTGTGAATTGGAACTCGTACTGCGGAAGAAGTTCATCGACTGCTTTCAGAACCGCCACTTCGTATCCATCAGATCCGCCATCCGGTGTCTGGAAATCATATGGCTTATAGTAATTGGTATGCGCTACCTGAATCGTCTTAACCTCTCCGGAGGCAGGATTCTCACTCTTCACCGTCTCCGCTGCAGCTTCACTTCCCTGCGATGCTGCTTCTGTGACTGCCGTGTTCGTGGCTGCTGTGTTCGTGGCTGCTGTGTTTGCCGTGCTGCTTCCGCAGGCGGCAAGTCCAAGTGTCAATGCTGTCGCAATGCTGAATGCTGCTGTTCTCTTAACGTTTTTCCTCATCGTCCAGTTCCTCCTTTTTCATTTCCCCTGTCTCTTCGGACGTTCATTTTCCATGTTTCCTATCTGTTTAGTAGGTTTATGGATAGGAGATTATCACAATCCATTTCCGGCGTCAACAAAAAAACTATATACACTAATAGTATAACTATAAATCGGATTACTGATATGATCAGGGAAAGTATGGAAACACACTATTTATCACACATTCCAGATCTTTTCATCCTGGTCTTTGGAGATGTTTCACGCATAAACGAAGCAAATCCACTAGGCTCGAGAAAACCAGCCTCAGCACGCTATTTCACTAAGCGGCATAGCCGCTAAATGAAATATGCGTCGCCAAGTGGATTTCCATGGTACGCACTAAGCTCGAAAACACCAGCCTCAGCACGCTATTTCACTAAGCAGCATAGCTGCTAAGTGAAATATGCGTCGCTAAGTGCTCCACCAAAAAGAGGAGACGAGATCACTCGTCTCCCCAAAGTTCAATATATCGATCAAATCTCGGCAGCCTGATCGTCAGGTAACCTCTGGTACCGCCATCTACGATATGTTTATTGATAAGCCGCTCTCTCACAACAGAGTAATTTGCCTTATTGGTCATCAGTTCCTTGATATCACTGGTTTTTCCGGTTTTTGATCTGTATATACAGCGAATCAGTTCTTTTTCTCTCTCTGTGATACTTTTCCATATCAAATCATAGGAATCCCGGAAAAGGATCCGTTCGAAATCCGGCATTAAATCCTCTACGGTGTCATTCTCCTGTTTCCTGAAGTACAGCGATCCCAGGACCTGATATGCATACGCATATCCCTCGGTGATTTCTTCCAGTATTTTTGCTTCTTTATCACTCACTCCAAGAAGCTTTTGATACATAAACACAATATCGTATTTGTTCAGGCTCTTTATTTCCAACGAATCCGCCCGCTTAAAAAAAGAAAGATTCTTTTCCGTGGAAAAAGCTTCAATATTCTGAGACAGACCGGTAACGATCAGATAAACTTTCAATCCCTCCAATACCATGGATGAAACAAGTGATAAGAGTTCTACCATGGCCGGGGTCTTTGAGATATCATCAATCCCGATCAGAACTTTATAATTCTTTTTATTTGCAGTCTCGATCATTTTAACCAACGTCGCTTCCTGCGAATAGTAATCCTCGTTATCGCTCAGCGCCTTTGTAATGTCTACTGCCTGCTTCCCGGAAGCCACAATAACCTTTCCTTCAAGAGACGTGCTTGATTTTACCGTAAGAGAGCTTTTCTTTGAATCAATAAACTCTTCCATACTCAACTTGGAAATCAGTGTCCTTATCCCATCTCCGGAAGAGGACAGTGGATAAACGAGCCACCCATCTTTTTCTTTTAAAGTCCGGAGAACCCTGCTGTATTCAACCGATTTGCCGGAACCTCGCAAGCCAGTGATTTTATATACATATTTGGACGAATTCTCGTCACAGAATGCCTGAATAATTTCATCAGCTACTCCGCTGTCGATATACGCCTTACCTGCCACCCCCGGCGTTCTTGTAAAAGGATCTGTCATCTTCATTTTTATCCCTTGCTTGTTATTATTTTCTTATCTTGTTATCTTTTGTTATTCTTTTGCTGTTTTTGTCATCTTTTGTTATTATTTTATCTCGTTTGTTATCATTTTTTAAATCGCATATTCCCCTCATGCGAGGGGAGACGAGATATCGCCACTGACCGCCGCCGATCTACACGATTTCAATCCACTCCCCTCATGCGAGGGGAGACG